>JAFECJ010000071.1 GCA_018242205.1 Pseudomonadota bacterium
TGCGGCGGCATCCCCTTCACCGAGAAGATCGACGTGCTGCCGGTTCCGATGATGTGGGTCGACGGCTTCGACTTCCGCTATTTCGCGGGGCACAGGCGCGACGGAAACACCGACATCTACGGCACGGTCGTCACAAGCAAGAACAACGACAACATCACCGTGCAGCTCGTGATCGCGGTGGTCGGCGCCATGGACAACAAGATGGTCGATGCGGCGGCGATGGCCAAGGGCCTCGGCGACAAGGGCCATATCGCGCTGTACGGCATCTATTTCGACACCGACAAGGCGACCATCAAGCCGGAGAGCGCGCCGACATTGGCCGAGATGGCCAAGCTCCTGAACGGCCAGCCCGCCCTCAACGTCTACATCGTCGGCCACACCGACAACCAGGGCAGCTACGAGCACAACATGACGCTGTCGCGCCAGCGCGCCGAGGCTGTCGCCGCGGCGCTGGCGGCGCATTACAAAATCGCGCGGGGGCGGATGAAGACCGCCGGCCTCGGTTTTCTCAGCCCTGTCGGCTCCAACGCCACCGAAGAAGGCCGCGCCCTCAACCGCCGGGTGGAACTGGTGGAACCCTGAGTCGCAGGTATCCAAGAACGAATGCGCGCGACAGATATGAAACATTGCGCGACGCCGCGATTGCTCGAAGATCGCGGCGCGCGTAATTTGAACCCATGAACAAGCTGCTGCGCCTGCCCCTGCTGCGTCTGCTCGCGATCAATCTCGCGATCGGCGTTACCGCCGCGGTCGTCATGATCGGCGGCCTGATGTGGCTGAACCCGGCGCATTTGCGCGATCTGATTTTGGCCGACCGGGGCGGGGCCGCCGCCTTCGGCCTCTTGCTGTTCGGCCTGATCGTCACCTTCGGCAGCGTCGCCATGGGCACCGCCATCATGGCCTTGGGCCGCAAACCAAAACCGCCGGCGCCCGGTGGCGGCAAACCCGTCGCGGTCCTGGTGCGCGCCACCGCTCGCTAGATTTTTTGCGCATGATCCTGTCCGAAAACCGGTTCCCACTTTTCGGGATCATGCGCTAGTTCGGATTGGCCCCCAGTTTCTCAGCGAACAAGACGATGGTCTTGCGGTAGATCTCCGAGCGGTTCCACTCGCGCATCACCTGGAAATTCTCCGAGCCCTCGGCGAAGGGGGCGCCGGCCCGCCAGCCATTGGTCTTGAGCAGATTGGCGGTCGAAGCCAGCACGTCCGGCACCGAGTGGCGCAGGTCGACATGGCCGTTGCCGTCGTAATCGACGCCGTACTTGATGTAGCTCGACGGCAGGAACTGGGTCTGCCCGATCTCGCCGGCGAAGGCGCCCTTCAAATCGGAGAGGGGTAAGTCGCCGCGATTGAGGATCTGCAGCGCCGCGATCAGCTCGCCCTGGAACAGATCGGTGCGGCGGCAGTCATGCGCCAGGGTCGCCAGCGTGCGCACGACGGGCAATTTGCCCATGTCGCCGCCGCCATTGTCGGTTTCCAGCGTCCACACCGCCATCAGGATCTCTTTCGGCACGCCGTATTGCCGCTCGATGCGCGACAACAACTGCGCGTGACGCTGCATCAGCGCCGTGGCGCGCTTGATGCGGGCGGGGATGACGCGGGTGCGCGCGTAGTCCTCGAAGCTCTTGCGGAAGGTGTAACGCTGGCGCTTGTCGAAGGCCAAGACGTTCTGGTCGATGGTGACCCCGGCGAAGGCCTGGCTGATCACCGCCGACGACACGCCGGCGGCCCGCGCCTCATTGCCCATCTCACGCAGAAAGACGTTGAAGTCGCCGCCGCATTTGGCCGCCTGCGCGGGAACGGCAAAGAGCGACGAAACGACTAGAACAAGAGCCAGTTGTTTTTTCATGCGCCCTTGTCTCACGCCGGCACGGCATTGGCCAGATAGTCGATCGCCGCGGCGGCGCCGCCGGAACCGTGCGGCAGCTTGAGCGCCTTCAGCCCCATTTCCACCGCGCTCAGGGTGCCGAGCACCATCGGCGCGTTGACATGGCCGATGTGCGCAATGCGGAAGCCCCTGCCCTCGGTCTTGCCGAGCGCGCGGCCGAGCATGACGCCGCATTTGATGCTGCAGTAATCGACCAGGGCCTGCGCGCTTTCGCCGCCGCGGGTGATGACCGGCGTCACCGTGTCGCAACGCTCGGACGCCTCGGTGACGTTGAAATCGAAGGTCTGGCCTTCCGACCACACCGCCACCGCGCGGCGCACCGCTTCGGCGAGCGCGCGATGCCGCGCGAACACATTCGCCTCGCCTTCGGCGAACATCAGATCGAAGGCGGCGCGCAGGCCGAACAGCAACTGCTCCGGCGGCGTGCCGCAATATTTGTGGTAGTGCACCGGCCCGTCGCGGAAGGTCCAGTCCCAATACGGCGAGCGCATGGTCGCCTTTTTGTGCGCCTCCCTGGCCCGGGGGCCGGCGGCGGTGAAGCCGAGACCCGGCGGCGTCATCAGCCCCTTCTGCGAACCGGACATCGCGACATCGACGCCCCATTTGTCCATCGCGAACGGGACGCAGCCGAGCGAAGCGACCGTATCGACGCAGAACAGCGCCTCGTGGCCGGCGGCGCGGATGGCTTCGCCGATCGCCTTGATGTCGTTGATGACGCCGGAGGCGGTGTCGATCTGCGCCACCAGGATGGCCTTGATCTCGCTTTTGGTGTCCTTGCGCAGCCGCGCCTCGACGGCCTCCGGCTGCACGGCGCGGCGGAAATCGCCGGGTAAAATCTCCACCTCGGCGCCCAGCATCTTGGCGGCCTCGCCCCAGCCGATGGCGAAGCGCCCGCTTTCCAGAACCAGCACCTTGTCGCCGCGCGACAGCACGTTGGTGAGCGCGGCTTCCCAGGCGCCATGGCCGTTGGCGGCGTAGATGTAGCAGCGGCCCTCGGTCGCGAACACACGCTTGAGATCGCGCAGGATCGTGTCGGTGAGATCGACCATCGGCCCGGCATAGATGTCCACCGCCGGGCGGTGCATCGCCTGCAGCACGGCATCGGGAATGTTGGTCGGACCCGGAATGGCGAGGAATTCGCGGCCGGCGGCGACGGACGGGACAGTTTCGGACATGTGAGGGATTCTCGCGGGGAAAGGCTTTCTCTGGGAAGGCCGCTCCCTAGCATGATTTGCCGGCGCCGAGAGATCACGATTCTTCATCGGATCTATCAGCGTTTCGCGGGATTTGCAGCCAGGCGGGACGGCGCTGGGCCGTGGTTTGCGGGTGCGGGGTTACGAGCCCCACCCGCAGGCGCCACACCCTGCCCCACGGTCGGCGAGCGGAAGCGGGACGTCACGAGGCCGGGGCAAGGCGAGAATGAAGGTATATAAGTCTAGGAGGACAGTCACCCCGCTACTACGAATCGAGGTTGAAATCGCCATTCGACACAACTTATTATAAAATAAGAGGAATTGCTGGGGGAACGAAATGGATTTCGATTCATATCAGACTGAAGCCCACAAAACTGACGAGGCAAAAAAATCTACGATCTCACTTTATGGCCTTTCTGGCGAGGTCGGATCGCTGTTCTCTCTATTCAAGAAACGAATGCGCGATAATTATCCGTTTTCCAATTTCCAAGACCAACTAAAAGAAGAACTAGGTGATCTTCTTTGGTACATTGCCAGTTTGGCATCAATCCATAAACTTAGCCTCAGCGACATCGCACAACGGAACCTGGACAAGTCCCGCTCTCTTTTTGACGACGGCAAACCGACGCACTTCGATCAAGGATTTCCAGAAAACGAACGGCTACCACGGTCGCTAACCGTTGAGTTCAGACTCGACGCCAAAGGCAAACGATCTGGAATGTTTGTCAACGGCAAGAGCATTGGCGACGCATTAAGCGACAACGCGAATGAAGAAGACCATTATCGCTATCATGATATATTCCACCTTTCTTTTATGACGTTCCTAGGTTGGTCGCCTGTTATGCGCCGCTTGCTCAGAGTTAAACGCAAAAGCAATCCGACCGTAGACGAGAACGAAGATGGCGCCCGCGCAGCGGTCACCGAGGAAGCCATATCGGCAATTATATTTAGTTTCGCCGAAGACAATGATTTCTTTCGAGAGATACGCTCCATACCTTTCAGTTTATTAAAGACAATTACGAGTCTAGGCCGAAAGTACGAAGTGCGGGTCTGCACCTTTAAACAATGGCAGCAAGCAATATGGCACGCCTGCCAAATTTATCGAGAGCTAGTAGCGAATGGCGGTGGCACCGTTGAGATCGATCTTGACGAACCTCGTATCAGTTACGTCGGCTGCCCAATATAGAGAACAAAATGTCGGAAGTCGTGAAAGGAACAGACGTTGTCGACGCTTGGAAAAAAGCGTCAAAATCGCTGCTGAAAGCAAAAGAGCATCGAGTACGAAACCTTATCGTCGAAATTGACAATCCAACGACATTCAGCCGCGCGTGGCTGAAGAAATTCGACCCCAAAAGCGTCGGTTCCACAGACCGACTATCAGTCGTTGTTAAGGTGCTCTTCCCATACACTGGAAAAAAAGAGAACGAAACCCGAGAGCATTTCTACGCGAGATGGAATGGCTCACTCGAGACAAACAAGAAAATGAAGAAGCTCAATGCTCCATGGGGAACCTACTTTGGTCGGCTAACTCGGTTTGGAAATGACAAGAATCAACTTGAAAGTATTATTCGCGCATTGTCAGACTGGCGCATGAAGCCGGAAGCAGCCCTAGTCGCTCACACCTCAAGCCCCGCGTTGGATACCATTAAGCCAATTGGCAGCCCTTGCCTGCAATACATAGAGATTCTTTGGAGCCGAGACGACGTCATCGATTTGACTGCTGTGTATCGGAATCACGATTTTCTCAAGAAGGCCCTAGGAAACTATATCGGATTGGGGCAGCTGCTAGGCTTTATCGCCAATGAGTCCGGAAAGACGCCCGGCCGCGTTGTATGCCATTCCGTTCGCGCGTATAGCGACGAACCGAACCGATTGAGAGCACTCATCGCGAAATGAGAACTAAGAGCGAAAAAGATCAAGAATTTTTAAGGCTAACGCGCGAGGCCAAATCCTGTCGCCTTTGTCCCCGAATGAATGCCAGCGTTCGCGTAATTGGGCCAGCCAGTGGTTCACTCCATGCGCCAATATTAATCATCGGAGAAGCGCCGGGCAGGCTCGGAGCCGACGAGTCAGCAATCCCATTTCATGGCGACAAGGCTGGCGAAAACTTTGAGGCCCTCATTGAGCAGGTTGGACTAACACGGCACGACGTCTTCATTACCAATGCTGCACTTTGCAACCCGAAGGACGAGAACGGCAACAATGCGACGCCGAAAGGCATAGAACTTCGCAATTGCTCGGCATTCTTACGGCGTCAAATTGAAATCGTCGACCCTAAGATTATCGTTACACTCGGCCTACAAGCCCTAAATGCGCTCAAATTGATTGAGCCCCACGAGATTGACCTGGCAAACGGGGTTCGAAAGTCTTGGCAATGGCACGGTCGGATACTCATCCCTATGTATCATCCAGGGCAGCGAGCGATGATACATCGGAGCTTCGCAAATCAGTTAGCGGATTACCAGTTTCTATATGAATCGTTCCGACGAGTTGGATCGCGCAATCGCCGCGCATCTACGGTGGCTCCAACCTCAAGTACGATCGCGGCAATTGCAGAAAAATTGGCAAGTAATTCCGGCGGCATTTCCTATTTTGCTCTGCATAAACTGTTTTATCTCGCAGAATATGAGTTCTTCCGCTCGCACGGGAGACGAATGACCGCTGCTTACATTGTCAGGCAGAAGGACGGGCCCTATGTTTTTGAGATGCATATTAAGAAGCTAAAGAAAGCCATCGGAGGCCTAAAGACGTGGCAATCTGGGAACCGCCTCATGCTACAAGCCGAGAAGAACGTCGATTTTTTTGCACGCTCGAATATTCCGAAGGATCTTGATCTTGTCATTGACCGAGTGCTTACGAAATATGGGGCGGCCAGTGACGCCGAACTAAAGCGCGTTGTGTATCTCACCGAGCCCATGCGTCGAATTCTTCGGCAAGAAAAAACGAGCAGGAACAATTTCTTTAACCGTCCTATCGACTTCGGTAGCACGGATGCACAAGGCGAGCTTGCGGTTTAGAGGTAAGATAGTTCCTGCCGCTCGTTTTGAGCTACAGCCTAGCGCTTTAAATAAGCAGGATTTTACGCCTCGTTCAGCGACGCGCCGCGGGCCGAGAGCGTGTCCTGACCCTTGCCGGTCAGCATGAAGCGGGCGCCGAGCGCCGCCATGTCGGCGTGCGAGCAGGTGACGTAGCCGCGCTCCATCAGCGAGGCGACGCGGCCGGCGCGCTCCGGCTTTTCCTCGTCATGCGCATATTCGCCGATGTCGAACAACAGCGCGACGTCGTCGTCGGTCAGATCGTCGCCGGTCGGAACGGGATTGTCGGACATGGTGCGGGAGCCTCCCCTTGCGACAACGAGCTTGCCCCAGCCGGGTTCCCGGCCGCAGCGGCGATGTTCCTTGCGGAACACAGGAACCACAACGGCGCGGCGCGTGTTGAGCGCGCGGGGCGGAAGACAGGAGTGATGTGATGACCAAGACCTTGTTCGCCGCGGCCACCGCGGTCGCGCTGCTCGCCGGTTCCGGGTTCGCCGCGCAGGCGCAGACGCCGGGCCTTAACATGCAGCACAAAGGCTCGGTGAAGGGCACGACCGGCGCCTCCGGCTATGCGCCGGGTCACCAGATGCAGGAGAAGGGCTCGGTGAGCGGCACCACCGGCGCGTCCGGCTATTCGCCGGGCCACACCACGACCGGCGTCGACGCCAACGGCAATGCCGGCATCAAGGCCGGCCACAGCGGCGCCAATGTCGGCGTCGGCGCGAATGCGGGCGCCAAGGTGAAGTAGCGCGCGCTGAGCGACAAACGGCATCACAGGCAGCCATGACGGGCAGCGGCGGGCGATCCAGCCCGCCGTTTTGCGTTCGGGTTGCGCGAGCGCGGCGTGATTGCGCCGAGAGCGGCACGCAAGCCGCGCCGCCATCGTCCGAGAGCCGCCGGTGCTAAAGCCCGCTCCCGGTCCAACCACGCGAACCGGGGGAGAGCACGATGGATACTTATGAACAAGTCGGCGCGCAGCTACGGTCGTTCATGCAGGGCTTCATGGGCGCGCAGCCGGCGGCGACGACCATGCGCGAGGCCGAGAGCGGCGCCGCCCGGCTCGAGACCGAGGCGCGGCTGCGGCGGCGCGATACGTCGCGCATCCCGGGCAGCCGCCATTACGCCACCGTGCTGGCCTACGGCAACTTCATCATCGCCAACAGCGACATGAACATCCGCTGCGAGGCCATTCAGGGCGTCAGCGGCGTGATGACGCTGCCGGAGGTCAAGTCGCTCAAGGGCGGCGCGCCGCAGGTGACGTTGCGGCGCTACCTGACGCATTTCTTCTTCGAAAACCCGTCGGTCGTCATCGAACAGAATCCGCACAAGGAAAGCACCGGCACCCTGACCGGCGCGGCGAGCGGCGACACGCACGCGCTGCAGCCCGGCCGCGCCTCATTCTCGCAGTATCTCATCCTGTCGCTGAACGGAAAGCCGCTGGCCAACCGCGACCCGCTTGTCATGACCGCCGAAAGGGTGGAAGAGTGGCCGCCGATCGGCGCCGCCTTCGTGTCGGAAGCGCCGACGCATTTCTACGAACTCGAGCGCGTCAACGATCCGAGCGCGGAGCCGTTCGCGACCTTGGCCGCCTGCAAGGCGGTGACGGTGTCCGAGCTGAGCGTGCCGGATCGCTAGCGGTGAAGCGGCGACGCGCGGCGCCGGTGGAGGGAGCCGATGGATGCGGCGCGGCTTCTCGCGGAATATGTCAGCCGCCACAATGCCGGCGTCGCCAGCGGCGATTTCGCGCCGCTCACCGCGCTGTTCGCCGACGACGCGAGGCTGATTTTCACCGGCGCGCTCAACCGCACCTTCGCCGGCCGCGCCGCGATCGCCGAAGCTTTCGCCACGACGCCGCCGAGCGCCGGCATCGACGTCGAACCGGCGCGCGACGAACGCGGCGAGACCCGCGCCGGCTATGCCTTTCAGGACGCGGCCGGCCGGCCGGCCGGCACCATCGCCTTGACGGTGGCCGACGGCCGCATCGCGAGCCTCGTCATCACCATCGATCCGGCGCCGCCGTCGACAGGTTGCGAACCGCCGGCCTGAAAGGGACGCCTTTACGCCGCCGGGATCGGCCGCGGCCGGCCGTTGTCGTCGATGGCGACGAAGGTGAAATTGGCGTCGGTCACCTTCTCGTGGTGGCGCGTCGAAAAGCGCCGCGCCCAGGCCTCGACATGGATCTTCATCGAGGTGCGGCCGATCGACTCGACGTGGGTGTAGACTTCGAGTGTGTCGCCGACCTTCACCGGGCGGATGAACTTCATGGCGTCGAGCGCGATGGTGACGACGCGGCCATGGGCGCGCTCGATCGCGGCGATGCCGCCGGCCTGGTCCATGCGCGACAGCACCCAGCCGCCGAAGATGTCGCCATTGGCATTGGTATCCGCCGGCATGGCGCTGATGCGCACGGTGAGCTGGCCGCGCGGGGCTTCTGTCTCGGGCATGTCGGGGGATCCTCGAAGAGCTTTTGGCGAACGAGGCAGGAGAAAAGCGCGGGCGGCGCGGCGAGGCAAGGGCCGCCCCCGGATCGGGCCGGCAGTGGAGCGATTGATCACTTTACGTCAAACGTAAAAGTTGTATAATTTTTTTAGCACAATCGACGTCAGACGGGGGAGGATTCCATGCGTCTATCGGTCCTGACCGTGCTGGGCGCGCAGGAGCCGCTGCGCGAATCCGCCGCCGCGTTCCGCGCCGGCCGCCGTCCCGACATCCCGCTCAGCGCCGCGGTCGTGCCGCCGGCGATCGACCTCGATCTGTCGTTTCCCGCCGTGCCGGTCGGCACCGGCGT
>JAFECJ010000072.1 GCA_018242205.1 Pseudomonadota bacterium
CCGATTTTCTGGACGGCGAACAATCAGGCCATATCGACCTGAAGAAGGCCCGCGCTGGATCCTTCGCCGGCGGGCTGTTTGCCCTCTACTCGCCCTCGCCGCGCGCGGCCAATACGACCGAGCTCTCGAGCGGCGCATTTTCCCGGCCGCTGCCGCCGCCCTTGCCGATGGACGAGGCGCGGGCCTCGGTCGTCGGCGAACTGGCCATGCTGGTGAAGGTCGAACGCGCCTCGCAAGGCGCGGTCGCGATATGCCGCAACGTCGCGGAGATCAAGGCGGCGATGGCGCGCGGCGCGCTGGCCGCGGTGCCGCACATCGAAGGCGCCGAAGCGATCGACGAGAAACTCGACTTCCTCGACGTGCTCTACGCCGCCGGCCTGCGTTCACTCGGCCCGGTGTGGAGCCGGCCCAATATCTTCGGCCACGGTGTGCCGTTCCAGTTTCCGTCGAGCCCCGATACCGGCGACGGCCTGACCGCGGCGGGTGAAAATCTCGTGCGGACCTGCGACGACATGAAGATCCTGATCGACCTGTCGCACATCAATGAAAAAGGCTTCTGGGATGTGGCGCGGCTGTCGAAGGCGCCGTTGGTCGCCACCCACTCCAACGTCCATGCGCTGTGCCCGTCACCGCGCAACCTCACCGACAAACAGCTCGCGGCGATCCGCGATACCGGCGGCATGGTGGGGCTGAACTTCGCCACCGGTTTCCTGCGCCCCGACGGTCATATGCGCGGGGATACCGATATCGCGCTGATGGTGCAGCATCTCGATTACCTGCTGGAGAAGCTCGGCGAGGATCATGTTGGCCTCGGTTCCGATTTCGACGGCGCCATGGTGCCGCAGACGATCGGCTCGGCCGCCGGCCTGCCGGTGCTGTTCGATGCGTTGCGCGCCAAAGGCTATTCCGAGGCGCTGATGACCAAGATCGGCTCTGGCAACTGGCTCACTCTGCTGGCGCGGACGATCGGCTGATCGTCTGGTCGAGGTCGGGTTTGCCAGCGATTTCAGGTCGTTCGCCGAACTCGACGCGCCGGTGAAGCCGCACCCCTGTTGCAGCATTTGAAATTCTGCCTCTATGATTTTGGCATGGCCGGCCGCCGGTGCGCCGGGCCACAAGGTCGACGATGGGCGAAGCGGCAAGCCAGCAAGCGAAACGGACGCCCGACGAAGACATCGCCGAGGCGCTGGAAAGCGACATCATCTTCGGCCATCTCAAGCCGGGTGAGCGCCTGCGCGAGGAGGCGCTGCTCGAACGCTTCGGCCATTCGCGTCACTTCATTCGGCTGGCTTTCGCCCGGCTGGAGAAGAAGGGCATCCTCGTCCACACGCGCAATGTCGGCGCGGCGGTGCGCGCCTTCACCATTCCCGAGGTGGAGGAGATCTACGACGTCCGCGAGATGATCCAGCGCCAGGCCGCTTTGCGCATTGCGCTGCCGGCCGAGCCGGACGACGTCGCACGCATTGCCGGGATCCAGCGCGACTATGCGGCTTGCGTCAAAGCCGGCGATCTGCGCGGCATCCATGCCTGCAACGACCGCTTCCACCTCGCCATCTTCGCGCTGTGCAACAACAGCCACCTGCTCGCGCTGGTCAAGCAGTACATGGATCTGACCTACGTCATCCGCACCGTCACCTTCTCCGATCCGAAGGCGCTGGAAGCCTCGCGGCGGCAGCACGAGCTGATGCTCGAACAACTCAAGGGCCGCGACAGCTGGGCGCTGGCCGAACTGTGCGTGCAGCATCTGCGGCCGAACAAGGAGAAATATCTCGGCCGCCTGCGCGAAGCGGACGCCGCCCAGGAACGCAAGCCGGCGGCCGAATAACCGGCCCCCGCATATTGTTGACAATTCCCATGCCGAAGCGCTGCTTTTCGCGCTGCGGCATGTCGTGTCAATCCATATTGTTGACAATCTATCGGCTGCAGCGGCAAACTCAAAAGAAAAAGCCTTTGCCCAAGGCGTCTCAAAACACTCTCAGGGAGGGAGTCCGCATGCTCATCCGCAAATTGTTGACACTCGCCGTTCTGGCCGCCGCGGCGGCCGTGGCCATTTCGCCGGCCTCGGCGCAGAAGCGTGAATTCTCGTTCGCCTACGACCAGCCCAAGCAGAGCGGCTACGGCATCGGCGCCGCGCTGTTCGACAAGAAATTGCAGGAGCTGAGCAAGGGCACGATGTCGATCAATCAGTATCCCGGCGCCCAGCTCGGTACCGAAGCGCAGACCATGCAGAAGGTGCAGACCGGCGACATCGACTTCGTGATGCTGTCGACCGCCAACGCCTCAACCGCGCAGCCGGAATCCGGCGTCTTCTCGATCCACTTCATCTTCCGCGACGAGGCGCACGCCATCAAGGTGCTCGGCGATGCGAAGGTAATCGCCGCGATGCGCGAACTCTATGCCGCCAAGATCAAGGGCGCCCACATGCTCGGCCTCGGCTCGCAGGGCCTGCGCCACATGTACGGCAAGAAGCCGGTCGAGAAGGTCGCCGACCTCAAGGGCATCAAGATGCGCGTGCAGGCGACGGTGACCGAAGACACCACCTTCCCCGCCTATGGCGCCCAGGTCGTTCACATGCCGTTCGGCGAGGTCTACACCGCCTTGCAGACCGGCGTCGTCGACATGGCCGAGAACGGCATCAACAATTACCTCGTCAACAAGCACTACGAGCCGGCGCCGGTTCTGTCGCTCACCGAGCACGAAGCCAACAACGCCGCTCTGTTCGTCAGCGACAAGGTGTGGTCGAGCCTCAATGACGAGCAGAAGAAGTGGGTGCAGGCCGCGGCCGACGAAGTGTCGAAGAACGAACCGGCAGCCGCCTTCAAGCTCGAGCACGAAGCGCTCGCCAAGCTCGAGAAGATGGGCGTGAAGGTCGTCAAGAACGTCGACAAATCCGGCTTCTCGCAGATCAGCAAGCCGATCCAGGACAAGCTGGCGCAGGATCTCGGCCCCCACGCGGTCAAGGTGCTCGGCTTGGTCCGCGGCGTCCAATAACCGGCTCGATCAAGCGACCGGCGGGAGCCGTCTCCCGGCTTCCGCCGTGTCCCCGCCGCGAAAGTCCGAGCCATGCCGCGCTTCGACAGCCTCGTCATCCAGGATCAGCGCCATCTCAAATGGCGCGTGCTCGATCCGCTCGAGCAGGGTCTGATGATCCTGTGCGGCATCTGCATCGCCACTTTCAGTTTCCTGGTCTTTGCCGACGTCATTACCCGCGCCATCGGCCGTCCCTGGCTCTGGGTGCAGGAAACGACGATGACCTTCTTCATCTATGGCATCTTCATCGGCGTTGCCGCGGCGACCCGCCGCAACGACCACCTCTATCTCGCGGTTCTCGCCGAATCGATGACCGGCGCGGCACGACAATTCTTCGAGCTGTTCAACCGCCTCTGTGTGCTCGGCGTCGCGCTTGCCATGGTTTACTACGGCTATCTGAACTACCTCGACGGCTTCAAAAGTCTGCGCATGCCGTCGATGACGCCGATCGCCACGCTCTATGCCGCGATCCCCATTAGTGGCCTATTCGTCGCCCTCTTCACCATCGAGCAGATAGTCAACGGCATCAGGAATGGCTTTCCCGATCCGAATGGCGGCCAGGACGAGAAGAGGCAGTCGCTGTGACAACCAACGGCCTGCTCATCATCCTGATGGGATTCCTGTTCCTGTTTCTCGGCTACATGGGCGTACCGGTGGCCTTCGCCTTGATCGGCTCGGTGCTGATCGTCACCTCGTTCACGCCGGTCAGCCACGCCTCGATGATCGCCCAGATCTTCAACGGCATGGACGTCGAAGCGCTGATGGCCATCCCGTTCTTCCTGCTGGTCGGCGATCTGATGACGTCGGCCAACGTCACGCAGCGCATGATCATGCTGTCGCAGACTTTGGTCGGCCATCTGCGCGGCGGCCTGGCCCAGGTCGTTACCCTGTTCAGCATGTTCTTTGCCGGCATTTCCGGCTCGTCGGCCGCCGACGTCGCCGTGCTGAGCCGCTCCATCGCGCCGGAAATGGCGCGCGAAGGCTACAACAAGGCCTTTACCGCGGCACTGATCGCCTCCGCCGCGACCATGGCAAACCTGATCCCGCCGAGCATCATGGCGGTGGTCTACGGCGCTACCGGCAACGTCTCGATCGGCGGCCTCTTCCTCGCCGGCGTCGCGCCCGGCGTCTTCATCGGCATCGGCCTGATGATCTACAGCCACTTCTTCGGCCCGATCGGCATGATGCGCAAGCGCGCAACCTTCCCGCAGGTCGCCGAGGCCGCCAAGCGCAGCGCCATTCCGCTGATGATCCCGATCATCATCATGGGCGGCATTCTCACCGGCTGGTTCACGCCGAGCGAAGCCGGCATTATCGCCGTCGCCTATATCCTGCTCGTCGTCATTCCTTTCCTGAACTTCAAGCATATCCGGTATCTGCCGCGCGATTTCGCGCTGACCGGGCTCCTGTATTCGATTCCGCTGATCACCATCGGCGCCGCCTCGGCTTTCGGCTGGATGCTGGCTTACCTGCGCGGCCCGGCCGTGGTCTCCGACTGGATTGCCTATTATGCCGGCAACGACCCGCACCTGATCATGCTCATGCTGACCGCGCTGTTCATCGTCGTCGGCGATTTCATCGACGCGGTGCCGGCCATCATCATCTTCATGCCGCTGATCCTGGAATTGACCAAGAACGCCGACATCAACGGCGTCCACATGGGCGTCGTCATCATCACCACTTTGGCCTTCGGCCTGATCACCCCGCCTTACGGGTTGTGCCTGCTGATGGCGGCCAAGTTCGTCAACGTGAAATTTTCGCGCGCCATGCTGGCATCGTTGCCGATCTACATCATCTTCTTTGCCGCCATCGCTTTCGCGATTTACTTCCCCGAAATCGTGCTATGGCTGCCGAAACAACTGTTGCCGCAATCGGTGGGTTGCTTCCGCAACCCCAGCGGCGCGGGCTGGATCTGTCCCTAAAGGCGCGACGTAATGGACGACGTGAATGAGTAACGGATTACGGCAAGGCCTGACGAGCTACGGCGACACTGCGTTTTCGCTGTTCCTGCGCAAGGCCTTCATCAAGGGCATGGGCTATTCGGACGACGCGCTCGACCGGCCGATCGTCGGCATCACCAATACCTACTCCGACTTCAATCCCTGCCACGGCAATGTGCCGCAGCTCATCGAGGCGGTGAAGCGCGGCGTCATGCTGGCCGGCGCCATGCCAATGGTGTTTCCGACCGTCTCGATCCACGAGAGCTTCGCGTTCCCGACCTCGATGTTCCTGCGCAATCTGATGGCGATGGACACCGAGGAAATGATCCGCGCGCTGCCGGTCGATTCAGTCGTGCTGATCGGCGGCTGCGACAAGACCATACCGGCGCAGATCATGGGCGCGGCCAGCGCCGACAAGCCGGCGATCGTCCTGCCGACCGGGCCGATGCTGGTCGGTCACTTCAAGGGCGAGCAACTGGGCGCCTGTACCGATTGCCGCCGCCTGTGGGGCGAATATCGCGGCGAGCGCATGAGCGGCGAGGACATCGAGCGAGCCAATGAGCGGCTGGTGCCGTCGGTCGGCACATGCGGTGTCATGGGCACCGCCTCGACCATCGCCTGCATGATGGAAGCACTCGGCATGTCGCTGCCGGGCAGCGCCTCGATCCCCGCCGTTCATGCCGACCGCATCCGCATGGCGGAACTGACCGGCAAGCGCGCCGCCGAAATGACCAAAGGCGGCCCTAAGCCGTCAGAGATTCTGACCGAGTCCGCGTTCCGCAATGCCATCGTCATGCTGCAGGCGATCGGCGGTTCGACCAACGGCGTCGTGCACCTCTCGGCCATCGCCGGCCGTACGCCACACAAGATCACGCTGGAGACTTACGACGAGGTCGGGCGCAGCACGCCGGTCCTGGTCGATCTCAAACCGACCGGTCAGCATTACATGGAGCACTTCCATCAGGCCGGCGGCGTACCGCGGCTGATGCAGGAGCTGAGGGATTTGCTGGCGCTCGATGCGCGGCACGTTGCCGGCGGCACCTTGGGCGACGCGATCAAGACCTTCGAAGACGTGCCGGGACAGACCGTGATCCGCCCGCGCACCGCGCCGCTGAAGAGCGAAGGCGGCCTCGTCGTCCTGCGCGGCAATCTGGCGCCGCGTGGCGCTGTGCTCAAGCAGGGCGCGGCGGCGGCCAAGCTGATGCAGCACGAAGGCCGCGCCATCGTCTTCGACTCGGTCGCCGACATGACGTCGCGCATCGACGACCCGGCGCTTGACGTCACCGCCGACGATATCCTGGTCATGCGCAATGCCGGCCCGGTCGGCGCGCCCGGCATGCCGGAAGCCGGCTATATCCCGATTCCGAAGAAACTGGCACAGCAAGGCGTCAAGGACATGGTGCGCATTTCCGACGCGCGCATGAGCGGCACCGCCTTCGGCACCATTGTGTTGCACATCAGCCCGGAAGCCGCCGTCGGCGGCCCGCTGGCGCTGGTCAAGACCGGCGACCGCATCCGTCTCGACGTCAAGGCGCGGCGCATCGATGTGCTGCTCGACGATACCGAGATGAAGAAGCGGCGCGACACCTGGCAGGCGCCGCCGGTGCCCGAGGTGGCGCAGCGCGGCTACGCCAGGCTCTATCGCGAGCATGTGAGCCAAGCCGACGAAGGCTGCGACTTCGATTTTCTAGCGCGGCCGGGCGGCAAGCCCTGAACTCATAAACATTGACGGCCCCGCGTCTGTGTTCCGACAATCGCCGCATGAGCACAGGGCGGCTGATTGCATTCGTCGTCGCGGGCAGCGTGACCGCAATGCCGGCGCTGGCCACGCCGCCCTGCGCCGGTACGCCGGCCGAGGCCGGCACGGTTGCCGCCGTCGAGGACGGCCGCACGCTGACACTGAGCGACGGCCGCGAGATCCGGCTCGCGGGCATCGAGGCGCCCGCCGACGGCCAAGCCCTGCGGGCGCTGGTCGATGCCCAGCAATTGCGGCTCGAGGGAACCGGGCAGGATCGCTACGGCCGCCTCGGCGCCTATGCCTACCGGCCGGACGACACGGAACCGGTGCAATTTGCCCTGCTCAAAGCCGGCAAAGCCCGGGTTTCCGCGCGTGCCGGCGGGAACTCCTGCGCCAGAGCGCTCTTGGCGGCGGAACAGAGCGCCCGGGCGGCCGGTCGCGGTCTGTGGGCTGACCCCAATTTCGCCCCTTTAGGTTCCCAAAATTTAACCACGATTTCGGCGGCGCGGGGTCATTTCGCCCTCATTGAGGGCCGAGTCTTGTCGGTGCGGGAGAGCGGGGCCACAATCTACCTGAACTTCGGGCGGCGCTGGACGCGCGACTTTTCCGTCATTATCCCGAAGCGTGCGCGGGACAGCTTTGCCGCCGCCGGCATCGACACCAAGAAACTTGAGGGCCGGCGCATCCGGGTGCGCGGGACTATCGAACAGCGGAGGGGCCCGATCGTCCAGGCGATCGCGCCCGAACAAATCGAATTGATCGACTGATCCTATGTGGTGCGCGGCAAGTAACGTGATGGAGCTGACAGCCCGCCTGCGGCGGGTGTGGCTTGCCGTGCCGACGCTTCTGCTGGTGCTCGTTGGCTGCACGCAGGTGCCCGACGCGCAGCGCCAGGTGTCGCTGCCGATTCCGAAGACACTCGATCGCGACGAAGGCCCGCCGGCAACGGTGCGCGAGAATGCGCGCATCCTCGCGTCCTATGGTGGGCTTTACGAAAATCCGAAGATGCAGACCGAGATCGAGGCGATGGTGGCCCGCCTCGTCGCCGCCTCGGAACGGCCGGACCTGAAGTATCAGGTGACGATGCTGAACTCGCCGGCGGTAAACGCCTTCGCGCTGCCGAACGGACACCTCTACGTGTCACGCGGCCTGATCGCACTGGCCGCCGACAAGGCCGAACTCGCTTCCGTTCTGGCGCATGAGATGGGCCACGTCATCGCCCGCCACGCGGCGATCCGCGCCGAGCAGGCGCGGCAGACGGCGCTCGTCAGCCAGGTGGTGAGCGAGGTTCTCAGCGACCCGAACATGGGCGCGCTGGCGCTCGCCAAGTCGCGGCTAACGCTGGCTGCGTTCTCGCGCGCGCAGGAGTTCGAGGCCGACGGCATTGGCATCGGCATTTCCGCGCGAGCTGGCTTCGACAGCTACGGCGCGGCGCGGTTCCTCACGGCGATGCAACGCAACGCCGACGTCAGGGGCGCCGGCAACGCGGCGGTCGACCCGCATGTCGCCGACTTCCTCTCCAGCCATCCGGCGACACCAGAGCGGATAAAGAATGCGATCGCCAATGCGCGGCAGTTCTCCGGCCCCGGCAATGGCGAGCGCGACCACGATGCCTACCTCACCGACATCGCGGGCATGGTCTATGGCGAGGACCCCAGCGAAGGCTTCGCCCGTGGCCGGCGCTTCCTGCATCCCAAGCTCGGCTTCACCTTCACCGCGCCGCCAGGATTCTCGCTCGACAATACGGCGCAGGCCGTGCTCGGCCTCAAGGACGGCGGCGGCGAAGCCATGCGGCTCGACGTCGTCAGCGTGCCGGCCGAACAGCGTCTGAGCGACTATCTCAAATCCGGCTGGATCGACCATGTCGATGCCGCCAGCGCCGAGGACTTCTCGATCAACGGCTTTCCCGCAGCCACCGCTTCGGCCAAGGGCGAGCGCTGGTCGTTCCGGCTGTTCGCGGTGCGGTTCGGCAGCGACGTCTATCGCTTCATCTT
>JAFECJ010000073.1 GCA_018242205.1 Pseudomonadota bacterium
CTTGGGCTGCTCGGTATCCGACAGCGTGAAGGTCACGTCGGCGTTGAGGCCCTTGCTGTAGGTATTGTTGAGCTCCCAGGCATCGATGAAGAACTCGAACTGGCGCAGGCCGAGGCCGTTGCGGATCGGTTTTTCGCGCAGCAGCCGCATATAGGCGTCGAACGCCATGATATCGACGTCGTGGCGCGCGTCGGTCTTGGCCTTGCCCTTGAGGTAGAACGGGATGCGGATCACCGACCGCTCATATTCGAGCTCCGCCTCGTCGGGGAATCCGGTCTGCTTGATCGCCGATTTCTGAACCGCTCGCACCGGCAGGGTCTCGCGCAAATGCTCGCGCGTCGCCGCCTGGCGGCCCCTGATCTGCGCACTTTCGGGATTGGGCCAACCGCCTGCCGGTTCGCCATCACTCGGGTTCGCCATGGTCGCCTCCGTTGTTGCGGATACTGGAGGCGGCCATTGTGACCCAGGCCGGGGCGGCGAACTTCTCCGGGTTTGCGAATCAGTCGGACGATTTCGCCGTCGGGCCCAGCAGGTCGACCCAGCGCCGCATGTCGATGGTGAGCCAGATCATCCATCCGAGCACGATGAAGGCCAGCACCGGCTTCAAGACGCGGTCGACCGCCAGCGCACCGTGGAAATCGATCGCCAGCGCCAAGAGGATGAAGAGCCAGGCGCGCTGATCGCGCGAATTGCGCCGCAGCAGCATCAGCGCCACGCCGGTCAGCGCCGGGGTAAACACCATGTAGGACAGGAACTCGTTACGCGGCCCGAACAGATTGATGTAACAGGCCGCATACAGCATCACGGCGACGGCGAAGACGACGATGTTGCCGTAGCGCGCGATGCGCCAGACCAACGCCAGGAAGCCGAGCGCGGCCGCGAGCCGGATCGCGGTCTGCACCGTGTGCGGCAGCGACAGGCCAAACGTATCGAGCATGGTGGCGAAGTCGGCCTGGTAGAGCCATTGCCCCGGCTCGACCGAGGTCAGTTGCTGCAATTTGGTGATCCAGATGCGGTACTGCTCGGCGACGTAAGCCGGATGGGCGAAGGCGAAGGGCAGCGCCAGCGCCGCAACCAGCGCCAACAAGAGCCAAGGTCGCATCTTCGGCTGCGTTGCGCCGCACAGCAGCAGCATGACGAGCGACAAAGGCTTGGTGATGATGCTGAGGAACAGCCACAGCGAACCGAGCGCCCAGCGCCGCCGCGCGATCGCCACCGCCGCCAGCATCATGAAGGCGGTCATGCCGACCTGGGCCTGCACGTATTTCAGATTGAACCAGGCGACCGGGATGTTGATCATCAACAGCACGCCGGCGAGGTTGAAGACGTCGCGGCGACTCTGCTCCGGCAGCAACAGCTTCATGAAGGCATAGGCGGCGATCGACAACAGCACCGCCGAGATCGTCATGGCGATCGCCGCCGCGACGGTGTGATCGAGCATCGGCAGCGGGCCGAGCACCAAGAGCGACACCGGCCAGTAGAGATACTCGCCGAGCGTCGACATGTCGTAGATGGTGTGCCCGCTCCAGAAGGCGTGCGCGGCGTCGAGATAGGCCTGGAAGGTCGAGCCGAAACGTTTCGGATCGGTGCGGATCAGGGTGTTGATATAGAAGACGATCCAGACGCCCCAGCCGATCCACGGATAGCGCAGGAAGGTCTCGGACACGCGATCCTCGAGACGCAGCAGGTTCTGATAGCTGAAGAAGCTTCCGGTCTCGGTCTTGGCGTCCAAGGCTCTGCCCTCTCCCAGCGCTCCCCGCGCTGAGGCAAGCGCATATCACGGTCGCGGCAACACCACCATGATCGTGTAGTGCCGCGGCGCGGCGCCGGGATTACCAGGGGTCCTGAACATCGTCGTCTGCGAGGTCTGGCTCGGCGCGCTGCCGATCGCGGCCTTGGCTTTGGCGAGGCAGGCCTGATCCTCGGCGAAGCACAATTGCACCATGCCGGCGCGGCGCAAGGTGACCGGATCGGGCATCGTCACCAGCCCGGGAATCAGGATGCGCGGCTTGTCCTGGGCGTAGGCCGCCACCGGCAAAACGATGTCGCCATCGCCGCCGACATAGCGCAGCGGCAACGGCATGACCTGATGCCACAGCCGTTCCACTTCGCGCGCCAGCAGCGGCGCCTGCGCCGCCGCCGGCGGCGGGCCCTTCGGCCGCGTCTTCGCCGCGATGAACGGCGACGCGGCGAGCAGCACCAGCGGCAGCACCACCGCGAAGGCCACTACCCGCCCGGTATCGACCGGCCGCCAGGTGACGCTCGGCGGCGACAGCAGCATGACCGGCAGCAAGGTCCAGGCCGACATCGACCACAGCGACGTGATCTCGGTATGCGCGGCGACGGCGCCGAGCATCGGCAGCAATAACGGCGCCCAGAACGCCAGCGCCACCAGACGACGATCGTCGTCACGCGGCCAGACGATATCGCGCAAGGTCGCGAAGCTGGCGCGCGTCGCCACCAGCACGATCACCACCGGCAGCGCGACATAGCCGATCGAGCCGCCGAGATAGCCGAGCGCCGCCACGGCGGTCGCCAGCAACGGCTTCGGTTCGTGTGCGGCTTCGGCATATTTGAAGGTGATGAAATCGTGCTGGAACAGCCAGACGATATGCGGCGCGAGGCAGGCGGCGCCGAAGACCACGGTGATCCACGGTGCCGCCGAGCGAAAGTACAGTGCGCGGCGGCGGTCGGCGAAGGCGGCGACAACGAGCCCGGCGATCAGGAAGATCGACCAGTATTTGCCGAGCATGCACAGCGCCGCGGTGAGACCCGCGAGCGCGGCGAGACGCGGGCTGCGCGTCACATAAGACTTCAGGAAGTAATAGGTCGCCGCCGCCCACAGCGGCATCAGCACCGTGTTGACGTTGAACTTCAGCGCGTGAAAGGAAAAGAACGGCACCAGGGTCAGCAGCGCGAGACCGGCGACACGCCTGGACATGGATAGAGAGTCGGCCATCAACCGCCAGACGATCCACAGCGTCAGTGCCGGCATCAGCATCGCCAGCAGGTAATAGGCCCAGTCCGACACCGGAAAGAGTTCGAACCAGCCGCGCACCAGCCAGGCGGCGAGCGGCGGGTGTTTCGAGTAACCGAAATCGAGATCGCGCGACCACGCGATCAGCTCGGTCATATCCGGGTTGAAGCCCTGCGCCTGCTTGGTGATGGTGCCATAGACGGTCCACACGCCGACATAGACGGCGAGCGCCGCCAGCACCGTCACGTTGGCATTGGCCGGATCGGTGAAAGATGCAGCGATGCGCCGGGCGTCGGCTTTGATGTTGGACCACATGGCGTCCGCCCTATGCCACGCCGCGCGGCAGAGGTCACGTTACCTTTGCCTACACTTCCTTGTAGAAAAACGCCGTGGCCGTCGGCACGCCGAGGGTCGACAGCGCGTGCCCTGGCACGACACCGTATTCGACCCAGCCGCGGCTGCGATAGAGCCGGTCGCCGGAGCTGCCCAGGGTCGTATCGAGCATCAACAGCGTGCGGCCTTGCACGCGCGCCAGCGCCTCGACGGCATCGAGCAGCCGGTGGCCGAGGCCTCTGCGACGGTGCGACGACAGCACCAGCATCTTGCCGACATCGGCGCGATGCGGCTGGTTCGGTTGCGGCGCCAAAGTGAGCACAACGGTACCGACCAGCGTGTCGCCCTCCTCCGCGACCAGCATATGCCGGCTGCCCTCGGCGATGCCCGAAAGCTGCCCGCGCCAGAACGCCTCGGCCTCGTCCTGGCTGAAGCCGGCGAGGAAATTCACCGAAGCGCCGCCCTCGACCGCGTCGCGCAGGATGGCGCCGAGTTCAGCGAGACGCCGCTCGGCCTCGGCGGCATCGAGCGCGCGGATGACGATGCTATCGGCCATGCAGCGTGCCTTTCAGAAACGCGGTGCGCCGTGCGCGACCACGACGAGATAATGCGCGGCCTTGTTGCCGGGATTGCGGAAGGCGACGGGTTGACCGAGCCGCATGTGCAGGCAGTCGCCGGCCTCGAGCCGATGGGTCGTGTCGCCGACCGTCAATTCCATACGGCCGGACAGCAGCACGATCTGTTGATCCATCGCCGGGGTAGGCGAGGATTCCATCGTCACCGACGCGCCGGCGGGAAACTCGACATCGACGATGTCGGCGCCCGCGCCGCAGTTCGGCGGCGTCAGCACGCGGCGCACGTAGCCGCTGCCGGGATCGCGCCACGTGACCTGATCGGCGCGCCGCGCCAGCGGCGACGGGGCCCGTTCGGTCTCGGCGAACAAAGTGGACAAAGTTACGCGGAGCCCGGCGCACACCCGCCCGAGCAGTTGCGCCGTCGGGTTGGACTCGCCGCGCTCGATGCGTGACAGCATAGCGCGGCTGACGCCGGCCTTTTCCGCCAGCGCCTCCAGGGTCAGGCCGCGGGCGGCGCGCAGGGCCCGGACCCGCTCGCCAATGGCGCGGTCCGAGGTATCGAGGTCGGTATCGGCATTATCCATGATATAAGAATATCAATCTCATATATTAGAATCAAGGGTCGAGCCGCGAACTCGCCGTTAACGCCGGGGCGGCACACTCCGCCGCCATGGCGCAGCAGATCCTGGAAAAGACGGCCGTTCCGACGCCCCGCGTTGAGGCGCCCACGCTCGTGCCCGCGCAACAATCTACACTTGCGCCAGCGCCCGAACTGTCCGTCATCCTGCCGAGCTTCAACGAACGCGCGAACATCCCGGTGATGGTCGAGCGGCTGTCGCGCGCCCTCGACGGCATCGACTGGGAAGTCATCATTGTCGACGACAATTCGCCGGACGGCACCGCCGCGCTCGCCCGCGGCCTCGGCGCCCAGGACCGCCGCGTCCGCTCTATCCGCCGCATCGGCCGCCGCGGCCTCGCCGGCGCCTGTGTCGAGGGCATGCTGGCCTCCAGCGCCCGCTATGTCGCGGTCATGGATGCCGACGGCCAGCACGACGAAACCCTGCTCGCCGCCATGGTGGCGAAGCTGCGCCAGGGCGACACCGACCTCGTCGTCGCCTCGCGCTATATCGACGGCACCATAAACACCGGCTTCAGCGCCGCCCGCGCCAAGGCCAGCCACTGGTCCACGGCGCTCACGCGCACGCTGTTGAAGGTCAATCTGACCGATCCGATGAGCGGCTTTTTCATGCTCCGCCGCGACGTGATCGACGACCTGGCGCCGAAATTGTCGACGCAGGGCTTCAAAATCCTGCTCGATATCGCCGCCACCGGCCGCGACACCTTGCGCGTCACCGAACTGCCTTTCGTGTTCGGCGCCCGGCTGCATGGCGAGAGCAAGCTCGACGCCCGCGTCGCGCTCGATTTCGGCCAGCTCCTGCTCGCCAAGCTGACCAACGACGCCATCTCCTACCGCTTCGTGCTGTTCTGCCTGGTCGGCTTGACCGGCATCGGCGCGCATATGACGGCGCTGGCCGCGCTGCATGGCCTTGGCGTGCCCGGCTTCGGCCTGCAGCAGACCATCGCCACCATGGTCGCCATCGCCTGGAACTATGTCTTCAACAACGCCTATACCTACCGCGACCAGCGCCTCACCGGCTGGGCCTTCGTCCGCGGGCTGATCGTGTTCGAGCTGGTCTGTTCGGTCGGGGCCATTTCCAATGTCGGCGTCGCCAGCCTGATCTATGCCGGCGGCCCGAGCTGGTGGATTGCCGGCCTGGGCGGCGCGGTGATGGGCGCGGTGTGGAATTACACCGTCTCCGCCGCGGTGGTGTGGAAAGCCGCGTGACCGGCTTCAGAGCCGTCGCCGCGGCAAAATACCCGCGAAAACAGGCGTTTCGGCCGGGACGGCCCCTTTCGTTGTCTTGAAGGGGATCAAGGCGGGTGTTATCTCGCCGCCATGACGTCCGCCCCCATCCAGAATATCCGCAATTTCTCCATCGTCGCCCATATCGACCATGGCAAATCGACGCTCGCCGACCGGCTGATCCAGCTCACCGGCGGCCTCGACGCGCGCGAAATGGCCGGCAAGGAGCAGGTTCTCGACAATATGGAGATCGAGAAGGAGCGCGGCATTACCATCAAGGCGCAGACCGTGCGCCTGAACTACCACGCCAAGGACGGCAAGGATTACATCCTCAATCTGATGGACACCCCCGGCCATGTCGACTTCGCCTATGAGGTGAACCGGTCGCTGGCCGCCTGCGAGGGCTCGCTGCTCGTGGTCGACGCCTCGCAGGGTGTCGAGGCGCAGACGCTCGCCAACGTCTACCACGCGCTCGATGCCGGCCACGAGATCGTGCCGGTGCTGAACAAGATCGACCTGCCGGCCGCCGAGCCGGAGAAGATCAAGAAGCAGATCGAGGACGTCATCGGCTTGGATGCCTCCGACGCCATCGGCATTTCGGCCAAGACCGGGCTGAACATCGACCAGGTGCTGGAAGCGATCGTCACCAAACTGCCGCCGCCGAAGGGCGATCGCGACGCGACGCTGAAAGCCCTGCTGGTCGATAGCTGGTACGACGTCTATCTCGGCGTCGTCGTTCTGGTGCGCATCATCGACGGCGTGATGAAGAAGGGTCAGCGCATCCGCATGATGGGCACCAACTCGGCCTACGACGTCGATCGCGTTGGCGTGTTCACGCCGAAGCTGACGCCGGTGGACGAGCTCGGTCCCGGCGAGATCGGCATGCTCACCGCCTCGATCAAGGAAGTCGCGGACACACGCGTCGGCGACACCATCACCGACGACCGCAAGCCGATCGCCGAGCCGCTGCCCGGCTTCCAGCCGGCGATCCCCGTCGTGTTCTGCGGCCTGTTCCCGGTCGATGCCGCGCAGTTCGAAGACCTGCGCGCGGCGATGGGCAAGTTGCGCCTCAACGACGCGTCGTTCTCATTCGAAATGGAAACCTCGGCCGCACTTGGCTTCGGCTTCCGCTGCGGCTTCCTCGGCCTCCTGCATCTGGAAATCATCCAGGAGCGGCTGGAGCGCGAATTCAATCTCGACCTGATCGCCACCGCGCCGTCGGTCATCTACAAGATGAACCTTCGCGATGGCACGCAGATCGAAATCCACAATCCGGTCGACATGCCGGACGTGATGCAGATCCTGTCCATCGAGGAGCCGTGGATCGAGGCCACCATCCTGACGCCGGACGAATATCTCGGCGCCGTGCTCAAGCTCTGCCAGGACCGCCGCGGCTCGCAGAAGGAACTGACCTACGTCGGCAACCGCGCCATGGTGAAATACGAGCTGCCGCTCAACGAAGTGGTGTTCGATTTCTACGACCGGCTGAAATCGGTGTCGAAGGGCTATGCCTCGTTCGACTATCACCTGACCGACTATCGCGAGGCCGACCTCGTCAAGATGTCGATCCTGGTCAATGACGAGCCGGTCGACGCGCTCGCCATGCTGGTGCACCGCACCCGCGCCGAAAGCCGCGGCCGCGGCATGGTCGAGAAGCTGAAGGAACTGATCCCGCCGCACATGTTCCAGGTGCCGATCCAGGCCGCCATCGGCGGCAAGATCATCGCCCGCGAAACCGTGCGCGCCTTGCGCAAGGACGTGACGGCGAAGTGTTATGGAGGCGACGCCACCCGCAAGCGCAAACTTCTCGACAAGCAGAAGAAGGGCAAGAAGAAGATGCGCCAGTACGGCAAGGTCGACATCCCGCAGGAAGCGTTCATCGCCGCGCTGAAGGTCGACGTCTGACACTCCGCATCAACCCGTTGGCCACGCCGGAGATTGAAGCGCCGGCGGCCTGGCCCTATCGTCTCACCTTCAATCGTCAAACGGATATCGAGTAACAAAGATGGATATGGCTATTCGCGCGTTCTACCAGGTTCCCGTCGTCGGCTGGCTCGCCAAGGATGCGGCGCGCGGCAAGCCGGACGCCCGCTACTACTTCTTTTTCAACATCGTCATTCTCTATGCGGTCACGGTCTACATCGTCGGCTATCCGCTACTGATCGTCACGGCGCTGACTGCGACGGCCCTGTTGCTGACCTCGATCGTCGCGCTGACCGCGACCGATATGATCGAAAACCGCGTCCGCAGGCTGCGCGCGGGCGTCCGGCGCAGCGCCTGACGGCCGCGCTTTCTTCGTCAAGGACGCGATGATTGTCACGGGCGGCGTACCGCGCCGCCCGTTCGCTTTTCAGGCGCAATGTATTAGCCATATCGACCTGACGTCCGTTGCACCGACCCTCGGTGACCTGTACACGGACTGAAGGGGCGTGCATCGGATTGTTGCCCATGCACCTGAATGATCATCTCTTCCTGCTGCTCAACGCCTCCGCCGCGCCGTATCCGCTGCTCGTCGACCTGGCCGACGTCATCGCGCAACAGCTCATTTACCTCATTCCAGTCTTGCTCCTGGCGCTATGGGTCTGGGGCGGGCCCGAACGGCGCGCGGGCCTGATCTCGACTACGATGGCCACAGGCTGCGCGCTGGGCGCCAATCAATTGGTCGGCCTGCTGTGGTACGAACCGCGACCGTTCATGATCGGCCTCGGGCAC
>JAFECJ010000074.1 GCA_018242205.1 Pseudomonadota bacterium
AGAGATCACGGATAGATGTTCGAATTGCACGAGCGATACCTATTCGTTATCGGTGGACCGTGAAGCTCAATCAACTCCGCGACATCGTCGCCGTCGCCGAGCGCGGCAGCCTGCGCGCCGCGGCGCGGCATCTCGCCGTGGCTCAGCCGGCGCTGACGCGTAGCGTCCGCGATCTCGAGCGTGAACTCGGCGCGCCTTTGTTTGAGCGCCGCGCCCGCGGCATGATCCTGACGGCGATGGGCGCGGCCTTCGTGCGCCGCGCCAATGCCGTGCTCAGCGAAGTGCGCCGTGCCCGGGAGGAAGTCGAGCAGTTGCATGGCGGCACGCGCGGCGAGGTCGTCGCCGGCCTGTCGATGGTGGCGCTGATTGCGCTCCTGCCGAAGGCTTTGTCGCTGTTCCGCGCGCGCTATCCCAACGTGCAACTGCATCTCATCGAAGGCTGGTATCCGACGCTGGAGAATTCGCTGAAGGACGGCAGCATGGACTTCTACATCGGCCCCGAACCGGTGCAGGCGCCGCCCTCGGACCTCGTGCAGGAATTGCTGTTCGAAAACGTGCGTATCGTGCTGGCGCGCAAGGGCCATCCGCTCAGCCACGCCCGCTCGCTGCGCCAGTTGATCGACGCCGAGTGGGCGACCACCTCCGTCACCTTCAAGGCGGAGGAGGAATTCAGCGAGTTGTTCAGCCGCTTCGATCTGCCGGCGCCGAAACTGGCGCTGCGCAGCCAGTCAGCGCTGACCTTGATGTCGTCGCTCGCCGCCTCGGATCTGCTGGCCATGGTGCCGATCCAGTGGATCCAGTCGCCATGGGTCGGCGACCAGCTCGCACGTATCCCGATCCGCGAGAGCTTGCGGGCGCCGTCGATCGTCACCATTCGCCGGGCCGGCCTGCCGCTGACTCCAGCGGCCGAATACCTGCTCGACCTGATGCGGCGCAACGTGCCGCGGGCGCGGGTCGGGCGCCGTTGATCCGCGTTATTGGCAAGATGCGCCGACATCTGTATCTGGAGGCGTATGCCAGCACGGTCACAGATCGGCCGGTCGTCGGGCCGTCAGTACAGGGATGAAGTGAGCCATGAAAAACGTTGTCGTCCGCAACATCAAGCGCGCCGATGCCGACGCCATCGCCACCTTCGAGAAGCTCGGCGCCTCCACCGTGCACGAAGCGCTCGGGCGCTATCAGCTCATGAAGCCCTATATCCGTCCGGTCTGGTCCGGCGCGACCATCGCCGGTCCCGCCGTCACGATCCTGGCGCAGCCGGGCGACAACTGGATGCTGCATGTCGCCATCGAGCAGTGCCGGCCCGGCGATGTCGTCGTGCTCGGCTGCACCGCCGATAATACCGACGGCATGATCGGCGACCTGATCGCCACCTCGCTGAAGGCGCGTGGCGTCAAGGGCGTCATCATCGATGCCGGCTGCCGCGACGTCGTGGCGCTCAAGGAAATGGGCTTCCCCATCTGGTCACGCGCGATCTCGTCGAAGGGCACGGTCAAGGCGACGCTCGGGTCGGTCAACATTCCGGTGGTCTGCGCCGGTGTCTATGTCGAGCCGGGTGATGCCGTGGTCGCCGACGACGACGGCGTTGTCGTCGTGCCGAAGAAATATGTCGGCGAGACGGCGGCCAAGGCGCAGAAGCGTTTCGACGACGAGGACGCCAAGCGGCAGAAGCTCGCCTCCGGCGTGCTCGGCCTCGACATGTACAACATGCGCGAGCCGCTGGCGAAAGCCGGTCTCGTCTATGTCGACAATCCGGAAGACGTCTGAACTAGAGTTCGCCGTAGGCCTCGGCCTTCCACAGCGCCCATGAACGATCGACCACGCGGTCGGTCGTCGTCATGCCCTTGAAGGCTTCCTCGTCCGACAGGTAGGTGACGTCGCCGAGGCGCATGGCGTCCATCTGCATGGTGGCGTTCAGCGCCGCGTAGATGGCGCGATAGACGGTGTGCTTGACCGAGGCGCCGGCCATGGTGGCGCCGTGGCCACGCATCAGCACGACGGCATAAGGGCCGAGCGACTTGGCCAGTTCGCGGCCCATCGCCGGTGACGAAACCAGCATGTCCGTCATGCCGAACACCTCGCGCGCCTCGAAACGGCCGACGCCCTGACCGAGAAAGCCGCTCATGTGATACAGCGGCTTTAGCGGCACCTGGCAGACGCAGAACGTCACCAGCGACGGCGTGTGGCAGTGGATCACCGACATCACGTCGGGCCGCGCCTTGTAGATCTCGCCGTGGATATAGCGCTCGATATAGCCGCGGCGCTCCTTGAGCGTCAGCGCGTTGCTGTCGAGATCGTAGATGGCGAGGTCGTCCTTGGTGACCAGCGCCGGCGCGCGCTCGGCCGCCAGCACATACATCGACGGGTCCTTGTCGTGCCGGGCGCTGACATGGCCGAGTCCATCGACGATGCCCTTGGCGTAGAGCACGCGATTGGCGACGACGAGGTCGTCGAGCAGGCTGGCGTCGGGCGCGGGCGAGTGTGCGGCCATGAGTGTTTCCATGCGCCGCTGTGTGACTGTCGTGCGGCCTTAGCGTGCATTGTCCGGCCTTATGGCGGCCGGCGCAACGGGCTCATCCGTCTTTGCTCATGCGCTATGCTTTTCCGCGTGGTGCGGCAGCACGAAGGGCGTGGCCGGTTCCGGCAGGCGGCCTACCGCCGACGATACGGCGAACACGCGCGCCAGGGTGTCGTCGGTGATGGTGGCGGTCGGCGCGCCGTCGGCGGCGAGACGGCCGCGATCGAGGACGATGACGCGCTTGGCCAGCAGCGCCGCGAGGTTGAGGTCGTGGACGATGGCGATGGTGGTGGTGCCGCGCGCCGCGCATTGTTTGGCCACCGACACCAGGTCGAGTTGGTGGCGCAGGTCGAGGCTCGCGGTCGGCTCGTCGAGCAGCAAAATACCGGGGCCATGCGTTTCCTCGCCGCAGGCAAGTTGCAGCATGACGCGGGCAAAATGCACGCGCTGCTGTTCGCCGCCGGACAAGGTGTTGATGATACGAGGCTCGAAGCCGGCGAGATCGACGGCGGCCAGCGCCGCTTCGGCCATGATGTCGACGGCCGCGCCGCGGCGTTCGCCGGCGCCCATGCGCACCACTTCGGCGACGGTGAACGGAAAGGTGACCGTGACATGCTGTGACAGCACGGCGCGGCGCAGCGCCAGTTCGCGCGGATGCCAGGCCTGCGGCGCGCGGCCGCGCAAACGGACGGTGCCGTCGCTCGGCGCGATCTCACCCGACAAGGCGCGCAGCAGCGTCGATTTGCCGGCGCCGTTCGGACCGATGATCGCGATGGTCTCGCCTGACGTCACCGCAAAGGACACGTCGTCGAGCAAGGCCTTGCGGCCGACGCGCACCGACAGCCTCTCGACGTCGATGGCGTTCATAGGCCGGCCAATCCGCGCTGCCGCAACAGCAGCACCAGAAAGAACGGCGCACCGAAAAGCGCGGTGAGCACGCCGATCGGCATTTCCGCCGGCGCGGCGATGGTACGCGCCGCAGTGTCGGCCGCCAGCAGCAGCGTGGCGCCGAACAAGGCCGAGGCCGGCAGCAGACGGCGATGACCGGGCCCGATAACGAGCCGCAGCAGATGCGGCACGACGATGCCGACGAAACCGACGACGCCGGCGAAGGCCACCGCGGCGCCGGTCATCGCCACGATCAGCACGATGGCGATGCGCTTGAGCCTTTCGACGGCGACACCCATGTGGAAGGCCTCGCTCTCGCCGAGCACCAGCACATCGAGGCCGCGGCCGATGAAGGGAATGGCGGCGAACAGCGCGGCGAGGAACGGCGCGATCAGCGCCGCCTTCTCCCAGGTGGCGCCGCCGAGCGAACCGAGCATCCAGAAGGTGATGTCGCGCAATTGGCGGTCGTCGGCGACGAAGACGAGGAGACCGATGCCGGCGCCGGCCAGAGCGGCGATGGCAAGCCCGGCGAGCAGGAAGACGGCGATCGACGTCGTGCGGCCATGCGTCGCCAGCCGCTGCAATAGGGCGGTGGTCATGAGCGAACCGGCGAAGGCCGCGAGCGGCAGGATGGCGAAAGGCAATGTCTGCGCCGTGAGCCGGTCGCCGATGACGATGGTCGCGGCTGCGGCGAGCGCGCCGCCGCTGGAGACGCCGACCAGCGCCGGATCGGCCAGCGGATTGCGGAACAGGCCCTGCATGATGGCGCCGCTCGACGCCAGCAGCGCGCCGATGATGACGGCGACGGCGATGCGCGGCAGCCGTACCGACAGCAGCACCAGCCGGTCGCGTTCGGTCATCGCGGCGTCGATCGGATGCGCCAGGCCGAGTGCAGCGGGGAGGCGTTCGATTGGGATGCCGGCGGCGCCGACCGCGGTGGCGGTAATCGCCATCAGCAGCAGGAGAAGCAGCAGCAGCGGAAACAGCAGCGGCCCGGCGACAAGCGCGCGCAGCCGCAGGGTTGGCGGCGCCTGCAAATGCGCGGGCAGGGCGTCGCTCATTCCGGACATGCGGCGTTGCCTGCGCGTTCCGACGGCAGCGGCGCCGTCTTGAGGTCGGGATAAAGCGTCGTCGCCAAGTCGCGCGCCGCGCTGGCGGTGCGCGGGCCGAAGCCGAGCAGGTACAGTCCTTCCATCGTGACGAAGGAGCGCTTCGCCGCGGCGGGTGTAGCGGCGAAGGCCGGCTGCGCGAAAACTGTGGCGGCATCGAGCACGCCGGGGCCGCCGCGCTGAATGCTGAGGATGACGTCGGGCTTGGCCGCGATCACTGCCTCGTCTGTGAGTTGCTTGTAGCCCTCAAAGCCATCGATCACGTTGACCGCGCCGGCGAGCTTCATGATGCCGTCGGCGGCGGTGTGCGTGCCGGCCGCCATGGCACGGCCGTTGACGAAAGTCAGCACGAACAGCACGCGCTTCTTCTTGCCGCCGATCCCGGCGCGGATCTTGTCGAGCGCGGCGAGATCGTCGTGCACGCGGTCGGTCAGGCACTTTGCCCGCTCGGTCGCGCCGGTCACCTGGGCGATGACACTGATCTTCTCGATGATGCCTTGCTCGGAAAAGGAGTCGGGCACGATGACCAGCGGCACCTTGGCCGCCTCCAGCACATTCATCGTCTCCTTCGGCCCGGAGCCGGCAATGGCAATGACGACGCTCGGCCGCAAACCGAGTACGCCTTCCGCCGAAAGCTGACGCATGTAGCCGACATTGGCTTTTTCCTTCATCGCCCGCGGCGGATAGAGGCTGGTCGTATCGACGCCGACGATCTCCTTGTCGTGCCCGAGCGCGTAGAGAATCTCGGTAACGGCGCCGCCGATCGAAACGATGCGGCTGGTATCGGCGGCGCGCGCCGGCATGACGACGGCGCTCATGGCCAGCAATGCGAACAGGCCGCGCCGTGTTGTGGAGAAGATACAGTTCATCGGCGTTCTCACTTGGTCAGGATCAGCTTGTTCTGCGCCGTCAGGCGCAGCCGGTAAGTTTCGTCGCCATGGGCAATGATGATTTCGCGCGTCTCGCGGAACAGCTCGCGGCTATCGAGGCGGTTGTCGGCAAGTGCAACGTGGCGCGGCGCGCCGCCAAGACTTGGCGCCGCCGTCGCATTTCTTTCGCCGCCCTTGGTCTCGCCTTCGCTCATTGCCGTCCTGTCCATAGTATTCGTCAATTTATCGTACGTGATTACTTATAATTTTGAGCCGTTATAAACTATTGATACATGATCGCGACGCAGTTTAGAGTAGTTATAACTTGTCTAATCGTGTCTTGACCTCAGTAATACACGACGATTACAAAGGCAAATAGTTGCTGCCGAAGTAACGGCACAGAGCCAGCCAGCCCCGGCGGATCGCCTCGCGCGCCCCGCCCGCCAGCCCGCCGCAAAACCAGAAAAACCGGACCGGTTGGGGGTTGTCATGATCGTTGGTCGCCGGAGCGCGTTGGCGCTTCTCGTTTCAGTTTCATATGCCGCGCTGCTGACGGCGTCCGCGCACGCGCAGGACACACTGGTGCTCGAGCCGATCACCGTGCTCGCCACCAAGACGCCGGAAAAGACCAGCGATGCGCTCGCGCCGGTCACCGTGATCGGCAAGGACAAGATCGAGACAGTGCAGCCGAAGCGCGTGTCGGATCTCTTCTATCTGGTGCCGGGCGTGTGGACGCAGGATCGTGGCGACGATCCGGCGACCACGATCAATATCCGCGGCCTGCAGGATTTCGGCCGCGTCGCGACGATCGTCGACGGCGCGCGCCAGAACTACCAGCGCTCCGGTCACGGCGCACAGGGTTCGTTCTTTCTCGATCCCGAACTGATCGGCGGCGTCGATGTCGTGCGCGGTCCGAGCGCCAACATCTACGGCTCCGGTGCGATCGGCGGCGTCGCCGCGTTCCGGACCAAGGACATCAACGACGTGCTGCGCCCCGGCGAGAAGTGGGGCGCGGAGGTCGGCGGCGGCATCGGCACCAACAAGCTGCAGGGCTACAGCTCGGCGTTCGGCGGCGTGCGCGTCAACCCGAACTTCGATGTGTTCGGCGGCGCCATCTACCGCTCCTCGCAGAACTACAAGGACGGCCAGGGCACCGAAATCGGCAACACCGGCGCCAACGTGTCGAGTGGCCTGCTGAAGCTGACTGTTCGTCCGGCGGACGGCCACGAGGTCAAGCTCGGCGGCCTGTTCCAGGAAGACCTCTACGCCGTCGGCCAGCTCAACCGCGGCCCGACCGCGACCGCCGCGCAACGCGCGCTCAATCAGGGTTCCTCGGCCTACGATACCAAGACCCAGAATTATCAGGGCACGCTGCGCTGGAAATATTCAAGGCCCGAGGACCGCCTGTTCGATTTCGACCTCGGCCTCTACGCCACGCGGACGTCGACCGATCAGTGGAAATCCTATCACTACAGCACGTCGGGCGCGGCCTATTGCGGCGCCGGCAACACCGGCAACAACATCTCGGGCTGCGTCGGCGATCCGCGCAGTTACCAGATCGACACCGTCGGTTTCGATTTCAACAACACGTCGCGTATCGCCATCGCCGGCTGGGAAAACGCCTTTACCTTCGGCATTGACGGATTCCGGGACGAGGTCGATTCCGCGGATTCGCGCGGCAATTCGAACATCACCACGCCGGGCGGCAAACGCACGGTGACCGGTGGCTTCCTGCAATGGAAGGGCAATTACTCGCGCTGGCTCGAGATCGTCGGCGCCGCGCGCTACGACAACTACCGGCTCGAATCGGTCTCGACGACGACGAGCGGCGATCGTATCTCGCCGAAGATCACCGTCGGCGTCACGCCGGTGCCCGGCATCCAGCCTTACGTCAGCTACGCCGAAGGCTATCGCGCGCCGTCGGTGACCGAAACCCTGATCGCCGGCGCGCATGCGACCGGCGGCGGCCCGGCCTTCTTCACCTGTCCCGATGGCACGACCGGTCTGTTCTGCTTCCTGCCGAACCCGAACCTGCGGCCGGAGGTCGGCAAGACCAAGGAAGTCGGCGTCAACTTCAAGTTCGACAGCGTCTTCAACAAGGGTGACGCATTCCGCGCCAAGCTCAACGCCTTCCAGAACGACGTCGACGATTATATCGAACTGGTGGCCTCGGCGCCGGTGGCGACGATGTTCGGCCCATTCTCGCAGTACTACCAGTATCAGAACATCCCGAGCGCGCGTATTCGCGGCCTCGAACTGGAGGCGAGCTACGATGCCGGCGGCTGGTTCGCCAGCGTCAACGGCACCTTGCAGAAGGGCGAGAACACCCAGACTGGCGTCGGGCTGAGCAGCATCCAGCCGGCGCGGCTGACCACGACCGGCGGCTTGCGCCTTCTCGATCGCAAGCTGACCTTGTCGGCGCAGTGGTCGTCGGTTGCCGCCAATAACGATATCCCGGCCGGCTACATCCCGTCGACCTCGTACAATCTGGTCAATCTCTACGCGACCTATCAGCCGACCAAGGATGTCACGGTCAATCTCGGCATCGACAACGTCTTCAACGAATACTACCGGCCTTACGCCATTCCGGGCTCGTCGACCGACGGCACGTCGCAGAACGACATGCTGTGGACCAGCCCAGGCCCCGGCATCACCTACAAGGCCGCGCTCAAGGTTCACTTCGGCGGCGTGTGATCATGATGACGCGCCGGAATGAAATGACTGCAACACCAACCCGCGCCAGCAAGCGCCAGCCAAAGGGATAACGCCATGTCACAGTATATCGCCATGAACCGCTTCAAGGTGAAGAAGGGTTCGGAGGAGGCCTTCGAGAATGTCTGGTCGAGTCGCGAGTCCTATCTCGACCGCATGCCGGGCTTCGTCGAATTCCATCTGCTCAAGGGGCCGGAGGCGGAGGACCACACGCTCTATTCTTCGCAC
>JAFECJ010000075.1 GCA_018242205.1 Pseudomonadota bacterium
GCGACTTGAGAAGACGGCCTGCCCGGGGCCGACCAAACAATGCGGGCGATGACGCATGTCTGCTTTACAGCCGCACCGCCACGATGATCCGCGCGCCGAGGCCGATCAGCACCGTCCCGAGCGCGCGCTCGATCCATTTGCGCGCCTGGGCATAGGCGGCCTGCACGCGCGGCCGCGAAAACACGAAGGCCACCATCGTGTACCAGCTGATCTCCTGCACGCCGACAATGCCGACCGCGGCAAGCCGCACCCACAAAGGCGCGTCATGCGGCAGCAGCGCGACGAAGATACTGGAGAAGAAGATGATGATCTTCGGATTGCCGAGGCTGAGCCAGGCGCCGGTCAGCACCGCGCGCGCGATGCCGTCGCGCGCGGCCGGCGCCGCCGCGCTCGGCGCCGCGGGCGCCGGCGCACGGCTGTGCCGCCAGGCGCCGATGCCGAGCCAGATCAGATAGGCGCCGCCGGCGAGTTGAATGATGCCGTACACCGAAGCGAATTGCGTCATCAGCAGCGCGATGCCGAAGCAGGCCGCGGCGGCCCACGCCGTCGCGGCGATCGCGACGCCGGCGCCGAGCCCGACGCCGACGCTCAGGCTGCGCCCCGCCGCGGCGCGGCTCACCATGAGAAAGGCCGGTCCCGGACTGATAATGCCGAGCAGATTGGCGAAGGCCAAAGCGGCGAGCGGCAAAGCGTATGACATGCGCGGCATTCCTCGGGATCGGCGATCGGGAATGCAAGATTGCGCCGACGCGCACGGCCAGACAAGACCGGGGTCGGTCGCGCTTTATCGCCGCCCCGCCAGCAGCCAGATTAGAAGGCCGACCACCGGCAACAGTAGGATGAGCAGAATCCAGAACAGCTTGGAGCCGCTGCTCTGTCCGCTTTTCAGTATCTGCAGAATGGCCCAGATATCGGCCACCAAAATGATGAGGCCCAAAAGGCCGCCTTCAATGCCCATCGCCCGTCCTTTTCCTCGCTGTCGTCATGAAACAACGGCGAGAGCGCGGCGAAAGTTCCCTGAAGGGTCAGACTTCGGCGGTGCTGCGCACCCGCACGCCGGGCGCGATGGTCGGCGGCGCGGCGTTGAGCTTCTCGATGGCGAAGCCGGCCGCGGCCTTGTAGCCGGCCATGAAGGCGGCGCGCTCTTCCGGCGGGATCACATCGTCGATGTCGTCGAAGGTGCCGCCGCAGCGTTCGTCGACCAGATTGAGCAGACCGAACGGTCCGGCGCCGCGGTTGCGCAGGATGAGTTGCGAGATCGGGCCGCACAGCGCCTTGTCGTAAGCCGCCAGCGCTTCGACCGTCGCGCCGTGCTCGACCATGCAGGCGCCGAGCGTGCGCGCGTCGACGATCGCCTGGCTGCCGCCGTTGGAGCCGGTCGGGTACATCGCATGCGCGGCGTCGCCAAGCAGCAGCACGGGGCCGTCCTGCCAGGTCGACACCGGATCGCGATCGATCATCGGGTTCTCGAACGCGCAATCGGCCCCCGCGATCATCGCCGGCACGTCGAGCCAGTCCCACACCCAGCCGTCGAAATGATGGATGAATTCCGAAGTTTCGACCTGGCGGAACCAGCCGCTCTGCTTCCAGCCTTCGGAATTATCGAGTGTGACCTCGGCGATCCAGTTGATCATCGACAGCCCGGTCTTCGGATCGGGGTGCGAGATCGGATAAAACACCACGCGCTCACGATGCGTGCCGAGGCCGACGAAGGACGCGCCGGAACGGATCGGCTTGCCCCAGGTGGTGCCGCGCCACATCACCGCGCCGCCCCAGTGGATCGGCGGCTGCTTCGGATGCATCTGGGCACGGATCGACGAATGAATGCCGTCGGCCGCGATCAGCAGCGCGCCTTGCGCCTCCTCCGTCGAACCGTCCGGGTGCTCGATCAGCGCGATCACGCCATCAGGGGTCTTGCGGTAGCCGTTGACGCGGCTGCCGAGCTTGACGGCGTCGCGGCCGAGGCGCGCGATCACGGCGTCGTACAGCATCATGTGAAAATGACCGCGGTGCACGGCGTATTGCGGCCAGTGATAGCCGGCGCCGACGCCGCGCGGCTCGGAATAGATGTCGTTGCCGTTGAGGCCGACCAGGGCCCATTCGCGCGCCGGCAGGCCGACGCGGTCGAGATCGGCCTGGGTGAAGCCGAGGTCGTAAAGTTCGCGCACGGCGTTCGGCTGCATATTAATGCCGACACCCAGCGGCCGCATCTCGCGTACCGCCTCATAGACGACGCAGGATACGCCGATCTGGTGCAAAGTCAGGGCCGTCGCCAGGCCGCCAATGCCGCCGCCGGCAATAATCACGCGATCACGCATACCTACCGCTCCCCCGGATCGTTTTCTTTAACGGGGCCAGAGGGATGAGGCAAGCCGGAGCGGCCTCCGGGCGTTCCCGGAGTGACAGGGCGGCGCCGGCCATGCCAAACAGAGGGCGGATCGCCCTATTTCGAGCCGAATACGGAGAATGCCGATGGCCAATGAATCGACCCTGTCCCGCGCCGAGCTCGACGACCGGATTGCCATTCTGCGCGACAATATCCGTCAGCTCACCGAGCAGGCCGCCGCCTTCTCCGGCGCCGCCGATGAGGAGCGCGCCGCCAACCGCATCGCAGAACAGCAGGACGAACTCGATCGCCTGGTCGCGCAGCGCGACAAACTCGGCAAGTAATGATCCCGCGCGCGCGGCGTCCGCTCGCGCGCATCGCCCTCCCGGTACCATGTTAAGCTTCCGCCACGGATCCGGCGTTCACGCGCCGGCCGCTGGAGGAAAGCATCATGCCGACACCGACGATCGCGCGAATCTGGCGCGGCCGCACCGCGCGCAACCGCGCCGACGAATACGAAATTTATCTGTACGAGAACGGCATCAAGATTCTCGCCGAGCGCGCGCTGGCCGTCTCGCAATTCCGCGAGGACCGCGACGACGACAGCGAGTTCATCACGGTTTCCTATTGGGAAAGCGTCGAGGCGATGTCGCGTTATACCGCATCGGACCCGCGCCGTATCCATCACCTGCCGCGCGACGCGGAGTTCCTTCTCGAACTGCCCGACAGCGTCCAGGTGTTGCGCATCACCGCGGCGTCCCGGCTGTTCGGAGCGTGAGGCGCGTTTCAGAACTTCCAGTCGAGAATGTTGTCGTCGTCGATGATGCCGGCGAGATCGCCGTCCATGTCATCGACCAGCTCGGCCTGCGGCGCCACGCCGGAGCCGGGCACAGCACCAGGCTGCTGCAGACGCTTGCGCATATCGCGATAGGCCTCGAGAGCGACGCCGTCGCCGACGAACACGCATTTGCACAACGCGGGATCGGCATAGACATAATAGCGCTTGCCGTTTTTGACGCGAGCAACGAAGCGGCGCGGCGGCACCCGCTTGATCAGCGCGAGCTGTTCCGCGGTATTGGCCGGCCGCATGACGAACCCGGCATCCTCAAGTTTCATGTCCGGCCCAAGCTGCGCGGAAACGTCGCCGAGAAGTGCGCCGAACGCGCACAGCGCTACCGTCGTCAGAAACCGCATGATCGCCGCCCCAGTGGCGCCGGCGCAATCGGCCGGTCGCGTCATTATACGTCGCCCGCACCGATAGCACCATTGCGGCGATGCCTATGTGCTGCGGATCACAGCGCGCGGTACGTATGCGATCGATGCTATAGGATGGGGTTAGTACCGGGAGATCGCCAAATGGTCGTTAAAATTTTCGTCTTGGTTGTTGCGATGGTCGGCGCGGCGCTTAGCGGTCTCGCCGGGCCGGCGCAGGCGCAGCAGGCTTTCGGCGGCACCTATCCGGTCACCATGCAGGAGCCGGATCCCGGCGTCGATCACACGGCGCGCGATGTTGAACTGCCGCCGGAGCTGCGTCGCACCCCGGTCTATTATCGCAGCGACTATCCGTCGGGCACCGTCATCGTCAACACCGCCGATCGCTTCCTCTATCTCATCATCGATCACCAGCGGGCGTTGCGCTATGGCGTCGGCGTCGGCCGCGACGGCTTCCAGTGGGGCGGCACGCACAAGATCACGCGCAAGGCCGAATGGCCGGACTGGACGCCACCGCCGGAAATGATCGAGCGCCAGCCTTACCTACCGCGCTTCATGGCCGGTGGCCCCGGCAATCCGATGGGCGCCCGCGCTTTGTATATCGGCACCACGGTCTATCGCATCCACGGCACCAACGCGCCGGAGACGATCGGCCAGGCCGTGTCCTCGGGCTGCTTCCGCCTGGTCAATGAAGACATCATGGACCTCTACGAGCGCGTCCCGGTCGGCACCAAAGTGATCGTCCAGCACCAGTAGCGGAGGCGCGGTCCGCCGCGCTATCCTCTCGCAAAACGAGGGAGGAACGGGAATGCCGGGGCTGCTGCAGAACCATATCGCGGTCGTCACCGGCGCCGGCTCCGGCATCGGCGAGGCCATCGCCATCGGTTATGCGCGCGAGGGCGCGGCCGTCGTGGCGCTCGATATGAACGGCGCCACTGCCGAGAGCACGGCGTCGACGATCAAGGGCCAGGGCGGCAAAGCGCATGCCTTTACGCTCGACGTCACCGATCGCGCCGCCTGCATGGCCATGGCGCGGGAAATCGCAAGCAAGGTCGGCGCGGTGTCGATCCTGGTCAACAATGCCGGCATCAACCGGCGCAACCCCGTGACCGGAGACGCCGACGTCTTCTTCAAGGACTGGCAGGACATCATGGCCGTCAACCTGAACGGCGTGCTCAACGTCACACAGGCCTTCCTGCCGGCGTTGCGTGCCGGCAAGGGCCGCATCGTCAATATCGGCTCGATCCAGTCCTTCGTACATGTGCGGACGCCGAACTCGGTCGCCTACACGACCTCGAAACACGGCGTGCTCGGCTTCACCAAGGCATTGGCCGCCGAACTCGGCAAGGACGGCGTGCGGGTCAACGCCGTCGGCCCCGGCTTGATCGAGACGCCGCTCAATGCGCAGGTGCGCGCCGCCAAGCCCGAACTGGTGCAGGTTTTTCTCGATCACACTCCGCTCGGCCGCGCCGGCAAACCCGAGGATATTGTCGGGCCGGCGATCTTTCTCGCCTCCGATCTACCATCTTACGTCACCGGCTCGATCGTGATGGCCGACGGCGGCTATCGCACGATCTGATCGTTTTCCCCTTCATCAGGAGCTTCTCTTCATGCCGCAATCCGTTGCCGTCATCGGCGCCGGCACCATCGGTGCCAGTTGGGCCGCTATCTTTCTGGCGCAAGGATGCGATGTGCGCGCCAGCGATCCCTCGCCGCAAGGCGAGGCCTTCGCCCGGCGTTTCATCGCCAACGCGTGGCCGACTTTGCAGACCTTGGGCTGGGTCGTTCCCGGCGCCAGCCAGGAGCGTTTCTCCTTTCATGCTTCGCCGGCCGAGGCCTGCGAGGGCGTCAGCTTCGTGCAGGAGAACGGCCCCGAGCGCGAGGCGATCAAGATCGACCTATTCCAGGAGCTCGATGCGGCAACGGCCAGCGATGTCGTCATCGCCTCCAGTTCGTCGGGCTTGTTGATTTCCCGCGTCACGGTAAAATGCGCACACCCGGAACGCTGCGTCATCGGCCATCCGTTCAACCCGCCGCACCTCATTCCGCTGGTCGAGGTGGTGGGCGGCGAGAAAACCTCGAAGGAAGCCATCGACAAGGCGATGGCGTTCTATCGCACCAACGGCAAGCATCCGATCCACATCAGAAAGGAAGTGAAGGGCCACGTCGCCAACCGGCTGCAGGCGGCATTGTGGCGCGAGGCGGTGAGTCTGGTGGCCGAAGGCGTCGTCTCGGTCGCCGATGCCGACGCCGCGATCGCCTACGGTCCGGGTCTGCGCTGGGCGCTGATGGGCCCGCACCTCACCTTCCATCTCGCCGGCGGCGAAGGCGGCATGACGCACTTCATGTCGCATCTGGCGCCTGCGGTGCAGAGCTGGATCGACGACTTCAAGGAAACGCGCGTCACCGACGCCAAGCAGCTCATCATCGACGGCGTCAACGAGGAAGCGGCCGGTCGCAGCATCGCCGATCTTCAGAAGTGGCGCGACCGCAAGCTGATCGAGATCCTGAAAGTGTCGAGCGCGCCCTAGCTTTGCGGCTTGGCGTTTTCCTCGCTGATCGCGCGAAGAAGCGTCAGCAGCACGCCATTGAGCGGCGTGGCGATGCCATGGCGCTGCCCCGCCGCGACGATGGCGCCGGTCAAAGCCTCAACCTCGAATGGCTTGCCGGCAAGCCGATCGAAATACATCGACGTGCCGAGTTCGGGCGAGAACGTCATCAGCGACGTCATCATGCGTTGCGGTTCGTCCTCGGCCAGCGCCGCGCCTTCGGCGCGCCCGACCTTCGCTGCTTCCGCAAGCACGTCGAGACACAGCGCGTAGATGTCCGGACGGCGCAGCACCGCCTGGCGCTGCAACGTGAGCGCCGTGATTGGATTTGCCGCGGCATTAATCAGCAGCTTGCGCCATTTCAGCGTGATGAAGTCGGCGCTGGTCAGGACGTGCAGCGGCGTCGGCTGCATCAGCTCGGCGAATGCCCGGCCGCCAGCGTCATCCGGCGTCACCAGTTCGTTGGCGCTCACCGGACGATAGCGCACTCGATCCGGCGTCAGGCGCTCGCCGTTGTAATAGACCAGCACCGGCACGATGGTCGCGCCGTTGACGTAAGGGGCGATGCGCTCGGCGTGGTCGATGCCGTTTTGCAGCGCCGCGACAATCGTCGATGGCGTGCAAAGACGCTTCAGCCACGGTCCGGCGGACGCCGTTTCATGCGTCTTGGTGCAGAGCAGAACCCAGTCGACGGGCGCAACCGCCGCCGGATCGGTGAACGTCCGCAGCGGCACGTCGAAAACGCCTTCCGGGCCCTCGACATAAAGGCGGTCGAACGGCTGGCGAACGCAGGCCGTGACGTCGTAGAGCCCGGGCCGCGCCAGCAAACCCGCGGCCGCGCCGCCAATGCCGCCGAGACCGACAACCGCGACCTTCAGGCGGGGGGAGTCATTGTGCGATGGTGCCATACCGGCACCGTCGCACATTACTTGACTTTGTCAACTATCCAATCCACACAACAAAACGGGCGAGCGGCATGGCGCCGCCCGCCCGGCAATTGTCGGATCGAGATCTAGCGCAGCGACAGAACGAGGCCGCTGAGATCGGCGCTGACGATCAGGCCTTTTTGCCGGCCGGTCAGCGTCAGCACCGCGCCCTTCTGGTTGGTCAGCACCACGCCCTGCGCGCCGCGCACGGCAGCCGCGCCCGCACCGGCCTGCCCGTAGACACCTTCGATGTCGGAGGCCCGGCGGATATTGCTGACGGTGCCGTAGAAGTTGGTTTCCGACGCACCGAACGTGAAGCCGTAGCTGATACCGCCGATCCCCAGCCGGTACTTGCGGCCATGGAAAGTGAGCGTGCCGCTGCCGCCCGATCCGCCGACGATGAAGCCGGCTTTCACGATCCTGATATGAACGCTGCCGCTGTCGGCATAGGCCGTGGATGCGAAGCTGAAGCCGAGAAGCGCAACAAGCGCCACCATGGCGGCGCGGATGCTTGCACGGAATGTCATGAAAATCTCCTTGGATGCCCTCAGCCGCCCCCTTTGCAAGGCGGTGAATCGGCGCACCATCACAATACGCCGCTCGGTTGAAAGTTCCATGACCGTCTGATGGCGCAGATTAGTCACCCACCGCAATCGCAACCGCAACCGCTGCTCAGCGCTTGAACAGGCCCATGATCGTCGCTTTGGCCAGCGTCTTGAAATTGAGATTGAAGCCGATCTGGGCCGCTGGCGTGTCGTCCTTCACGGCCAGCATCTCATTCACCGCAAAGACGGTGAAGAGGTAGCGGTGCGGGTGATCGTCCTGCGGCGGACAGGGCCCGCCGTAACCGGCAAAGCCGTAATCGGTCCGCGTTTGCAGCGCGCCTTTCGGCAGCGCGCCGCCAGCGTTGCCGGCGCCGAGCGGAAGCTCGGTCACTTCCGGCGGGATATTGACCACGAGCCAATGCCAGAAGCCGGACCCGGTCGGCGCATCCGGATCGTAACAGGTCACGGCATAGCTCTTGGTGCCGGCGGGGCCGGCGGACCACTTCAAGTGCGGCGACTTGTTCTCCCCGGTGCAGCCGAAGCCATGATCTGCCGAACCGACATGCGTCATCGCCAGGTAGTCGCCATCCTTGAAGTTGTTGCTCGACACCGTGAACGCC
>JAFECJ010000076.1 GCA_018242205.1 Pseudomonadota bacterium
CGTGTAGATCGTGACCCGCTGCTCGCTCATGGCTTATCTTCACGCATGATCTTGTCCGAAAACCGATGACCACTTTTCGGGATCATGCGTCCAATCCGTAATCGCTGGCGCTACGCACCGATTGGTGGAAGCGCAGCTTGCGAAAATATTCGAGCGGGTCCTTCGGCTTGACCAGCGCGCCTTCCGGAACGGACAGCCAGTCGACCAGCCGCGTCAGCAGGAAGCGCATCGCCGCGCCGCGCGCCAGCATCGGCAACGCATCGCGTTCGGCTTGCGACAGCGGCCGCACCGCCTGATAGGCCTTGAGCAGCGCGCGGCCCTTGGTGACGTTGTAGGACGCGTCCGGCTCGAAGCACCAGCAATTGAGACAAATGGCGACGTCGTACGCCAGCGTATCGGTGCAGGCGAAATAGAAGTCGATCAGCCCCGACAATTTGTCGCCGAGGAAGAAGACGTTATCGGGAAACAGGTCGGCATGGATGATGCCCTGAGGCAGGTCGCGCGGCCAGGATTTCTCCAGAACCGCGAGCTCCTTGGCGATCTCGTTGCACAGGCCCGGATGCACCGTATCGCCGCGCGGGCCGGCATGTTCGAACAAAGGCCGCCAGCTTGACACCGACAGCGCGTTGACGCGCTTCATCGTGAAATCGCTGCCGGCAAGATGCAGCTTGGCCAGCGCCTCGCCGACCGCAGCGCAGTTCTTCGCGCTCGGCCGCCGCATCCATAGGCCTTCGAGGAAGGTGACGATCGCGGCCGGCCGGCTGGCGAGCATGCCGAGTGCCACGCCCTGCCGGTTCTTCACCGGCTGCGGACAATTGAGCCCGCGCGCCGCCAGATGCTCCATCAGCGCCAGGAAGAACGGCAAGTCCTGCTCCGCCACGCGCTTCTCATAGAGCGTGAGGATGTAATTGCCCGTGGTCGTGTGCACGAGGAAGTTCGAATTCTCGACACCTTCGGCGATGCCCTTGTAGGAGAGCAAGTCGCCGATGTCGTAGGTGGCGAGAAACCGCGCGAGGTCGTCGGTGGAAACGTCGGTGTAGACGGCCATGCGGCGTTACTCCACCGCCTGATTCTCGCGCAGCGCGCGGGGCAGCGGGAAGAACACGCCCTCTTCCGCCGCGGAGACGGTGTCGACGCTGACGTCGAAACGCGCGGCGAAGGCGTCGATGATCTCCTCGACCAGGATTTCCGGCGCCGAGGCGCCGGCGGTGATGCCGAGGCTCGCGATCTTGCCGAAGTCGTTCCAGTCGATATCGGCGGCGCGCTGCACCAAAGCGGCATGGCGGCAGCCGGCGCGCTCGGCGACCTCGCGCAGGCGCTGCGAGTTCGACGAGTTCGGCGCACCGACCACAATCAGCGCATCGACGATCGGCGCGACGCGCTGCACCGCTTCCTGCCGATTGGTGGTGGCGTAGCAGATGTCTTCCTTGTGCGGACCGACGATGGCCGGAAAGCGTTGCTTCAGCCGCTCGACGATCGCCGCGGTGTCCTGCACCGACAAGGTGGTCTGCGTCACATAAGCAAGCTGGCTGGAATCGCGCGGCGCGAAGCGGTCGGCGTCGTCGAGGGTCTCCACCAAGCTGACGGCGCCGGGGGGGAGTTGGCCCATGGTGCCGATGACTTCGGGGTGGCCGGCATGACCGATCAGCACGATCTCGCGGCCGCGGCGGTAATGGATTTCGGCCTCGCGGTGCACCTTGGTGACCAGGGGGCACGTGGCGTCGAGCGCGAACAGGTTGCGGCCGGCCGCCTCGTCCGGCACCGATTTGGGCACGCCGTGGGCGGAGAAGATGACCGGGGCCTTGGTGCCTTCGGGCACCTCGGCCAGTTCTTCGACAAAAATCGCGCCCTTGGCCCGCAGGCTTTCGACCACATAGCGGTTATGGACGATCTCGTGCCGGACATAGACCGGCGGCCCGTAGATCTTGAGCGCCTGCTCGACCGAATCGATGGCCCGGACCACGCCGGCGCAGAAACCGCGGGGGGAGCACAGGAGCACCTTCAGGGGCGGTTTCCCGGCACCTGCCCCTCGGTCATGAATCGGCGCGGCGGCCATCGGAACCTCTAAAAAGCCCGGCTTTTCCGGCCGGTATGCCCACCCGACATGGGGTTTCAAGGCCTTTGCTGTCAAGCCGGAACGGTTGCGCGGCTCGGCCTATGACCCTATATTCCCGGCACTTTCCGATCATCGCCGATGATCTTTGTTCCGGGCCGCGAGGACGTCGCGGCCGGAGCGCTAGAGGAGATTTGCCTTATGGCCAGCGCAGCCCCCCTGATGCCGAAAGCCACGGCCGTGTGGCTTCTGGACAATACCGCGCTGTCGTTCGACCAGATCGCGGAATTCTGCAAGCTGCACCCGCTCGAGGTCAAAGCCATTGCCGACGGCGATTCCGCGCAGGGCATCAAGGGTCTCGACCCGGTCGCCACCGGCCAGCTGACGCGCGAGCAGATCGCCGCGGCGGAAGCCGACCCGTCGGCCTCGCTGAAGCTGGTCGATCCCAAGGTGCCGCTGACCGGCACCACGACCGGCGGCAAGAAAGGCCCGCGCTATACCCCGGTGTCGCGCCGCCAGGACCGCCCGAACGCGATCCTGTGGCTGGTGCGCAACCACCCCGAACTCAAGGACGCGCAGATCATGCGTCTCGTCGGCACCACCAAGTCGACGATCGCCGCGATCCGCGACCGCACGCACTGGAATGCCGCGAACCTCGCGCCGATGGATCCGGTGACGCTCGGGCTGACCTCGCAGATCGAGCTCGATATGGAAGTCGCGCGCGCCAACAAGGAGAAGCCGCAGGCCGCCGCCTCCGGCGCGACGCTGCTGCCGGCCGCCGAGACCACGCGCAAGGAAGCTGAAGTCGCGGCCGCCGCCGCCGAGGAAAAGGAAAAGTCCGGCGACGTCGACGTCAACGCCGTGTTCGCCAAGCTCAAGCAGATCGGCGGCAAGGGCCACGAAGAGGGCGACGAAGACTGAGGCGTCCGTCTATAGAATATCGAAAACGGCCGGGCCCAAAAGCCCGGCCGTTTTTGCTTTGCCATGCCGGCCAAGGATCAGCCCGATTGCGAGTGCTGGCCGCCCGGCGTCGAAATCGCGCCCAGCGCATTGCCGATGCCATCGCCGCCACCCTGCTCGAAGGCGACATCGCCGAGCGAGATGATGCCGACCAGTTTCTTGTCCCGGTCGAGCACCGGCAGGCGCCGCAGCTGCAGATCGCCCATGTTGTCGGTGATCTCTTCGATCTCCTGATCGGCGAAGCAATATTTGAGTTCCGCCGACATGACGTCACGCACCTTGGTTTCCGGACCGCGGCCTTCGGCAACGGCGCGGATGGCGATGTCGCGATCGGTGACCATGCCGACCAGCCGGCCGCGATCGCCGACCGGCAGTACGCCGGAATCCAGGCTCGCCATCAGCCGGGCGGCCTGCTGGATGGTCTCTCCCGCATTGGCAATACGGACGTCGCGCGTCATCAGATCGCTGACCTGCATCTTCCCTCTCCCTTCACTGTACGGTAGCCCCTCGAAAGCGCCAGCGCGCTACTGGTTCAGCGCGTTGGCGAGCTGTTGCTTGGCCATCTTGGATCGTCCGCGGATATCGGCACGCTTGGCCCGGTCGTAGAGTTCGTCATAAGTCGGCCCCTTGCGGGCGCGGGCGTGCGCGGCATGGGCGCCGTGTTCCGTGAGATGTTCGGCGTTTTCGCCGCCCATCGCCGGGCTCGATTCGCGCTCGCCTTCGGCGCCGATGTGCGAACGGCCCTCGGCCTCCTGCTGCGCGGTTTCGCCTTTGGCCTGCTTGCGCTCGGTTTCCTTCAGGTTCTGCTCGTTCTCGGCCTCGCTCTCGTAGGTCGAGGCGCCGGCCTCCTTAAGCGCGATGGCGATCGCCTGCTGGCGATTCGTCACCTTGCCACCCTTGCCGTCCGGGCCGCTGTAGAGTTCGCCATGCTCGAACTCGTGCATGACGCGCCCCATGATCTGACGCTGATGCGGTGTCGTCTGGGCCATAGCTCGTGTCCTCCGCTGTTCAAGGACTTCACCACGTGAACGTCACCGTCCATCGGCCGTTCCCGCATCAAATGCGGCGGTTTCGCGCCAAGGGAACACCACAAGCGAACATGACGAAAAAACGGCCGGACTTGCGCCCGGCCGCTTCAGTCTTTGGAGTTTTCAGATCTCGAATAAATCAGGCCGCGAGTTTGGTCTGCTCCTGTGCCGCCTTGTGCACTTTCGAAGCGTGCACCACGTCGTAAACGAGACCGAGCTTCTCGAGGCCCATAATGATCAGGCCATTGAGGTCGAACTCATACCAGGCGTGCGACAGATAGGCGTCACGCGGGAAGCGATGATGGTTGTTATGCAGGCCTTCGCCGAAGGTCAGCGCCGTCATGATGAGGTTGTTGGTCGACTGGTCCTGGGCGTCATCGAAGCGGCGATAGCCGATCTTGTGGCACACCGAGTTCACCGTCGCCGTCGCCATCACTGACAGATAGGTACGCAGGAAGCCGGCGAACAGGATGCAGCCCACCATCGCGTGCCAGCCGCCGAAGGCATAGCCCCAGATCGCCGGGAAGCCCACCATCGACAGGAAGTACCAGAACCAGCGCGTGCGCGTGAAGAACATCACCATCTTGTCGTCGAGCATGTCCTTGGCGAACACGTCGTTATCGGTCAACGTATCGTCGAACAGCCAGCCATTGTTGGCGTACATCCAGGCGCGCAGCTTGTTGGTGAACGGGCGGCCGTGGCTGTCGATATGCGGCGAGTGACAGTCGCCGACGTCGTCGGTGTAGAGGTGATGGCGGCGGTGATTGCCGACCCACTTCAGCAGCGAGCCCTGGCAGGTGAGCTGGCCCATGGCGCAGAGCACGAACTTCACGACCGGGCCGCACTTGAACGAACGATGCACCAGCATGCGGTGCACGGTGATGCCGAGGCCGAGCGTCGTCACCGTATAGCCGAGGGCGAACATCGACCACTCGACCCAGCTCAGCCCTTGCGTGACCGCCCAGTACACGCCGGCGATCGAGCCGGACATGAAGATGAAGAACAGCAGCATGCTCTCGCGCTGCTTGGCGCGCACCTTCGGCCCGCCGACGATGATACCGCGCGGCAGAGGTGGAAGCGGCTGATTGTGGAGGTTTTCGTTGATCAGCGCGGCGTGGTCGTCGTACGAGGCGACGGACATGACCGTTAACTCCGGGTTACGCAACATACTTAACAAGTTGTTAACATACCCGAAGTAGCGGCAAACGACAATGCGCGCGCTGCGCCGACGCATCCTGCGTCGGCGCCAGTGGCCGAGTTCCATCGAGACAAATTTCGCTGATGCGCCAAGGGCTACGGTGTTTTCCGCGCGTCCGCGCGGATTAACCATGCGGTGCGATGTCGGCACGCCAGGCGCGGCAACGCGCCGCTATTGCGGCGCGCTATGGCTCATAAAAATCGGGGTTTTTCCCGGCGTCGCGGCCCAGCCAGCGGCCGGCTGCGCTCGCCCTCAGGCCGCGAGCTTGCGCTTCAGCGCCATGATGGCACTGATCACGGTGTCGGAGGCCTTGGCGTAAGCCTTGCCGTTTGACAGCGCCTTCTCGGCCTCATCGTAGCGGCGCTCGTTGATGAGCGCGGCGATCCGGCCCGCTTCGGCGTGGAAGCTGCGATGCAGCGCCTTCAGCTTCTCGAATTCACCGCTGCTGCCGTAGCGGCTTTTGCCGTCGCCGTGGAGCCACTGACCAAGCTGACAGCAATCGTCCTTGGTGATGGTCGCGGCGTCGAGCTGCTCCTGATTGGAGATGGCGCGGCGCAGTTTGACCTTCCATTCGGCGTGTTTGTCGATGGCAGCGTCGAGATTGATGTCACCGGACGCGCCGATGCTCACATGCGTGGCGGCGCGATGATGGGTATGCACATGCGCGTGACCGCGGCGCGCCGGCTTCGGCGTCGCCGCCGCCGATGCCACACCACCGATCTTGAAATAAGCGATGTGCTCATCGATCGACTTGACCTGCTCCTCGAGCGCCTTGGCGGTCGCCGCATTCTCTTCGACCAGCGCCGAATTCTGCTGCGTCGTCGCGTCGAGCTGGGTCAACGCCTTGCCGATCTGTTCGACACCCCCGGCCTGTTCGGTCGAGGCGTTGGCAATATCGGCGACCGCGTCGGTGACATTCTTCATCGCGGCGATGATCTCGCCGAGCGAAGAACCGGCGCGGTTGACGAGATCGACGCCCTCCTGCACCTGACCGGATGAGTTGGTGATCAGCTCCTTGATATCGCTCGCAGCCTGCGACGAGCGCTGCGCCAGGCTGCGCACTTCGGACGCGACGACGGCAAAGCCGCGGCCGGCTTCACCGGCGCGAGCCGCTTCCACCGCGGCGTTCAAGGCGAGCAGATTGGTCTGGCGCGAAATCTCGTCGATGATGCCGATGATGTCGGAGATCTTGCGCGAGGAATCCTCGATCTTGGCCATCGCGCTGACCGCCTGACGCGCCACCTCGCCGCCGCGCTCGGCGACCGAACGCGCCTCGGCGGCCGACTTGTTGGCGGTCTGCGCATAAGCCGCGTTCTGGCGAATGGTGGCGGAAATCTCTTCCATCGACGCCGAGGTTTCCTCGAGGCTGGCGGCCTGATCCTCGGTGCGTTCGGACAGATCGGTGGTGCCGGCGGCGATTTCCGACGAGGCGCTGCCGAATTCGTGGGTCGCCGCGGCGATGGCCGCCATGGTGTTCGACAGACGGGACGCCAGGCCGTTGACGGCCTCGGCGATGGCGCTGATCTCGTCGCCGCGCGCCGTATCCGGCGATTGCGCCGAGAGATTGCCGGCTGCCTGCGCGCGGATGACCTCGACCAGCGCTGTGAGACGGGCGCCGATCGAGCGCACCATGAACAACGCGAAGCCGCCGACCACGACCGCGACCGCGATACTGCCGGTGACGATCGCCTCGGTGCCGCCTTGCGCGGCGTGACTGACGTAACCCAACGCGACAAGCCCCGCGATCATGGCAGCCACCATCGCATAGAGCTGCGCGCGCAGACCGAGGGCCATGAGCGTTTCCTTCTTCAATCTCGATATTGGTCTGAAAGGCGATCGTATGGGGCAGTTCGTCCGGCGATAAGCCATCACAAAGCTTGATGACGATAGGACTGAAGACGTTAACAGTCTGTTTCCCATAATCGGCGCCGTGCCGATTTTACACATTTGCTATGTGGTGAGAGCTCGCGTCGCTTTGCAACGATCACGCGCATTCGCCATCGCCCTCTTATTGATGAAGGCCCCGGCCCCGTAGTGGACCCGGACGGCTGCGTATGACCTCCGGGGCGGTGTCCGGCCCCACGACGGTCTTCAGAAACGCCCCTCGATGAACCGACCGAAAGGAATATCGAGAAAATACTGAGGTCGCTTCAGGGCCGCTCACGCCTTGCGGAGAAATTCGGTGCGCAGCACCAGGCCCTTCACCTTGTCGGTGCGGCCCTCGATCTCGTCTTCCGAGCCGTTGAAGCGGATGTTCTTGATCACGGTGCCGCGCTTGATGACCGTGGACGAGCCCTTGAGCTTCAGATCCTTGATGACGGTGACGGTAT
>JAFECJ010000077.1 GCA_018242205.1 Pseudomonadota bacterium
CATGACCGGGCGTCAGACCTTCACGCCCGACAGCATCAAATCGTTCGCGCAGCGCTTCGATCCGCAGCGCTTCCACCTCGACGAGGAAGAAGCCGCCCGCTCGCATTTCGGCGCGCTGTGCGCCTCGGGCTGGCATACGGCGGCGGCCTGGATGCGGCTGATGGTCGACTATCGCCGCGCCGCGGAAGACGCGATCCGGGCGCGCGGCGAACCAGTCGCGGCATCGGGGCCGGCGCTGGGCCTGCGCAATCTGAAATGGCTGAGGCCGGTTTATGCCGGCGATACGGTCGACTACAGGACCGAGATCGTCGACCTGCGGGTCTCGAACAGCCGGCCGCGCTTCGGCCTGATGACGACGCTGACAACCGGGGTCAACCAGGACGGCGCCCCGGTGATCTCGTTTGAAAGCACGACTTTCGTCGAGCGCCGGCCGTCGCCATCTACGGCGACTTGACTCCGGCCTGTTTGACGATCGCTGCCGGCAGGACGTCGAGATAAGGCCCGAGCAGGAAGGCTTCGCCAGATCCGCGGCCATACAATCTATCGTGAGCCTCGATCATCGCCCGCACCGGGGCGGCGCAGGCCGGAATCGAGTCGATGATCAGATCGTTGATCTCGGCCGGCTGAGCACGGCCGTAGCGCGGATCGGCGAAAACCCGGCGCACGATGCAATCGGTCGCGCGATTGACCAGCGGCAGAAACGCCATCTCTTTCTGACGGGTCGAGATTTCCGGAACCACAGGCGGTGTCGCCGCGAACGCGGAGCGGCTTTCAAGCGAGGCGTTCAACACAAGCGACAAACCCACCAGGGATTCGACGATCATCGTGAGCAAGTCCCGCGAATCGAATGTGTCTCATTTGGTAACGCAGCGCGGCCTGCTTCGCACCTGGTCGAAGCCGCGACCTGCGCTTGCGAAGGAGTCAAGCGATTCAAATGACTCACACTTTCGCGAAAAAATAATTCTCGTCGATGTGAAATCCGTCACGAAACGTGAAGACAGGCCTTTGCCTCGGGGCCGGCGGTCGGGAACGCTTCTGAAGCTCCAAGCGTTCTCTGCCTCAGCGATATCCGAACTTCACCGAGGAGAGTGACCATGAATCTTATGACGATGCTGCGCGGCCGCACCGCGGCTGCGGCCACTGCGTTGTTGCTGGCGGGCGGCGTTGCGGCCTCGGCGCAGACCACGATCATTACGACCCAGCCGCAAACGACCGGGACGGTCGTCGCCGCGCCGCGACCGTTCGAACTGACCCCCGCGCAGCGGCAGACGGTTTACCGAACCATCATTCGCGAACGCGCGGCGCCCGCCCAGCCGACCGTCGAATATCGTGTCGGCACGCGGGTACCCGAGACCGCGCACCTTTATGCGGTGCCGCAGGACGTAGCCGTCGAGGTTCCGATGGTTCGCCGTTACAGATACATGGTCGTGAACGACCGTGTGCTGCTGGTCGATCCGGCGACCAGCGAGGTGGTCGCCGAATTGTCGAACTAGAGGACGAGCGCCACGAGATGGAAGCCCGGCGCGCGGCGCCGGGTTTCCATGTCACCACCAAGAGTGGAGGGGCGCGCGCTGGATTTTCGAAGCTCCCGGAGCCATAGTAGCCGGCAGGGAGTGTGTCGCATGTCGATGATCAACTATCGGGCGCCATCGGAACTGTTTCCCAGCCGTAGCCGCAAGTCCCGCCGCCCGATCGGTTACAAGCGCTTCCCGACCGCAGCCGAAGCCATTCGCTTCGCCATTGAGGAACTGCCTCCCGAACTCCTGCTCGGCGCCTATCTCGAGGTCGAAGAAAAGCGTTTCGACGGCAACGGCATCCGCCAGCTCTACGACAGCAGCGACTACCCGCTGCCGCGCAAGTCCGGCAAACCCGGCAAGGCCGTCGCGGCCAACTGACGGTTGCCCTCTGGCAACACGCCCGAGTTTTTCTGAGCCCGGACCGTCGAGGTCGTGGAACTGCCATTGTTTGGCCGCGTTTACCCCGCGATAACTCCGGCCCGCGATTGATACCGGAATAAACCCTCAGGAGAGACGGCTGTGGCCGATCGCAATGCTCTGTCGAAAATCGGCCTGCTGTTTATGGCGACGACCCTGCTGGTCATGATGACCGGCGCCGTCGTGGTCGCCGACCATCTCACGGGCCGGCTGATCCTTGACGATCAGGCGACGGCCCTGGCCGGCGGCGGACATCAGAACGCCAATTAGTGCCGGCCGCAGCCGCCTTCGGCCGCCGCGCTCAACTTTCAGACTGAAAAAAGACCCCGCGATTGGCGGGGTCAGTTGTTGGGAGGAGTGTCCAAAACGGACCCGGTCCCCCGCATTGGCGCGGCAGTCCTGCCGTCAGCGAATCCCACAAGGCTACAGCCGCTGGTGGCGAATCGGCCAGTTCTGAACCAGTGCACAATATCGCAGCAACGGGCGGCGCGGGGATTGTTAGGTCGCTCCGGATCGAAATCCACAACCAAGAGACGGTAAAATAATGGGCGCTACCATCGCGGTACGGCGACGGTAGCGCGGTCGTTTGGCTCAGCTCGCGGGCCGCGGCGGTCCCGGCGGACGCGACGGTTCGCCTTTCCATTGCTTGAGGCTGTCGCCGATCACCGACATGGCCGTCATCGCGGCGTGGCTCAGACTCGCGTAGCCGGCGACTTCGCGGGTGACGCGGTCGCCTTCCTGACGCAGCATGTCGCGGACGCTCTGCAGGTCGAGGATGACGCGGTCGATCTCGTCCATCGATTGGCTTGAGACGCGCCGGATCAAGGCGCTGAGATTTTCCGCGACCGCCGCATCGTTCAATGGGTCGGTGTCGCTCTTCGGCCGGCGCGCGACGTCGCGGCGGACGAACTCACGGATCTCGCCTTCGAAGGCGTTGGCGGCGGCCTGATCGATTTCGCCGAGACGCTCCGGTGCACGCGGAGCATAACGCTCCGGACCGGATCTATCGGCGGGTTGCTTGTCCGCACCAGCACGTTCGGGCCTGATGACCGTCATGTTTGACTCCTGTTCACACGCAACGCTGCGCTTGAGTGGCTTTCAGTGATGCGATTGCCGCATGGGATCAGGGCAACGGTGGGGCGGGCGCGGGGCGGCATTGCGGCCCTACAAGAACGCAGGTTCCAAAAAACTACCAATTGAACTTAAAGCGCGCATTCACCGATTTGCTCTCGTTGGTCTGCCCGACATCGGTAATCGACGTCGAGACCTGAAGCGGTCCGTAGAGCTTTTGTTCCGCGGTCAATGTATTGTGCGTCACCGTATCGGCGCTGTTCGACGAAATCCCGGCGGCCAAGCTTGTGCCCGTCGACGCGATATTGAATTTCGCGCTGTTCTCCTGACCCCAGACGCGCGACCCGACCGCGGCGGCGTCGTTCACCGGCAGGGCCATCATCGGAATATCGATCGATGTTGTGCCCGGACCGAACGTTTCCGTCACCGAGGTGCGGCTCTGCAGCGTCAACGACAATGCGCTGCCGATCGGCATCGAATGTTTGAAGGTCGTTGCCACCAGGCCTTGATCGCTGCCGGTGTTGACGCGCGCATCGACGCTGGCGAGGGAGGGGAGGTCGAAAGACGCCCAGGCGGCATCGCTGCTGCGACCGTTGCGCTGAACGCGCAGCGGATTATCCGCATTGGCGCTCGCAACCTGATCGGCCGAAACGCCGAGATCGGCGCCGACCTTGGCATTCCATTCTCCCGCCGCTGGCGCGATCGGCTGATCGAACACGACCGTGCTGGCCCCGTTGCGCTTCACGCGGAAGCCGCGCGGCGTACCGTCGGTGGGCGATCGGCGCGGCGTCAAACGTTTGTCGCCGACCTCGAGCGGTTCGAATGTCAATGCCTGGTTAAGCTTCTGGCGCTCCTCCTCGGTCAGCGGCTTTTCCGGCGCGTCGCGATCGAGGTCCGCCGTCGGCTGCGGCTGGGTGATCGGCGGCGATGCATCGCTCTCGGAAGGCGATGCCGTCGGGTCAGCAAGGAAAGACCAGGCCGAGGGAGCGACCGGCTCATAGGAAATGTCCGGCGCGGCAGGTGCGCTTTCAGCGCCTTGAGCAGGCAGAGTGACGTGGTTGGGCTCTGCGCGGGCAGACGTCGCGATAGCGCCGCAGAAAAGCGCCACGACCATCAGCGGGCCAACCGGGCACGTTGAGAGACGCATCGCGAAAAGTTCCCATCAAGCCGCAATGGCGGCAACCCCACCAAAAACCCTCATATCGCGGAACTTTGGCAAACATATGGTCGCGGGTATCGCCGCGTTTGCGGCGCTTGCGACTATCGCTTCGGCGGTGCTGCGGAACCGGAACCGGACAGCGACGTTCGCTTGGCAGGGTGTGTCTCAGAAGGCGAAAAGGAGCTTTACCATGCGCGCTCCACTCCTCGCGGCTGCGGCCGCGGCGCTCATCGTGCTGACGGCGAATGCCATTCCGGCCGGGGCGGCAAGCGGCGTGCCGCAATTCAATGTGCAGCCGAGCTGCAAGGCCGCAACGCAAGCCGCCGACGAACTCAACCGCGCCGGCGACAATCTCCGCCCCGGCAACCGCAGCTCGGACAACTGCGTCAGCGATGAACTGAATGCCAAAGCCAAGCTTGGCGATCAGTGGGAGCGCTACACCTCGGCGCAGCGCCAGCATTGCACGCGGCTCGCCACACTTGGCGGTTTGCCGAGCTATGTCGAACTATTGACATGCCTCGAGATGGCCAAGGAGGCGGCCAATATTCCAGCCGGCCGTCCGGCGATGGGGGGCCGGCCCAGCCGCTAGCACCGCGTCGGCCGGCCGCGTTATTTCTTGGCGCCGGACAGCGACGCCTTATAGGCGGACATCTGTTTCGGCTTGCTCTTGTCGGCCTTGGGTTTCTTCTTTTCCTTCGGCACGCGCATCTGACCTTTTGCCATGACTGGCTCCCCGGGTAGGCGCTCGGTTCTGATCCGCTTGTTCGCGGCTCACCGCCGGCGCAGTTGAAGTGTGCCGCAATGGTGATCCGGCCAAAGCCATTCGGCAAGAGGTCTCCCGCACTCAATAAGCGGCGGTTGCCGGCAGGGTCGATCAGGAGGCCGGTTTCGCACCCGCATCCGTCTTCGGTTTGGCCGCGGCCTTGGGTTTGGTCGCCGACGGCGCCGCCTTGGCGTTGGACGGGTTCATTTTCTCGTCGATGCATTTGTTGACGAAATCGCCCTTGGCATCGAGGGTCGCGCTCGCACGTGTTTTTTCCGCCAGTGCCCAGCAGTCCATCGCAATCTGGGCGCGTGACTTCGGCCTGTCACTGGCCTGATCGGCGGCGGCCGGTGGGCCTTGGTTGCGCGCGTGATAGGCGGCCAGCTCGGTGAACGGGTCCGTTGGCCCGCTGTCGGTCTGGCATCCTGCCAGCAGGCAGGCCGCGATTCCGGTCAGCAGGAGCGTGCCGATCGTCTTGTGTCGCCCAGGAGCAGATTTGGCGTAGCGCATTGTCCGAATCTCGCTGGTTCTTCCGCGGACGAAAGCATGGACGCGACGTTGATTCGCTTGGAGACAGGCATGTTGCTGAAAAAATCAACAAACGGCAAGCATTGCTGCGCCCGGCCGGCTCCGGCTGGAATGCCCCGGTAGAATGCGCTCCCGCACTGGTCTAGATTGTCGCTACTCATCAAGGGAGGAGAACGACGTGCCGAATTTTGTCTGGGACCATATCCATTTGCGTACGCCGGATCCGGAAGCGACGGCGCAATGGTTCGAACGAATTTTTGGCGCGGAGATCGTCCGCTCGATCCACCAGGGCGCACCGCGCATCGACCTCAAGCTCGGCGGAGCGAACGTCTTTCTCGCGCCCGTGAAGCCCGGCGACGGCGTCAATCCGGCGCCGGTGACGCCGTATCAGGGCCTCGACCATTTCGGCCTCAGGGTCAGCGATATCGACACCGTGGCCGCCGATCTCAAGGCTAAAGGCGTGGAGTTCACGATGGAGCCGAACGTGGCACGCCCGGGCCTCAAGATTTGCTTCCTTCGCGGGCCGCAAGGCATTTCCATCGAGCTGCTCGAGCGCGATGCGAAATATGTCTGACCGATGGCGCGCATCGCGTGGTCGTGACCTCTGCGTGGCAATGCCTTCAGGTGCGATTTTGCCGCGCAAATCACTCTTATTCTTGCGGGCATATCGCCGCCGGCAGGGGTTGCCATGCGTGGCCGTGGCCGTTAAATGCGCATCGGGTGCGATGAGGTGAGGGCAGGATCAACGATGCGGAATCGGGAACTGGCGGCCGTTATTCTCCTGTCGCTCGCCATCATCGGAACTGCATCGGCCGAAACCCGATTTGAACGCACCCTCAAGATGCTGACGCCGACAGATCGCATGGCGCAACTCTGCGATTACACGGCGATGACTCACATCCGCAAGGATCAGCGGCAATATCGGCCCGATCGCGCCGTCGCCAACGCGCGCGTCGACGTCAAGATCATCGGCGATACGATCGAGGCCAAAGGCGGCGCCTTCCGCAGCCGCGGCAAGTGGTACGCCATGAGCTATACCTGCAAGACCAACACCGAGCATCTCAGTGTGTTGTCTTTCACGTACAAGATCGGTGCGGAGATTCCCGAAGGAAAGTGGGCGGCCTATGGCCTGTGGCAATAGGCGTTAGCCTTTGTCCTTGATCGTCGTCGACGGCCGGTCGCTGCCGCTGGCCGTTTCGGTATGCCACTTGCCCTTCGCGTCCTCGTACTCGATTTCTTCGGTATGTCCCGGGACGATCTGCTCGGCAGCGGCGCGCTTGGCGGCCTGAAGCGCGGCGGCATGCGTCGGAAAGGTTTCCGAAAAGACGCCGTCGACCTTGTAGGCCCAGCCGCCGTCATGTTCGACAATTTCATAAACGACGTTGGTCATAACCGCCTCGATATTGTTCCCGACAGGACAAGCGCTAAACTTAGGTCGGCAATGGCGAATTGTACAGGGTACGGCGGGCGGCCTGGATCGCGCCTAGAGTCCGTGCTGGCGCTTCGCGCGATCGATGAATTCAGTGACATCCGGCGGTAATTGGCGCAGGCCCTGTCGGCCGGCTTCCGATAGGATTGGCCGCAGGCGGGAGGTGGCCAGGAACTCGGGCTCACGACCCGGTGGGATGATACGATCGAATACCATTACCACCAGCACCGCCAGCAGTACGACGCGGACGGCGCCGAGCATGGCGCCCATGGCGCGATCGACAATGCCGATGCGATGCCCGGTGATTTCGCCGACGGCGCCGCGCATCAATGCGGCCAGCAGGAAGCCAATCGCGAAGAATACCGCGAAGAACAGGAGCGGCAGTTGCGCCGGCGCGAGCGGCAGCCGGGCATTCACCAACGGCGTCACGTAGGGCATCAGGCCGACCGCGAGCGGCGCGGCGATGAGGTAGCCGATGATGGTCGCGAGGCTGCGCATGAAGCCGCTGCGCAGCCCGGCGAAGAGGGCGACGGCGACACAGAGATAAACTGCGCCGTCGAACAGGTTGAACGGTAACTCGTTTGTCATGGCGACACTTATTGGCACATCGGCCGCGTCCCCGCTAAACTGACGGCGAACAAGGTTATTTCCGTGCGAGGAGAGTCACAATGGCGTTCACGGT
>JAFECJ010000078.1 GCA_018242205.1 Pseudomonadota bacterium
ATGCCATCTTCGTCGCCGACGACGATATCGCCCGGAGCGATCACCGAGCCGCCGACCGAAACCGGCACGTTGATTTCGCCCGGACCGTTCTTGTACGGGCCGCGATGAATTGCCGTGCGCGCGTAGATGGGGAAGTCGGATTGCGCCAGAGCGCCGGCGTCACGCACAGCGCCGTCGATAACGTAGCCCGCCGCGCCGCGATACTTGGCGATGTTGAGCATGATCTCCCCGACCAGCGCTCGGCTCTCGTCACCGCCGCCGTCGACGACGATGACATCGCCAGGTCCGACCAGTTCGAGCGCCATGTGAATGGCGAGATTGTCGCCCGGCCGGGTGCGCACGGTGACCGCGACGCCGACCAGCGGTCCGCCCTTATGAAACGGCCTCAAGCCCACGGCGCCCGGCAGCCGAGCCAGATTGTCGCTGATGATGGAGGTCGATGCGCCGCGAAAGGCTTCGATCAGCTCGGGCGCCGGCTTGGGTACGGCCGATATCGCGGTCGTGACATTCATGCGAGGCTTCCTTTCGTCACGGACATGAACTCGGGCGGGACCTTATTTCTGCATCTCGGCCAGCGCTCTGTCGAGCGGCATGGGCGACACCTGGATGGTACCGTCGAAGGGCACATCCATGTCGAGCGTGAGATAAATGGTACCGGCGATCAGCAGAGCCGACACGATGAAGCTCGTGGTCATGACAGGGTTACCCGGCGCGCGGTAGCCGTAGCTGGCGAACACTACGACGAGCCAGGCCGCCGTCAGCGCGATCAGCGGCAACGGAATGGTGCCTTCCGACTGCTCGACCAGGGCCCAGCGCATGGCGTAAACGGTCTCGAAACGTTGCTCGAGCCTTGCCTTCAGCGCCACATGATCGGGGTCGGCCGGCGCAAGATTGCGCAAGGCGTTGCCGACATCGTTGAGCAGAGCCTCTGCCGGCCGGCTGCCGAGAATCGGGTCGCTCTGCGCCATGCGCGCCGCCGCCTGCTTCGTATAGACCTGCAGATACCGCCGTGCGCTGGCGGTGTCGGGCCCGTAGTGCCGCATGGTGCGATCGAGCAGGATCAGTTCGGTGGCATAGGCGTGGACGGTCTTGTCAACGCCATCGAAGGTGCTGCGCGCCGAATTGATCATCAAGCCGAGCACCAGCGACGCCAAAACGACGAAGATATTGGCAATCAGACGAACGATCTCTTCGGTCTCACTCTGCCGGTGCTTCTCGGGCAGCTTGCGATAAAGCCTGGCACTGCCGAGTGAGGCAGCGATCAGCGATCCGCCGACCAGAACGGATATGACAGCTTCGTTCATGAAAAAGGGCCCCCGCCAACCGCGGAGACCCTAGCGCGACCGGATAATAAACACTAGCGCGTGAATTTCTTGTACTTCAGCCGGTGCGGGATGATGCTGTCGGTGCCGAGCCGGCGCATCTTGTCCTTCTCGTAATCCTGGAAGTTGCCCTCGAACCACTCGACATGGCTGTCGCCTTCGAAGGCAAGGATGTGCGTCGCGATACGATCGAGGAACCAGCGATCGTGGCTGATGATGACGGCGCAGCCGGCGAAATCCTCCAGCGCCTCTTCGAGCGCGCGCAGCGTATCGACGTCGAGATCGTTGGTCGGTTCGTCGAGCAGCAACAGGTTGGCGCCGGTGCGCAGCATCTTGGCGAGATGCACGCGGTTGCGTTCGCCGCCCGACAGCGTTCCGACCTTCTTCTGCTGGTCGGCGCCCTTGAAATTGAACAGCGAGACATAGGCCCGGCTCGGCACTTCCTTCTTGCCGACCATGATCTGGTCGAGACCGTCCGAGATTTCCTCCCAGATGGTCTTCTTCGGATCGAGCGCGTCTCGCGACTGATCGACGTAACCGAGATGCACCGACTCGCCGATCTTGATCGTACCGCTATCCGGCTTGTCCTGACCGGTGATCATGCGGAACAGGGTGGTCTTGCCGGCGCCGTTCGGGCCGATGACGCCGACAATGCCGCCCGGCGGCAGCTTGAAGGTGAGATTGTCGATCAGCAGGCGATCACCGAAGCCCTTCGACAGCCCCTCGAAATCGACGACGTTCTGGCCGAGACGCTCCGATACAGGGATGGTGATCTGTGCCACGGTGTTGGTCTTGGCGTTGGCGATCTTGAGCAGCTCTTCATAACGCTGATAGCGCGCCTTCGACTTGGCCTGTCGCGCCTTCGGCGACGACGACACCCACTCGCTTTCACGCTCCAGCGTGCGGCGGCGCGCCTCGTCCTCGCGGCCCTCCTGCTCCATTCTCTTTTGTTTCTGCGCCAGCCACGAGGTGTAGTTGCCCTCGTAGGGAATGCCGCGGCCGTGATCGAGTTCGAGGATCCAGCCGGTGACGTTGTCGAGGAAGTAGCGGTCGTGGGTGACGATCAGGATCGCGCCGGGGTAATTGCGCAGATGGCCTTCGAGCCAGTTGACGCTTTCGGCGTCGAGATGGTTGGTCGGCTCGTCGAGCAGCAACAGGTCGGGCGCATCGAGCAGCAGCTTGCACAAGGCGACGCGGCGCTTTTCGCCACCCGAGAGCTTGGAGATGTCGGCGTCGTCCGGCGGGCAGCGCAGCGCATCCATCGCCTGATCGACCTGGCTGTCGAGGTCCCAGAGGTTCTTGGAATCGATCTCGTCCTGGAGCTTCGCCATCTCGTCGGCGGTCTCGTCCGAGTAGTTGACGGCGAGTTCGTTGTAGCGGTCGAGGATCGCCTTCTTGGCCGCGACGCCCTCCATGACGTTCTCGCGCACCGACTTGGTCGGGTCGAGCTGCGGCTCCTGTTCAAGGTAGCCGACGCGGGCGCCTTCGGCGACCCAGCCGTCGCCGGAAAACTCGGTGTCGATGCCGGCCATGATGCGCAAAAGCGTCGACTTGCCCGAACCGTTGACGCCGAGCACGCCGATCTTGGCATCGGGGTAGAAGGACAGGTGGACGTTATCCAGCACCTTCTTGCCAGCCGGATAGGCCTTGGTCAGGCCCTGCATGTGGTAGATGAACTGGCGTCCGTTCATGGTCTCAAAAACCCCTCAAATCCGGCCGGAAACGCGCAATCGACTGGCGTGCAAGCAACGCGGGCGCGACCCCAATGTCGGGAAAATCTGCGCTGATGTAGCGAGCGGAACCCCGAAGGGCAAGACGCCGCCGCATCGTCCACCCGCTGCCCGCCCGGTAAAGTTCTGGAAAGCCTATCGCGGAAAATCGTTACCGCCCGTGTATTTACAACCGGACTTTAACGGCTGGCGGTCATCATGCCGCCGGATGAACCTTGGTAACGCGACAAGCGACCAAGGGTGGCGGGCGTCGGTGCCCGTCCGTTTTTGAGGTCGACGTGTCATGGGTCGGGCGATCCTGGCCATTTCCGGTTCCGCGGCGGGTTTCCTGAACCGCCCCTTTGCCTCACTCGGCACCACCGTCGCCGGCTTCTGCCGGCAACTGACCGGCCTGATGTTCGACACCTACCGCCCCGAACGTCATTACATGCGTGGCCCCGGACCGGCCTGTGCCGCCAAACGCGGCCGCGCGCCGGACTGACCCGCACGCCAAATCCCTTTCCTTTCGCGGGTCCGCCCTTAAGGTGGCGCCGCCCGGCAACGTCCGGGCGCTTGGGAAGGAAAGATGCACATGCTCCGGGCCGCTATTCTCGACGATTACCAGGGTGTCGCGCTGAAATACGCCGACTGGTCGCCCATTGCGCAGGACGTCGAGGTCACGGTTTTCAATGAGCCGTTCAGGGACCAAGCCGACGCCATCGCGCAGCTGCAGGGCTTCGCCATAGTCGCCGGCATGCGCGAGCGCACGCCCTTCCCCCGCGCCGTGATCGAGGCGCTGCCGGACCTCAAACTGCTGATCACCACCGGCGCCCGGAACAATTCGTTCGACCTCAAGGCCGCCGCCGAGCGCGGCATCACGGTTTGCGGCACCGGCACCTTCGGCAACCCGACAGTCGGCATCGTCTTCGGGCTGATCCTGGAACTGACCCGCCGCGTCGGTTTCGAGAACGCGCGGCTCAAGGCAGGCGCGCCCTGGCAAACCACGATCGGCCAGGACCTCGAGGGCCTCACCTTGGGCATCGTCGGTCTCGGCAAACTCGGCACCCGCGTCGCCGCGGTCGGCAAGGCCTTCGGCATGAACGTCATCGCCTGGAGCCCGAACCTCACCGCGGAAAAGGCGGCGGCAGGCGGCGCCGGCTACGCGACGCGCGAGGAGCTGTTCGCCACGGCGGACATCGTCACCGTCCATGTCGTACTCAGCGACCGCTCGCGCGGCCTCGTCAGCGCCGACGATCTCGGCCGTATGAAGAAGACCGCCTACCTAATCAACACTGCGAGGGCGCCGATCGTCGACCAGACCGCGCTCTTGAAGGCGCTCGACGAGCAGCGCATCGCCGGCGCCGGGCTCGATGTCTTCGATGTCGAACCGCTTCCGCTCGATCATCCCTATCGCCGGCTCGACAACGTCGTGACCACGCCACATCTCGGCTATGTCAGCGAACAGACCTATCGCAAGTTCTATCCCGATATTGTCGAGAACATCCGCGCCTTTATCGACAACAAACCGGTACGCGTGATCACGTGAAAGTCGCCGCATTAGCGACAATACAACTCGAATTTTAGTCGCAACGAAGAGGTTAGCGATAAAGATAGGTTTCCCCGTGCACGAGTATTGCGGGCGGGTTCCATCGCTATCATGCCGTGCCTAGGTTAGCCCCCGATTACGAAAGGGGTACACCAGCATGTTGAGCGAACAACCACATTGGAGTGCAATGCCGGTCGAAGGATTCGGGCGACGCCGCATCAGGCCGTCAGCTCTGATCATCGACGGCAAGCCCCATGTGCGTGAATTTATCCGGGAAGCGCTGGAGGATATTGGTTTCGTCGCCGATGACAGCAACACGGAGCACCTCGCCGACCTGATCCCTGGGCGGAAGATCGACCTCGTCATGCTCGGCCTTTCCGAGGGGGGTGTCGCCGGCGCCATTGCGCTCGAGAGGCTGCGCGAATTCGGTTTCGAGGGCCATGTTCTCGTCTTCGCTCCGCCGGGCATGCCGATGGTCGACGCGTTGCTCGATCTTGGCGAGACCATCGGACTTTCGGTCCTGCCTTTGCTGCCGACGCCGTTCAGCGACAGCGTCTTGCGTCAGGCTATTGGCTTTCTGTCGCCGCAAGAGCCGATCCCACAGCCAGCGATCGATCCGGCACAAGCGTTGCGCGCCGGCTGGCTCGAACTGTGGTACCAGCCCAAGGTCAACATCCGCTCGCTCACCATCGACGGCGCCGAGGGCCTAATCCGCTTGCGACATCCGACCTGGGGCATCATGCCGCCGGCACAATTCCTGCCGGATGTCGACGATCCCCATTTCACGGAACTGTCGAACTTCGTGATCTCCCAGGCCGTGACCGACTGGCATGCTCTTGTAGGCGATTTCGGCCATGTCGAATTCGCCGTCAATCTGCCGCTCACTTTCTTCAACGACCCGGCGGCGGTGCAAACGCTGGCGGCCCGCTTGCCGGCGCATCCGGCCTTTAAGGGACTGATCGTCGAAATCAACTGCAGCGAACTTGTAGACAACCCGGAACTCGCCAAGTCGGCCGCGCGACAATTGCGCTTCCTCAACATCGGCATGTCGATTGACGATGTCGGGGCCGACTGGCCGTTCCTGATGCAGATCGGCGATTGCCCCTTCGTTGAGATCAAGATCGACCGCACATTCGTCGCCGGTGCCGCCGACGACCGACTCAAGCAGGCAACCTGCCGCAGCATCCTCGATTTCGCGGATACGCTGGGGGCGCGGACCGTCGCCGAAGGCGTCGAAACCCGCAGCGATTTTGTCATGGCCCGCGAACTCGGTTTCGATCTGGTGCAGGGCTACTTCTTCGGCAAGCCGACCGAAATGCGCAAATTCGCGCGCCGGGCGCTGCGCGAGCCCGTCAAGATTCCCTGAGCCCTCCGACGAAAAATGCCCGCGCCGGTCAAACCGGCGCGGGCGCATCGTTAGTCCGGGTTAACCCGGCTAATGCTTCTTGATCTTGTCCTTGAGTTCCTTCACGTCGTTCGGCCCAGTGGTGCCGGGGTTGAACGACGGCGGATCGCTCGCCGGGAAGCTCTCATCGGAATTGACGACGACGCGGTCTTCTTCATCTTCGATGCGCCGCCGCTCGCGGTCGGCGTGCTGTTTCGGCTTTTCAGACATCAAATTCCTCCATCCGGCATGGTCGCGTGCGGCCATGCCATTTGCGGGAACTCTCTGCTTCGATAACCTGCGGCGGGCCCTTCCGGTTCCCGCTGCGAATGCGCTGGCCGATTTCGGCGTCGCCGAAAACTTCGAGTTGGCCCCTTGGGTCAGTTTCCTTGGGCCTCAGGCGGCTTCGCCGCGGAATTCCGGCACCGCGGCACGCAGCACCGTGTAGATCGCCGCCCGCTCGTTACGCGCAAGCGCCTGTTCGAGGGTCGCAAGCCAGGCGCGCACTTCATCCAGCGAAGCCTGCACCGGCTTGGCGGCGACAATGCCGGGAACGCCGATTTCCGCCATCTCTTCCTCGCGCGAGAACAGAATCTCGTGCAGGCGCTCACCGGGACGGATACCGGTATAGGTGATCTGGATATCGCGTCCCGGCTCTAGGCCGCTGAGGCGGATGATGCGTTCGGCTAGATCGACGATCTTCACCGGCTGGCCCATGTTGAGCACGTAAACCGACGCGCGCTTCTCGGCGTCGCTTTGCGCGTGTGTCGCAGCGGTGATGACCAGATCGCAGGCCTCGCGGATGGTCATGAAATATCGCACCATGTCGGGGTGCGTGACGGTCACCGGCCCCCCGGCTTCGATCTGCGCTTTGAACTTCGGCACTACCGAACCATTCGATGCCAGCACGTTGCCGAAGCGCACCGAGATCAGGCGCATCGGGCGCGCGCCGCCTGTGGCGCGGTGCATCAGGTCGGCGTCGAGCGCATCGCAATACATTTCAGCCAAGCGCTTTGTAGCGCCGAGGACCGACACCGGCTCGATCGCCTTGTCGGTCGAGATCATCACCATGGCAGAGGCGCCGGCCGCAGCCGCGGCATCCGCGACATTGACCGAGCCTAGTACATTGGTCTTGACGCCCTCGTCCCAGTCGCGCTCCAGCAGCGGCACATGCTTCAGCGCCGCTGCGTGGAAAACGATATCGGGCTTGAACTCCGCAATCAGCCGCATGATCCGCGCCCGGTCACGAATATCGGCGATACGATCGAATATCTGTGCTTCGCTTTGCAGCGTCTTCAACCGCTCGGCAATCGCATGCAATGCCGGTTCGGAGTTCTCCAGGACCAGCAGGCGCGCGGCACCGAAGGCGATAGCGCGCTCGCAAATCTCCGAGCCGATCGATCCGCCGCCACCCGTTACGACGACCGACTTACCCCGGATATAATCTTCCAGCCTGTGATAATCGATCTTGGCGCTGGGCCGCAGCAGGAGGTCCTCGACCGACA
>JAFECJ010000079.1 GCA_018242205.1 Pseudomonadota bacterium
TTCACCGTCGGAGCCGACCACCGGCCGCGCCTTCAGCGTGAACCACACATAATGACCATCGGCCGAGCGCAGGCGGAAATCCTGGGTCAGGCGGCCGCGGCGCTGCTCCAGCACGCTGTCGAGCGAGGCGCGGAAGCGGTCCCGATCCAGCGAGTGCAGAATGTCGAGCCAGTTCGCCGCTGGGCTTTCCAGCGCGCCGCGCTTGAGCCCGAGGGTCTGCTCGGTCTCCGGGCTGGTGAAGATCTTGTCGGCGGAGACATCCCAGTCCCAGATCATGTCGCCGGCGCCGGTCAGCGCCAGCGCGCGCCGCTCGACGTCGGAGACGATGCCGTGCGTGATGCCGCCGGCGAAAGCGTGCTGCATCACCGTGAAGCCGATGAGCATGACAATCAGCACCAGGCCGCCGAGCAGCGCCGGACCGATAATGTCGTTGGTGACGGCGCCGGTCACCGCCAGGCCCGCGGCGAAGGTCCAAACCACGAGCAGGATCCAGGTCGGGATCAGCAGCACCGCGCGGTCGAAGCCGTGGGTCGAGAGATAAATGACCAGCGCCAGTCCAAAGACCGCAATGAGCGCGAGCGAGATCCGCGCGATGCCGGAGGCGATCGCCGGATCGAACACCGCGACCGCGACCAGCGCGCCGAGCGCCGCCAGCCAGGCGATAGTGATGTGGGCGTAGCGCACATGCCAGCGCGACAGATTGAGATAGGCGAACAGGAACACCAGCAATGTCGCCGACAGGATCGCCTCGCCCGAAGCGCGCCAAACGCGCTCGGCACCGGCCGACATGTCGAACACCTTGCCCCAGAATCCGAAATCGATGCCGATATAGATGAGCACCGCCCAACCGAGCGCGGCGGCGGCCGGGAACATCACCGAGCCCTTGACCACGAACAGGATCGTCAGGAACAGCGCCAGGAGGCCGGCGATGCCGATGACGATGCCCTGATAGAGCGTGAACGAGTTGACCTTGTCCTTGTAGGCGTCCGGCTCCCACAGATAGATCTGCGGCAGCTTGTTGGTGCGCAATTCGGCGACGAAGGTGATGACGGTGCCGGGATCGAGCGTGACGCGGAAGATGTCCGCCGCCGTGCTTTCCTGGCGCACCGGGCGGTCGCCGGAGGACGGCGTAATGCCGACGACGCGCGACAGGCCGAGATCCGGCCAGATCAGGCCCGACCCGACCATGCGGTAATGCGGGACCACGATCAGGCGATCGATCTGCTCGTCGGAATTATTGGTCAGCGCGAATACCGCCCAGTTATTGCTGGCTTCGCGTGCGCGGACCTCGATGCGGCGGACGATGCCGTCAGGACCCGGCGCGGTCGAGACCTGGATGCGGTCGCCTTCGGTGCGCTGGCGCTGGGTCGCTGCGGTGAGGTCGATGGCCGGGGTGTCGAGGCGGACATTGACGGCTTCGACGGCATGCGCGGCAAAGCTCGCCGTCAGCGCAACAGCGAGCACGAGCGCAGCCACCAGTCCGTGCAGGGCACTCTTCAAAACCGAAACCCATCCCTTCCGGCTGGCCATTCCGCCGGCCCGCGTCCCGCCATGATGAGTAGCGGTCCGCCGGGGTCGCGGGCAAGCGTTTAGCGATTAACCATGATTGTGGCGGCGAATAGGCTTAACGCGAAAACCTACGGGATTTACGCGTGTTACAACCAACACCCCGGCGGGCGCGGGCGGAATCGACATGCATTTCCGGTCCAGCCCACCGATTTCGACCACCGATCACGCTTCCAGCACGATCTTGCCGATATGAGTGCTGGATTCCATCAGGGCATGCGCCGCAGCGGCCTCCTTCAGCGGGAAGGTCTTGTAGATGAGCGGCTTCACGGTGCCGGCGGCCAAAAGCGGCAGGACGTGAGTTTCGATGGCGTCGCGGATCGCGGCCTTGTCGGCCACGGCGCGGGCGCGCAGTGTCGAGCCGGTGTGGTGCAACCGCTTGAGCATAAGGCGGCGGAAATCAACGGTCGCCTTGGGCGAGCCCTGGAACGCGATCTGCACGATGCGGCCCTCGACGGCGGCGGCTTCGTAATTGCGTTCGATGTAGCTGCCGCCGACCATATCGAGGACGAGCTCGGCGCCCTTCTTGTCGGTGAACTTCTTCACTTCCGCGACGAAGTCCTGCGTCTTGTAATTGATGGCGAGATCGGCGCCGAGCTTGCGGCAGGCGTCGCACTTGTCCTCGGAACCGGCGGTGACGATGACGCGGGCGCCGAAATGCTTGGCGAGCTGGATCGCCGTGGTGCCGATGCCGGAAGAGCCGCCATGCACCAGGAGCGACTCGCCCGCCTTCAGCGCGCCGCGCTCGAACACATTGTGCCAGACAGTGAAGAAGGTTTCCGGCACCGCCGCGGCTTCGACCATCGGCAGGCCGCTCACCGGCAGAATATGGCCGACATGGGCGACGCAGTACTCGGCATACCCGCCCCCCGACACCAGTGCCATGACGCGGTCGCCTTCCTTCCAGCGCTTTACGGCGGAGCCGACGGCCACGATTTCGCCGGCCAGTTCGAGGCCTGGGATATCCGAGGCGCCGGGCGGCGGCGGATAGACGCCCTGACGCTGCGCCACATCGGGGCGGTTGACGCCGGCTGCCGCCACCTTGATGAGCACCTCGTCAGCCGCCGGCTGCGGCACGTCGCGCTGTTCGGGAACGAGAACCTCGGGACCGCCCGGTTCCTTGATGCCGATGACGGTCATTCGGGTCGGAATTGCGGGCATTTGAAATCCTTTCAGGCGGATACGCTCGACGCTCTGTTTAGGCAGACACCGGCGGTGTGACAACCCGGACCGCGGCGGCTAGTTTCGGCCGACACGGAGGTTTGCCATGCCCGCATTCGACGACGACGACCGGCCAAAGAAGAAGATCGCGCATGAGATCGGACAGGACTTGAGCCTCCTGTCGGTCGACGAACTGATGGCGCGGATCGCCCAGCTCCAGGATGAAATCAAGCGGCTCGAGGCCGACATGGTACGCAAGCGCGACAAACGCGCCGCAGCGGACCAGTTCTTCAAACGCTGAAATTTATAAACAAGCGCGCTTATAAAGAGATACCCGAGCGCGTGGAGGAGCCTGATTTTACTACCATTTCGACGGGCTTCTTTAACGTCACATTAAGCTTTCCCGTCTATTACTCAATTCAGTCCATCTTCATGGACTTGAGTGGCTCCTGTCCACTCTGTTTGACGCCTCCCTGTTATCTTACTGAGCCGCCAGTACTGGCGGCTCTTTTTTTGGTTAACGCAGCCGCGCCGTCCGTTAACCTTGTTTATTCCCTGTCGTTTGTGCCGTTTTGAGGCACGGGGCCGATCTGAGCTGTGGTTTAACGAGCCGTGGCAACTATGTCGCAAGCTTTGTGACCCCAGCATATGGACAGGACGGGCCCATACGCGCATGCTTACTCAATCGTGAACGCGCCGTCTGAACCGATAAAAAGCGGCAACGGCAAAGTGCGGGCGCCCCAAGTTGCGCGCGCAACACGAGAGTGACAGGGTTCGCATCTAGCGTTGAGTGAGGCGTAGCGTATGTCTGAACACAGCATGGTTAATCCGCCGGAAACGGTGGTATTCGGCGAGCGGCTTGCCACTTCTCAGGCGTTCTCGCTTCTGTTTCGTGACGGCATGGCGCTGGTCGAGGAGACCGCTACCTATCTCGACGGTCCGGGTCGCGCCGAATCCAAGGATCTCAGCCGCGCTGCGGCGCTGGCTTACGCTACCGAGAGCATGCGCCTGACCACGCGCCTGATGCAGATCGCGTCCTGGCTGCTGCTGCACCGCGCGGTCAAGGAAGGCGAGATGTCGCTGGCCCAGGCCAACAAGGAAAAGACCAAGGTCAAATTGTCTGCCATGGACAATCACGACCCGAACAATCTCGCGATCCTGCCGGTCAGGCTGCGCGATCTCATCGACCGCGCCCAGAAACTGAAAATGCAGGTGCGGCGGCTCGACACCACGATTCACACCTTGCCAGCCGAACAGGCGCCGTCGATAAACCCAGTCGAGCACCAGCTCGGCCTCTTGAAGGCGGCCTTCAACCACGACGGCTTCTGAGCCGGACACAACTGCGGCATGACAATAAAAAACCCCGGGTTCGACCCGGGGTTTTTGCGTTAGTGCGCCGAAGGCGCCTTACTTCTTGTCTTCCTTGAGGAAGCCCGAGAACTTCTTCTGGAAGCGCGACACGCGGCCGCCGCGATCCATGATCTGGGCCTGACCACCCGTCCAGGCCGGGTGCGACTTGGGGTCGATGTCGAGATTCATCGTGTCCCCTTCCTTGCCCCAGGTCGAGCGGGTGGTGAATTCGCTGCCATCAGTCATGACGATCTTGATGGTGTGGTAGTCGGGATGGATTTCGGCCTTCATCGTAGGGTTCCGTCAAACTGGGTCGGGGCCGGTCGGCGTCCCGAAAATTCGGTCAAAATGGTCTGGATTGGCCGGCTCTATACATGACGGGACCGCCTGCGGCAAGCCGGCGGAATTGACCCAGGACAAGGCCTCGGGGCATGGTCCCCGGTAATCGGGGGCATCCGACGCCAGGGCGAGGCGTTTACAACAAAAAGGCGTCACGTCTCATGAGTTTTGCCAGCGATGGTCGGGGTTTAGGAACCCCGCTGCCCGGTGCCCCTGCCCCCACCCGTCGGGTCAACGTCAAGCCGCTGCGGCGGCTCATCCCCTATATCGGCCGCTATCGCGGCCGCGCTGCGGCCGCCCTGGTCGCCCTGATCGTCGCCGCGCTGACCACTTTGGTGGTTCCGATCGCCGTCCGCCGCATGATCGATTTCGGCTTCTCGGCCCAGGCGGCAGCGCTGATCAACTCGTATTTCAGCGTGCTGATCGCGGTCGTCGCCGTGCTCGCGGTGTCGAGCGCCATGCGCTACTACCTCGTCACCACGCTCGGCGAGCGTATCGTCGCCGACCTGCGCGCCGACGTTTTCGCCCATCTCTCCCGCCTCTCCTCCGGCTTTTTCGACACCGCCAAGACCGGCGAGATGATCTCCCGGCTTACCGCCGACACCACGCAGATCAAATCCGCGGTCGGCGCCTCGGTGTCGATCGCGTTGCGCAACCTGGTGCTGTTCATCGGCGGCACCGCCATGATGGTGGTGACGAGCCCGCGCCTGTCGTTGTTCGTGTTAGGGGCCATTCCGGTCATCGTGCTGCCGCTGGTCGGCTTCGGCCGCGCCGTGCGCAAGAAGAGCCGCGCGGCGCAGGATACGCTCGCGGACGCGTCGAGCTACGCCGGCGAACTGATCGGCGCGATCCGCACGCTGCAGGCCTTCACCAACGAACTGATGGCGACGCGCCGCTTCGCGGGCGCCGTCGAGCAGGCCTATCAGGCGGCGCGCGGCGCCACCAAGGCGCGCTCGGTTCTCACCGCCATCGCGCTGTTCTTGATTTTCGGCAGCATCGTCGTCGTGCTCTGGGTCGGCGCGCAGGATGTACTGTCCGGCGCCATCACGCCGGGCCGACTCGGACAGTTCGTGCTCTACGCCGTGTTCGCGGCCGGCGGCCTCGGTGAACTCAGCCAGGTCTGGGGCGAGATCGCGCAGGCTTCCGGCGCCGCCGAGCGGCTGTTCGAGATCCTCGATGTCGAACCGGAGATCAAGGCTCCGGCCAATCCTGTCGCCTTGCCGTCGCCGGCGCGCGGCGCCGTCGCCTTCGACCGCGTGCGCTTTGCCTATCCGACGCGGCCCGAGAGCCTCATCCTCGACGGCTTGTCCTTCGCGGTGAAACCGGGCGAACGGCTAGCGCTGGTCGGCCCCTCCGGCGCCGGCAAGAGCACAATCTTTCACCTGATCCTGCGCTTCTACGATCCGGCCAGCGGCCGCATCTCGTTCGACGGCGTCGATCTGCCCAAGGCCGATCCCGCCGATCTGCGCCAGCGCATCGCGCTGGTGCCGCAGGACGCCGTGGTGTTCGCCTCCAGCGTCGCCGACAACATCCGCTTCGGCAATCCGAATGCCAGCGACGATCAGGTCCGACGCGCCGCGGAAGCAGCCCACGCGGCCGAGTTCATCAATCGCCTGCCCGAAGGATACGAGACGCAACTCGGCGAACGCGGCATCACGCTGTCTGGCGGCCAGCGCCAGCGCATCGCCATTGCCCGCGCGATTCTGCGTGACGCGCCGCTGTTGCTGCTCGACGAGGCGACCTCGTCGCTCGACGCCGAAAGCGAAACGTTGGTGCAGAAAGCGCTGACGCAACTGATGCAGCAGCGCACCTCGATTGTCATCGCACATCGTCTCGCGACCGTGCTGTCCTGCGACCGCATCCTGGTGATCGACAAGGGCCGTATCGTCGAGGAAGGCACGCACGCGCAGTTGTCGTCGAACGGCGGCCTCTATGCGCGGCTGGCCAAGCTGCAGTTCGAGGCGGCGTAGCCAACCGCTTTGCTTCCGCCGGCATCGCCCGCGCAAGCGGGCGATCCAGCAATTCCCATCGTACGAAAAGCGCCGGGTCTTCCGTCGTCGCGGAGGACGACGCTAAAGGGTCGCCAGAAACGCCTTGGCCTCCTCACGCGTGGCGAAGCGCTTGACCGCGCGCCAATCGGCGCCGCGCGTTTTGACCTTCGTACACTCCATGACGACGAAACGTGTGCCATCGCGCTCGATCACGCGACTGAAGTCCTCGCTGCGATAGGGCGCGACGTCGAAGCTCCGGCAATGCGGGCAATCGGCCGCTTCGGCTTCGGCAGCCTCGGCGAGCCAGTGGCCTTCGCACGCCGTGCAGACATAGTGATTGCGGAACCAGGGCATCGGAACTCTCGACGTGAAAGCGAATCAATTGAGAAAATGAGAGCACAAAAGAGGTGAGAGAAAAGGGCAGAGCTCCGTCATGCCCGGCCTTGTGCCGGGCATCCACGTCTTAGGCAGCAAGCAAGGCGTGGACGGCCGGGACATAGCCGTTCGAAGAACGGCGTTCTTCGAACGCTTTTGCCCGCCCATGACGGCTTCATTACGCCTTGCTCATCGCGCCCTTGGCGCCGGCGCGGGCGGCAACGATACCTTCGCGCGCCAGTTCGTCGGCGCGCTCGTTCATCGGATGGCCGGCATGGCCCTTGACCCAGTGCCACTGCACGTGATGCGGCTTGAGCGCCTCATCGAGGCGCTGCCACAAATCGACATTCTTCACCGGCTTCTTGTCGGCGGTACGCCAGCCATTGCGCTTCCAGCCGTGGATCCAGCTCATGATGCCGTTGCGCAAATACTGGCTGTCGGTGTGCAGATCGACGGTGCACGGCCGTTTCAGCGCCTCAAGCGAGGCGATCGCCGCCATCAGCTCCATGCGGTTGTTGGTGGTGTGCGCCTCACCGCCGAACATTTCCTTGCGCGTGTCGCCAAAGGTGAGAATCGCTCCCCAGCCGCCCGGACCCGGATTACCCGAGCAGGCGCCGTCCGTGTAGAT
>JAFECJ010000007.1 GCA_018242205.1 Pseudomonadota bacterium
CGCCACCGGTCTGACCGACTGGACCAACGTGACCGCGGGAACGACCGTGAACGCGCGCTCGACTGCAGACAGCATCAACCTCGGCACTGTCACCAGCGGCGGCACGCAGACGATTCATGCCGACCAGAACGTCGCTTTCACCCGGCTTACCACGACCGGCATTCCCGGCGATCTTGGTGACATTGTTGTCACCGCCGATCACGGCTCGATCAATGGCAGCTCGGCAAGCGCGAATGGCGATGCCTCGTTCGTCAGCGGGCAGTCGATCGACGTAGCCGATTTGCGCGCCGGCTCCGCGACGTTGAGCACACCGCATAACCTGACGATCGGCATGCTGAGTGTCTATCGCGCTATGACGTTGGGCGCCGATGTCGTCAATGTTACGGCCCAGCAACTGCCGTCGGTGCCGCCGGTGCCGTTGCACGTCGTCATCACCGGATATCGCGGCGGTGTCGCCACGCGCGCCAACCTCACCATCGATCCACCGCAAGTCATCATCGACCAATTCAGCGTTGCCGATTCGACGGTCACAGTGGATTCGCCGTCGCTAACCGTCGTCGCCGGGTATGTGCCGGGCCAGATGCTGCTGAACACGCCGGCCGGCCAGATCCTGCTCAACAACCGCGGCCCAGGACCGGTCGGCGGCAACAACCTGCAACTCTACCAGCCGGGCGGCGTATTCACGATGCAGCAGATCGGCAGCGCCAATTTCAGCAATACCCAAGTCGTTTACTACGACACGACGATCTCCTCGACGATCATCAACTATGTCGGCGGTGATTTCACCGGCTCCAGCTTCGTCCGCAATGCGCCGCAGGATATGCGCAATGGCGACCTGAGCGGTCTGGAGGGGCTGGAGAAGTCCGCGTTGCTGGCACTCTATCTGCGCGGCGTGGCCGAGGGCCGCATTGGCCAAGGTCCGATCGAAGTCATTGGTGCCGGCCCGGCCGTTAACATCGAAGGGCTGTTGCCGGCCGGCCACAACCGCAAGCCGCGTAAGGGTTACCGGACAAATCTCCGCAGTTCGTCGGTGGAAAACCACGGGCTCGTTAGCTTTGCGTCCGCAGCCTATGGTAGGTAACCCGTTATATTTCCGGCGCTTTCGGGCAGGGCGACCGGTTGGACTTCACGACGGGTCATCCATGTGGCGTGCGGCGGTCAGTATTGGCTTGATGGCGGCGTCGCTGATTGCCGGCCCGGTCCGCGCGCAGGTGTCGCCACAGGTCAATCCTGGGGTGATCAATCAGGACATCGAACGTCAGCGGCAGCGGCTTGAACAGCAGCAGCAGGCGCCGAAACAGCAGGGGCCGTCCGTCGTCGGCCCGGGCCGGGCGCCGGCCGTTCTGGTGCCCGGCGGCGGGCAGACTTTCCTCCTGCGCAAGGTCGTGTTCGATAGCTCGAAATTCATCACGTCCGAGGAGCTCAACGCCGTTGCCGCGAAATATGTTGGCCGCCGCGTCGATATTGCCGCACTGCAACACCTGGTCGCCGACATTAACGCGATCTACGCCGCCCGGGGCATCGTTACCGCGATTGCGACGCTGCCGCCGCAGACCGCGGATAAGGGCGTCGTCAGGATCAAATTGACCGAGGGCCGGCTGCAGAAGTCGTCGATCGTCGGCAATCACACCACCCGGGAAGGTTTCATTCGCGGTGCCGTCGATCCGCCGAAGGGCGAGGTGCTCGACGTGCCGCAGCTCACCCGTGACGTGGTGCGCTTCAACCGTACCAACGAGGTGCAACTGCGCGCGCTGTTGCAGCCGGGCACTGATTTCGGCCTGACCGATCTGCAGATCGCGGTCACCGAGCCTCCGGTCAACACATTGCAGTTCTTCTTCGACAACCAGGGCGTCCAGACCACCGGTCGCAACGAAGGCGGCATCTATTATAAGCGCTACGGCCTGCTCGGGATCGACGACCGGCTGACCTTCTACGGCGTTAAGGCGAAGGGCAACCTCAACGGCAACGTCGCCTTCAACATGCCGTTCAACCCCTGGGGCGGCCGTATCGGCGTAAGCTACACGCAGGGCCGCATCAAGATCGTCAACGGCCAGTACCAGACGCTCGATGTCACTGGCACGTCGAACCAGGCCGCAGTCAACCTGGCGCAGCCGGTATGGGTCAATGACGTCTGGATGCTGCAGGCGACCGGCGCCTATGCCTACGGCAATTCGGAGAGTGATTTCTCCGCCGTCGCCGTGTCGAACGACCGCTATACCAAAGGGACGGGCGGGTTGTCGTTGTCTGCGCTGGCGGCGGCTTACAGCCTGACGGTGTCGCCGAGTTTCAACGCAATCAACTGGCACGACAAGATTCTCGGGGGCGAGCGCAGCTTCAACACCTTTACCGGGTCGGCCAACGGCACGCTGCAGCTGCCGGCGCAGTTCAGCGCCGTGCTGCTTGGCAGCTGGCAGTACACCTGGGAGAAGCTGTTGCCCGGTGACCAATTGTTCTCGGTCGGCGGGCCGACGACGGTGCGCGGCTATCCGACCAATGCCGCGTCGGGCGACAGCGGTTACTACTACAATCTCGAACTGCACCGGAACATGTCGGACCTGATCAAGGGCCTCGACGTTTATGCCTTCGCCGACTCCGGGGCGGTGTTTTCGACATCCCCATCGGTTACCCAGCTCGATTCCGCCGGCGTCGGCCTGTCGTGGACGCCTTACGCGCCGATCACCTTCGAGGCGAGTGTTGGCATCCCGTGGCGCACGGTTATCGTCGGCCAGGCGCGCAGCGAGTTCTACGGCCGTGTGACCATTCGTCCTCTGCAACTGTTGTAACCCGGCTCCGCGTAGCCGCTCGTGCGGCATGGAGCCCCATGGAGAGCCTGATGAAAACGACCTTTAGCATTAGCCGCTTCAAACTGGCCGGCGCGATCGTCGCGGCCGCAATCCTGACGGCGCAAGGCCCGGCGTTCAGCCAGGCCAAGAAGGAGCAGCCGGCGCCGGCCGGCGCTTCGGGCGTCATGTCGACGGCGACGGCGTCAGTCGACGGCTTCCGTTCCGCCAAGTTCGGCATGAGCGAGGCCGAGGTGAAAGGCATCATCGCCAAGGAATTCAACCTCAAGGGCGACGCGATCCGCGAGCAGCCGAATGCGGGCGAGCGCACCAAAGCATTACTGATCAAGGTGCACGACCTTCTGCCCGGCGGCGGCACTGCCGAGGTGTCGTATATCTTCGGCTATCAGACCAAGAAGTTGATCCAGGTGTCGGTATCGTGGTCGAAGGCAATCGATGACAAGATGACCCCTGAGCAGTTGTTCTCGAATTCGAGCGTGCTGCGCTCGCACTTCCTCAGCGAAGGGTTCAAGCCTGAGAGCATTGCGACCAACATGCCGCTCAACAACGGCCTGCTCATGTTCCGCGGCAGCGATGCCAAGGATCGCACGACAATGATGATCCTGCAGGGCACATTCAGTCAGGGCGAGAACAATCAGCGCATTCTCACGCCGACCGCCCTGATGCTGTTCTATATCGCCGACGCCAAGGCTCCTGACATTTATCGCCTGCCGCCCGGCTCGTTCTGAGCTGGCAACGTCTGCGGGTGAATTGCGGCCTGCCGGTGAACGTCCGGCGGGCCGTTTTCTGGCGGCAGCGGGCCCGTAGTTCCGATCGTCGGGCTCGCTCCCACGAATACGTCAGGATCCGGGGTTCGGGCTGGCCCATGGCCGTCGTTCGCGGTCGGCCTTGCGGTAGTCTTCGATGCGGGCCCGGTAGCTCTCGGTCAGGTCGACGTCGTCCCAGCCGTTGAGCAACTGGTTCTTGCTGACCGGGTCGATCGCGAAACTATAGGTGCGGTTGCCGCAGACGATTGTCTGTTCGTCGAGATCGACGGTCACTTCGCGCGCCGGATCGGCGGCGACGGCCGCGGCCAGTTCCGCGGCATCGGCGTCCGACACTGCGGCGGTGAGCAGGCCATTCTTCACTGAATTCTGCGCGAAGATGTCGCCGAAGGACGGCGCGACCACGCAATGAAAGCCGAAATCGTAAACCGCATAGACCGCCGCTTCGCGCGACGAGCCGCCGCCGAAATTGCGGCCGGCGATCAGGATGCGCGCGTCGCGCCAGACCGGGCGATTGAGCGGAAAGTCGGGACGCTCTTTGCCCTCGGCGTCGCGACGCAAGTCCTCGAACAGAACGGTGCCGAGGCCTTTGTCGCGCGGCCATTTGAGAAAGCGCGCCGGCAGGATGGCGTCGGTGTTGATATTGGGTTGCGGCAGCGGGCAGGCCTTGGCGGTGAGGCGGGTGAATTTTTCCACTTCCGTCTCCTTATACCTTGCGCCCGGCGAGCAGCGGCCGCACGTCGGCGAGATGCCCGGAGACCGCGGCGGCGGCGACCATGGCCGGTGACATCAGATGGGTGCGGGCGCCACGGCCTTGCCGGCCCTTGAAGTTGCGGTTGGTCGTCGAGGCGCAGCGCTCGCCTTCCGGCACCAGATCGCCATTGATGCCGACGCACATTGAGCAGCCCGACTCGACCCATTCGAGCCCCGCATCCTTGAAGATGCGGTCGAGGCCTTCCTGTTCGGCCTGCAGCTTGACCAGCGACGAACCGGGCGAAATCATGCCCGGCACCTTGCTGGTGCGGCCGGCCAGCACGGCGGCGGCAGCGCGCAGATCCTCGATGCGTGCGTTGGTGCAGGAGCCGATGAAGACGCGGTCGATGGCGATGTCGGTCAGCTTGGTGCCGGGCCTGATGGCCATGTAATCGAGCGCGTCGCGAATATAGCTGGCCCGCGCTGCGTCGGCTTCCCGCGTCGGATCGGGCACGATGCCGTCGATCGGCAGTGCGTCGTCGGGCGTGGTGCCCCAGGTCACGACCGGCGCAATAGTGCTGGCATCGAGCCTGACTTCGCGGTCGAATTCGGCGTCCGTGTCGGAGGGCAGCTTCGACCAGTCTTCGACGGCGCGGTCGAAATCGGCGCCCGTCGGCGCATAGGGGCGGCCCTTGAGATAGGCGAAGGTCGTGGCATCGGGCGCGACCATGCCGCAGCGGCCGCCCGCTTCGATCGAGAGATTGCACAAGGTCAGCCGGCCTTCCATCGATAGCGCGCGAATGGCGCTGCCGGCATATTCGATGGCGTGGCCCTGCGCGCCATCGGCGTGAATACGGGCAATGATGGCGAGCGCGATGTCCTTGGCGGCGATGCCGGCGATGGCCCGTCCGTCGACCGTGATGCGCATGCGCTTCGGTTTCTTCTGCCACAAGGTCTGCGTCATCAATACATGCGCGACCTCGGATGCGCCGATGCCGAAGGCGTAAGTGCCGAACGCGCCATGGGTTGACGTGTGGCTGTCGCCGCAGACAACGAGCAGGCCTGGCAGCGTCAAGCCTTGTTCGGGGCCGACAACATGAACAATGCCCTGGCGCGGATCGCGCAGGCCGAACAATGTGACGCCGTTGTCGGCGGTATTGCGCTCCAGATTGCGCACCATCTCGGCGATTTCGGGATTGGCGATCGGCTTGTCGCGGTCATGCGTCGGCACGTAATGGTCCGCGACGCCAAAGGTCAGGCTCGGTTCGGCGACCTTGCTGCCGCGCGCCTTCATCTGGCTGAAGCCGTGAAACGATCCCTCATGAACGAAGTGGCGATCGACGAAGAGCAGGGCAGAGCCATCCTCGCGCCGCGTGATCTCGTGCATCGACCACAGCTTGTCGAACAAGGTGAGGGGCGGTTGCCTCATGGCGTGCGTCATCGTGCTCACTATTGGGGCAAAGCCTGGGCTTGCCGGACGCCTCGGATAATGTATGCTAAAAAATACCAAGTAAAGGCCCCGGCCCGGGCCGCCTGTTGAGGAGCAGCGGACATTGCGCGACTGGCTCGGCGAAGCGAAGGCGAAGCAGGTCTATCTGGTGCTGCGCGACCGCATCCTGAGCGGCGCCGTCGGCTTCGGCGCCAAGCTCGCGACCGAGAATGAGCTGGCCCTTCAATACGGCGTGTCCCGCGTAACGGTGCGGCGTGCGCTCGGCGAACTGGCCCGCGAGCGGTTGATCGAGCGTCGCCGCAGCGCCGGTACCCGCGTGATCTATCGGCCGTCGCCGGCACCGATGACGGCGGATATTTCCGGCGTGCTCGCCAACCTGGCCGAGATGGGCCGGCGCACCGCGGTCAAGCTGTTGTCGTTCAATTACGTGCCGGCGGAAGGCGCGGTGGCGGAGGCGCTTGGCGTCCCGGCTAACCAATTGCTGCAACGCTCCGTGCGTGTGCGTTCGGTCGACGGTCTGCCGTTCTCTTACTTGACGACATATGTGCCGGAGAGCGTGTCGGTGACCTTTTCCGAGCAGGAACTGGCGACGCGGCCGTTGCTCGACCTGATCGAGCGCGCCGGCGTCAAGGTCGGTCAGGCGCGCCAGCGTATCAGCGCCGTTCTGGCTGGGCCCGAGGTCGCGGCCGCGCTCGATCTCCATAGCGGTTCGCCGCTGATCGAACTGGTGCGCGTGGTCTATGACCGGCAAGGGCGCGGGGTCGAACATCTGCACGCGCTGTACCGACCCGATCGCTATGCGTTCGAGATCGATCTGGTGCGGTCGGACGCCGCCGAAGCGGCCTGGTCGCCAGTGATGCGCCAAGACGGCGGCCGCAACGATAAAGACAAGATAGCGGCGCCGAAGTCGCCACGCACGAAAGCCAAACCGGCCGGGCTCCGGCCTCCGCGTTAGACCAGAAGGGGAGAGAGACCATGTCAAACAAGAAGCTGCCGCTCAATCGCCGTCAATTTATCGCCTCGACGGCACTCGGCGCCGCCGCGGCGGCGACCGGTACGATCGCGATGCCGTCGGTGCTGCGCGCCGCCGGCACGCCGGTGAAGATCGGCGTGCTGCAGCCGGTCACCGGGGCGCTCTCTTACTCGGGCACGCAGGGCCAGCTCGGCGCCATGCTGGCGATCGAAGAGATTAACGCTGCCGGTGGCATCAAGTCGCTGAGTGGCGCCCACCTAGACCCGATGACCGGCGACGCGCAATCGACCCCGGCCGGCGGCACCGCCGAAGTGGAGAAGATGAACGCGGCCGGCGTGTCCTGCATCGTCGGCGGCTACGCCTCGGGCATTTGCCTCGCCACGACGCAGGCCGCGGCGCGCTACGATCTGCCGTATGTCGTCGACGTCGGCGTTGCCGACAACATCGTGACGCGCGGTCTCAAGAACACCTTCCGCTTCGGCCCGGGCTTTGGCGTCATCGCCAATACCGCGCTGGAGAACCTGGTGGCGATCAACAACAATGCCGGCAAGCCGGCCAAGACCGTGATGATCATCCACGAAGACTCGCTCTTCGGCTCCGGCCTCGCCAAGCTGCTGAACGCCAAACTGCCGGCGCAGGGTTTCCAGGTGCTCGAGACCATCGCGCATCCGACGCCGACCCGCGACTTCAACACCATCGTGCTCAAGATCAAGGCGCAGAACCCGGATCTCGTTATTCCGGCGAACTACTACAATGAATACGTCCTGCTGGCGCGCACCATGCAGCAGCAGCACGTCAAGCCAAAGGGCATCTACTCGGTGCTCGGCGGCGCGGCCTCGTCCTACAAGTTCGTCAAGGAATTCCCGGACGCGGCCAAGGGCATCATGGATTGCAATCACTGGTTCAATCCGCTGAGCGACAAGGCGCAAGCCCTGAAGAAAAAGGTCGAGGCCAAGGGCCAGTTCTTCACCTACGAGGTCTATCTCAACTACAGCGCCGTTGGTCTCGTCGCCGATGCGCTGGAGCGGGCGGCGTCTGCGGACCGCGCGAAACTGACCGAGGCGCTGGCGTCCTCGACCTGGAGCGGTCACATCATGCCTTACGGCCCGACCAAGTTCGTCAACGGCCAGAACCAGGGTGCCGCGCCTTGTAACACCCAGGTGCAGGGCAACGACATCAAGGTGATCATGCCGGCCAAGTTCGCCGACGCCAAGCCGATCTTCCCGCTGACCTGATCCTGGAGAGAGCGCGGGCGGCTCGCATCCGAGCCGCCCGCGATCGCGTAGCGTTTAAACGTGCTGTCACCTGTCATACTCATTCCGGCGCTGCTCAACGGTCTTTTGACCGGGGCGGTCTATGCGCTTGTCGCGCTCGGATTGACGCTGATCTACGGCGTTCTGCACATCATCAACTTCGCGCATGGCGCGCTGCTCACCGCGGCGATGTTCGCGGCTTATTTTGCCTTTACGGTGCTCGGTATCGATCCGTATCTTGCGGTCTTCATCATCTCGCCCTTGTTCTTCGCGATCGGCTACGCGCTGCAACGTTTCGTCATCGGCCCGGCCTCACACGGCGAAGACCGCAACATGCTCTTGGTGACGCTGGGTCTTTCGGTCGTCATCGAGAATGCGCTGCTGTTCGGCTTTCGCGCCGACACCCGCACCATCGACGTGCCTTACGCGTTTTCGACCATCGATCTCGGATTCACCTATCTCGCGGTGCCACGGCTGGTCGGTTTCGTCGCGGTGTTCGTCGTCGCCCTGGCGCTCTGGCTGATCATGAGCCTGACCGATATCGGCCGCGCCATCCGCGCCGTCGCCAAGGAAAAATTCGGCGCGCAACTGGCTGGCATCGATGTCGCCCACGTCTATGCCGTGACCTTCGGCCTCGGCACCGCGTGCGTCGCCATCGCCGCCTGCCTGCTGATGCCGACCTATTACGTAAATCCGAGCGCCGGCAACGCCTTCGTGCTGGTCGCGTTCACCATCGTCGTGCTCGGCGGCATGGGCTCGGTGCCCGGCGCCGTGCTCGGCGGGCTGGTAATTGGCGTGGTGGAGAGCCTGTCCAGCCTGTTTCTCGGCGACTCGCTCGGCCAGGTCGGCATCTTCCTGATCTTCATCGCCGTGTTGCTGGTGCGCCCGCAGGGCCTGTTCGGAGCGAAGGCATGAAGTCGTTCACGCCGATCGCGATCGTCATTGCCGGGCTCGCGGCGGTGCCGCTGTTGGTGCACTCCAATGTGGTGCTGAACTTCTTTGTCGTCGCGCTGATGATCGCGCTGGCCGGTCAGGGCTGGAACATTCTCGGCGGATACGGCGGGCAATATTCGTTCGGCCATGCGATCTTCTTCGGCAGCGGCGCCTATGTCACCGCGATCCTGCAGGTGAAGTATGGCGTCAATGCCTGGCCGGCCTTCGGCTGCGGTATCATCGCCGGCGCGGTGGCCGGCACGGCCGTGGGCTGGCTCGCGTTCCGCGCCGGGTTGCGCGGCTCGTATTTCGCCCTTGTGACTTTGGCCTTCGCCGAGGTGCTGCGTATCGTAGCGAGCGTGGCGCCGATCACCGGCGCCGGCGTCGGTACCCTGGTCAAGCTCGACCTGAGTTTCGCCTCGCTGCAGTTCGAGAGCCGCGCGGCGTTTTACTGGCTGATTCTGGCGCTGGTGTCCGTCGCGCTCATCGTCACCTGGGCGATCGAACGTTCGAGGTTCGGCGCCTGGCTGACCGCCGTGCGCGAGAACGAAGAGGCGGCACGCGCGCTGGGGGTCGATGCGGTGGCGGTCAAAATCGGCGCCATGGTCATTTCGGGCGCCATCACCGCGGCCGCCGGCTGTTTCTACGTGCAATATTTCCTGTTCGTGGATTCCCATATTGCTTATGGCGCCTGGATCTCGATCGAGGCGCTGCTAACGCCAATTATCGGCGGCGCCGGCACCATTTTTGGTCCGCTGATCGGCGCGCTGGTGGTCAAAGCCCTGGGCGAGGCGGCGCTGGTCGTGACCGGGGAGGCGCCGGGCCTCGATCTGGTCGTGTTCGGTGTCGTGCTGATCGTCGTCGTCGGTTTTGCGCCGCGCGGCATTGGCGGCTTGCGGACGACACTGCTGACAAAGATCAAACGCGGTCTCGGCGGCGGTACCGCGGAGGTGCGTCGTGGCTAAACCGCTGCTCGATCTGCGTGGCGTGGCGCGGCGGTTCGGCGGGCTCATCGCCGTCAGCGGCGTCTCCATGAGCGTGCGCGAAGGCAGCATCACCGCGCTGATCGGGCCGAACGGCGCCGGCAAGACCACAATGTTCTCGCTGATCTCCGGCTTTCTCAAGCCGAGCGAAGGCCAGATTTATTATGACGGCCGTGAGGTGACTGGCGAGCCGGCCTACAAGCTGGCGCGGCGCGGCATTGGCCGGACGTTCCAGATCGTGCAGCCTTTCGCCGGGCTGACCGTGCGCGAGAATATCTGCGTCGGCTCCTATCTGCGCTGTCGCCAGCGCGCGGCGGCCAATGCCGCGGCGGAGAAGGTGGCGCGTGAGGTCGGCTTGGAGACGCTGCTCGATGCGCCGGCCGATACCCTGACGGTGGCCGGGCGCAAGCGGCTCGAACTCGCCAAGGCACTCGCCACCGAACCGAAGCTGCTGTTGCTCGACGAGGTGCTGGCCGGGCTCAACCCGTCGGAGATCCGCGACATCATCCCGGTGATCCGCGGGCTTCGCGATCGCGGCATCACCATCCTGATGATCGAGCATGTGATGCAGGCGGTGATGAGTCTGGCCGAGCATGTTTTCGTGCTCGCCGAAGGCCGCCTCATCGCCGAGGGCGCGCCGGCCGAGGTCGCCGGCAGTCCGATCGTCATCGAGGCCTATCTTGGCCACGGCGCCGCCAAGCGGTTGGCGAGGACGCCATGACGACAGAGACGCTCCTCGCGGTCGAAAACCTGCGCGCCGGTTATGGCGAAAGTGAAGTGCTGCGCGGTATCGACCTTACGGTGAAAGCCGGCGAGATCGTCACCGTGCTCGGCTCGAACGGCGTCGGCAAATCGACGCTCAACCGCACGCTGTCCGGCATCGTTCGCGCGCAGGCCGGGCGCATCCGTTTCGAGGGCGCGGCCATCGAACGCGAGAAGCCACCGGCCATCGTGGCGCGTGGCCTGATCCACGTGCCGGAAGGCCGCCGCATCTTCCCGAACCTGTCGGTGCGGGACAATCTCGACCTCGGCTCTTACGCCCGCGCCAAGCCGCGCCGGACGCAGAACCGCGAGCGCGTGTTCGACATCTTTCCGCGTCTGCGTGAGCGCGTCGCGCAATATGCCGGCACCTTGTCCGGCGGCGAGCAGCAAATGCTGGCAATCGGCCGCGGTCTGATGGCCGAACCCCGGCTCCTCATCCTCGACGAGCCGTCGCTCGGGCTGTCGCCGCTGCTGGTCGAAGAGCTGTTTGCTTTGATCATGAAGATCCATGCCGAAGGCGTCGCCATCCTGCTGGTCGAGCAGAACGTGGTGGAGAGCCTCGAAGTGGCGGATCGAGCCTATATCCTCGCCGAAGGCCAATTCGCCCTGTCAGGGACGGCGGCGGACATTGCCGCCGATCCGGAGCTCAAACGCACTTATCTGGGACTATGATGCATGCCTGAAAAGAAATTGCGCGCGCGTCTCGCCAGCCCGCCGATCCTGGTGGCGCCGGGCGTATATGATCCTCTGACGGCGTTAATCGCTGTGCAGGTCGGCTTCGAGGCGCTCTACGTCTCCGGCGCGGCGATCGCGTACACCAAGCTCGGCCGGCCTGATATTGGGCTCGTCTCCTTGAGCGAAGTGGTCGATACTGTGACGCTGATCCGCGACCGCGTCGACGCCTATCTGATGGTGGACGCAGACACCGGCTACGGCAACGCGCTCAATGTTGAGCGCACCGTGCGCCTTCTGGAACGCGCCGGCGCCAGCGCCATCCAGCTCGAAGACCAGGACTTCCCCAAGCGCTGCGGCCACCTCGACGACAAGGCGCTGATCCCGGCGCAGGAAATGGCCGGCAAGATCAAGGCCGCCGTCGATTCGCGGCAATCGCGCGACACCCTGATCATCGCCCGCACCGACGCCGTGGGGGTGGAGGGCTTCGACAGCGCTGTCGAGCGCGTAGCCATGTACCGCGAAGCCGGCGCCGACATGCTGTTCGTCGAAGCGCCGCGCGAACGCGGCGAGCTCGCCCGTGTCATCGAGCGCGTCGGCACGTCCGTGCCGCTGATGGCCAATATGGTGGAAGGCGGTAAGACGCCGATCGTGCCGGCGCATGAGCTGGAGAAGCTCGGCTTTTCGATGGTCATTTTCCCCGGCGGCATCGTGCGCGCGCTCGCCAAGAAGGCGCAGGAGTTTTACGGCGGGCTCAAGGCCGACGGCACGACCGACGCGTTCCGTCCGCATATGTTCGATTTCAATGCACTCAACGGTCTGATCGGTACGCCGGAGACGCTTGAGCGCGGCCAATGGTACGCCGACTACAAGCCGGGCAAGAACTGATGCGCTCGCTCGATCCCGTCACGCTCGCCGTGCTCAACGGCCGTCTGGTGCAGATCGCCGACGAGATGGACGCCACGCTCTATCGCTCGGCCTTCAACCCGATCATCGCCGAGGCGCATGACGCCTGCCACGGCCTCTATCACGCCGAGACCGGCGCAACTTTGGTGCAAGGCACCTCGGGCCTGCCGATCTTCGTCGGCGCCATGGCCTTCGCCGTCAAGGCCGTGATCGACAAGGCCAAGGTCCAGGGCGATCTGCAAGAGGGCGATATCTATCTCTTCAACGATCCGTATGACGGCGGCACGCACCTGAACGACTTCCGTCTGGTGCGGCCGGTGATGCGCAAGGGCAGGGTGTTCGCCTGGCTGGCTTCGGTCGGCCACTGGCTCGATGTCGGCGGCAACGTGCCCGGCAACTTCAACGCCAAAGCGACCGAGAGCTTCCAGGAAGGCTTTCGCGTGCCGCCAGTGAAGATCGTGCGCGCCGGCGTGTTCCAGCAGGACGTTGCCGATATCCTCGCTGCCAATTCGCGCGTGCCGCAATCGAATTGGGGCGACCTCAACGGTCAGCTCAACGCGCTGCATCTCGGGGAACAGCGTGTCCACGCCTTGCTCGACGAATATGGCGACGGCACCGTGGAAGCCGCCATGCAGGCCTTGTCGGCACGCGCCGAGGCCCTGATGCGCGCCAATATCGCGGCGCTGCCGGACGGCACCTATTCGTATGACGATTTCCTCGACAATGACGGCATCAGCGACGAGCCCTTACGCATCGCGCTCGACCTGACCATCGCCGGCGACAGCATGACGCTCGACTTTTCGCGCTCGGCGCCGCCGTGCCGCGGACCGTTGAACATTGCGCGCTCGACCGCGGTGGCTTGCTGCTATGTCGCGCTCAAGCATCTGTTCACCGACGTGCCGGCCAATGCCGGCTGCCTGGCGCCGATCAAGTTCGTCATCCCCGACACGACCTTGCTCGGCGTTTCGGCGCCGAAGCCGGTCGGCGGCTATACCGAAACCATCCTGCGCGTTATCGACACCGTGTTCGGCGCCTTCGCCAAGGCGGCGCCGGACCGCGCCAATGGCAGCCCCTATGCCACGATCAACGCGCTGTCGCTGGCCGGCTGGCGCCAGGACCACAGGCGCTGGGTGATGTTCTGCTTCTTCGGCGGTGGCCTCGGCGGCAACCCGGAAGGCGACGGCCTCAACCACGGCAACAACCCGATCTCGACGGCGACCATTCCGCCGGCGGAGATCCTGGAGTCGCTTTATCCGATCATCTTCACGCAGTGGGCCCTGCGCCCGGATTCGGCCGGCCCCGGTTTCAATCGCGGCGGCTGCGGCGCCATCTACGAGATAGAGGCGCTCAACGAAGGCGACACCGACGTGTTCCTGCTCGGCGAGCGCGGCAAGTTTCCGCCGTTTGGCGTCAATGGCGGAAAGAGCGCCGCGCTCAATCGCTTCTTCTTCGAGAGCGAAAGCGGCGAGCGCTCGCCGGATCTCGTCTCCAAGATCACCGACGTGCGCATCAAGCGTGGCCAGCGCGTCCGGCTGGAAACGCCCGGCGGCGGTGGCTTCGGCGATCCGATGACGCGCGACCCCGCCCGCGTCGCCCGCGACGTGGCGCTCGGCTACGTGTCGCGCGACAAGGCCGCGAGCGATTACGGCGTGGCGGTCAACGCCGACGGCACTGTTGATGAAAGCGCGACCATGAATCTGCGCGGAAAGGCTCGCGCATCATGAGTGCAAATAAGAGAGTCGTCGGCGTCGATGTCGGCGGCACCTTCACCGATCTGTTCCTGTTCGACGAAGCGGCGCGCGCCTTCCGCACCGCCAAGGTGCCGTCGAACCGCGGGAATGAGGCGGCCGGCTTTATGCAGGGGTTGGAAGCGCTCGGCCAGGTCGAGAGCTTCGGCTCGATCGTGCACGGCACGACGGTCGGCACCAACATGCTGCTCGAGCGCAAGGGCACGCGGGTCGGCGTCGTCACCACGCGCGGCTTTCGCGACGTTCTGGAAATGCGCCGTCGCGACCGCCGCCAGACCTGGGGCCTGTGGGGCAACTTTACGCCGATCGCCGACCGCGATCTTCGTCTTGAAGTCGACGAACGCACTTTGTCCGACGGCTCGATCCGCACGCCGGTCGATGTCGAGGCGGTGCGCAAGGCGGCGGAGGAGTTGAAGGCGAAGGGCGCGCAGGCGCTCGCCATCATCTTCATCAATGCCTATGCCAATGCCGAGAACGAGAAGCGTGCTTTCGCGGCGGCGCAGGCGGTCTGGCACAACGAGCACGTCTCGGCTTCGCACCAGGTGCTGCCGGAGATCCGCGAGTTCGAACGCGCTTCGACCACTGGTCTCAACGCCTATCTGCAGCCCGGCGTCGCCGCCTATCTGGCGCGGCTGGAGCAGGCGCTCGCCACCAACGCCTTCAAGGGCACATTCCACATCGTGCAGTCGAACGGCGGCGTGATGTCGACCAAGACGGCGCGCCGCCTGCCGGTGCGCACGGCCTTGTCGGGCCCGGCGGCGGGCGTCATCGCCGCGGCGGCGATTGCCAAGGCGGCGGGCCACGACAACATCATCACCGGCGATCTCGGCGGCACCTCGTTCGACGTGTCGCTGGTCGCCGGCGGCAAGCCGTCGCTGGCGGCGCAGACCACGATCGATTTCGGCATGGTGATCCGCACGCCGATGATCGAGATCACCACCATCGGCGCCGGCGGCGGCTCCATCGCCTGGGTCGACCGCGGCGGGCTGCTGCAGGTCGGCCCGGAAAGCGCCGGCTCGGTGCCGGGCCCGGTGTGCTACGGGCAGGGCAATGAGCGACCGACGTTGACGGACGCGCATGTCGTGCTAGGCCGCATCAATGCGGCGCGGCCGATCGGCGGCAAGCTTGCGTCGCTCGACGTCGAAGCGGCCAAGCGCGCCATCGACAAACATGTCGCGCAGCCCTTGAAGATCGATGTGATGGCGGCGGCCGAAGCCATCGTCCGCGTCGCTGACGCGCGCATGGCGGGCGCCATCCGGCTGGTGTCGATCGAGCGCGGCCACGATCCGGCCAAGTTCGTCGCCATGCCGTTCGGCGGCGGTGGCGCGCTGCATGTCGGCGCGCTGGTGAAGGAGATCGGGCTGAAGGGCGCCTTGGTGCCGCGCTTCCCCGGCGTTACTTCGGCGCTGGGTTGCGTGATCGCCGATCTGCGCCACGATCAGGTGCAGACGGTCAATCTCATGGTTGATGGCCTCGATATCGGCGCACTCGACGGCCGGATGATGACGGCGGGAAAGGAAGCCAAGGCGGTGGTCGACGCGGCCGGTATCGCCGTCGAGCGTATCGATGTGCTGTTCGAACTCGACATGCATTATCTCGGCCAGACCCACACGGTGGCGGTGCCGCTGCCGGTGACGCTCGGGGCCAATGGTACGGGCATCACCGAGGCGACGATCCGCACCGCCTTCGACAAGACCTATGAGGCCGCGTTCGGTCGGCTGCTGCCGGGCATTCCGACGCGCATCGTGTCGCTGCGCACGGCCGCGATCGGCCGCCGCCCGGCCTTCGACCTGACGGCCTTCGCGCCGGGCGCCGATGCGTCGCTCGACAAGGCGGCGAAGGGGACACGCCAGGTGTTCCACGGCGGCGAATGGCATGAGGCCAAGGTGTGGTCGCGGCTCGATTTGCCGGCCGGCAGCGTGGTCGAAGGGCCGGCGGTGCTGGAGCAACCCGACGCGACCGTCTTCATCGATCCGGACCTCAACGGCCGGGTCGATGCGCTCGGCAATCTGATCGTGGAGCGCAAGTCATGAAGGAAGCCATGAACCTGAAGACGACAGCGCTGCTGCTGATCGATCTGCAGAACGACTTCATCCATCCGGACGGCGCCTATGCCCGCGGCGGCGCCGTCAGCGCCGAGGCCGCCGCGCTGCCGGCCAAGCTCAAGCCGCTGGTCGAAGCCGTGCGCGCCAAGGGCGGGGTGGTCGGCGGCACTTTGTTTACCTTGGTACCGGGGCGGGACGGTGAGCCGATGATCTCGCCGCACCTGAAAAAGCTGCGGCCCTTCCTGCGCAAGGGCGACTTCCTGCCGGGCTCCCGGGGACAGCAGATGGTCGATGATCTGCAGCCACTCGACTTCACGGTCGAGAAGCTCGCTTACTCGGCGTTCTATATGACCCGGCTCGAATGGCTGTTGCGCAAATTCGGCATCGATGAGCTGATCGTCGGCGGCATCGTCACCAATGGCGGCGTTGCCTCGACGGTGCGTGACGCGCATGTGCGAGACATCGAGGTCACCGTGCTCGAGGATGGGTGCGCCGCGCCGACGCCGACGCTGCACGCCGCCGCGATCGAGGGCCTGCGGCCGGTGGCGGCGATCAAGACCATCGCCGAGGTGATGAGTCGTATCGGATGAGCCGAGTTCTACCAACGCCGGAAGCGTTCGATGCGCACATGCCGTTGGTCGTCATCGGCGCTGGCGCGGCGGGCTTGTGCGCGGCGCTGGCAGCCAAGGAGGCGGGAGTCGAGCCGCTTGTCATCGAGCGCGATACGGTGCCGTCGGGCTCGACGGCGTTGTCGGCGGGCCTGATCCCGGCGGCCGGAACGCGCTTCCAGCGCGAGAAAGGCATCGAGGATAGCGTCGAACTCTTCGCCGCCGATATCACGCGCAAGAACCACGCGCAGTCAGACCCCACCATGATCGCAACGGTGGCGCGGGAGTCCGGTCCGCTGATCGAGTGGCTGGCCGACCGTTATGGGATGCCGTTCGACGTCATCGACAATTTCAACTATCCGGGCCATTCGGCATTGCGGATGCACGGATTGCCGAGTCGCAGCGGTCGTGAACTGATCGACCGGCTGCGCAGCACGGCTGAAGCGCAAGACATCGTCATTCTGACCAATTGCGCGGTTGATACGCTTTACGTCGGGCCGGATGGCACCATACGCGGCATCGAGGCCGCGCGAGACGACGGCAGTCGTGAGCGGATCGGCTGCGACGCCCTGATCCTGGCCTGTAATGGCTATGGCGGCAATGCAGATGTGGTCCACCGTCATATTCCGGAAATGGCGGATGCACTCTATTTCGGTCATCCGGGCAACCGCGGCGATGCCATTCAGTGGGGTGAAGCACTTGGCGCGGAATTGAGGCATCTCGGCGCTTACCAGGGCCATGGCTCGGTGGCGACGCCGTACAATATTCTGATCACCTGGGCCGTGATCATGGAGGGTGGTTTCCAGATCAACCGCGATGGCCGCCGCTTCTGCGACGAATCTTGCGGCTATTCAGAACAGGCGGCCGAGGTGCTCCGCCAGCCGGGCGGGGTAGCGTTCGATGTATTCGACGAACGTATCGCCGCGGTCGCACGGCAGTTCGACGATTTTCAGACCGCGGAACGAAACGGGGCGGTATTGCGGGCCGGCCGAATTGAAGACCTTGCGGTAGCGTTGAATGTCTCTCCCCAGGCGCTGATCACCGAATTCGATGAAGTGGAAGCCGCAAAAGCCGCGATGGGCCGTGATCGGTACGGCCGGCGCTTTATGCCAGGCGAACGGTTGGCGCCGCCATATTGCGCGGTCAAGGTAACGGGTGCGCTGTTTCACACGCAGGGAGGATTGGTTGTCACGGTCGATGCCGGCGTCGTCCGAAAAGACGGCAGCCGGCTTCCCAACCTCTTTGCCGCAGGCGGCGCGGCGGCCGGCGTGTCCGGTGATGAGGCAGCCGGCTATTTGTCCGGCAACGGCTTGCTCACCGCGACTACGCTCGGGCGCCTGGCCGGTCGCTCGGCGGCGCGACTGATCGAGCGTTAGTCGAGCGGAAACGGGCGTCCCGGTTTTGGCGTTCAGGGCGCCGGTGGCGCGATGGCGGCGTCACCTTGGCCGGCCCGCTTAAGTGACTCTGCGATGAAACCCGACGCTTTCATTTCCTCGACAAAGCTCCGAAGATATTCCACGCCGGCTCTGCGATCGCCAGGCGTTCCCATCGCCTGATGGATGGCCATAAAAGGCGGCTCCAGGATGCGCAAGCCCGTGTGGGACGCCATGTAGTTCTGCAGCGCCTGGCGCACGCCGGCGGCAACCTCAAGCCTGTCGCGCTCGAACGTTGCCATCGAACCGGCACCATGGGGCGAGCGTACCAAGGTCGCCGCTTTGATGCTGCGGGTGAGAAAAAGCTCGTAGGCGGAGCCGGTGGCTACCGCAATCCGGTTGCCGGCGCGATCGACCTCGTCGCCCGTTTTCAGCAGCGAGTCGGTCCGGACCATGTAGTTGCCTTCGATGATTACATAAGGTGCCGTAAAGGCAATTTCGGCGGCGCGCACCAGATCGACGGCAAGAAAAGCGACGTCCCATTCATGTCGCTTGAGCGCCTCGAAGACCTTGCCGGCGGCGTCGAAAACTACGTGGTCGACCGGAACGGAAAGTCGTTCGCCGAGAGCGCGAGCGAGATCGATGGTGACCCCGGTTAGTGTGCCGGTGGCAGGGTTCGACTGCACCAGAACGGCGTTGCCGCGGTTGATGGCGGCGCGCAACCGCCCCCTGGGCGCCAGGCTTTTGACGATTTCCGCACTGGGAGACTGCATCGCTGATCCGAGACCTGAGGCCATCAGATGGAATTGGCAGGCATTGTGCAGCCTACCGTTTCAAGCCCGCTTTTCATCCATAAGTCTGCCGATAGCGACATTGGCGACCTCAAGGTCCTGATCGCCGGTTCCGGATCCTACGCCGATTCCGCCGATCACGTGACCGTCAACGACGATCGGTAGTCCGCCCTTCAGGTTGAGCATGTCGCCGTCGGTAGCGATCGCCAGCTTGAGTTCGACCGACGGATCGAGCGTCCCGGTCGGCTTACCGGTAGAGGCGGCGGTCATAGCCTTGCGCTGCGCCGATTGGATGCTGAGTACACGTGAGCCGGTCATGCGGAAGAAAGCCACGAGATTACAGCCTTCGTCGACGATGGCGATGCACTGCGGTACACCCATCTTGTGGGCGTGCGCGATGGCCGCATCGAGCAGGATGCGGGCACCGTCATCGCTGAGCTTGATCACTGGACGCGTCGTCGCCATGGTCGGATCCCATTTTTCGATCGCATTATACACCCGCACGGTACATGGTCGCGCGTCCAATGTGGAGCGGAATGCCGGGAGCCGCCGCGGCCGCGGAAGCCTTCTCAAACGGCACTGCCGTCCTGACGCTGCAGCAAAGCGAGCAGCCCCCTCAACAATGCGGTCGGCGAGGGCGGGCACCCATCGATGTGCAAATCGACGGGGATCACGTCGCTGACGCCGCCCACGACGGCATAGCTCCCGGCAAAAAGGCCGCCGCCGCGCGCGCAGCCGCCGATCGCGAGCACCCATTTTGGATCGGGCATGGCGTCGTAGGTTCGTAGCAAAGCTTCACGCATGTTCCTGGTGACAGGGCCGGTCACGGTCAAAACGTCGGCATGACGCGGCGACGCGACGAAGCGCAGGCCGAACCGTTCGAGATCGTAGAAGGCGTTCGACAGCGCATGCAATTCAAGCTCACAGCCGTTACACGAACCGGCGTCCACGTGGCGGATCGACAGCGATCGGCCGAGCCGTGTGCGGGCCGCGCGATTCGTGCTCTGCGCCAGCTCGGCGAGCGCGGCCTCATCCGGTTGCGGCGCCGGCTCGGTCAGCGCGCCCGTGGTGAGTCCTTCAATCAAACTGCGGCGCATCGTCTGGTCCTAAAGATCGTGTCCCGAGTAAGAACAGTTGAAAGACTTATTGCAGAGCGGGAAGTCGGCGATAATGTTATTCTCGATGGCAGTTTCGAGCAGCGGCCACTGGAACCAGGAGGCATCCCGCAGATGGCAACGTCGAATGCGGTTGTCGTCGCCGAGGCGCAGCCAAACCAGAACGTCTCCGCGGAAGGCCTCCGCGTAGGCCATGCCTTCGCAGGGGCCGCTTACGGCAATGGCCGTGGCCACGCCACCGGGCGGCAGCCGCTCGAGGATCTGCTCAATCAACGACAGACTCTGCTCCACCTCGCGGATGCGGATCCAGACACGCGCGTTGACATCGCCGGCGGCAAGCACCGGCACATCGAATGACAATTCGGCATAAGGTGCATATCCCGGTGTCCGCCGCGCATCGAAATTCCGTCCTGCGGCGCGGCCGATGTAGCCGCCGGCGCCAAACTGCCGTGCGTATTCCGGTTTGACGATGCCGGTGGTGACCGTCCGGTCCTGCAGCGATGCCGTATTGTCGTAAAGCTCGATCAGTCGCGGAAATCTCGCGCGCAGTTCGGCAAGAAGTCCGCGAAGCTGCGCTTCGCCATCCGCATTCAGATCGCGTGCGACGCCACCCGGCACGACCGCGTCCATCATCAGGCGATGCCCAAAGCAGGCCTCTGTTGCGCGCAAGGTGCGCTCGCGCAGGATGCCGGTCTGGGCGTGCATGAGCGCGAAGGACGCATCGTTACAAATCGCGCCGATGTCGCCGAAGTGGTTGGCAAGCCGTTCCAGCTCGGCCATCAGCGCCCGCAGGTACAGGGCGCGGGCAGGCGGCGTGATCTGCGTCGCCGCTTCCACAGCACGGGCAAATGCCGAGGCGTAGGCGACGGTGCTATCGCCGGACGCACGGCCAGCAAGCTGAGCCCCGCGTTCGATCGTTGCGCCGGCCATCAGGCTCTCGATACCCTTATGCACGTAGCCGAGCCGCTCTTCGACGCGCACCACGAACTCGCCATTGGCCGTAAAGCGGAAATGGCCCGGTTCGATGATGCCGGCATGCACCGGTCCGACGGGCACCTGGTGCAATGCGTCGCCCTCGGCGGGCAGGAACGCGTATGGTTCGCGCTGCGGCGCGCCGCGTTTACCCAGCGGATGCGCGACATCCCAGAAGCCGAGATCGAGCCAGGGCCTTCGGTCCGGCGTGCCGACCGGTTCGTATCCGAACAGCGAAAAGATTGCGCGTTCCAGCCGCATGGCGGGCGGATGCCGCGCTGCGACACTGGGGAACCGTCCGTTGCTGCATTGGTATGTGAGTACGGCGATCTCGTTCGCTCCGCTGATCACCGCCATATGGACCGCGTCGACGTCCGCCCACAGGCCGGACAAGGTCCAGCGGCCGGCGGCGAACTCATCGATGGCCCGTGCCCAGCCGGCGTCGTCAACGACCGCGCGTGGCCACGGTCGGTGGCTGCCAACGGTTTGTGTGCTGCCGATGGTGTCTAGAATCGTCACCCGAGCAACCTCGCGACGTTCTCGAAGCCGGCGACTAACGCCGGAGGCATGTAAATGCCAGCGGCAAAGACAATGGCGAAATGCGCAAACATCGGCACGAACGAAGCATGCGTCGGCTCAGTGGGGCCGCGCGGCTCGCCGAAGGCAACCGAGCTCAGTCGCAAGAAAAGACCGCCAAGCGCGACGATGATGCCGAGCGCCAGCAGGATCGCAAGCCACGGCTGCCGCGCGAACGTCGACGATACGACGAGGAATTCGCTCATGAAGATGCCCATGGGCGGCAGACCGGCGATGGCGACAACGCCGATCACCAGCGACCAGCCCAGCAGCGGATGGCTGACCGTCAGGCCGCTTAGGTCGGCAATCTTCTGCGTCCGTTTGACTTGGGCGATATGGCCGACTGCGAAGAAAATCGCCGACTTGGTGAGCGAGTGCATGGTCATGTGCAGCAGGCCGGCGAAATTGGCGAGCGGGCCGCCCATGCCGAACGCGAACACGATGATGCCCATGTGCTCGATCGACGAATAGGCGAACATGCGCTTGATGTCTCGTCGCCGGTACAACATGAATGCCGCGAAGATGCAGGACACGAGACCCATCGTCACCATGAGCGGCCCCGGAGCGATTGCCACCGGATTGAGGGCGAGGAGCATCTTGAATCTGAGGAGCGCATAGAGCGCAACGTTGAGCAGCAGGCCCGACAGCACCGCCGAGATCGGCGTAGGTCCTTCGGCGTGCGCGTCCGGCAACCAGGCGTGTAGAGGTGCAAGACCGACTTTGGTGCCGTAGCCCAGCAACAGGAAGACGAAGGCGACGTTGAGGAGCGGCGCGTCGAAGCGGGCGGCATGTTGGACCAGCGTGGTCCATACCATGGCGCCGAGGCCTTCCCCGATGACCGGTTGCGCCGCCATATAGACCAGAATGGTGCCAAAGAGCGCGAGCGCGATGCCCACGCTGCCGAGGATGAAGTATTTCCAGGCCGCCTCCAGCGCCTCGTGGGTGCGGTAGATGCCGACCATCATCACCGTCGTCAGCGTCGCCACTTCGATGGCTACCCACATGAGGCCGATATTGTTGGCGGTGAGCGCGAGGTTCATGGCGAACATCAGCACCTGGTACATCGCGTGGTAGAAGCGCACCGAACTCGACGTCAGCCGCCCGATCTCGATTTCATGGCTGATGTAGCTGGCGCTGAAGATGCTCGTCGTCAGCGCCACGAACGTGGTTAGGACGATGAATACCCGGTTGAGATCGTCGATCAGTAGATAATCGCCGGTTTGCGCTTCCGTTCGGAATAGAAGTACCGAGATCGAGAACGTCACCAACGTCGCGACCACATTCAGGTTTGCCGTCAACCGGTAACCGGGCAGGACGGCGAGGATCGCCGCCGATACGATCGGAGCAATGAGAATGGCTTCGAGCGCGGTCATCTGCGCTCTCCGCGGAAGCGATCGAGGGCCTGGATGTCGACGGTGTCGAAGCGCTCGCGGATGCGAAACAGGAAGATGCCGATGACGATGAAGGCGATCAGCACGGAGAAGGCTACCGAGATTTCGACGACCAACGGCATTCCCTTGGCGCCGGTCGCAGCCAGCACCAGCCCGTTCTCCAGCGACATGAACCCGATCACCTGGCTGACCGCATTGCGGCGTGTCACCATCATCAGCAGGCCGAGAAGGACCACCGACAGGGCGAAAGCGAGGTCTTCGCGCGCCAGCGGATCGGCCTCGGCGGTCACGCGCAGCATGACCACCATCGACAGCGCGACGAGGCCGATGCCCGTGAGCATCGCGAGGCCGACGCCGACGACGTTGTCGATCTCGCGGTGAATGCCGAGCCGGATGATGATTCGGCGCAGGCCGATCGGGATGGCGACCGCCTTGAAGGCGAGCGCAATCAGCGCGGTGATATAGAGATGCGGCGCGTCGTGGATAAAGGCTTGCCATGCGACCGACAAAGTCAACACTAGGGCGTGCACGGCATAGATGTGGATCAATGCCAGAAGCCGGTCTTGGTACAGTTCGAGGAAACTGACGACGACCAGAGACCCGGCAAGCAAATGGGCGATATCGAAGCTCAGCCCGTGCATCAGAAGCTCCTCGACACGAAGCGAAGCAGCGTCGCGAGCAAGGCCAGCATGAGGGCTGCGCCGAGGAACTGTGGCACGCGGAAGACGCGCATCTTAGCGATGGCTGTCTCGAACACGGCAAGCAGGAATCCGCCGATGGCGATTTTACCGGCGTAAGCGGCGATGCCGACGGCAACCAGCGCGGGCTCGGCGGTTGCCGTGCTAATTCCCCAAGGCGCGAACAGGCAGGCGATCAGCGAGACATAAAGAAGGAGTTTGAGAAAGCTTGCGAACTCGACCAGCGCCAAGTGACGTCCGGAGTATTCGAGGATCATCGCCTCGTGCACCATGGTCAGTTCGAGATGCGTCGCCGGATTATCGACCGGAATGCGTGCATTCTCGGCGATGGCGACCACGATCAGCGCCAGGAGACCGAGGCCAAGCGAGACGCGAAGTCCTACCTCCGGGGAGTTCATGAAGGCGGCCATGGTCGACAACTGAGTGGAGCCGGCGATCAGTGCGACGGCGAACACGATCATCATCATGGCCGGCTCGGCAAGCGAGGCGATCATCATCTCGCGGCTGGCGCCGATGCCGCCGAAGCCGGTGCCGGTGTCCATGCCGGCGAGCGCCAGGAAGAAGCGCGCGCTGCCGAGAAGCGCGATCAGCGCAATCAGGTCTGCCGTCCAGGAGAACAGGAGGCCGGAGCGGAATGTCGGCACCAGCGAGGCGGCAACCCAGGTGCCTGCAAAGACCAGATAGGGGATGGCGCGGAACAACCAGGAGGCATTGCTGGCGAGTACGACATCTTTGCGCAGAAGTCGCGCAAGGTCGCGATATGGCTGGATCAGCGACGGGCCGCGGCGGCGCATGAGCCGAGCCTTCACCTTGCGAACGAAGCCGGTCAGCAGCGGTGCCAGTGCGAGCACCAACAGCATCTGGGCGCCTTGGAAGATGAATTCGTGGATCAGGGCCATGCAGCGAGCACCAGAAGCAGCAACACCAGAGCCGCGAACACCAGCGACAGGTAACGGCGGATAGTGAGAAATTGCAGTGCGTTCAGCTTCTCCGCTGAGAAGCTGATGAATTGGACGAGTGGCGCGTAAAGCGTATCCCAGATCGGATCATACACGATCGCCGTGAAGCGCGCGGGCGACGTCGAATTCGGTGGCGGCATCTCGCCTATTTCGCGGGCGCGAAACATCAGCGTGCAGAAAACGCGGCGAATTGGCTGCGCGAAACTGCTGCCGGAATACTGCGCCATCGGGCTCGCGTCCGGAAAACCGCAGTCCCAAATTGCGCTGCGCCGAATTTTGTCGGAAGCCAGCCGGTGAATGGCGAAGGCGCAGATCATGGCCGAGACGGCGATGAAGACGAACACCAGGAGGCCATTATAGGAGCTGCGGCCCTCGGCGATCGGCACGATTGAGAGCCATGCGACGCCGACCTGTGCCGGCATCCGGCCTCCCGTAAGGAGTTGCGTCGTCGTGGCGAGCGCGTCGATGGCGAAGCCGGGGATGATGCCGAGGATGAGGCAGGCCACTGCGAGCAGTCCCATGGCGACAATCGACACACCCTCGACCTCGTGCGCGTTGCGCGCCGCCTCGCTACGCGGCCTGCTGAGAAAAGTGACGCCGTAGACGCGCACGAAGCAGGCGCCGGCGAGCGCGGCGGAGAGCGCCAGCAGCGCTCCGGCGGCAGGTATCATCAGCTTCAGTCCCCAGGAGGACAGTTGTGGACTGACGAGGATTGCCTGGAAGGCAAGCCACTCCGATACAAAACCGTTGAAGGGTGGCAGAGCGGAGATCGCGACGCAGCCGATGAGAAACACAAATGCGGTACGCGGCATGCGGTGAATGAGCCCACCGAGCCTTTCGATGTTGCGCTCGCCGGTGGACGCAAGGACGGCGCCGGCGCCACAAAAGAGCAGGGTCTTGAACAGGGAATGGTTGAGGACGTGCAGAAGTGCGGCTGTCATGGCCAGGGCGGCAGCCAGATTCATGGCGTTGGCCTTGAAGGCGAGCGCGAGCCCAAGGGCAACGAATACGATGCCGATGTTCTCGATCGTTGAGTAGGCGAGCACGCGCTTGAGATCGCGCTGCATCAACGCGTAAAGCACACCCATGACCGCCGTAATCGCGCCGACTAAGAGGACCGGCATGCTCCACCACCACGCCGGCGGGCCGACGAGGTCGAAGACGATGCGGATGAAGCCATAGATGGCGACCTTGGTCATTACGCCGCTCATCAGAGCGGAGACCTGGCTTGGCGCTGCCGGATGCGCGAGCGGCAGCCAGGCGTGCAGCGGCACAAGGCCGGCTTTCGATCCAGCGCCCACGAGCGCAAGAATAAGAACGAGCGCGGCGAAACCGGCGTTGGGCGGAGCGGTACGCATTGCCGCGAAGGCGTAGTCGCCGCTGGTGCCGGCGAGCAGGCCGAAGGCGAACAGCAGCGCAAGCGTTCCGAAACTCGCCATTAAGAGGTACACATAACCGGCACGCAAGATATCGCGCAGGTGATGGTGTGCTATCACCAAAGCCCAGGATGACAGCGACATGAATTCCCACGCCGTGAGAAATGAGAAGGCGTCGGCTGCGAGCAGGACGAGGTTCATGCCGGCAAGATAAGCTGGATAAAACGGCAGCACTCGGCCGGGGAATTCTTCATGTCGACCGTAACCGAAAGCGAAAAGGCTCGCCGCTGCGGCGCCGAGATTGATGACAATCAGGAAGAAAGCCGAGAGCGCGTCGATCCGAAAGTGCGCGCCAAGCCACGGCAGACCGAGTGGCAGAGTGACGTTGGAATTATGTTGGCCGGACAGGCTGACGATGCCGACGGTGGCCAGTAGCAGCGCAAGGGCGAGGCTTGCGCCATAGACGGTCGGCCGCCCGATTGGCGAGGACGCCAGTACGATGCCGGCCGGCGCCAGCAGCAACAAGGCCGCCACCGCGATCAGAGCATCGGTCACCATCGGCGTCTCCGTGCCGACATTACACCGATCTCTCGGCGCAATGCGCTCATTTTAGGCGTACTCCGCGCCCGCCGCCTGCCGACGTGCTGCCTTCGCTGATGAGTTCGACACCGTTCGTCATCAGCGCCTCGATGAGCTTCATCAGCGAGTCGACATTGCCGCGGACGACACCGCCGCTGGCCTCCATGCGCTGAATTGTCGGCAACGAAAGTCCGGATCGCTTCGCCAGCTCACGCTGGTCGATACCAAGAAGGGCGCGCGCGGCGCGCATCTGGCCGGATGTAATCATCAAGTTTAGCCGGCGATCGGCAGTTTTGAATGTCAACGACGTCTAACATGTGCAAAATGAGACTTCAAGTCTCATAGATGATGTTTAAGACATCATTCTTGGGCGCAAGGGCGGGAACGCGATGCGCCCGAAACCGTACGATCCGATCAGCAGACAGGGCGGTATCTGGGCGGCTCGGTTCGCGGGCTTCTGATTTCTTCGCGATGCGCGCCGCGGCGCGCTCGAGGATAACCTCGCGATCGCGGCCGCAGCTATTGGATCTTGATATCGCGCTTCTTGATGATGTCCGCCCATTGCGCGGTTTCGCGGATGATCCGCGCGGCGAACACGTCGGGCGGCCCGATGGCAACCGACAGGCCTTGCGCCTGAAGCTTGTCCGTCATCGCCGGGTCGGTGAGGGCGTCTTTCGTGACGGCAAAGATGGCGGCTACGGCTTCCGGCGGCACCGCTTTCGGCGCCAGCAGACCGTACCATGAGGTGACGTCGATGCCGGGTACGCCAGCTTCCGAGAGCGTCGGCACATCGGGCACCAGTGGGCTGCGCGCGGCCGTGGTCATGGCGAGCGGCACCACCGTCTTCTCCTTGATGTTGCCGAGTACGGCCGGGACGTTCGTCGACAACAGATCGATATGACCGCCGAGCAGATCGGTCAGCGCCTGCGACGAGCCGCGATACGGCACGTGCGTCAGATTGGTCGCGCCGGTCTTTTCCTTGAACAGCTCCATGGCGAGATGGAGCTGGCTGCCGACGCCGGGGCTGCCATAGGTCAGCTTGCTGGTCTTGGCCTTGTCGATCAGCTCCTTGATGGAGGTGATGCCGATCTGCTTGGACGCCAGGAACACGTTCGGCGCGCTGGCCAGCAGCGCCACCGGCGCAAAGTCGCCCAGGATGTCGAGATGCGCGCCCGGCATCAGGGTCGGATTGATGGTCAGGTTGCCGGCGGGAATGACGAGCAATGTGGCGCCATCCGGCTTCGCCTTGCGCACATAATCGATGCCGATATTGCCGGCGCCGCCGGTCTTGTTCTCGACGATAGCGGTGACGCCCGAGCGGGTCTGATATTCCTGCGCCAAGAGGCGACCGAGCACGTCGACCGGCCCGCCGGCGCTGAACGGCGCCACCACGGTGATCTGGCTCTTGGGAAAGGCGGTGGGAACGCTTGCGGCAAGGGCGAGCCGCGGCGCGGCCGCGGCTGACGCGAGGAGCAGCAAGGCGGTGCGGCGGGTCAATCCCGCCGCCGGGGTCGCCACGGTCATTGCGTTACATCTTTCCCGCGGCCTGTAGGTCGGCCAGTTGCTTGCGCGCCTGCTGCGCCAGATAGCGGCGTAGGCGAATGACGCCGGCGTCGTGCTGGTACAGCATCTCGAACTTTTCGAGGCCGGGCTTGAGCCCGTCCAGCATCTCGCGATCCTGTTCGAGCACGTGCCAGTGGCGCTTCTCGAGATTGGTCTTGTAGAGGAAACGCCAGGTGTCGCGCTGCCAGCCCGAAACCTTGCGGGTGCGCCAGAAGAACACGCACATGCGGTCTTCGTCGATCGGCGTGCCGAAGCCGGTGATGCCGAAATTGCCGCCCGGGCCGCCCGACGGCGGATAGGGGATTTCGAGGCGGACATAGAGCGCGCCGTTATCCACGAGTTCGCTCCAGTCGAAATTGACATCGCGCTGGCCGCTCTTTTCGAAGAAGAAGCCATGGTCGGTGTCGCGCGTGACGAAATGCGCCTGGGTGTCGCCCTGATACATCGTGTGCGAATTGGCATGCAGGAACGTGCCATGCATGGGATCCATCAGATTGTCGAAGGCGTAACGCCACGGCATTTCCCAGTCGGCGTAGCAGAGGAAGCTCGAATACTCCGGCGCGGTGATTTCCGGCGGCGGCTCGAAGCTGCCCGCTTCTTCATGCAGCGCATCGCCGAACCAGACGAAGATGGCGCCGTTGATCTCGCGGCTCGGATAAGTCTTGACCGCCTTCTTGCCTTCGAGCGGGCAACCCGGCTGCCCGGGCACGCTCAATACCTTGCCGTCGGGGCCGACCTCGACGCCGTGATAGTTGCAGCGCAGGCGGTCGCCTTCGTTGATGCCACGCGACAGCGGCACGGCGCGGTGCGGGCAGCGGTCGGCCTGGACATGGATCGTGCCCTTGGAATCGCGCCACAGTACCAGAGGTTCGGCAAGGCGCATGATGCCGAGCGGCTTGCCGCCGGTTTCGACGAAGCGCGACGGAATGACCGGCCACCAGCGATTGCGCAGTCCGGTGCGCAGATATTGCTGCACCTGCTGGTCGGTCGGACCGGCCGGCGGGGTGGCCGAAGTGGGTTTGCGGGCTTCAAAGGCTGTGACCGACATGGCTCAGGCTCCCAGTTCGCGCATCAGGGCGGTGAAATTATCGGCGGTCCAGTCGCCGCCGTCGAGCGGACGGACTCGCGTGTTGTTCATGCCAGCCACGACCTCGTCGAGTTCGCGCGCGCCCTTGGCGAACACGCTCTCGATGGCGTTGGCGAGTTCCTGCTGCCAGGCCGTCGGCTCGGCGGTGCGGGTCTGGTGCGGATCGAGATAAGGGTAACGATAGTCAGGCATCGCATACCTCCTTCAGATATCGAGCACGAGCCGCGCGCCCTTGGCGCGCGACACGCAGGTCATCATGGTTTGATTGGCGGCGCGCTCCGACGACGACAGGATCGAGTCGCGGTGATCGGCTTCGCCTTCGATGATGCGGCACTCGCAGGTGCCACAAATGCCCTGTTCGCAGGAGCGCGGCACGTCGATGCCGGCTTCGGTCAGCACTTCGAGGATCGACTTTTCCGGCGGCACACTGAGAGTCCTGCCGGAGGCCGCGCACACGACCTCGAAGGCACCGCTGACTTCATCGGCCGGGCGCGAGCGCGGCGCGAACCATTCGAAATGCACCGCGCCTTCCGGCCAGCCGGCGGTCGCTTCCTCGACCGCCAGCATCAGCTTCTCGGGGCCGCAGCAATAGACGACCGTATCGGGCTGCGGTGCGGTGAGGCGCCGCGCGACGTCGAGCCGGGTGCCCGTTTCGCTGGCGTGCAGCGACACTGTGCCGCCGAGCGCCTCGATCTCCTTGAGAAACGGCGCGTCCTCATTGCGCTTGTTGCAATAGAGCAGGGTCCAGTGCTGGCGACGCGCGGCGAGTTCGCGCATCATCGGGATGAAGGGCGTGACGCCGATCCCGCCGGCGACGAAGATGTAGTCCTTCGAGGCGACCAGCGGGAAATTGTTGCGCGGCGTCGACACGGTCAGGACGTCACCGGGACGCAAGCGCCGGTGCACGAAGCCGGACGACTGCCCGCCGGTGACGGCGCGGATGCCGAGCCGGTAGTGCGACAGGTCGTTGGGATCGCCGCACAGCGAATATTGCCGCAAGGTGCCATCCGGCAGCTTGAGGTCGATATGCGCGCCCGGCTCGAAGGCGGGCAGCGGCTGGCCGTCGAGCGAGGCGAGCTCGAGCGACAGTACGCCCGGCGCTTCCCAGATCAGCGCGCGCAGCCGGACGTCGAGCGTCTGCTCGCCGGGGCGCGGCGCTGCGACCGTGGTCGGCTTGGTCATGTCGGCGACATCGCCCATGGCTTCGTCTCCTAGAGTGCGCTTTTCGCCCACGGATGCGGCGCCTGAGAGAGGTCGCAATACAGCGACTTCTGCGCCATCCAGGCTCGGACGCCATCGCGGCCTTTCTCACGGCCGACGCCGGAGTCCTTGGTGCCGCCGAACGGCGTCGAGATCGAGAACTGCTTGTAGGTGTTGATCCACACCGTGCCGGTATCGAGCGCGCGCGCGACGCGCCAGGCTTTCGGGAAGTCGCGGGTGTAGATGCCGGAGGCCAGCCCGTAGTCGTTGTTGTTCGACTGGCGGATGAGATCGTCCTCGTTGTCAAACGGCAGCACGGCGAGCACCGGGCCGAACACTTCCTCGCGGCACAGCCGCGAGTCGTTGCCGAGCCCGGCAATGATGGTCGGGCGATAATAAGTGCCGTCCTTGTAGTCGCTGCCAGCCGGGCGTTCGCCGCCGGTCAAGATCTTGCCGCCGTCGGCGCGGGCCTTGGCGACGTGTTCCTCGACCTCGTCGCGATGCTTCGGCCGGATCAGCGGCGCGACCTGCGTCGTTGCCTCGAACGGATGGCCGACCTTGAGCCGCTCCGTCGCGGCCACCAGTTTCGCGACGAAGGCATCGTAAATGCCGCGCTCGACGAACAGCCGCGAGCCAGCGATGCAGGACTGCCCGGTCGAAGAGAAGATGCCGAACATCACGCCGGCGACGGCGAGGTCGAGATCGGCGTCGGCGAACACGATGGTCGGCGACTTGCCGCCGAGTTCGAGCGACACCGGCATAAGTTTGGCGGCGGCCTTGCGCGCGATGTCGCGGCCGGTTTCGGTGCCGCCGGTGAAGGACACCTTGCGGATCGCCTTGTGCGTGACGATGCGCTCGCCAACGATCGAGCCGGCGCCGGGCAGGGTCGAGAACAGGCCCTTCGGCAGGCCGGCTTCCTCGATGACGCGGGCGAGCTCGAGGCAGACCAGCGGGCTCCATGACGACGGCTTGAGCAGGATGGCGTTGCCGGCGGCGAGCGCCGGGGCCACCTTTTGCGCGTCCGAGGCGATCGGCGAATTCCATGGCGTGATGCCGGCGGTGACGCCGAGCGGCTCGTAGACCGACATGGTGAGGTAATTGCCGCGCGACGGCGTCAGCGCGTCTTCCATGGTCTCCAGCGCCGCCGCCATATAGCGGAACGTGCCGGAGGCGCTCATGGCCAATGCGCGGGTTTCGGTCAGTGTCTTGCCGGTGTCGCGCGACTGCACATGCGAGATGCGGTCGGCGTGGCGGGCGATGCCCTCGGAGATCTTGTAGAGGTACGTCGCGCGCTCGTGCGGCAGCAGCTTGCGCCACGACGGGTCGTTGACGGCATCCTGGGCGCGCTCGATGGCGAGATCGACGTCTTCCACCGAAGCGCCGGGCAGGGTGGCATTGAGCGAGCCGTCGGCGGGAAAGTTCGAGGTGATGTCAGCGCCGCGGCCGCGCCGCCATTCGCCGCCGATATAAAGCTTGTCCTGCGCTGTGACGTTGTGGTCCATGATGCCTCTCAGATGGCCACCGCGCTGACGCGGTTGATCAACTCGCGCGCCATGCTGTAGCCGGCGAGCTGCGAGGTCTTCGGATTGGAGGCGGAGGGGCGGCCTTCGAGCCTGATCTCGAAGTAGCCGCAGCCGGAGCGCACTGAAAATTCGTGAACATTGCGCGTTACGCCGGGATCCGCCACCAGCCGCACCTTGGTGGCGTCGAGGCCGATGCCGGCGATGGCGAGCGTGGCCGCGACATTGGCGTTGAACGGATAGGTCTGCGCCGCGTCGCGGGCCGAGCCTTCGAAGAAGGTTGCCGCTGTGGCGAGGGTGTCGAGGGCGAGCAGCGTCTCCGCCGGCGTGCCTTTCCAGGCGCAGGGCGGCTTGCGCCCGGTATAGATGACTTCCTCGAGGCCGGAGAGTTTCGCCGCGGCGAGCGCGTCGATGCCACCGACCGCGCCGGCCGGCAGCACCAGACGGCTGGCGCCGGTTTTTGCGGCACTTATTAGCTTTCGGTGCAGGCTGTCATCGGCGAGCGCGCCAATGGAAATGACGATAAGATCGCAGCCGGCGTTGAGGATCGCCGGGCCGTGATCGCGCACGGCGACGTGACCGGCGCATTCGGCGATGGTGTCCGGTTTGTCGGCGAGCAGCGCCGCGATGCCGGAATGGATGGCGGCCGAGCGCGTCAGTGCCGGACCGCAGCGGTCGAGCAGCGACTCGGCGCGCTCGGTCGAGCGTTCGGGGACGAGAATACTGACGTGATCGAGCGGCGCCTCGAGTGCCTTGACGAGCGACGTCAGCGCCAGTTCGGCGATGCCGCCGGCGCCGATCACCCCCAATCGCGTCATCTTCTTCGCCGTCATGCCGGCTTCCCCGCGGCGCCCGCCGGCGGCCCGGCGAAGCTTTGCCCGAACGGGCCGATGGCGACCATGTCGATTTCGATGAGGCAGGGGCCAGGTGCGGCGATCGCGCGATCGAGGGCGGTCTCGAACGCAGCGACGTCGGTCACGCGCTCATGTGGCAAGCCAACCGCGGCGCAAAGCAGCGCGAAGTCCGGCGTCAGGATGTTGGAATAGACGTGGCGGCCGCCATATTGGGCATCCTGGATGTTGCGGATGACGCCGTAGCCTTTGTCGTTCATCAAAACGAACACCATGTTCGCCTGCATCTCGACCGCGGTCGCCAGTTCGCCGATCATCAGTTGCGCGCCGCCGTCGCCGACCAGGGTGATGGTCTTGGCCTTGATGCCGGCATGCGCGGCGCCGATGCCCATGGCGATGCCCTGGCCGATGCCGCCGCCCAGCGCGTGCACGCCGAGATGCGGTGCGGCGAGGCGGACATAGCGGTTGCCGAACGTGCTGTTCGAGATGGTGACGTCGCGCACCCAAGGGTGGCCGTTCTTGAACACGCGGGCGCTCAGCGCGTCGGCGAGCGGCACGTAGGGCCCGAGCGCCTTGTGCAGCGCCGCCTCGGACCGTTGCCGCGCCGCGCCGATGTCTTTGAGGAAGCCGGCGTCGCTGTCGAGCCTGGCGGGCAGGCGGCTGAGCAGGCCTTCGAGCGCGAGCCGGGCATCGCCGGCGATGAACTGCTCGACCGGATAATTGCGGCCGCCCTGACCGACATCGGCGTCGATCTGCACCAGCGGTGGCAGCGGCATGCAGTTGTTCTGCGTTTCGTTGCCGCGCAGCCGCGAGCCGACCACGATCATCAAGTCGCACTTGGCGTAGATGCCGACGGCGTCGGGCGTCATGTTGAAGGCGCCGAGGCTGTTGGCGTGACTTTCCGGCACCACGGCGCGGCCATTGGTCGAGGTAACGATGCCGAAGCCGCGATCGGCGAGCGCGGTCGCGGCCGCAGCAGCGCCGCGGGCGCCGCCGCCGAGCCACAGCATCGGGCGCCTGGCGTCGCGGATGCGGTCGGCCAGCGCATCGAGTGCGGTGTCGTTCGGCTTTTTCAGATCGACCGCCGGCCAGCCGGCGACAACGGGCATCGCGGTCGGCAGACGCTGCACGTCGACCGGAATTTCCAGCGACACCGGGCCGGTCGGCGCGGTGAGTGCATCGCGGGCCGCCGCCAGCAGCGTTTCGATGGCGGCGCTCGGCTCCCAGATGCGGTGATAGGCCTTGCTGACGGCCTTCAGCATGTCCGGCTGGCGCGGCACATCGTGAATGGCGGCGCGGTCGCGGTCGGCGAATTCGCGGTCGATCTGGGTGGTAATGTGCAGTACCGGCGAACCGGCGGTGAGCGCTTCGACCTGCGAGCCGGCGGCATTGCCGGCGGCGGTGCCCGTCGAGGTAATGGCGACGCCGAGCGAGCGCGACACGCGCGCATAGGCATCCGCCATGTTCATGGCGCCGGCTTCGCCGCGCGCCGGCACGAAGGTGATGCGGCCCTGGCGGGCGAAAGCGTCGAGGATCGGCATGTTGTGGATCGAGATGACGCCGAACACGACGGTGACGCCCATGTCGGCGAGCGTGCGAGCGATGGCGTCGCCGACCGGTTCGGTCGCCGCGGCGTTGTGTGAATTCGGTCGCTCGGTGACGACGATGGGGGCGTTCATGACTCTTGACCCGGGCCTTAGATGAAACGTGAAACGCCGCCGGATACTTCCAGGCTGGCGCCGGTGATGTAGCTCGCGGCTGGCGATCCGATGAACACGATGGCGCGGGCTGGTTCGTCCGGCGCGCCAAGGCGTTGCAATGGGATATGTTTGTCGCGCGCCAACGCCTTGAACCATTCCTCGCGCGACAGGCTCTTGTCGGCGCGCGCCTCGAAGCGGCGCTGCCACTGACCGGAATCGACCAGCCCGAGCAGGATGGTGTTGACGCGGATGCGGGGGGCGAATTCGGTGGCGAGCGACTTGAGCAGGTTCTGCACGCCGGCGCGCGCCGCCGAGGTGCACACCATGTGCGGTTCGGGCTGCAGCGACAGCAGCGAATTGACGGCGACGATGGCCGGCGCCGGTGCTGCTTCGAGCAGCGGCTTGAACGCGCGCAGCGGCAGGATCTGGCTGAAGAACTTCAGATCGAGCTCTTCGCGCCATTGCGCGTCGGTGGTGTCGGCGAAGGTCGAAACGCGGCCCTGGCCGGCATTGTTGACCAGCAGATCGAGCTTGCCGCCGCTCCAGTCCTTCACCTTGGCGGCGAACGCGTTAACGTCGCCGCTGTCGAGCACGTTGCAGCGTTCGGCCAGCACGGCGCCGGGCTTCACCGCATCGAGCTTGGCCTTGGCGGCGGCGAGCCGCTCTGTGTCGCGCCCGCAGATGGCGACGCGCGCGCCTTCCTCGATAAGGATGCGCGCGGCCGCAAGGCCGATGCCGGACGTGCCGCCCGTCACTACCGCACATGAATTGGCAAGGCCGAGATCCATCGCTGCCTCTCAGACGCGCGCCGCGAGCGGCACCGCGTTGGCGTGCCAGCCGAGACGTTGCGAAATCTCGCGCGCCGCCGCCGCGACCTCGACGGCGAGTTGGTTGTGGCGGGCCTCGCCGGCGAAGTCGGCGGCATGGCCGATGACATTGAGCGCGGCGATCGGCGTTCCGGTGGCGTCGAAAATCGCCGCCGCGACCGAACTGATGCCGGCTTCGAAATTGCCTTCGCTCCAGGCCAGTCCCGCCTTGCGGTCGGCGTCGAGCTGGGCGTGGAGCTGCGTCAGCGTCGTCGGCGTCCGAGCCGTAACCGCCTTCAGGACGGTGCCGGCATAAAGCCGATCGACACGGTCCGGCGGTAGATGGGCAAGAATGATGCGCCCCATATTGGCTGCATGCGCGGGCAGGCGGCTGCCGACGCGGATATTGCTGGCGAAGGTATGGTTCGGCACGCGGCGGGCGAGATAAACGATCTCCTGACCGTCGAGGGCGCCGAGATGCGACGACAGGTTCAGGTTCTCCGTCAGCCGCGTCAGCACCGGTACGGCGGTTTGCACCAGGTCTTCGGAGAAGAAGGCCTGCGCCGTCAGCCCGATCAGACCGATGCCGATGCGCCAGCCCTGGCCGTCCGGCAGCGCCTCGATGAAACGCTCGACCTCGAGGGTGTGCAGAAGCCGCAGCAAGGTCGTGCGGTTGATGCCGAGCTCGCGGGCCGTCTTCGACATATTGGTGACGCGATCACCTTCCGCGATATGGCGGAGCAGGCGGGCCGCGCGTTGCACCGGCGGCGACACGTAGGGATCGCCGGCTGAGTCCGCCGCGGTCTCGTCGACGCGTTCAAGCATCGGAAGCCTCGATTAGGTTGACGAGCAGACGGGCGACGGCCGCAGGGTTCTCCTGCGGCAGGGCATGGCCTGCGTCGGGAATTTCGTGAAAGCCGGCCGGGCGCGGCAGAGCGGCGTAAAGCTTGCGGGCGTTGGCTGGCGGCGTGACGACATCCTGAGCGCCAACCGCGACGAGCGTTGCCATCGACAGGCCGGAAGCGTCGGTGAGCAGGTCGCCGGCGCCGAGTGCGCGTGCGGCCTGCATGTAGCCGACCGGATCGACGGTCGCCATCGCCTGGCGCACTTCGGCGAAGACGGCAGGCTTGTCCTCGGGACGGTACACAAGGCGCGGCGCGCGCTTCTCGGCGAAGTCACGGGGGCCGAGCGCGCGCAATTCGTCGATACGGCCTTGCACGGTGTCGGGCATCGTCTCGCCCGGCTTGACGCCATAACCGAGCGCCGGCGACAGCAGAGCGAGCGCGCCGACGCGTTCCGGATGGCGCGCGGCGAAGTTGGCCGCAAACAGGCATCCGAGCGAGTGGCCGAGCAGCGTCACGCGATCGAGGCCGTGAGTGTCGACGAAGGTCAGCATGGCTTCGGCATAGTCGGTGGGTTGCGGGGAGGCGTTCACCAGCGCCCGCGAGCCGCCATAGCCCGGGGCGTGCCAGGCGATCACCTCGAACGGCGCCGGCAGCGCGTCGATCAGCGGCGCGAAGCTGGTTGCATTGCTGCCGATGCCGTGCAGCAGCATGATCGCCTTGCCGTGCGCGATGCCGGGGCGGCGCAGGAAGGCGATGCCGGCTTCGCGGCCCGCGACCACGCGCGTGATGGTGGTGCTGGTGGTCATGGCTTGGCTGGCGGCGCGCCCGTCGCCCGCGGCAGATAGTGCAGCACGCGGCGCTCGATGGCCGTTACCGCCCAGTACATGGCGATGCCGATCACGGTGAGCAGGCCGATGGCATCGAACACCATGGCGGTGTTGGCTTGGCCCTGGCCGAACGAGATCAGATAGCCGAGGCCGATCTCGCCGCCGACCAGTTCGCCGACGGTGATGCCGATCACCGCCAGCGTCGCGCCGATGCGGAGACCGGCGAGCAGGTTGGGCATCGAGAACGGCAGCATGACCTTAAAGAATATCTTGGTCCGGCTCATGTTGTAGGCGCGCGCCAGATTGACCAGGTCGCGGTCCATGATGCGCATGGCCTGCAGCACGTTGACCAGGATCGGGAAGAACACCACGAGAATGGTGACGATCAGCTTCGGCCAGGCGTTGTAGCCGAACCACAAAATGAACAACGGCGCGAAAGCCACCTTCGGCGCGATCTGCAGCGCCAGGATATAAGGCGACAGCACCTTCTCCCATGTCGGCAGCAGGCCGAGCGCATAACCGAACGCGGCGCCTAACAGGCCGCCGAGCACAAAGCCGAGGATCGACATCGACGCCGTGGAGATGAAGTGCTTGAGAAGATTCTCGTGACTCCAGAGCCGGATCATCTCCAGGTACAGATCGCTGACACGGGGGATGATGTATTTCGGCACCCCGAGCATCGGCGGCAGATATTGCCAGGCGATGAGGACGACGACGGCGACGGCGATGCTGGCCAGCGGCGCGCCGTAGCTGCGGCGCCAAAGCCCGCCCCCGGAGGGGGCGAGCGTCGGACGCTGTAGCGCGGCAGAGCCGTTGGCCGGTTTGCTCATCGCCGTATCCACCGTGGTCATGACACGAACTGGTTGGTGTAGAGCTGGTCGACCGGCACGGCCGACTGGATGATGTTGTTCTTGACGTAGAAATCCTGAACCGTCTTGAGCCGCTTCGGATCGAAGGTGCCGAGTGCCGAAGCCGGCGTGGTGGCGTAAACTTCCTTCACGTAGCGGGACAGGATGGCTTCGATGACCTTTTCCTTGCCGGCGTGCTGCGGCACTTGGGCGACATAGTCCTTCGCCGCCGCGACAGGGTCGGCCATGCTGTCACGCACCGCTTGCATCACGGCCTTGACGAAGCCGCCAACGGCGGCCGGACGTTCCTTGACCATTTTGTCCGAGGTCAGAATGGCCTGCGCCATCGCCGGGAAGGTCTTCTCGATCGGGAAATAATCGAGCGGCACGCCGCCGCCTTCGATCGCCACCGCCCATTCCGGCACCGCCATGATGCCGTCGAGCGACTTGGCAATCATCAGCTGGGTGACGCCGGCCGGGCCGACCGCCTGGATCTGCAGATCGTCGCGCTTGATGCCGTTGGCGGCGAGCACCGCGAGCAGGGCGTAGTAACCGGTGTCCTGATAACCGATGACGCCGAGCTTCTTGCCCTTGAGGTCGGCAAAGCCTTTCACGCCGACATCCTTGCGGGTGACGAGGGTGAACAGCGGGTGCGAACCGAGCTGCGCGACGGCGCGCACCGGCAGGCCGTTCGGCCGCACGATCATCGAGGTTTCGCCGAGGCCGCCGCCGATATCGGCATTGCCGGCACCGACCTGCTGGGCGACGTCGGCGCCGCCCTTGCCGGTCTGGAAGGTCACTTCGACGTTGTTCTTGGCGTAGTAGCCGCGCTTGAGCGCCAGTTGGAACGGCAGGAAGGCCGGCAGGAAGCTCGGCGCCGGGAACAGATAGGTGATCTTTTCCGGCGCGGCGAAGGCCGGGCGGAAGGCGGCGGTGGCAACGAGGCCGCCAAGTGCGGCGCGACGCGTGATCTTCATGTCAGTGAACTCCCCTTGCGTTGACTGGATTGCGGTCGATGATGTGAAGGCAGTTGCCGTCGATGGCGCTCAGGCATCCTCTCGTTCGCCGAGATGCAGGGCGTGGAACAGATGCTTGACGATTTCGCTGGCGCGCGGTCTGCCGACGCGAGCGATCGGATTGTCGCGGTCGGGCAGGCCGACATCGATTTCCTCGACGATGCGGCCGGGTCCGTCGCTCATGACAAGGATGCGGTCCGACATCGCCACCGCTTCGGACAGATCGTGGGTGATGAGCAGGGTGGTCAGGTTCGATCCGGCGATGGTTTCGGCAAAGTTCTTCTGCAGTACCAGCTTGGTCTGCGCATCGAGCGCCGAGAAGGGCTCGTCGAGCAGGACGACATCGGGGCTGATGGCGAGCGTGCGGGCGAGGGCGGCACGCTGCCGCTGGCCGCCGGAGATCTGGTAGGGATAGCGGTCGGCGAACTCGGTCAGCCGGCAACGCTTGAGCTCGGCGAGCGCCCGTTCGCGGCGTTCGGCGGCCGGCATGTTGCGCGCTTCCAGGCCGAACTCGACGTTGTGCAGCACCGTGCGCCACGGCAGCAGCAGATCCTTCTGCAACATGAAGCCGACGCGCGAGCTCGGGCCGGCCACCTCGACACCGTGCAAAGCGACGGTGCCCTCGCTGGGCTGGTCGAGACCGGCGACGAGGTTGAGCAGGGTGCTCTTGCCGCAACCAGACGGTCCGACGACCGAGACGAATTCACCTTCGCCGACATTGAAAGACAGATTGCGCACGGCCGTGAAGGGCGGTGCCCCTGCGGTGCGACCGGGGAAGCGGCGCGCTACATCACGCAGCTCAAGAACGGGAGAGGTCCCAGGCACCTTGCGTCATCTCCACAATGTTCAAATATGAACTTATTGTTCGTGCTTTAAACAAGTTCACACCTGAACGCGGAGCGAGTCAATCCGTTCGGTGATCGAAATTTAATCGTGCGCTGCAACATTTGTTTGCAGCGCAATGCGATGACATATGGCGTTTTGAGTTCTCTCCGTCGTAGCGTCGACCCGCATTGACGCGCCGTTCTGGACTGCTTCAATTTTCTACTTTCCAGGAAATAGTTTTATCTGATATACAAAGTTTTATTAGCGCAACAAAGCGAGCGGCGCGCAATGGTCAAAAGCGAGACTTCGTCCGAGAATTCAATGCTTAGCGCTGCTTCAAGCGCGCCGAGCGACGAGCGCTATCTCGTGCCGGCCCTCATTCGCGGCCTGACAATTCTGCAGCGGCTATCGGGCGAGACCCGCGGTCTCACGTTGTCGGAAGTCGCTGCGGCGCTCGGTGTGACGCGGTCCTCGGCCTATCGCTTGCTGTTTACGCTCGGCCATTTGGGCTTTGTCGTCCTCGACGCCGACACCAAGACCTATGCGCTGGGCCCCGAAGTCCTGCGCCTCGGCTATGGCTACTTGGCCTCGCGCGATCTGGTTGAGGTGGCGACGCCGCATCTCGTGCGCCTGCGTGATCGCACCGGCTGGTCGGCCCATCTCGGCGAACTGCAGGGCCGCGATGTCGTCTATCTCGCCCGTGTTGCCACGCGGCGCTCGATCGCCAGCACCGTCCATGTCGGTACCCGGCTGCCGGCGCGTTCGACCACGATGGGCCGCATTCTGCTGTCGGGTCTGAGCTCCGATGAAGTGCGCGATCTGTATCGCGATCAGCCTTACTCCGGAGAAGCCGGGCAGAGCAGCCTGGCCGACTTGGATGCCCAACTCGCAACCGATCGGACCAACGGCGTGGTGGTGCAGATATCGGGCTACGAGCCCGGTGTAGCCAGCGTCGCGGCGCCCGTGCGGGACACCAGCGGCAAGATCATCGCCGCCATCAACATTTCGGCCGTCGCTCTGTTGACCACCGAAACGGATCTGCAAGGTCCGCTTACGGCGGAAGTGGTGGCAACGGCGCAAGCGATTTCACGTGACCTCGGCTTTAAGGCCGCAGGGGAAGTGGATGGCGCTGGAGCGACGCAGGCGCGTCACTCGGCGCGCTGATGGCTCCAACTCAAGTTCAACCGTCGTACGAAGGAGTTCAAACATGGATGACATGACCCGCCGATCCTGGGACCGTCCCGAAGGCGCGACTTTCGAAGAGTGGATGAAGAGCCGCGTCGCCCGCGTCTCGGATCGTCCCTATGACTGGAACGCGCTCAAGTTCCAGGCCGATTTTGATCCGAAGTATCGCCGCGCGCAGAAGCGCTTCATCGGCACCGGCGGCACCGGCGTCGCCAAGGACTCCAACGTCATACCGGCCGAGCACTTCACGCTGTCCAACATGATCATTCCGGCCGGCGGCGAAGGTCCGATGCATCTGCACGTCGACGCCGAAGAGGTGTTCTTCGTGCTGCGCGGCAAGATCAAGGTCATGGTCGAGAAGGACGGCGAGTATTTCGAGACCATCCTCAATGAGCGCGATTGCGTATCGGTACCGCCCGGCGTCTACCGCGGCGAGATCAACATCGGCGAGGAAGATGCGATCATGATGGTGATGATCGGATCGCCGAAGCCGATCACGCCGACCTATCCGCCGGATCACCCGCTGGCCAAGGTTAAGCGCGGCTAAGCCCGCCAAACTACTGCAGCGGCCGCCGTCTCGTTGCGGCGGCGGCCGTTCGAACTTGTTGCTGCATCCGGATCGGCTGGGACGAGGGAGTTTCGAAGATGTCGCTGATGGGTATCGATGCCGTTGTTTTTGGCGTTCCGGATATGGCGGAGGCCAAGCGCTTTCTCGCCGACTGGGGCCTGACCGAAGTCAGCCTCGACGCCGACAAGATTATTTATCGCACCCGCGATGGCGCCGAAGCCATCGCTCGTCCGATCGATGCGCCCGATCTGCCGCCGGCGATCGAAAGCGGCAAGACGGTGCGCGAGGTGATCTGGGGCGCCGCCAGCCAGGCCGAGCTCGACGAAATCCTCTCTCGCCTGAAGACGCTGCCGAGCTACAAGGTCGGCGCCGACGGTCTGCCGCGCGTCACCGACCCGAACGGTATGAGTCTCGCCTTCCGCGTTTCCAAGCGCACGCCAATCAAGGTCGAGCCGACCCTGCCGAACGCGCCGGGCTCGCATAACCGCATCAACAGGCGATCGCCGATCCACGATCAGGCGCATCCGATCAATATCGGTCACGTCGTGCTGTTCGCCAGCGACTTCGCCGCGATGCGCGCGTTCTATACCGAGAAAATGGGCTTCTCGATAAGTGACGAATATCCTGGCCATGGCGTCTTTATGCGCTGCCAGAAGGTCGGCGACCATCACAACACCTTCGTGCTCAACCGTCCCGGTAAGCCGGGCATCAATCACGTGGCCTTCACCGTCACCGATATTCACGAACTGATCGGCGGCGGCATCGCGATGGCGAAGAAGGGCTGGAAGACGGAGATCGGCCCCGGTCGCCATCCGATCTCGTCAGCCTACTTCTGGTATTTCGAGAATCCGCTGGCGGCGCCGCTTGAATATTATGCCGACGAGGATTTCTGCGACGAAGGCTGGAAGCCCAGCACGTTCGAGCGCAAGCCCGAACTGTTCGCCGAATGGGCCATCGTCGGCGGCATTGACGGTAATACGCGCCGGCAGGCGTTGGGCATCGACAAAAGCGGTCGCGGACACGCGTGAGGCCGGATATGCGACCCGACCTGCGGCGCATTGTTGCGGTGGAAGCGCATAGGCGGCGTTCGGGGCGCATTCCGTCGCGCGTCCATTCGCTTGGCACCGGCGAGACCTTCGCCATTGAGCCGGCGGCCGACGGCTTTGTCGACGTCGAAACCGGCATGACGATCCGCAGTCGCGGCAGCGCTATCGTTCTGCCGGACGGATCGGAGCCGATCGAACTGCGACTGATCGGTGACATTCTGTTCGAAGGCGTCGAACGGCCCGGCGGCGAGCCGTTCTTCGGCCGCGCCGGCGGCGGTTCCTCGGTCACCCTCTACGACCGGGCGCAGAACGATTACTTCCAATATGCTCTCGGCACCGAGGAAGACCGAATTTGAGTGAGCCCATGACACAGCGCTTTGCCGGCAAACGGATCGTGGTGACGGGGGCGGGGCGGGGCCTCGGGTTTACCTTTGCCGAGCGGCTGGCGCGCGAAGGCGCCAGCGTCATCATCGCCGAGATCGATCCGGTGACCGGTGCCGAAGCCGAGAAAAAGCTGTGTGACGCGGGGCTTGTCGCGCGCTTCGTGCAGACCGATATCGCCTCCGAGGCGTCGGTCGCGGCGATGGCGCAGGAAGCGGCGCGCGACAGCGACGGCATCCATGGCCTCGTCGCCAACGCCGCGCTCGCCAACAATGTTGGCGGCAAACTGCATGACGAAATTTCGGTCGAGGTCTGGGACCGCATCATGGCGATCAATGTCCGCGGCACCTGGCTGACGGTGCGCGCCATCGCGCCGCTGATGAAGAATGGCGGCTCGATCGTCACGGTTTCGTCGGATACGATCTATTGGGGGCCGCCGCGGCTGCTGCATTACGTCACCAGCAAGTCGGCGATCGTCGGCATGACGCGCTCGCTGGCGCGCGAACTCGGCGAGCGGATGATCCGCGTCAACTGCCTGCTGCCCGGATTGACAATGGGCGAGGCGACCAAGGAGATCCCGCAAACGCGCTGGGCCGACTATGCCGAGCGCACCATCCTCAAGCGGACGCAGCAGCCGGACGATCTCGACGGCGCGGTGGCATTTCTGCTGTCGGACGATTCCAAGTTCATCACGGCCCAGACCCTCGCGGTCGACGGCGGTTTTTCCATGCACTGACGGGGGGTAGTCATGAAGATCGGCATTAACGGCGGTGGCATCGGCGGGCTCGCGGCGGCGATTTCGCTTGGCCTCGCCGGCCATGAGGTCGAGGTCTACGAGCAGGCCTCCGACTACAAACGCGTCGGCGCCGACATTAATCTCACGCCTAACGCGGTGGCGGCGCTGAAGAGCCTCGGCGTGTTCGACGACCTGCAGGAGACCGCGGCGCGCCCGACGCACCGCATCAGCCGCACCTGGGACACCGGTGAGGAGACCTCGCGACTCGAGATGGCTAATGCCGCCGAGGAAAAATACGGCGCGCCGCAACTGACCATCCACCGCGCCGATCTGCTGCAAGCGCTGCGCCGGCAACTACCGGAAGGTGTCGTCAAGCTCGGCTTCCGCGTCGATGCGATCGACCTCGGCGGCGACAAGCCGTCGGTCCGCTTTGCCAATGGCGAGACGCGCACGGTCGATGCGCTGGTCGGCGCCGACGGCATCCACTCGCCGACCCGCACGGCGATGTTTGGCCCCGAGCATCCGCAGTTCACCGGGCTGGTGTCTTATCGGGCCGTGGTCGATCGCAGCAAGCTGAACGTCCCGAACCTCGACGCCTTCACCAAATGGTGGGGGCCGACGCCCGATCTGCAGATCGTGACCTTTCCGCTCAACCGCGGGCGTGAGACCTTCATCTTCGCCACCACTGCGCAGGACGACTGGCGGCACGAATCGTGGACCATGGAGGGCGACGTCGAGGAACTGCGCCGTGCCTATGCCGGCTTCCACCCCGAGGCGCGCGCCTTGCTCGACGCCTGCGACAGCGTGACCAAATCGGCGCTCTACATCCGCGAGCCGCTGCCGCAGTGGTCGGTCGGCCGGACGACGTTGCTGGGCGATGCCTGCCATCCGATGGTACCTTTCATGGCGCAGGGCGCTTGCATGGCGATCGAAGACGCCGTGGTGCTCGGCCGCGCGCTGCGCAGTGTCGGCGAGGCCGGCTTTGCCGGCGCTTTCAAGCGATATGAGCGCGCGCGCAAGGAACGGACGGCCAAGGTGCAGATCGGCTCGCGCGGCAATGAGTGGCTGAAGCAGGGCGGCAACGCCGATTGGGTCTACGGCTATTCGGCGAGCGACGTTCCGCTCGAGGCAGCATAGTCGTATTCGTCGCTCGCGGAATGCAACGACGGTCAGCGGATGGTCAGAACGATCTTGCCGCGGCCGTGCCCGTATTCGGATAGGCGGTGTGCTTCGGCGAACTCGTCAAAGGCGAGACGCTTGCCGACGATCGGCTTGACGTTATCGGCCGCCGCCAGTCCGACCAGCCTCGCCAGAGCCTCCGGGTCGGGGAGGACCTGGGCAATCTTGACGGTCACGCCATAGGTCTCGGCCTGGTTCTCGAACGGCGCCGCGACAAGACAGACCATCGTGCCGCCCTTGCGCAGCACGGCGTAGCTCTTGCGGTGCACCTCGCCGCCCAGCGTGTCAAAGACGATGTCGAAGCCAGAGAGGGTCCGGGAAAAATCGTCTTCATCGTAGGCAATCGGCTGGTCGGCCCCGAGCGACTTGACGAAGTCGATATTGGCCGCCGAGCAGGTGGTGGCGACGTAAGCGCCGCGGTGATGGGCAAGCTGGATGGCCATCGAGCCGACGCCGCCGGCTCCGGCGTGCACCAGCACCTTCCTGCCGGGACCAACAGGTGCCGACGAAACCAGCGCCGCCCAGGCGCTCAGGCCGCCAAGTGGCAGGGCCGCGGCATCGATCATCGACAGCGAATCCGGGATCGGAACGGCCAATGCACCCGGCAACACGATGCGTTCCGCCCAGGTCCCGACCCCGCGTGATGCGATGAAGCAGACGCGTTGTCCGATGCGGCTCGTCGATACACCATCGCCGACGGCGCAAATCACGCCGGCGCCATCGCGCCCACTGGTCATTGGCAATTCGATCGGAACCACTTTTTGCAGGAGCCCGGAGCGGAGCTTCCAGTCAATCGGATTGACGCTGGCGACGTGCACCTCGACGGCAACTTCACCGGCACGGGCCGTCGGTGATGGCACGCGATTGACCGTGAGGACGTCGGGGCCGCCATAGCGCGAGAACTGTATTGCCTTCATGTCGTTCATAAGCCGGAACCCGCAATCAATGATCTCAGGCCGGATCTTCGACCGGCAATGTACCATCCGCGCTGTCGGTCTTTGGTCGCCAGATCGTCGCCGGATCGTCCGGCGGCACGGCCGCCAGCAGGGTCTTGGTGTAGGAATGTTGCGGATTGTCGAAGACGTCGGCCGTCACGCCGCTTTCGACGACTTCGCCGCGATACATCACCAGCACCCGGTCACAGAGATATCGCACGACTGACAGATCGTGCGATATCAGCAGCATGGCAAAGCCGCGCTCGCGCCGAAGCCGCAGCAAGAGATTGAGCAGTTGCGCCTGGACCGAGACATCTAGCCCGGACACGATTTCGTCGGCAATCAGGATGCGCGGCTCGGCGCATAATGCGCGTGCGATGTTGACGCGCTGGCGCTGTCCACCCGAGAGCTGCGGCGGAAACCTGAAGGCCGCTTCGGGCGGCAAGCCGATCTCCGCGATCAGCGCCTGGGCCCGAGCCAACCGCGCGGCGTGATTGCCCGTGCCCGTCGCCTCCAGCGATTGCGTAACGATGCTGCCGACCCGGCGCCGCGGGTTGAGCGCGGATTGCGGGTCCTGAAAAACCATCTGTACATAGGAGCGCAGATGCCGCCGCGCTGCGGTATCGCCCTGGGTCACGTCGCGTCCGCTGACGGCAATGGTCCCCGACGTTGGGGTCTCGAGGCCGCACAACATGCGCGCCACGGTGGACTTTCCGCTGCCGCTCTCGCCGACGATGCCGATGAACTCGTTGTCGTTCAGGTCGAAGTTGACGCTTTTTACCGCGGCGACGTCTTCGTGCTGGAAGAAGCCGCGGCCGACTCGGAATGTCTTGCCGAGATTGCTGACCGACAGGAGGGGCGCCGCCGCCGACGGCGCCGTTTCGACAGGCGGCTGCGGGGCGACGATACCCGGCGTCGCTTCGCTGTGCCGGCAGGCCGCCCGATGCGCGGGGGCGAGGGAAACCAGGGGCGGTGGCGTTGTCGTGCAATCCTCGCGCACCACCGGGCAGCGCGAAGCGAACGCGCAGCCAGTCATTTCGCTCAGCGCCTGAAGTCCCGGCATCCGTTCCGGCAAGGTGTAGAGGCCCCGGTTAGCGCCGCTCATTACCGGGTTCGACAACTGCAAGCATCGCGTATACGGATGCCGCGGCCGCGCGAAGACCTCGCGCGCCGGCCCATATTCGGCGACACGGCCGGCATAGAGCACCAGGATTTCGTCACAGATCTGGGCGGCGAGGCGAAGATCGTGGGTGATAAACAGCACGCTGGTGCCGTCGATGCGCTGCATCTCTGCGATCAGCTGCACGATGCGCGCCTGAATGGTCACGTCGAGTGCGGTCGTCGGCTCGTCCGCCACAAGGAGCTTCGGACGGCTGGCGAACGCCATGGCGATCAATACGCGCTGGCACATGCCGCCTGAGAGCTGGTGCGGGTACTTGGACAGCAGTTCGGCTGGCCGCGGTAGATGCACGGCGTCGAGCATGGCCACGGCCCGATCATGGCGGGTCCGGCGATTGCCGACCTGGAGCCGCGCCAGATGCTCGTCGATCTGCTGGCCGATGGTGAGGACCGGATTCAAGCCGGACATCGGCTCTTGCGGCACGAACGCAATGTCGCGTCCCAACAGCTCGCGCCGTGCGTCCGCGGGCATCGTCACAAGGTTCTGACCGTCGAACAACAACTCGCCCTGCGACACGGAAAAGAGTGGCGGCAGAAGCTGTGCGACGGTACGGCCGATCATGGATTTTCCGGCCCCCGACTCGCCGACAAGGCCCAGAATGCGGCCGGGTGCGAGCGAGAAATCGAGATTTTCGATCACGTTGACCGGGCGTTCCGCCAAAGCGGCGCTGACGCTCAGGTTCCTGGCGATCAACATGTCCATGGGTTAGGTCCGTTGTGCACTCACGCGCACGTCAAGCGTCCGACGCAAGCCGTCGCCGAGAATGTTGAAACCAAACACGGCCAGGAAGATCGCCAGAATGGGCAGAATCAGATTCCACGGCGAGTCATAGATGTATTGCCGTCCATCGGCGATCATCTGTCCCCATGCCGGGGTTTGCGCGCCCACGCTGAAGCCTATGAAGGACAGCAGCGCCTCAACGATGACCGCGACCCCCATTTCCAGACTCATGAGCGTGATCAGAAGCGGAATCGTCGCAGGCACGATCTCGCTCGTGATCGTCCGCCAATGCGAGAAGCCGAGCAGGCCTGCCGCGGCGACATAGTCCTTGCGCGCGATGACCAGGACTTCACTGCGCAGGACGCGGCAGAAGCGCGTCCAGTCGACCAGCACGATCGCGAGGATGACGTTGCGCAAGCCGATGCCGAGCCCGACCATCAGAATCAGCGACAGGATGACCGGGGGAAACGACATCCAGACATCCACGGCGCGTCCGATCAGGGCATCGATCCGGCCGCCGAAATAGCCGGCAAGGTAAGCCAGTGTGGCGCCTATGATCATGGCGCCGAACGAGGCCAGAACAGCGACCAGCATGGCGACGCGCGCACCAAAGATGAGTCGCGACAGCACGTCGCGGCCGAGGCTGTCGGTGCCCAGCAGGAAGGCGGGATCGCCGCCCTGCATCCAGACCGGGGGCAGAAAGACCGATAGCAAATTCTGCTCATTCGGATCGTGGGGCGCGATCTGTGGCGCGAATATCGCGCAAAGGGCAATTGCAGAAACGATGGCGATGCCGATGAGCACACGGGCCGATCGCAACCAGGTTGGCAGAAAGCTCAATGGCCGAGACGGCATCAACGCAGCCTCAGCTTGGGGTTCAGGATGAGATAGAGGCTATCGACGACGGTGTTGATCGACAGGACGACGATGCAATAGGTCAGTCCGACCGCCTGGATGATGGGAAGATCGGCGTTACGGACGGCATCGACCATCAGATTGCCGAGCCCGGGGTATGAGAAGATCACTTCGACCAGCAATGTGCCGCCGAACAGAAAGCCGAATTGCACGCCCATCAGGCTGAGCGTCGGCAAAGCGGCATTCTTGAGTGCATGGCGCAGGAGAATCCGCTTTTCACCAAGGCCACGCAATCGCGCCAGATGGATGTAGTCCTCCTGATAGACGTCGATCAGACTTGACCGAAGCACGCGCATGATGGCCGGCGAAAAGGCGATGCCGAGCGCCAGGGACGGCAAGATCAGGTGCTCGACCGCGCTCTTGAAGATGTCCGGCCGGCCGGCGATCCAGGAGTCAATCAGCAGGAACCCCGTCGTAACGGGCAGTCTCATATTCGGATCGATCCGTCCGGTGAAGGGCAGCCAGTGCAGGGCTACGCCGACCACAAGGATCAGGAACAGGGCCCACAGAAATTCCGGCAGCGACAACAGTACCACGGTGCCAAGGTCCATGATCGGCTCCTTGGCGGTCCCTCGGACGTGAAAGAGCGTCAACCCGCCGGCCAGCCCAAGCGCGGACGCAATCAGCATCGCCAGGACGGCCAGCTCGATCGTGGCCGGCAGGGTGCTGGTCACGAGACCGAGGACTCCCCGCCGGAACTGGATGGAAGAGCCGAAATCCCCGTGCAGAACGTGCGACAGCCAGATCAGATACTGCTGGGGCAGGGGCAGATTGAGCCCCATCTCGAGACGCTTGGCTTCGATTTCGGCGAGCGTTGCATTGGGCGGTAGCGACATCGCCGCCGGATCAAACGGCAGCGCACGCAGCACGATAAAAAGCAGCACCGATACCAACAGCAGGATCAGAATCGATAACAGCAGGCGTCTGCCGATCAATGTCAGTAGCGTGGCGAACATCGATCACTCCGGGAGCCAGCAGACCTTGTCAGCGTGCCGCGATGAATCAGGAACGGCAGCGATGCTGAAACGGCGGCACAGCGCACCGCCGTCCCTCAAGATGCAAGCTCGCGTGAGATGCCATCATGACCAGGACATGGTGTTGGCGAGCACCCAGCCATTGCCGAACTTCTCGTAGCTCAGCTTCTTCTTGCGCACGACCGTCTGCACGCTCTGCAACAAGGGGATGGTGGCGCCGTAGTCCACCGCGAACTTGACTGCGTCCTTGTAGCCTTGAACGCGAGCCTGGTAGTCAGTGACGCCGAACAGTTTGCCGATCTTGTCGCCGACGGCCGGATCCTTGAAGGCCGAGAAAGGCATCTTCGTGTTCAACAGATACCCGGAGAAGATTTCCGGGTCGCCCGTCGCGTTGTCCCAGCTGTAGAGCGTCGCATCGGGCAGCTTGCCGCCGCGATTAAGTTCGAAATATTTCGCATACTCGATCGTCTCGAGTTCGGCGTCGATCCCCACCTTTTTCCACATCTGCTGGATCGCGCGAGCGATATCGTAATCGCTCGGAAACTGACCGTTGGTGGAGCCGAATTTGATCTTCGCCGGTTTGCTCGAGCTGAACCCCGATTTGGTCAGCAGGCTCTTGGCCGTCTCCGGATCGTATGAAAATTTGTAGTCGGCCGGGAATCCGGGCGTACCCGGTGTAACCGGAACCGACAGCGGAACCGCGGCGTTGTTGAAAAAGGCCTTCGACAGCGCCGCCTTGTCGATCGCGTGATGGGCCGCAAGGCGGACATTCTGATCGGCGAACCCCTGGTCATTGCGGCACTGCAGCAGCATGACGCGCGTGATCGGGTTGATCTCTCCGGCAAGCGTCGGTTCGCGCTCGAGCCGGACCACCTCACGAACCGGCACGTTGATCGTGAGGTCGACCTGACCCGACTGTATGGCGGCTACTCGCGCCGACGGATCTTTGATGATTTCGATCGTGACGCGCTTGAGCTTTGGTTTCGGTCCCCAATATTGCTCGTTGCGTTCGAGGATGATGCGGGCGTTGAGCTGGTAATCGACAAGCTTGTAGGGCCCGGTTCCGATCGGCTTCTCGCGGAATTTTTCGACGCCAACCTCTTCCATATACTTCTTGGGGACGACGAAGCTGCCGAGGAAGGCCAGCCATTGCGGCGCCGTCGGTACCGGCGACGCAAACTTCATTACGCACTGAGTTGGGGACGCGATCTCGATATCGGCAACATTCCGCCACGAGTTCTTGGTGTCGACGGCGTGACCGGCCTTGATGCGCTCGAAGAAGGTGTAGCGGAAGTCTTCGGTCGTCATCTTGATGCCGTTGTGGAAAACGACGTCGTCACGCAACTCGATTTTGAGCGACTTGGCGTCGGGCGCCATCTCCCATTTCTTGATCAGGTGAGGGATGAGTTCGAGTTTCGGATTTTGATCGAGAGGCTGATCAAAAACCAATTTGTACAAGTGCTGCGCGTCGGGCGTGAATCGCTGATTGGGATCCCACGACGGCACATCGGACGGCCATCCGATCGTGACGGCATCTGCCTGTTGCGCCTGCGCCGGCCACGAAACGCCAATGGCAGCGCTACCGATCGCACCCAGGCCCAGCATCTGCAACAAGGCGCGACGTTCGATTTCGATCGTCATAGGTCTCTCCCTCCGGGCTACCGGTTGCCAAAATCCGTCAACTAGCGTGAAGCGTGGTTGCCGATCGAAGCCGCGAGCGCTCGGACGGCAGTCTGATTTGTTTCCGATGAGCTCCACACTGCAGGCTTTCTCACCTCAACAGAACGGCTACTCGAAACGCTTTGGGCGGCCACGCAGCGGCTCAATTACTTGAAGCTTAAAATGTCTGATTTTCCGGCGCAACAGCGATCGGGGCGTTGGCATGAAGATTTTTCAGGCAGTTGCTGCCCATCATCAGCCCAGGCGCTCGACGGAGTGGGACCACATTCCGGGAGACGGATCGGTTTGCGCTACACCACAAAGCGGTGGACGCGCGGCCTTACATCCCGAAAAGCCGGGATCGCTGCATCGGATAATGGGTGTTCGCGCCCGTGAACCGCGGAAATTCGCGATAATGTGCACGAAGTTCTTCGCGGGCCGGCGACGCCATGGCGGCGCCGAACGCCGCGGCGTCGTCGAACACAACCTCGTTACCAACCATATAGTCCGGGTCGGCCAGTCGTCTGCCGGTCGGGATGTCGTTGATCGGAACGTAACAAAGGATGCTGCGGATGGCTGGAAGCTTGGCCTGCGTCTGCGGGTGCGTTGCGAGATAGTTTTGCACGAACAGGACTTCATCGTCGGCCGGCCGATGGTAACGAACGACATAGGAGAACGGTGCTTCGAGCGGCGCCGGTGTGTCATCTTCGCCGACTGGATAGAGGATCCGCTTGAAGCCCGCGCCCGTCGCTGCGACGGCGTCGGGCAAGGTTTGAAATGCGGCTTCTATCGCGGAGCGTGCGGTGCCGAGCGTTTCCGGCGATGGAAAGTTGAGCATCAACAGCATCAGCGGGCCGGCGCCATCGTTATTGTAGGGGTCTCGCGATGGGCCCGCGATCGGCACGTAACGATCGAGGCTGACAAGCGCCGGCAAGCCGGATAGCGCCTCTGCTGGGCCTTCCAAAAACCACGCCGACAACGGTTCAGCGTTATCGACCGGGCCGCGCAGCGCCACTTCGTAAGCATAGCTGATCGACATCGAAGCTCCCTGACAGTAAGGCGCGCATGGCGTGGTCCGCAGACCGTCGTCTTGATCCGCACTATGGATATTTGACGCCTGAAATGGAATACTTCATGCCTAAAATAGTCTCGATCAGGCCGGGCCTGGCGATGGTCGCCAAGCGAATGCCGATATGAATCGAACCATCAGGACAGGAGATCGGCGGCATGTCCGATTTGGCGGTGAGCGGGAGAGTGAGTGCGGCCGTTGCAACGGTGATCGACGCTTTGGGCGCGCAATGGCCCGGACGTGTGTCGCTAGCCGAAGCGGTCCGGCTGCATCACGCCAACACCATGACATGGCACCGGCCGCAGATGCCCGATGCGGTTTTCTTCGCGGAGACCACCGCGGAGGTTCAGGGGGCGGTGCGGCTTTGCGCGCAACATTGTGCACCTGTCATCGCCTTCGGCACCGGCACGTCGCTGGAAGGGCAAATCAACGCCCCATTCGGCGGTTTGTGCATCGATCTGTCGCGCATGAACGCGATTGTCGCCGTTAATGAGGAAGATTTGACCTGCACCGTCCAGGCCGGCGTTACGCGTAAACAGCTCAACGACCATTTGCGCGACAAAGGCCTGTTTTTCCCGATCGATCCCGGTGCGGACGCAAGCCTCGGCGGCATGGCGGCGACGCGCGCCTCCGGCACCAATGCCGTACGCTACGGCACAATGCGCGAGAATGTGATTGCGCTGCAGGCGGTTATGTCGGACGGCCGCGTCATCCGCACCGCGCACCGCGCGCGAAAGTCGTCGGCGGGATACGATCTGACGCGGCTCCTGGTCGGCTCGGAAGGCACGCTGGGTATCATCACCGAGGTGACGCTTCGCCTGCACGGCATTCCGGAAACCATGGCCGCCGCCGTGTGTCCGTTCGAAACCCTCGACGGCGCCTGCAAGACGGCCATCGCCGCCATTCAGATGGGTTTGCCGATTGCGCGCATCGAGCTTCTCGACGAGCTGCAGATCCGCGCTTGCAACACCTATTCCAAGCTGTCGCTCGCCGAAACGCCGACCTTATTCGTCGAATTTCACGGTACGTCTGCGTCGGTAGACGAGCAGGTTGCCATGTTCAAGGCGATCACCGGCGAATATGGCGGCGGCGACTTCCAGTGGTCGACGCGGCCGGAGGAGCGCAGCAAGCTCTGGCAGGCGCGGCACGATGCGGCGTTTTCGTGCCTCACGCTACGGCCCGGCGCGCAGGTCGCGCCCACCGACGTTTGCGTGCCGATCTCGCGGCTCGCCGAATGCGTCGCCGAAACCAAACAGGACCTGGCCGATAGCGGCCTGTTCGGACCCATCGTCGGCCATGTCGGCGATGGCAATTTTCACGTCGCGGTGCTGTTCGACCGCGACAATAAGGATGACGTCGCCCGCGTCAAAGGTTTCACCGAGCGCCTGGCGCGCCGGGCGATCGCCATGGACGGCACCTGCACCGGTGAGCACGGCGTTGGACAGGGCAAGATACCTTATCTCGTCGAGGAGTTCGGCCCGGCCCTCGATTACATGCGGCTGATCAAACGCAGCATCGACCCGCACAACATCATGAATCCCGGCAAGATTTTCACACTTGATCCCGGCCCCGACGAGACGCTTCAGTAAGGCCGGCGGCCGGTCCGTTGGATGTGGATCATCCGTGCTGCAGGAATTCCCGCAGCGTCTGCTCCGACGGCAGCGCGAAGCCGGAGTGGGCGACGCGGCTGCACGCGATGCCGCTGAGTTTTTTGACTTTCAGCGCCATCTCCGCGGCTTTGACCACGACGGTGACGCCGTTGACGATCGGCGCGCCGTCGATATTGGCGCCGGCTTCACCGGCGAACAGCATCATTGGGATGCCGCCCGTCGGTACGATGACGTCGGCGCCTTCGTCCAGCAGTCGCCGGGCTTCGCGTTCGAAGACGGCGTACAAGGCCGCTTTCTTTTCCGGCGATTTGAACGCTTCCATGTAGTCGCTGATATTCGCGTTGATCGCGCGAATACCGGCCACGCGGTGTTGCAACCCGTAGCGCGTCACTTGATCGGCATGAGCGGGGATGAAAGCGGGATTGATGGCCAACAGGCCGAGCTGCCGTCCCAGGGTGCAGCTATGCAGCAGCGTGGTTTCGCCGAGACCGAGCACGGGTATCGAAACGGCGGCGCGGGCTTCGTAAAGGCCGACATCCTGGAAGTGATTCATGAAGAAAACATCGCAACCGGACTTTTCGGCTTCGATGGCGCCGCGGATGACCTCGCGGGAAAACCGGAATTCCGACAGCGCATGGACGGTCGTGACCGGCGGCGTGATCGTATGAAACGTCAGCTCAAAATCCGGGTCCAGGCAGGATTGCATATGCGGCAGTAACTCGCTCAGATAATTCTGATGCGCAGTTTGGTGTGTGGCGCCTTGCGCCCAGATGCGAAATTTTTGCTTGGTCGCGCTCATTGGTATTCCCTTAGGACTTCTTGTTCGCCATTCATGTAGCCGGCCGGGCCGCCGATGCGCGCGGCCATCCATGTCTAGCGCGTCCGATGGATCGATGCCATGAATGAACGGGCCGGGGTGCTATGCCTTTCGCCGACATCTTCAGCTATCGGGGCGCGCATGGTGTTGAAGTTGCGACTGCGGCAAGTCATTGCGGCGCAGGGTCTCGTGCAGCGACCGCGGCTGCTGATGCCCGATGAACCGCCGACGGGGCATTCGCCGATCCCGGCGGATCGCGTGTAGAGCTTACTCGGCCGTCTGGCGAGCGCGGGCGCCGCGGTACCGCTCCTCGGGCAACCGATCGAAAAGACCCTTGCGACCGCCAGCCAGCAAAGAGACCGGTGACGGCGCGCCGATTTCGCAGGTCGAAAAAGTTGGCGATAGCGTGAGATTGGTCCGTGTCGCTTGCTATCACCCAACACCAAACGGCGACGGCGTGAAAGGCAGACAATGCGTATTGACGAGGATCGGTTGAGGCTGACGCAGTTGCTGCATGCCCTGGTGATCGACTATTGGCACGATGTCGACAGGAACTGGGGCCGTAACGCGCCCGATTACTACACCGAGGATGCCGCATTCGTCGGTTCGGCCACGACCTACGAGGGCCGCGAAAAGATCCGCGCCTTCTACGCTTGGCGCGAGAACCGCGGCGACCGGACGGTCGTGCATTCGGTTGAGAACTTCAAGGCGTTCTTCGACGGCGCGCAAGACAAGGCGACCTGCCACTGGTTCCTGATGCTGTACGCGGCGGACGGCAAGCCGGTGCTGCCGACGCATCCGCCGATCCAGATCGCCTACATGACCGACCACCTCATCTATACCAAGGACGGCTGGAAGGTGACCTATCGCAAGTTCGATCCGCTGTTCCAGGGCGGCACGCCGCCGACCAACCCGGTACTCGATAACAAGTAACCGAAATGCCTAGATATTGACGTCGTATTCGCGGCGCGCGGAGGCGTCGAGATGCGGCCGGTCGCTGATGAAGGCGAGCGCGTGCTCGATGTTGAGGCGGGTCTCGATCAGCGGTTTCAGCACGCTTTTTCGGATGTCCTTCTGCGGCACCGATGAGGTGAAGAAACTCACCGACATCACCGCTGCCACCTTGTCCGTTTCCAAAAGCGGCACGGCAAAGGTCGTCATGCGCGCCGGCTCGGTGCGCGGATCGCGCATGGCATAGCCGGCGCTGCGCGCGCGCTTGAGGTGCTGACGGAAGGCGGCTTCTTCCTCAGGCCCGAACTCGTTCGGTACTTCATTGCGCAAACGCGCGATGTGGCGCTCGCGCTCTTCGTCGCCGCAGAACGCCATGTAGACGCGGCCCATCGCATTGCGGAAAAGGTCGGGGCGCTTGCCGAGTACCGTGTTGGTATGGACGACGGGGCTGATGGTGCCGGTCCAGTAGACGATCTCGATGGCGTCGCCGTCGATGACGCCGAGGCCGATCGGCCACTTGATCTGGCGCGTTAGTCCGATCGACAGAGGTCGCGCGATCTCGATGACGCGCGAAATGCCGCCATAGCCGGCCGACAATTCGAGCACCTTCTGGGTGACCCGATAGCCGCCGCACATGTTGTCGCGGACGACATAGCCCTCGTGCATCAGCGTCTCGAGCAACCGCACGATGGTCGGCCGCGGAATCCCGGTCGCGGCATGGATCGAGTTGACCGTGACAATGGATTTCTCGTTCGCGACCTTGAGGACATGCAGCGCACGGCAGACGGCGTTGACCGGCGGATAGGAGCGATCGAGCGGGTTGGTGTGGCCGCGCCGGGAGTTGGTGCGGCAGTGAATGTTCGACGGCACGAGGCCCGGCAAGGCCCGGTCGACCGGCTCGCTCCGGGTGAGATCGCGAACGGCCTTATTCACCTGATTGTCTCCCCCATTTCACATCGGCGGCGCCGCGAAGCCCTGTGAAACGGGCGGGTCGGGGCCGCTTTTGCCGGAAGCATACCAGTGCCGCCGGGCCACGATAAGGCCGCCGCGGGGTCCAAGCGCCGGGCATTTCATTCTGCGAAATTGGGTCGCGAAGGCCCTGCCGGGACCTGACCCGCCGCCCTAAGATCGAGTGCCGGTCGCCGTGGGTTGACCGTCTTGGGGAAGTGCAGGGCTGTTGGGAAGAACGGGACGATGAGCGGTGTATCGAAGCGCCAGGCGTCCAAGTCCGTGTTCCGCGATCAGGAACCGCAGGAGATCAGTCCGGACGGTCTGGTCAGGACCTGGATCACGCGCGGCGGCAACTTCGCGGTTTGCGTCTCGGACGTCGCGCCCGGCGCGGTGCTGGCGCGCGCCGACAATCCGGAAGAATACATGGTGATCGTGCCGCCGGGCGGGGCGTCGCTCACCATCGAGGCGGGCGGCGAGACGGTCGAGGCCGAGCCTGAATCGCTGACCATCGTGCCGCCGGGCGCCAGCGAGGTGATCGCGCGCAGCGCCGGCAAGGTCGCGCGCATCTTCTCCAAGGCATCGGCCGACATCATGGCCCTCGCCATCAACAAGGGCGTCTACGCCGACGAGGCCCCGGAACTGGCGCCGCCCGATCTGTGGCCGGAGCCGGTCGGTGGTTACAAACTGCGTCACTATCCGCTGGCGCAATATCTTAATCCCAAAGGCGACCGTATCCAGCCGCGCTGCTTCCGTTCGACCAACATGATGGTCAATCTGTTCGGCCAATTCTTCACCCGCCGGCCGACCAATTCGCTCAGCCCGCACTGGCACGACGACTTCGAACAGGGCTCGCTCTGCTTCGAGGGCACCTGGACACACCACATGCGCTACAATTGGGGCGCCGACCTGAGCACCTGGGTGCCGGACGATCACGCCGAGATGGCGACGCCGTCGGTCATCATCATTCCGGCGCTGGCCATCCATACCAGCCGTTGTATCGGCGAGGACGGACCGTCGAGCTCGCTCTACGACATCTTCTGTCCGCCGCGCATGGACTTCGCCTCGAAGAAAGGCTTCGTCATCAATGAGGATGAATATCCGCTGCCGGCGATGCAGGGCGAGCAAAAGGTCAAGACCGGCGGTACTTTGTTGAGCTGGCAGAAGCCGGGCTGACGCCGCGCCGCCACCGACATTCGAACCATTTGACGCGGCCGAAAGCTCGAGCCTGAGCATCGACAGTGTCACGCCAACGCCATTCGCTTCATCGTCATCCGAAAGGACAGAGGTTTCATGCAAGAAGTCGTGATTGTCACCGGCGCGAGCAGCGGCATCGGTGCCGCCACCGCGCGTCTTCTGGGCGCCGCCGGCGCGAGCGTCGTCGTCAACTATAACAGTTCGAAGGCCTTGGCCGACGGCGTTGTCGCCGATGTCGTCAAGCTCGGCGGCAAGGCGATCGCGGTTCGCGCCAATATGGGCGTGGAGGCCGACATCGTCCGCATGTTCGAGGAAAGCGACAAGGCGTTCGGTCGGCTTACCGGCCTCGTCAACAACGCCGGCGTCAACGGCCCGCAGCATCGCTCGGCCGACAATTACGATTTCCAGGAAGCGATGGACATCTTCGCGGTCAACGCAATCGGCGTGCTGATCTGCTGCCGCGAAGGCATCAAGCGCATGTCGACGAAGTTCGGCGGCAAGGGCGGCAGCATCGTCAACATCTCGTCGATCGGGGCGCTGACCGGATCGCCGGGACGCTTTATCCATTATGCCGGCTCGAAGGCCGCGGTGGATACGATGACCAAGGGGCTCGCAGTCGAGGTGGCGCGTGACGGCGTTCGCGTCAATTCGATCCGCCCGGGGATGATCGACACGCCGATCCACGCCAAGGCCGGGCAGGCGGATCGGATCAAGGAGTTCGCGGCCAAGAACCCGCTGGGTCGGGCCGGCCTGCCGGAAGAGGTGGCGGAAGCCATCGTCTGGCTGTTGTCGGACAAGGCGTCGTTGGTCACGGGCGCGGTGCTCGACGTGATGGGCGCGCAGCGCTAGCGGCCGGACGGAGTCGGCTTCACACGAGCCGCATTGCGACTCGTGTGCTCGCCGTCTCAAATGCTCACATCTTGGCGATGCCGGCGGCCTCGATCATGTCGTGCCACCGCGTCAGTTCACTGCGCACGAACGTATCGAGTTCCGGCAGCGTCATCGTGGTGGGTTCGTGGCCCAGATCCATGAGCTTCTTGCGGTTGGCGGGATCGTTGACGACTTTGGTCATCGTCGCGTTGAGGCGCTCGAGTATAGGCTTCGGCGTCTTGGCGGGCGCAAACAATATGACCGACGCGTCGGTGACCACGGGGATGCCGGATTCGGTGAGCGTCGGTATGTCGGGCGCAAGCGAAACGCGCTTGGCGGTGGTGGCGGCGAGGTAACGCAGCTGGCCGGCGGCGATATAGCCGCGAACCGCCTGGATATCCACGAACAGCATGTCGATGCGCTGCGCCAGCAAATCGCCGACGGCCTGGACGACGCTCTTGTATGGAATCTTCAGGATCTTCACGCCGGCAGCGCGCTGGAAGACTTCCGACGTGATCTCGACGTTGCTCTGCCAATAGCCGACTGTCAGCTTGCCGGCATGTTCCTTGGCCGCCTTGACAACGTCGGCGACGGATTTGTAGCCGCTCTTGGTATTGACGACCAGCATCCACGGCGCGCGAACGATGAAGCCGACGGGCACGAAGTCCTTGAGCTGATCGTATTGCGGCGCCTTGAGGATGTTGGGATTGAGCGAGAAGGTCGAGCTCGCGGTCAGCAACAAGGTGTAGCCGTCCGGCGTCGCTTTCGCCGCGTAGCGCGAGCCGATCGTGCCGTTGGCTCCCGGGCGGTCGTCGATGACGATCGGCTGTCCGAGGTCCTTGCTGATACTTTCCTGCAGCATGCGGCCGATGACGTCGGTGCCGCCGCCGGCGCCGAACGGAACGATGAAGGTAATCGGTCTTTCGGGATAGGTCTCGCTGCGCGCCGGTGCGGCCAGCAGCGTAAGCGCGGCGATGGCCGCGACGATTGAAATGCTGTGTCGCATGAAGGGCATTTCCTCTCCTTATCTATTTTGTCGTTGTTGCGCTCAGGAGTACCACGCGCCGGCTGCCGCTCCGTCCCCAGTATGACCGAATTTCAGGCAGTGAAATTGGCCCCGGCGCGCGGCGTTTGTCCGGCGGCGCGCGGCTAAGAAGACGGTGCGACGCCGACGCTGCCGTCGGCCGGGAGTCTTCGCCTTGTCACTGTTCGGAACGCTGCGCACGCCGCGCAATCTGGTCTTCGGCGCCGGCCAACGGCGAGCGCTGCCCGGCTATGCCGCCGCGCTCGGCAAGCGCGCCCTGATCGTCACCGACCAGCGGCTCGCCGCCGACGCCGAATTTCTGCGCCTGGTCGAAGCCTTGATGCCGGCGGGCGTGCAGACGCGGATTTTCGACCGCACCATCGCCGAATTGCCGATCGAATGCATCGCCAGCGCGGTCGAAGCCGGTCGCGCGATCGATGCCGATCTCGTCATCGGCATTGGCGGCGGCAGCTGTCTGGACGCCGCCAAGGTGGCGGCGGTGCTGCTGACGCATGGCGGCAAAATTTCCGACTACTACGGCGAGTTCAAGGTGCCGGGCCCGGTGCTGCCGTTGATCTCGCTGCCGACGACGTCCGGCACCGGATCGGAAGTCACGCCGGTGGCGGTCGTTACCGACCCCGATCGCGCGGTGAAGGTCGGCATCGCCTCGCCGCACATCATCAGCCACACCGCGATCTGCGATCCGGAACTGACCTATTCGTGTCCGCCGGGATTGACCGCCGTGTCCGGCGCCGATGCGCTCACGCACGCCATCGAAGCTTTCACAACGACGCGACGCGTGCCGACCGACAGCATCGTCCATGAGCACGTATTTCTCGGGAAGAACGCACTGAGCGACAATTATGCGCTGCTCGCGATCGCTCACATCGCCGCGAGTCTCAAGCGCGCTTTCGATCATGGCGACGATCATGAAGCGCGCGAACGGCTGATGCTGGGCGCGACGATGGCCGGGCTTGCCTTCGGCACCGCCGGCACTGCGGCGGCGCACGCCGTACAATATCCGATCGGCGCGATGACGCACACGCCGCATGGCGCCGGCGTCGCCGTGATGATGCCCTATGTCATGGAGTTCAATCGCCGCCATTGCGAACCGGAGCTCGCTCAAATCGGCCGGACGATGGGGCTCGCCGCGGCCGGCACGGTCTCCGAACAGGCCGGCGCGGCGATCGACGCCGTCGAGACATTGTTTGCCTCGATCGGCATCCCAAAAACCATCGCGGATCTTGGCGTCGTGAGCGCGCAGCTTCCGACGGTCGCCGAACAGGCCATGGGCAGCGCCCGCCTGATCAAGAACAATCCGCGCCCGATTGAGCTGGCCGGCATGGCGACCCTGGTTGAGGCCGCCTTCGGCGGCGATCGCGCTCTGCTGCGCGCCACGGCTGACTGATAGTGGCCTGATCAAAAGCGGCAAAATAAATGGGTCGGCGTTTTTCAGTCGTTCTGATTGATGACTGTGACCGATCTAGCGCGGGATGTGCGGGCGCTGCTGCCGCCCTGCAAGGCCCTGTCTAAGTGACGGGGTCAATCGCGCCCCAGCCGACGCCGTGACTGGTGCGGCTGGAAGGCGACATCCGTTTGCGCAGGATCGCCGGTTTGCACGGACCCGAAAGGAGCGGTACTAAGCCGAAATAGGCGCACGTCGGACAGGTTTTGCGCGTCCTGACATCGTGCCCGCTTCAGGACCGGCCGCCAAAGTGCTGCAAAGACGCTTCAGTATCGCTCTTATGATGGAAACTACGGAATTACAATAACGACGGGCATTTTTGAAACATGTGACACTGGTTGTGACACTAGCTTTAGCTAGACTGTAGGGCGGGTGCATGATCGAAGAACTGACCGCGATTGCCGACGATATGGATCGCCTGCTCCCACTGTTCGTGGACGGCGGCAATATGTCGGGACTGATCCTGCCGACCCAGCATTCGGCGACATTCAAAGCTCTTGCTCTAGAAGCGAAGTCGATCCTCGACGGTGAGCTAAGCTACGCCAACGACTATTCGATGAATCTCATCCACGCCATAAACTTAGGTGCAGGAGGCCTCACGGGCGGACCGTCTTATGCGTCGGTCGAGGAGGCGGCGAAGATTGTTCGGGCTGGAGTTCGCGCAATCCAGCGCAAGCGCGCAGCTCCGCCAGCGGCCTCACCGGGAGTAAAGCCCTATGTCGATCCCGCTCGCATAAGCGCGCTCCAACAGATTCGCGCGGGCAAATGGGATTTCACCCGCCTCGTTGAGCTGTGCCGGGAATTGAACGTCGCCGCCGCGAACCGCTGCCACATGTCCACAGCGATGCTCCTGCGAACGATCCTGAACCACGTGCCACCCACACTCGGCTTCGACACTTTCGCGCAGGTCGCGAGCCACTATGTTGGCGGCAAGTCATTCAAGGCTTCAATGCAGCGCCTGGAAGGGTCCTCGCGTAATATCAGCGACATGCACCTTCACATGCCGATCCGCTCGCGCGAGACCCTGCCGTCGGCTGTGCAGGTTGATTTCGCTGCCGACCTCGATGTCTTGCTCGGCGAGGTGATCCGCGTGTCTCAGGGAGCGTAGTTCAAATCTATTCGCTCACGATAACGCGAATGGATTTCATGATCGACTTTCGGCTTGGCGATGACGGCCTTCTCGGAAGGCGGAAGGTCCTTGCATCGCCGGTAGCTCACCTCCATTTCGCCGGCGTTGCTAGTTGTGTTGATGTTGTTGCGGTTTTCTGTTGCGATTTCTTGTGACACTTCCGGTGTCCCATTCCAGCCTCTGCAACAGTCTGAAATCGTTCGCTTAATCCTCCTTTTTCTGATATCGGTGTCACAAGGAGTGTCACAAGATAAAATACCTAGGCAAAACCATTGATTGTAAACAGAAAATTCTCCATCGCTCCCATGATGGAAAGGGGCAGCGGAAGACGATTAACGAATTAAACCAAGTACTTCTGCTGATACAATCAAGAGGCGTCGTACTCACACGCCTTCTTCCTCGGCTGCCGATGTCTGTCTTGCTCCCCACCGGCCAAACTTTAGAGAGCGGCATCGCCAGATAAGATCGAGCGCCAACGTTGGCATTCGCTCAGCTACCCACGATCAGGCCGGCTTGCCGAGATTTGGCATCGAGGATATCAGGCCGTTTTCCGCGGGCGGTTGTCCGCTTTGTCGAGCTCATTGAGGACCGCAGCGAGATCGCCGCCTCGAGCGTAATTTCGCAGATGGTCAAAGACGACGTCCGTGCCGCGGCCCAGCGTCGTTTCAACAAGACCGACGAATTTTGCGCGGAGGTCGTCCCATTTCATCGGATTGCCGGGGTTGCCGAGCGCCAGGGGCGTGTCGGTCGCGATAGTTGAGCCGTCCGACAGGGTGACGACGATCGAGGCCGCCGTTTTCTCCATCTCGGGCACGACATGGAGCGTCACGCGACCGACGAGATCGCGCAGCGCGGGGTCGCTCAGGCGTTCGGGCGAGAAGTCCGGCGCAGCCGCCATGTGACCGCCAAGCGCCAGCGCGGCACAATAGGCGGTGCTGAATTTGCCCTGCAAGGGAGTCTGTGGCTCCGGATTGCCGGCGAGCTGGACGGCCATCGGATGGACGTTCACCTGAACGCTGCCAATGGCGCGACCGGCGATCTGCGTGCGCGCCTTGCGTGCCGAGTCGATCACCGGATGTGTCAGCAGACACGATGCATAGGGCTTGAAGGTGTTGCGCAGGATCTCCCAGTCGTCGGCCGCGAAACTCATGGGGGCGATCCCCCGCGACCGATCCTGGATCACGGCCATCGAGAGGCCGGTGCCGGGCTCGATCAGGTCATGCGCGGCGACGAAGCCGGCCCTGGCGAGCTGCGCCGACAGCACGCCATTGAACGCGGCCTTGCCGGCGTGGAACGGCTTGCTCATGGTGCCGAACGAGCCGGTCAGGCCGGAAGCCTGGGTAGCTGCGGCACCGATGGCATTGAGCGCCTGCGGCGCGTCGAGTTCGTAAAGGGCGCCCGCGGCGGCGGCGGCGGCAAAGCAGCCGCAGAAGCCGGTCGAATGCAGGCTGCGAGTATTGAGCGCGTCACCGAAGTTGTCGGCGCCGATCCTCGCGCCGACCTCGAAGCCGGTGACGAAGCCGCACAGGATGTCAGCCGGCTTGGCTTTCTGCGCTGTGCCGACGGCGAGAGCCGCGGCCCAGGTGGGGCCGCTCAGATGGGCCAGCGAGCCGACATGGGTGTCGTCGAAGTCAAGGCAGTGCGCCATGGTGCCGTTGATCAGCGCGGCGTAGGTCTCGTCGGTTGGGGCGCCGAACAGCACGGCGGCGTCGCCCTTGCGTCCTCCGGCGACCTTGCGCACCACCTGTGCCGCACCTTCGTCGCGCGCGGCGATGGCGACACCGAACCAGTCGACCAGACACATGCGCGCCGCCTCGAGCACAGGCTCCGGGATCGCGCCGCGGCTGGTGCCTGCGATATAGGCGCTGACGGCGTCGGCGTTCGGCGTGCGAGACATGGCTGGCTCCCGGTCAGCTTCCGATGATGTTGTCGCTGCGCAGGCCGGTGCGCTCGGCGTCACCAAAGCCGAGTTCGCTCAGGATGGCGTCGTTGTCGGCGCCCAGCGCCGGGGCAACGGAACGCTGCGTATCGGTCAAGCCACTGACACCGAGCGGATTGGCGATCTGCGGAATGCGGCCTTCGAGAGGATGCTCAACCCATTCGATCAGCTTGCGGTCGCGGACGTGCACATCCTCGAGCGCCTCGTCGGCGCTGTTGACAGGCGAAATGGGAATGTCGGCAGCGAGCATCTTCTCTATCAGGATGTCGCGCGGCATCGAGCCACAATAATCCTGAATCGCCTTGCGATAAATCGCGGCGCGCTCGCCATGGCTACTGTGGCGGTCGCTGTGGGACTCGTCGCCGGACACCAGGTCGGGCCGGCCGATCAGATCGCAGAATGACTTCCAGATGCGGGCTTCGAGCAGCGAGACCGCAACAGCGCGCCCATTCTGCGCGGTGTAGATCGAATAGCGCGGGTTTCCACCCCAGACCTCCATGGCCTGGGCGCCGCGGTTACCGGCAATATGCGCCATGCCGGAGGTCAGCACGATATTGCACATGCTGAACAGGCTATCGAACATCGAGGTGTCGATGTAGCAGGGCATGCTGGTGTCGCGCCGGCGGTTCAGCGCAGCAAGAATGCCAATGGTCGCGTAAGCGGCGGCGGCATAGTCGCCGGCCTGGAAGCCCGGCACGGTGGCGGCGCCACCGTTCGCGGCCGCGGCGATCAAACCGGTGGCAGCCTGGACGACGAGGTCATGGCCGGGGATTCCGGCATAGGCGCCTGTCTGGCCGAAGCCGGTGATCGAGCAATAGATGATGTCCGGTTTCAGCTTGCGCGCCGTGTCGTAGTCGATGCCCAGCTTGGCGGGCACGCCACGCCGGAACGACTCGATGACGATATCGGCCCGGGCGATGAGACGATGGGCAACCTCGCGGCCCCGCGGCTTCGACAGGTCGAGCGACAGGCTGCGTTTGTTGCGGTTGACGCTGTTGAAATAGACGCTGCTCTCGCGATAGCTCGGCGGATTGTGCCGGGCGACATCGCCCGCGCCGGGCTGCTCGACCTTGATGACCTCGGCGCCGAGATCGCCCAGCATCTGGGTGCACCAGGGCCCCGGCAGAAGGCGGCTGAAATCAACCACACGCACGCCGGCGAGCGGAAGGCGCGTTTCGGTTCTGGATTGAGCCATGTCGTGTCGCTTTCGTCGCGGTCTTACTTGCCCTGGAAATTGGCCTGGCGCTTTTCGAGGAACGCTGAAATGCCTTCCTTGCGGTCCTGCGAGCTGTAGATGGTCGAGACGAGGAACGCCTCGAATTCGAGCGAGGAGGCGAGATCCATCTGTAGGCCGCGATAGACGACGCGCTTGATGAAAGCGAGGCTCAGCGGCGCGCGGTTCTCGTAGACCTTGATCATCTTCTTGGCTTCGGCCACCGCCTGGCCCTTGGCAACCTTGCGGTTGATGAGGCCGATGCGGTGCGCCTCGGTGGCGTCGATCGGGTCGGCCGAGAACATGATCTCGATGGCCTTGGAGGGGCCGACCAGACGGGCGAGGCGCTGCGTGCCGCCGGCGCCTGCGACGGTGCCGATCTTGGCGCTGGTGATGGCGAAGGTCGAATCCTCAGCCGCGATGCGGATGTCGCAAGCCATGGCGAATTCGCAGCCGCCGGTCATGCAGAAGCCTTCAATGGCGGCGAACACCGGCTTGGTCAGGTTTTCGTAGACATCGCAAAGCCGGTGCCAGCGCTTGAAATAGGCGAGACCGTCGGCGGCGCCCTTGATCGCCAGTGCATCGTTGAGGTCGGCGCCGGCCGAGAAATATTCCATGCCGCCTGTGAGGATGATGCCAAACACGTCTGGCATCGCATCGGCTTCCTGGCCGGCCGCGATCAGTTCGTCCATGGTCTCGACGCTGATGGCGTTGCGCCGCTCGGGGCGATTGAAGGTGATGATGAAGGCGGCGCCGTCGCGGCTGGTCTTGATGTTCTTGTAGGTCACGTCGTGGATCCTTTGTCGTTGAGTTCGTTTAATTTCTGCGAAGGAAATTGAGCAGCAGCGCGTTGACCGCGTCCGCCGCTTCATACTGGACCCAGTGGCCGGCACCGGGAACGATGGTCAGTTCAAGATCGGGCCGGACGGCCTGGCAGTCGGCGGCGCGCGCCTGCGGGCTGGGATAGGCGACGGCGTCGTTGGCGCCCCACACCATCGCCAGCGGGCAGGTCATTGCCGCGATATCGCCGATCAGCGTCGGCCGCAGACTGACCTTGAGGCTGTTGAAGCGGCCCCGTGCAATGTTGCGGCACTGGATGTCGACGGTTTCCTCGCTGACGCTGGCAGGATCGTGCAGCATCATCGCAAGGAGATTGTGCCGGATCACGGCGCGGTAACGCGGATCGGTTTCGATCGCTTCCGGTGCCGGCTTGAGATCGAGCACGCGGCCCTTGGCTTCGCCGAAACCGCCGGGGCTGAGCAGCGCCAGTCTGCGGCATTGGTCGCCCAGCTGGCGGGCGACATGCGCGGCCACCGCGCCGCCGAACGAAAAGCCGACGACAGAGGCGAAACGGTCGCCGATCAGGTGGCGGATGCCGGCTGTCACAAGCGACAGATAGCGGTCGGCGTCGATGTCGCGCGATACGTCAGGTGAATCGCCAAAGCCGGGCAGGTCGAGTGCGATCACGCGATGCTCACGCGCCAGCGGCCCGATATTGCGAGCCCAGTGCGTATGCGAACCGCGTCCGCCATGAATGAGGATGACGTCATCGCCGGCGCCTGCAATGTGCGCTGCCATCGGCATGTCGGTCGTCACGGTACGCATCGTCACGTTGACTTTCAACTTTCGGCGGCGAGGGCTTCGAGTGGTTTGCCGAGATAGGATTCGATCACTTCGGGATGCGAAATGACGTCACCCGGGTTGCCCTGGAACAGTTCCTGGCCGAAGTTCAGCACGAAGACGTGTTGCGCCAGCGCGATGATGACGTGAACCAGGTGCTCGATCATCAGGATGGTCACGCCCTTGGCATGAATGCGCTGCAGGAGATTCATCAGGTCGTCGATGTCGGACTGCGGCGAGCCGGCCATCACCTCGTCGAGCAGCAGGAGGCGCGGCTGCGTCGCCAGCGCGCGGGCGAGCTCCAGCTTTTTCTTCGCACCGAGCGTCAGCGCACCGGCCATCACGTCGGCCTGGTGGGCGATGTCCACCATTTCGAGGGCTTCCATGGCGCGGTCGCGCGCCTTCCGGATGGTGATGCCCTCGCGCGAGAACAGCGCGCCGGTCATGGCGTTGTCGAGCACGCTCATCTCCGGGAAGGGCTGCACCACCTGGAAGGTGCGGGCGATGCCGAGGCGGCAGATCTCATACGGCGCCTTGCCGTCGATGCGCTCGCCTTCGAACGTGATCTTGCCCTGACTCGGCCGGAAATAGCCGGTGATCACATTGAGGAGCGTCGTCTTGCCGGCGCCATTAGGGCCGATGACACCCAGCAACTGGTTCTTCTTCACCGTAAGCGACAGGTCGTTGATCGCCAGCAGGCCGCCGAAGCGCTTGGTGACATGTTCGATCTCAAGCATGGCTGTCTCCCGGCGCTACGCGGTCGCTACCGGCTGGTGCGAACCCAGGAAGGAGCTCTGCAGCGCGCCGGATTTGGTCAGTTCGGTGATCGTGCCGCTGGCTGTTACGCGGCCCATGGAGATGGCGTAGCCGCGGCTCGCCACGGCGAAGGCGGCCTGTGCGTTTTGCTCGACCAGCAGAATGCTGATGCCGCTCCTTGCAACCTGGCCGATGGCGCCGAATAGGATCTGCACCATCTTCGGCGACAGGCCGAGCGATGGTTCATCGAGCAGCAGCATGGTCGGCTTGCTCATCAGGGCGCGGCCGACCGCGAGCATCTGTTGCTCGCCGCCGGACATCAGGCCGGCCTTCTGCTCGCGCCGTTCCGCCAACTTCGGGAACAGCGAGTAGACGCTGTCCAGCGTCTGCTTGCGATCCGGGCGGGAGCGTTTGCAGAACGAGCCGAGGAACAGGTTTTCCTCGACGGAAATGTTCGGGAACACCTGACGTCCTTCCGGGCACAGCGCGATGCCGAGATCGACGCGCCTGTGCGGTTCGACGGCCAGCAGGTCACGGCCGGCGAAGGTGATCTTGCCGCCGAACGGCCGGATCAGACCGGTGAGGGCGCGCATGGTCGTCGTCTTGCCGGAGCCGTTGGCGCCTAGCAGGGCGACAACTTCGCCCTCATTGACCGACAGGCTGATGTCCTGGAGGACGATCGAGTCCTCATAGCCCGCACGCAGGCCTTCCACGTTGAGCAAAGTCGTCATAGCGGAGCCGCCTTCGTCGTCCCGACCTTGGCGCCGACAGCGCCGCGGGAACGGTATTGAACCCAGGTGTTCCAAGTGCCGACAATACCTTTCGGCATGTACAGGATGGAGAAGACCAGGATCAGGCCATAGACCAGGAGGCTGACGCCTTGCTCACCGAGCAGAGTTCGTGTCGCCTCAGACAGCCCGATGGTGGCGAAGGCGCCGATGATGGGCCCGGCGAGCGTATGGATGCCGCCGAGGATCGGCGCGATCTGCGCCAGAATGGTGACGTGAAGGTCGAAACCGATCATCGGATCGAGGAAGCCGCTATACCAGATGTTCACGCCGCCCGCGAGTGAGGCCATGGCGCCCGACAGGCTGAGCACGGCGATGCGGAAGCGAAGCGGATTGATGCCCAGCATTTCCGACGCGCTCTCGTTGTTGCGCATGGCGCGGCAGGCGTAGTGAAACGGCGTCAGCGAGATCAGGTAGGCGATGGCAGCGCAGGCCACGGCGCACAGCGCCGTCACCATGGCGACCGTTTCCGTCGTCGGGCGCAACGCCTGATCGACGAACACGCCGGCGCCGCCGCCGGTGAAATCCGGCGTCATGACCGCGACGACCCGCAAGCCTTCCGACAGGGCGAGCATGGCGATGGCGAAGAAGATACCTTTCAGGCGGCCGGTGATGACCGCGATCGCCGCCGCCGACACCGCGCCGACGATCATGGCGGGGACAAGCGAAGCGAAGAACGGCCAGCCCAGCTTGTTGGCGACCAGCAGGGCCGCGTAGCTGCCGAGACCCCAGAACGCCGAGTGGCCGAGCGAGATAAGGCCGGCATTGGCGGCGAGATTCCAACTGATCGCCAGCATCACGAGGCTGCCGATGCGAAGGATCATGTTGTTGACGATCGGCGGCGCCACCAGCGGCAGCAGAATCGCGGCGATGGCCAGCAGGGCGTAGAGAACAATCCGGAGCTTCATCAGTGCACCGCTACGGCTTGTCCGAGGATGCCCTTCGGACGGATGATAAGGACGAAAAGGAGCACGATGAAAGCCACGCCTTCGGCCCAGCCGTTGCCCTCGGGCACGTAGTAGCTCACCCAGGTCTCGGCGAAGGCGAGCGCGAAGGCGCCGATGATGGTGCCGGCCACGCTGCCGAGGCCGCCGAGGACGACGATGGCGAAGGCCTTGACCAGCATGTGGAAGCCCATGAAGGGCGTAATGGTCAGCAGGAACGAACTGATCGCCCCGGTCGCGGCGCCGAGCGCGGCATTGATGCCGAAGGACAGCATGTACATGCGGGACACGTTGATCCCCATCAGCGTCGCGGCCTGGCCGTTTTCAGCCACGGCGCGGGTGGCGCGGCCGAGTTCGCTGAAGCGCAGCCAGCAGAACAGCGCGACGATCAGGATGGCCGCGACGATGAAGGCGATGATGCGGCCGTGTGGCACCAGCAGCAGGTCGAATTCGTAGGCCGTGAGTGAATAGGGCGTTGCGACGGAACGCGCGTCGCCGGTCCACAGGATCGCGGCGACGTTCTGCAAGGCCAGGCTGAGCCCGAACAGCAGCAGGATCTGGTTGATATGCGGCGCGTTCAGGACTTTTTCGATCAATGCCTTGAACAGGACCGCAGCGGTCACGGCAACGACGATGGAAACGAGAGGCAATGACAACAGCGGGTCGACGCCGAGCAGGACGGACGCGAAATACGCGCCGTAAGCGCCGAACATGATCATCTCGCCATGCGCGAAGTTGATGATGCGGGTCACGCCGAAGCCGAGCGAAAGTCCGATGGACATCAGGCTGTAGAGTCCGCCGAGCAGCAGCGAATCGACGATACATTGCCAGAAAAGGGACATGGAAAATCAACTCCGGAAAATAGGCGCCAGCCCGGACGGACCGGCCCGCGGCGTTTGCCGCAGGCCGGTGGAAGTGACGGATTATTTCTTGAGCTTGAGCTTGCCGTCGGCGGCGTCGGCCGGGAACAGCACGACGAACTTGTCGCCGTCGCGCTGGAACACGACCATGTCATTGAACGCCTGATGCACGGCACCGCCCGGCGTCGGCACGAAATTTGACGTTCCAAGCATGGTCTGGATGTTCAGCGTGGCCAGCTCCTTCGCCACCTTTTCCTTATCGGTGGTGCCAGCTCGCTCAATGGCGACCAGCAGCATCATCGCCGACGTATAGTTGGTAACGTCGAGGAATTCCGGCTCGCGGTTGTAGCGCTTCTTGAAGTCGGCTTCCCAGTCGTTGAGAGACGGGAACAGCTTCGCCAGCTTCGGATCGGCCGCGCGCTTCATGCCCGGCAGATAGGTGGTGGCGCCGATCCAGCCGTCGGCGGCTTCGCCGGTGGCCTGCGCCCACTCCTGAAGCTGGGGATAAGCGGTGCCGACCAGCACGGGGATGTTCAGCTTCGCGACATGGATCTGCTTGGCGAGCTGGATGGCGTCGGTGGTCTGCACGATGCCGACGAGGACGTCGGGACGGGTGAGGCGGATCTTCTGCAGAACCGGATTGAGGTCGGCGGCGCCTTCACGCACCAGTTCGGTGGCCACGACGGTGAAGCCGTTCTTGGTGTAGAACTCCTTGGCCCATGGCAATTGCTCGCGGCCGTAAGCGCCGTCGGAGTAGACGATGGCGACCTTCTTCCCCTTGCCCATCGCGTCGGCGAGCGCCTTGGCGGTGCCTTCGTGGTACTGATAGGCCCACGGATAGGTGTGGAAGAACAGCGGTTCTCCCTTCATCGCATCTTCGAGCTGCGTCGACGAAGATCCGGGAACGATCCAAAGCGGCTTGCTCTGACGCCAAGCCGGAACGGACGCCGCGACGATGCCGGACGCGATCGGGCCGATGACGAAATCGACCTTTTCCTGCTGCGTCAGTTCGGTGAACGCGGTGACCGCGGCCTGGTTGTTGCTCTGCACGTCTCGGAAGAGAACTTCGATCTTCTTGTTGCCGATCTTGCCGCCGTAGACGTCGACGGCCATCTCGACTCCGCGCTTTCCTTGAGCGCCGTAGGCCACGAAGCGGCCGCTCAGTTCGAACGGCGCGCCGATGCGAATGGTGTCCTGTGCCGTGGCGTGAGTCGACGCCAGCGCGCCCGCAACCACCACCGAAATGCCCAGGCGTTTGATGAGTGACGACATGTTTATAGTTTCCTCCGGGATTTTCTTGCCGTGCCCGTTTCTATCGACGGATCGCAGCAAGCGTTTGACAAACTGTCGAAGCCAATTCTATGGTGCGGAACACGTTCCGTCTAGTGGACTTGATGCCACAGGCGCAAAAACAATGGTTCAGATTGTCTGAGCGCACCAAAGACTTCTCGTCACGGTGCGATAACCGCCGGTCATGGCTCTCGAAGATGACCGCAATATCGGGTGGAAATAGAATGAGTCAGTTCGGAGACATCACGTATGCGGCGCAGGGTGGCATCGCGAATATCGTCATCAATCGTCCGCATGTGCGTAACGCCGTCAGGCCGCAGACCTACGAAGAGCTGACGCGCGCCATCGCGCTCGCGGCGGACGATCCGGAAGTCGGCGTCGTCGTGCTGTCGGGTGCCGGCGACAAGGCGTTCTGCGCCGGCGGCGATGTCGGCGACCAGAGCAAGCGCTATCCGGAGGTCGGCCGCACCCACATGCGCCGGTTGATCGCGCTGTCCACCGCGATGCGCATGATGGACAAGCCGATCATCGCCAAGGTGCGCGGCTTCTGCGTCGGCGGCGGCAACGAGATTCACCTGTTCTGCGACCTGTCGGTGGCGTCGAGCGATTCCAAGTTCGGTCAAACCGGTCCGCGCGTCGGTAGCATTCCGATCTGGGGCGCCTGTCAGTTGCTCGCCCGCTATGTCGGCGAGCGCAAGGCGCGCGAGATGGTCTACACCTGCCGGCTCTACACCGCGCAGCAGGCGCTCGACATGGGCCTGATCAACGAGGTCTGCGAGCCGGAGGAGCTGGACGCCCGCGTCGACGCGCTGTGCCAGGACATTCTGGACAAGAGCCCGCAGAGCCTGCGCATCGCTAAGCTGGCGCTCAATGCCGGCTCCGATCAGGAGTTCTACGCCTCCTATATGCCGACCGCCGAGTTGCTGGCGTCGATCTACGGCAATAACGAGAACATGGAAGGCATCCGCGCCTTTCTCGAAAAGCGCAAGCCGAACTTCCGCCAGTATCGCGCCAAGCGGTAACGCATCGCGCTTGCGGCGCATTTTCTCAGTCAGAGGTTGTTGTGGATTACGGAATCAAGGGACAAACCGTTCTGATCATCGGCGGGGCGCGCGGCATCGGGTATGCCGCGGCCGAGCTGATGGCGGCGGATGGTTGCAATGTGGCGCTCGCCGATATCAATGGCGACGCTGCCAGTGCGTCGGCGCAGAAGCTCGCCAAGAGCAGCGGCGCCAGGACCACCGGCCTCAAGGCCGACGTCACCGATCTTGAGCAGGTCAAGGCAATGATGGCCGCGGTCGAGAATGACCTCGGCCCGCTGTCCGTTGTGGTGAATTGCGCCGCCGTGCTCGACGACAGGCTGTTCGCAGACTCCAGTCCCGCCGACTGGAAGCGCATGGTCGATGTCTGCCTGTATGGGCCGATGAACGTCATTCATGCGGCTTTGCCGGGGATGAGCAGGCGCAAGTATGGCCGCATCATTTGCCTCGCCTCGGACTCGGCGCGAATCGGCCAGGCGCGGCTGTCCTACTACGCCGCGGCCAAGGCCGGCGTCATCGCATTGGTGAAGTCGGTGGCGCAGGAAGTCGGCAAGGACGGTATTACGCTCAATGTCGTCTCGCCGGGCGCGACCAACACCGAGCTGCGCCAGGAGCGTGAGGAGGGCATGCGTGCCCAGATGGGCGACGAGAAGTACGCCAAGCGCGTGCAGACCGTCCTCAAGATGTATCCCACCCGCCGCATCGGCGAGCCGACCGATATCGGCGCCGCCATTGCTTTCCTCGCCAGCCGTAACGCGTCCTGGATCACCGGTCAGGTTCTCAGCGTCAACGGCGGCTTCGTAATGCCCTGATTGGACACTAAGACATGCAATTTAAACTTTCCGACGAACAGACCATGGTCCGCGATTCCGCCATCCGCATGGTGGAACGCGACATCCAGCCGGTGCTCGATCGTAACGATGCCGATACGCCGCTATCGAAGGAAGAGATGTTGCGCATCTACGGCGTGCTGGCGAGCCAGGGGCTGACAGCGCCGCGCTTGCCGGAAGCGGCCGGCGGCTCCGGCATGAGCATGTTGAACTACGGCCTGATGTTCGAACAACTGCCTGCCATGGTGGCGATCTCGCTTCTGGCGCATGAGTGTACCATTGCGCGCATCTATGCCGAAAGCACGCCGGACCAGCGGGAGCGCATTCTCACGCCGCTGTTCGAGGGCAAAAAGATATGCTGCACCGGCACCACCGAGCCGGATATTGGATCCGATCCGCGCGGTGTCAAAACCCGTGTGCGCGAAGACGGCGACATGCTGGTGATCAACGGCAGCAAAGCCTGGATCACCAACGCCTCCATCTGCGACACAATTAACGTCACCTGCGGCGAAACCCAGGCCGACGGTTCGATCCGCATGCGCCGTGTCGTCTGCGAACGCGGCACGTCGGACTTCAAGACCCAGGAAACAGCGACACTCGGGCTGCGCCAGGGCCATCTTGCCGAAGTTTTCTTCGACAACACCAAAACGCCGAAGAACAACGCTCTCGGCTCCGCGGGAGACGCCGCCAAGGTGCTGACCCTGACCTGGAACGGCAACCGTCCGCTGGTCGGTCTTGCCGCGACGCAGCTCGCGCAGAAAGCTTTCGATGCGGCGGTCTCCTACGCCGGCATGCGCAAGCAGTTCGGCAAGGCGATCGGCGGCTTCCAGCTGATCCAAAAGAACCTCGCCGACATCCAGACCGCCATCACCACCAGCCGTCTGCTCTGCTATTACGCGCTCGACGCCATCGATCGGGGTGAACGCGCCAATGGAACTTCGGCGATGGCCAAGCGCTACGCGACCACCGCCTGCCATGACGCCATTTCGCTGGCGATCCAGGTGCACGGCGCCATGGGCATCAGCCGCGAAGCCAAGCTCGAAGCGATGTATCGCGACGTGCGCATGCTGCCGATCCCGGACGCCACCAACGAGATCCTCGCGCTCATTCAGGGACGCGAACTCACCGGGCTCGACGCATTTCGGAGCTGATCGCAATGGACGCCGAAGCGGCGCTCAGCGGCATCAAGATCGTGCAGGGTGACGGCCGTTACGCGGTCGCGGTCTGCGCCGGGCTGCTGACGCGGCTCGGCGGCACCGTCGTGCGCGATGCGACCAGTGCCGGAGCGCATGCCTATGTCGGTGCGCGTGATGTGAGGCTGCCGCCCGCGGTGGGCGTGCGCTGCTTCATCTCGGCGACCGGCGCGCTGCGGCATCCCTCGATCGCTGCCGACGATCCGGAAATCGTGATGCAGGCGCTCGGCGGTTTGATGGGGACCAGCGGTCTGGCTGACGGCCCGCCGCAGCCGGTGATGGCGCCGGTGCTTGAAGTGTTTGCCGGCGTCGATGCGGCGGCGGCCATTTTGGCGGCGCTGCGCGTCGTCGAGGCCGGCGGCCCGGTGCAGGATATTGACGCCTCGCTGTGGGACACCAATGCCAGCCTGCTCGGGACCTTCATCGCGCAGGCAATGGCAGGCAAGAGCTCCGGCTATCGCGAAGGCGCGCGCCATTCGATCTGCGCGCCGTGGAACGCTTATGCCGCAAGCGACGGCTTCATCATGATCTGCACCAGTTCGGACGCGCAGTGGAAGAAGCTGCTCGGCCTCATGGGGCAGGCTGACAAGACGGCGGATGCGTCCTTCATCGACATGAATGCGCGCCGCGCCAATATCGCCGCGGTCGATGCGCTGGTCGAGGCGTGGACGCGCACGCATAGCGTGACCGAACTTTCGGCGCTGCTGAAGAAGAACGGCATTCCGGCAGGCGCTATTGCGGCCGGTGCGGGTGAGGGCGGCAGTACGCTTCCCTTCGGGCTTATGGCGACGGCGCATGCCTGCAAGGCGTCACCTAAGCCGAAAGCCGCAGGGGCGTTGCCCCTCAAGGGCATCCGGGTCGTGGAGATCGGCCCGTTCACTGCCGGCCCGATCACCGGCCGCTCGCTGTCCGACCTCGGCGCCGACGTCGTCAAGGTCGAGCCGCCGGGCGGCGAGGTGTCGCGCGCCTGGTCGCCGCGTGCGGGCCATATCAGCGGCTACTTTGCTCACTACAACACCGGCAAGCGCTCGGTGGTGCTCGATCTGTCCGAGGAAGGCGATCGGGCGGTTCTCGACACGCTGCTGGGTCACGCCCATGTGCTTGTGCAGAACCTCAAGGCCGGTGCGCTTGACAAGCTCGGTTTCGGAGTCGACGCGCTCGCGCGTCGCCATCCGCATCTCATCTACTGCTCGATCTCCGGATATGGCCATCACGGTGCGCAGGATGCGGCGCTCGACACCGTGATCCAGGCCGAGAGCGGCATTATGACACGGGTTGGGAGCGGCGCGACGCCGTGCAAGGTCGGCTTCTCCATTGCCGATCTTCTGTCCGGCCATGTGGCGGTGCTCGGCATCCTCGCCGCGCTTCGGCTGCGCGATCGCACCGGCTTTGCGTACCACGTCGATGTGTCGATGCTCGCGGCGCTTAAATGGCTGATGGAGCAGGGCGCGAAATATCCTGCCGCCAGTTTCGCAGGCGATGTGACGCGCGATGAAAAGGGCCGCTGGTTGCTGCGCCGCGCCGGCGCGGACAACATCGTCATTCGTGAACTCGGCGAGGTGTTCGCCGATGAAACGCTGGCCGCGCGCGGCATGTTGCGCCGTATGCCGACATCCGGCGGCGCCTCCGCGAATGTTCTGGGGGTGCCATACGCCCTGACACTGACACCGCCGGTACCCGGTGCGATGATCGGCGAAGCTGGCGCAGATCGCGACGGCGTTCTGCGGGAGTGGACGAGCCGCTCCGCCGCGCATGGAGAAGTCGCATGATTCGGGTGCTGCAAAGGTCGCTGGCCGTGCTGGAGTGCTTCAGCGACGAAAAGCCGCGCATGTCGTTGCAGGAAATCTCGCAGGCGATCTCGCTGCCGAAGACGACCACGTTCCGCATTCTCGCAACTTTGGTGGGCGCCGGTTATCTGATCCAGCTTGAAAATCAGTCTTATGGACTATCACACAAGCTTATGACGCTGGCGAGCATTGCACAGAAGTCTCTGGGCATTCGCGACATCGCGCACCCGCATTTGGAAATGCTGGCTTCCAAGACCGGCGAGACTGCCGAGATCAGCATGCTCGACGGCGATTATCGCGTTTGTCTCGACGCGGTGGAGAGCAAGTCGTCGCTCAAGTCGATCGTCACGCCGGGCGCGCGCCTGCCGCTGCTGCACGGCGCGACCGGCAAGGTGTTCCTGTCGCGGATGAAGGACTCCGAGATCGAGCGGGTTATCAAGTCGCAAGGCAAGCCGACCGAGGTCGACAAGGCGCGTCTCAAGAAGGCGCTCGTGAAGATCAAGAAGCAGGGCTACGCCGTCACCCAGAACGAGCGCGTACGCGGCGCGACCGCAATCGCCGCGCCCGTGTTCAGCCATGACGGCAACGCCTACTGCATCACCGTCACCGGACCGAGCGGCCGTTTCGAAGACCGCGAGGAAAAACTGCGTACGATGGTGACGGAAGCCGCAGCGCAGCTTTCCAGCCTCCTCGGCATGCGCCTGGGGGGCACTGGATGATCAATGCAGTCAAAGCGCTTGCGAATATCCGCGTACTCGATCTTACCCAGTCTCTTGGCTATGCCAGCAAGTTGTTCGCGGATCTCGGCGCCGATGTCACCCTGGTCGAACCGCCGGCGGGCATCGCCGCGCGGCGGCAGGGTCCTTTCCTCGGCGAGAGGCGCGACGAAAATGCCAGCCTGCATTTTCAATACCTCAGCGCCGGCAAGCGCAGTGTCGTCATCGACCTGACGAACGGGCGCGATCGCGCGTTGCTGCGCGAGATGCTCCGCAACACCGACATCGTCATCGACGACCGTTTGCAAGCTCATCGCATCGCCGAAGGCCTTGGCTACAACCAGGTCAGCGAACTCAATCCCAATCTCGTCTGGTGCAGCGTCACGCCGTTCGGCCAGAGCGGACCGCGCGCGGCGGATGCCGGCGATGACATGGTTGCGATGGCCTCCGGCGGCATGGCTTGGCTCACCGGCTACGCGGATCGCGGGCCGCTTGTGGTGGAGGGAGATCTCGCCATCTACAGCGCCGCGCAATATGCCGCGGTCATGAGCATGATCGCCTATCTCGGCCGCGAGGCGACGGGCGGCGGCCAGTTCATCGACATCTCGATGCAAGAGGTTGTCGCGCTCGGCACCGAGACGGCGCCGCAGTTCCTGACCCTCAAAGGCATCGAACGGCGCCGCATCGGCGAGGATGAGCGCCAGGCCGGCATCGGAATCTATCCGTGCAGGGACGGCTACGTTCTTCTTTATGCCGCCGACTCCGGGCTCGGAACGGGCTGGTCGGATGTCGTCGCGTGGCTGCGCGAGAGCGGCGTCCCGGACGCCGACAGCCTGAGCGCGCCGGAATGGTTCGACAACGCTTTCAAGGCAAAACCGGAAAACAAGAGGAAGTTTCGCGCCATCTTCGCTGCCTTTGCAGCGACGCGCGGCAAGCAGGACTTGTTCGAGCAGGGCCAGGCCCGCCACATCGCCATCGCGCCGATCAACGACAGCCGCGAGGCCTTCAATGACGCCCATCTCAACGCCTGCGGCTTCTTCACCCGTATCGGCGAGATCGACGGCACTGAGCTGAAAGGCCCGGGCGCGCCTTATCACCTGTCCGAAACGCCGTGGGCCGCGGGATCGCGGGCGCCGCGCCTCGGCGAGCAGACGGAGGCGATTCGCAAATCGCTTGTCTCCGGTGAGGCAGTTGCATGAGCAGGAGCCTTCCGCTGGCCGGCATTCGCGTCATCGATTTCACGTGGGTCGGTGCCGGTCCATTCACGACCAAGATCCTCGCCGACTTCGGCGCCGAGGTGGTGAAGATCGAGTCGCGCACGCGGCCGGACCAGTTGCGCCGCGCCGAGCCGCTGGTCGGCAAGCGCGGATTGGAAGAGAGCGGCTATTTTGCGGTGCGCAACACCAACAAGAAGAGTATCTCCATCGACATGAAGGCGCCTGGCGCGCGCGACCTTATTCTTGACATGGCGCGCAACGCCGACGTGATGGCGAATTCGTTCTCGCCCAAGGCGATGAAGAAGTTCGGCCTCGAATATGCCGATGTCGCCGCCGTCAATCCGCGCATCGTTTTTCTGTCGATGCCGATGGCGGGCGCGACCGGGCCGTATCGCGACTATATCGGCTACGGCATGAGCATTGCCGCGATCGCAGGCATGTTCGGCCTCGGGGGTGCGCCGGGTCGTGCGCCGGTCGGCACAGGTACCAACTTTCCCGATCATCTGCCGAACCCGCTGCATGCAGCCTTCGCCGTGCTCTCGGCGCTGGCGTGGCGCCGGCAGTCAGGGAAGGGGCAGGAGATTGCCATTTCGCAGATCGAATCCACGATGGCCGCTTTCCCTGACGCCGTGCTGGACTATGCCGCCAACGGCCATGTCGCCAGCCCGGATGGCGCGAAGGAAGGTTATGCACTGCGCGGCGTCTTCCGTTGCGCCGGAGACGACGACTGGTGCGCCGTTGCCGTCCGGACAGGTGCGCCATTCGACGCCTTGCGCAAACTGCTCGGCGTCACGTCCGATATCGAAGCGGCGCTCGCCGCTTGGGCTCGCACGAGGACTGCTGAAACCGCTGAGCGCGCCCTGCAGGCACAGGGAATTGCCGCCAGCCTCGTGGCGCGCCCGGCCGACCTCATCCGCGACGACGGACATTTGAACGCCCGGGGATTCTGGCAGCACCTCGAACATCCGGTGATGGGCCGCACGCTCTATCACGGCATCGCCGCGAAGTTCTCGCGCACACCGACCGGCTATCGCAGCTGCGCGCCGCTGCTCGGCCAGCACAACGACGAACTGCCGGAGCTGGCCGGCCTGAGCGCCGAGCAAATCGAGGCCATGGCCGCGCAAGGGGTCATCAAATGACCGACATCATGAATTTCGATCTGCCCGAAGACATCCGCATGATCCGCGACGTTGTCGCGCGCTTCACCCGCGACAAACTGGTGCCGTTGGAGCAGACCGTGATCCGCCGCGACGCCGAGCGGGGCTTCACCGATAATCCGCTGCTGCCGCCCGAAGTGGTCAAGAAGTTACAGGACGAAGCCCGCGAAATTGGGCTCTGGGGCATGGACGTGCCCGCGGAGTTCGGCGGGCAGGATCTCGGCGCGCTCGCCAAGATCGTCGCCATCGAGCAGCTCAAATATTCGATCACGCCCTTCGTACTGCCGCCGGACAGCCCGAACCTGCATTTCCTCAAGGACTGCTGCAAGGGCGACCAGATCGAGCGCTATCTCTTGCCTTACGCCAGCGGCGCCAAGAAATCCTGTCTGGCGCTCACCGAGCCGGGCGCTGGTTCGGACGCCGGCGGCATTGGCATGAAGGCGGAGCGCCGCAATGGCAAGTGGGTGCTCAACGGCACCAAGATCTTCATCAGCGGCGCCCGCGACGCCGACTTCATCATCACCATCGCCGTTACCGATCCCGCCAAAAAATCGCGCGGCGGCATGACGGCCTTCCTCGTCGATCGCAACACGCCGGGCCTGACGGTGCCGAGCTCGTTCCCGATGATCGGCGAATATCACCCCTATGAAGTGCACTATGACTCCGTCGAGCTCGACGACAGTCATGTGCTCGGCGAGGTCGGGCAAGCCTTCGCGCCGCTGCAACGCCGCCTGAGCATTCGCCGCGCCGAGATCGCCGCCCGCTGCCTGGGTTTGGCGCGGCGCTGCATCACCATGATGATCGAGCAGGCCAATACGCGCTCGACCTTCGGCAGCAAGCTCGCCGACCGGCAGACCGTGCAGTTCTGGATCGCCGACAGCTATCAGGAGATGGAGGCCGTGCGCCTCGCGGTGTACCGGCTCGCCGGCCGCGTCGATCGCGGCGACACTGACATCCGGCTCGACGGTTCGATGGTCAAGGTACAGGGCCCCGAAATGGTCGGCCGCGTCATCGACCGCGCCATCCAGCTGTTCGGCGGCATGGGCGTCAGCAAGGAATTGCCGCTCGAGTATATGTCGCGCGTCACGCGCGCCTATCGCATCGTCGAGGGTCCGTCGGAAATCCATCGCTGGACCATCGGCCGCGATCTGCTGCGCAACGGCTTGCCGGAGGTGCGCTGATGGCCATCACCGTCGCCGCGCGTGGTTTTGTTTCGCTGATCACGCTCGATCGGCCTGATGCGCGCAACGCGCTGTCGCTCGACATGCGCGACGCGCTGGAAGCGGCGCTGCTCGCCTTCGACGCCGATGCCACGAAGCGCGTTGCCGTCGTCATCGGTGCCGGCGACAAGGCGTTCTGCGCCGGCGCCGATCTCACGGCCGCGCCGCCGCCGGCCTCGGGCCCCGCGGCGCAACTCGATCGCAACAACCGCGCGCTGGTGCGCGACCTCAATCTGTCCAAGCCGGTCATCGCCGCGATCAACGGCATGGCGCTCGGCGGCGGGCTGGAACTCGCTCTGCTGTGCGACATCCGCATTGCCGCGCGCAACGCCACCTTCGCACTGCCCGAGGTCAAGATCGGCAGCATGCCGGGCAGCGGCGGCACGCAACGCCTTGCGCGCATCGTCGGCATGGGCCGCGCCATGCATCTGGCGCTGAGCGGCGACCGCGTCGGTGCCGATGACGCGCTCGCCATGGGGCTTGTCAGTCAGGTTGTCGATCAGAACGAGCTTGCGGCCACCGCACTGCAACTCGGCGGGCGTATCGCCGACAACGCGCCGCTGTCGGTGCAGATGACGCGCAAGGCGATCCGCGACGGCCTCGACATGCCGCTGGCGCAAGGCCTCGCGCTCGAGCGCACACTGTTCACCATAATTCGCGACACGCAGGACCGCGCCGAAGGCCGGACGGCGTTCCGCGAGAAGCGCAAGCCGGACTTCAAGGGACGTTAGACGACATGAGTATTGCCGGGCGGATCGCCATCGCCGGAGTTGGTGCGACTGAGCAGGGTACGTTGCAGGGACGCACGCCGCTCGATCTCGGAATCGACGCGTTCAAGCGCGCCATTGCCGATGCCGGCCTGCGCAAGGAAGACATTGACGGCATTCTCACCATGCCGGGTACGACGTCGCCGGAAGGCAGCCTGCATTATCTCCGCTTCGGCGAGGCCGTCGGCATCAATCCGCGTTACACCGGCAGCATGACGATGGGCGGCGCCACCGGCGGCTGTCTCATCCAGATGGCGGCGGCGGCGATCCATGCCGGGCTCGCCACCACGGTCGCCTGCGTGTTCGGCGACACCGCCAAGACCGGCGGCGTGACCTTCAACCGCGCCAGCGGCGGCGAACTGAGCTGGGGCCTGTGGGGCATGCTCGGCGCGGCGGCGAACAGCGCCATCGCCGCCGACCGGCACATGCACGAATACGGCACCACCAGCCGGCATCTCGCCGAGGTTGCCGTGGCCTGCCGGAAGCATGCGGCGTTGAACGAAAATGCGGTGATGCGCACGCCGATCACCATCGACGACCATCAGAACTCGCGGCCCATCGTGCGGCCGCTGCGGCTGCTCGATTGCTGCCTGATTTCCGACGGCGGGGTGTGCGTCATCGTCACCAGCTTCGACCGCGCCCGCGACCTGAAGAAGAATCCGGTCGTTATCGCCGGCATGGGGCAGGCGCACACCACCATGAACATGGAGCACGAGCGCTGGTGGTACGTGCCGCACCAGAAGCAGGCGCTGGCGGATGCGTTCCGCACGGCGAAGCTCGGTCCGGACGATATCGACGTCGCGCAGCTCTACGACAACTTCACCATCTCGGTGCTGCTGTGGCTGGAGCACGCGGGCTTCTGCAAGGAAGGCGAGGCGGGCGGCTTCGTCGAGGGCGGCCGCATCCAGCTTGGCGGCGATCTGCCGGTCAACACCGCGGGCGGCAATCTGTCCGAAAGCTACATGGAGGGCTGGCTGCACATCGTCGAAGGCGTGCGTCAGGTTCGCCGCGAATGCGGCAACCGCCAGGTGCCCGACGTCGAGAACTGTCTCGTCACCGGGCGCGGTATGTCGCTCAACTGCTCCAACGCCATGATCCTGCAGCGCGGATAATCGTCATGAACGCTCCGACCAAGAAGCCCGCCCCGCAGATCAACGCCACCACCCAGCCGTTCTGGGATGCGGCGAAGAAGCGCGAACTGCGCATGCAGAAATGCGCCGATTGCGGCCACATCCGTTTCCCCATCGGTCCGGTCTGTACGTCGTGCCTGAGCGACAAGGCGGACTGGGTGAAGCTGTCCGGCCGCGGCACCGTGCTGTCGCATCTGGTGTTTCATCGCGCCTACAGCTCGGCGTGGAAGGAACATGTGCCCTACAGCGTGGCGATGGTGCAGCTTCCCGAAGGGCCGCGCATGTTCACCGACATCGTCGATCCCGAGCGCCGCTACATCGACGAGGATCTCGTCGGCCGCACCGTGGAGGTCTGGTTCGATCTGGTCGAAGGCGATTCCGTGGTGCCGCGCTTCAAGGTGTCCGAGTCATGAGTCAGCGTCCCCTCGACGGCATTGTCGTTCTTGAAGTCGGCCGGCGTCTCGCCTGCGGCGCGGCGGGCTCGTTTCTGGCGCAGCTTGGGGCCGATGTGACCTTCATCGAGACGGATGCCAAACCGGACGCCGCCTTCGAGGACAAGTTCGGCCAGCGCGATGTCTTCGCCTACGGCAAGAACAACCTGCGCTGGAACGGCGAGGAGGGTGACGCGGCGCTGCGGCAGCTGATCGAGGCCGCCGATGTCGTCATCACCTCGAGCGATGCCGATCTGAAAGCGCTGTCGGTCGAGCCGTCGCCGTCGGCCATCGTCTGCGACATCACCGCCTTCGGCGCGGGAGCGGGCGGCGACAAGCCGGTGTCCGACTTTCTTCTCCAGGCCATGAGCGGCATGGTGGACACGACCGGCGACAGTTCGGGTCCGCCGGTCGCGATCGGCGCGCCGGTGGTCGAGTTTTCGACGGCGCTCTATGCGGCCTCGTCGATCGTCGCGGCCTTGCGCGTGCGACGCCTCAGCGGCTTGGCGCAGGCCGTCGAGATGTCGCTGTACGATTGCGCGGTGAACGCGATGGCGACGTTCTTTCCGTCGCATTTCGGCGGCGGCAAGCCGCGCCGTCTCGGCAACCGTCACTCGATGGCGGCGCCGTGGAACGCCTATCGCGCCAGCGACGGCTGGGTGCTGATGTGCTCGGCATCCGAGGCGCACTGGCAGAAGATCTGCGAGGTGATCGGCCAGCCGGCGCTCGGCCGCGATGAACGTTACGGATCGCTGGCGGATCGCATGGCGCGGCGCGACGACGTCGACGCCCATGTCGGCGGCTGGATGCAGGCGCATCCGGTGCGCGAATGCATCGCCGCGCTCGGCGCCGCGAACATCGCCTGCGGCGAGATCGTGCCGGTCGGCGCGCTCGCCGAGGAGCCGAATATGCGCCACCGCCACATGACGCAGGATGTCGTAGCGCCGGACGGCAGGCGTCTGCGCCTTGCCGGCAATCTGTTCGAACCGGGCGAGGCCGCTTACGGCACCGGTGCGATCCCGGCGGTCGATAACGGCCGCGCCACGCCGCCGGCGAAGGCCGCGGCGGCGTCGTCCGACAAGCGCGCGCCGCAACTGCCGCTCGCTGGCATTCGCGTTGTCGAGCTTGGCCAGTACACCACCGCGCCGCTCGCCGGCCGCCATCTCGCGGCGCTCGGCGCCGAGGTCATCAAGGTCGAGCCGCTGGAAGGCGACTCGGCGCGGCAATGGGCGCCGCATCGCGACGGCATGAGTTATTTCTTCGTCATCAGCAATGCCGGCAAGCGCGCCGTCGGCGTCGATCTGCGCAGCGCCGACGGCCTCGCGTTCTTCCGCGATCTCCTGCGCAGCGCCGATGTGCTGGTCGAGAACATGAAGCCGGGTTCGCTGGCGCGGCTCGGCTTCTCCGCCGAGGTCCTCGCCGAACTCAATCCGCGGCTTGTCTATACCTCGATCACAGGCTTCGGCGCCGACTCCGCCTATCCGCAGCGCCCGGCTTTCGACACCGTGGTGCAGGCCATGTGCGGCTTGATGGACGTGACGCGCTATGACGGCATGCCGCTCAAGGCCGGCATTTCCATCGCCGATATCGGCGGCGGCCAGCTCGGCCTGCTCGCCATTCTCGCCGGCCTCGAACTGCGCGACCGCACCGGCCGCGCGCCGCGCTACGACCTGTCGATGCAGGACGTCGCCGCCTGGCTGACGCAGCTGAGCTGGAACGGCGCGCGCCCGGATGTCGGCGCTATCGTCGCCGACGGCGACGGCTTTGCCGCCGTCGATGCCGCCGGCAGCCGCGAGCCGGTCAAGAGCGTCGCCGAGGTCGCCGATGCGCCGCGCACCGCGGCGCGTAAACTCATCATCCAGTCGCGCGACGAAAAACCCTGGCCGCTGCTCGGTTCGCCGCTCGGCTTGACCATAACGCCGCCGCGGGTCGATCGCGCCATCGGCCAGCCCGAACCGCTGACCGCGGCGCTGACGCGTGAACTCGGACTTGAACAGCCGCGCGCGGCACGGAGGTCATGATGCCGAGTGCGTTGTTCTCGCCGATCACCTTGCGCGGCCTGACGTTGCCGAACCGCATCGTTGTGTCGCCGATGTGCCAATACAGCGCCGTCGAAGGCAGCGCCACCGACTGGCACCTGATGCATCTAGGCAAGTTCGCCGTGTCCGGCGCCGGTCTCGTCATCATCGAGGCGACGCACGCCGAAGCGCGGGGCCGCATCACCCATGGCTGCCTCGGCCTCTACAGCGACGACAATGAGCGCGCTCTCAAGCGCGTCGTCGATTTCTGCCATCAGGCCGGCTCCGCCAAGATCGGCATGCAGATCTCGCACGCCGGCCGCAAGGGCTCGGCGCGTCTGCCGTGGGTCGGCCGCGGCGAGTCGCTGCCGGCCGAGGAGCAGCCGTGGGAAACCATCGCTCCGTCAGCGGTGCCGCATGGCCCGGGCTGGCCGGCGCCGCGCCCACTCGACGACGAAGGCCTTGCCGTCGCCAAGGAAGCGCACGTCGATTCGACCCGCCGCGCCGCGCGCATCGGCATCGATCTCATCGAATGCCACATCGCGCACGGCTACTTCCTGCACGAGTTCCTGTCGCCGCTGTCCAATCAACGCACCGACAAATACGGCGGCAGCCTCGAGAACCGAATGCGCTATCCGCTCGAAGTCTTCGCCGCGATGCGCGAGGCCTGGCCGTCCGACCGGCCGATGGGCGTGCGTCACTCGGTGACCGACTGGGCCGAGGGCGGTTGGACGCCGCAGGAGGCCGAGGTCTTCGCCGGCGAACTCAAGAAGCTCGGCTGCGACTACATGACCGCGACCACCGGCGGCCTGTCGGTGCATCAGAAAATTCCGATCGGCGAGGGCCATCAGGTCGAGTTCGCCCGCCGCCTGCGCGACAAGACCGGCATGCCGATCATCGCCGTCGGCATGATCTTCGATCCGCATCACGCCGAACGCATCCTTCAGGACGGCGACGCCGATTTCATCGCCTTGGCGCGCGGCGTGCTGTCCGATCCGCACTGGCCCTGGCGCGCGGCGGCGGCGCTCGACGCCGAGGTCGATTATCCCGTTCAATATGTCCGCGGCTACAAGTCGAACTGGTTGCGGTCGATGCGTGCCGCCGGCGCGCGTGAGGCTACGTCATGAGCCAGACCGTTCCCGTCGAGCAGCGTATCGTCGAAGCCTTCGACATGCTGTGCACCGCCAAGCTGCCGGAGGTCGCCATCGACGCCGGCAAGCAGCTCATCATGGATTGGCTCGGCTGCGTGTTGATCGGCGCCGAGGCGGCACCGGCGAAGGCTCTGGTCGCGGCCCATGCCGACGAGATCGGTCATGGCAAAGCGACTTGTTTCGTCGGCTCGACGTTGTGTCATCCGGGCCTTGCCGCGTTGATTTCCGGCACGGCGTCGCACACCATCGAGCTCGACGACATCTATTCGCCCGCGCTCTATCACCCCGGCGTCTGCGTCATCTCCGCGGCGCTCGCGGCCAGCCAGCTGGCGGGTGCGCCCGGAGATCGCTTCCTGCGTGCGGTCATCGCCGGCTACGAGATTTCCAACCGCATTGGCTCCGGCGTCAATCCCGACCATTACAAGTACTGGCACACGACCGGCACCGTCGGCACCTTCGGCGCCGCGATCGCCGCCGGCGCTGCCTTCGGTCTCGACGCCAAACAGATGGCCGATGCTATCGGCAATGCAGCGTCGATGGCCGCCGGTCTCCAGCAAGCGTTCCGAAGCGACGGCATGACCAAGCCGCTGCACGCTGGCCGTGCCGCCGAGGCGGGGCTGCTCGCCGCGCGCATCGCCCGCAGCGGCTTCACCGGATCGTCGGACATGATCTCCGGCCCGGTCGGCTTCGTGCAGGCGATGAGCCACGGCCGCGACATCGCCGCCAAGTTCGACGATCTGATGAGTGAGTGGACGGTGACGCGCAGCATGTACAAGCGCTTCTCATCCTGCGGCCACATCGCTGCGCCGATCGACGTTGCCATGGATATTGGCCAGCGCAACAGGATCGATCCGGCTAAGATCGCACGCATTGATGTCGCGACCTACGCCGTGGCGCTGAAAGCGGCGGGCATCATCAAACCGGCCAGCGTGTTCGAGGCAAAGTTCTCTTTGCCGTTCTGCGTCGCGGCGTCGTTGTGCGGTCACGATCTCACCGATCCCACGTCCTTCGAGAGGCTCTATGCCGACCGCGACATAGCCGCGCTCATCGACAAGGTGACATTGGCCGAGGACGCCCAGATAACGGCGGCGTTCCCGAAACTGCGCGGCGGCCGCGTATCGATTACTATGAAGGATGGCACGGTGCATGCCGACGTCGCGGTGACGCGCAAAGGCGAGCCGACCAATCCTTTCACCGCCGCGGAGTTGCGCGACAAGTTCAGGCGCCTTGCCGGTGCCACACGTCATCGTGGCAATGTCGATGCCTGGCTCGCCTGGATCGATGCCCTGCCGCGGGGCGTATCGGTCTCGCCTGAATCGTTACCGACAGGGGCCCTCTGATATAGGCTCCGGTCTCAAACCGGAGATGATGCCATGGGACGACGTTTTCCGCCGCTGAACCCGTTGCGCACTTTTGAAGTGGCGGCGCGCTGCAAGTCGTTCACCGAGGCCGCCGACGAACTTGGCGTGACGCAGGCGGCCGTCAGCCGCCAGATCCGCGTGCTGGAAGGCTTCTTCAAGGCAAGGCTGTTCGAACGCAATGTGCGCTCGGTGACGCTGACGCCGGTCGGTCGGCAGCTTTACGACGACGTTTCGTCGGCATTCCAGATCATCCGCTGGTCCACGGACCGGATCTTCCAGGAGAACGTCCTGGTGCGGGTGCAAACCTATCCCACTTTCGCGGCGCGCTGGCTGATGCCGCGTCTGTCGCATTTCATGACTAAGTTCCCTTCGGTCGATCTGCGGGTTCAGACGGCGATTAAGCCGGTGGACTTCAGCAAGACAGATACCGAGATTGCCATTCAGTTTGGCCGTGGCGATTGGTCCAACACGGTGGCACACCCGCTGGTGACGGATGCCATCGAGCCCGTGTGCAGCCCGCACTTGGTCTCGGTGCCTTCGCGCGGCGATCTCACGGCGCTTCTGCAGCAGACGCTGCTTACCTCGAAATATCGCTCTCGCGACTGGAACGACTGGTTTGAACACGTCGGCATTCAGCCTGGCTCCGAGAAGCGCTGGCTGGCTTTTGAAAGCTCCATCTTGACCTATCAGGCGGCGATCGAAGGTCTCGGCGTCGCGATGGGGCAGACGGCTTTGCTGGGCGCGGAACTCAAAACCGGCGGCCTCATCAAGCCGTTCGATATGCCGCTGCGCCGCGAGCTTCAGTACTGGATCGTCTGGCCGACCGGCCGCCGGTTGTCGCCGGAAGCCCGCAAATTCGTCGATTGGATCATCGCCCAGGCGGAGTCCGAGCGGAAAAGGCCGGTGGCGGTTCCCGCTCCGGTTGCCCTCCGGCGCCCCGGGCAGAAGCTCGGCACATAACCAGACCGCATGGCTCGATGACCGCAACGAACTGGCCTCAGAGACAGAAAGTCATTGGTATGCTGTCGGGCGTTGGCCCGTCATTCATCTGATATTGCGGGGCGAGATGGACTTTCGGCTGACTGAAGAACAGCAGTTCTACAAGGATACCGTCCGAAAACTGGCGCAAAAGCACCTCGCCCCGGGAGCTGTCGCGCGCGCTAATTCCGACGGCTATCCGTGGGACGTCGCCAAGCTCCTGGCCGACAACGGCCTCATGGGAATAACGATGCCGGAAGCCGATGGCGGGCAGGGCGGTACGTTATTCGACGCGGTGCTCGCTATCGAGGAAATAGCGCTGGCTTGCCCGCGCAGTGCCGACGTCATTCAGGCGGGCAATTTTGGCGCGATCCGCACCTTCTCCGAATACGCAACGCCGGAACAGAAAAAACGCTTCCTGTCGGATTTATTGGCCGGCAAGAAAGTCATCTCGGTGGCGATGACCGAGCCGGAAGCCGGCTCCGCCGTGACTGAACTCAAGACTTCGGCGACCCCTGACGGAAACGGCTATCGCCTCAACGGCACCAAGGTATTCGGCACGCTGAGCGACGAGGCCGAGCTGTTTCTGGTCTATATGCGGTTTGGCCCCGGCACCGCCGGCATCGGTTCCGTGCTGCTCGAGCGCGGCACGCCCGGCTTCACGCTCGGGCAAAAGACCCGCTTCATGGGCGGCGATGCGTGGCAGCAACTCTATTTCGAGAATGTCTATATTCCGCCGGAGAACGTGCTGTTGCCCGCCGGCGGCTTCAAGAAGCAGATTGCCGGGTTCAACGCCGAGCGTATCGGCAACACCTCCCGCGCGCTGGCGGTCGGGCGCCATGCTTACAATGTCGCGCGCGAACACGCGCGCAACCGCCGTCAGTTCGGCCAGTTGCTCAGCGAATTCCAGGGCATCCAGTGGAAATTCGCCGAGATGGCCATCAAGCTCGAAGCGGCCCAGTTGCTGCTCTATCGCGCAGCCATCAATGCCGCGGAAGGTTTGCCATCTGAGTCCGAAACGGCCATCGCCAAAGTAGCCTGCAACCGTGCCGGTTTTGACGTGTCCAATGAGGCGCTGCAGGTCATGGGCGCGCTCGGGTTTACCGAGGAAAGCATCGTGCAGTATTGCGCGCGCCGTACGCGCGGCTGGATGATTGCCGGCGGTTCGATAGAAATCATGCTCAACCGTATTGCCGGCTCGATCTTCGAGACGAACACACGGCGCAAGGCAGCGTCGGCGGCCGAATAGATGAGCGATCGCGACGACCTGCGCAAAGCACTGTTGGAGCCGGCGGCCGTCGCAGTCATCGGCGCTTCGGACGAGGTGGGCAAGATCCCCGCCCGGCCGGTCGAGTTCCTGATGCGGCATGGCTTCGACGGCGAGATCTTCCCGATTAACCCGCGCCGCGATACGGTGCTCGGCCGCAAGGCCTTTGCCAATCTCGATGCGCTGCCGCGCAAGGTCGACCAAGCTTACATCGTGCTGCCAACCGGACCCGCGATGCAGGCGGTCGAGGAATGCGTGCGCCACAGCGTCAAGGCGGTTTCGATTCTCGCCGATGGCTTCGCCGAGGTCGGCGAGCAGGGGCTTGAACTTCAGCGCAAGTTGGTCGCGATGGTGAGGGGTACCGGCACGCGCGTTGTCGGTCCAAATAGTCTCGGGCTAGTGCGCACCTGGAACGGACTGTCGATGACCGCGAACGCGGCATTCGCTCACGACAAGCTTAATACCGGTGGCTGCACCGTGCTGTCGCAGAGCGGCAGCCTGATCGGCACTTTTGTGTCACGCGGCCGCACGCGCGGCATCGGTTTTGCGAATCTCGTTTCCGTCGGCAATGAGGCGGACCTCTCGATCGGCGAAATAGGCGATTGCCTGATCGACGATCCGAAGACCGACACCTTTCTGTTGTTCCTCGAGACCATCCGTCATGCGGACAAGCTGGCGGCCTTCGCGCGCCGGGCGGCGGCGGCCGGCAAGCCGGTGCTGGCCTACAAGCTTGGGCGTTCCGATATCGGTGCCGAGCTCGCGGTGTCGCACACCGGTGCGTTGGTGGGATCGGACGCGGCGGCCGACGCGCTGTTGCGCGATCTCGGCATTTCGCGCGTCAATATCTTCGAGGCACTACTGGAAGGTCCGCCGCTTTTGCGCGGTCGTGCGCCGCGCAGCGCCAGGCCGACCGTGACCATGCTGACGACGACCGGCGGCGGCGCCGCGATGGTCGCCGATCAGCTCGGCACTTCCGGCATTGATGTCGAGGGCGTCGGCGAGCCGAGCCGCGCCGTGCTCAAGGACAAGGGTATTGTCATCAAGCCGGGCCGCATCGCCGATCTCACCTTGACCGGGACTCGCTATGACACCGTGCGTACCATCATGGACGAGCTCCTGGTTGCGCCGGACACGGACATCATCGTGTCGGTGATCGGCTCGTCGGCCGAGTTCTTCCCGGAGCAGACGGTCGCGCCGATCGTCGATGCCGTGAAGGCGGCAAAGCCGGGGCACGCGCCGGTCGCGGTGTCGCTGGTGCCGCAGGCCGAGCAGGCGATGAAAATGCTGGCCGAGGCGGGCATTGCCTGTTTCCGGACGTCCGAATCCTGTGCCGATGCCATTCGTGCCTGGGCCGAAAGGCGGCCGCCGCGCGTGCCCGCCGCGCCCGAATTGCCGGCGGCGGCGGCGCTCATTGCCGCGCAGAAGGGCACTTGGACCGAGCGCGACGCGCTCAATCTGTTCGCCGCCTGCGGCATCGCCACGGTGAAGCAGGAGATTGTCTCGGTCGAGGACATCCGCAGCGGCAAGCCGCTGGATCTGTCGTTTCCGGTCGTCGCCAAGCTGCTGTCCGCCGACCTGCCGCACAAGACCGAGGCCGGCGCGGTCGCGCTCGGCATTGGCTCGGCGCAGGAACTGCTCGCCGCCGTCGAGCGCATGCTGGCATCCGCGAGGGCCTATGCGCCGGGGGCGCGGATCGACGGCGTGATGCTGCAGCGGCAATTGTCCGCGGTCGGAGAGGTTTTGGTCGGGTTGCGCGAGGACCCGTCGGTGGGGCCGGTCATTACGGTCGGCATGGGTGGCATAACGACCGAGATTTATCGGGACATCGCGCTGCGTCTGGCCCCGGTAACGCCCGCCGAGGCGGCTGAAATGCTCGACGATGTCAGGGGTTTTGCGGTTCTCAAAGGTTTTCGCGGCCGGCCGCGGGGCGATCTGGCCGCGCTGGCAGAAGCGGTGTCGAGGCTGTCGCAGCTCTGCGCCGGCGGCCTGGTGGCCGAGGCGGAGATCAACCCGCTGCTTGTTATGACGGAAGGTCATGGTGTGAGCGCCGTCGACGGCCTCGTCGTCCCTCGAACCGGATGACCCCTCATTACTGTTGTTAGGCGCGGAGAAGGCGGAACGCGTAAGTTTGGTAAGATCTGCAGATTATTCGGCCGACGCGTATCGTAGGTCAAACTTCAACGGCAATATATAAAAGACGTCCGTATTGAGGCAAAATCGGCCTTGCCCGAGCGGCAGAATATGGCTTACGCCAGTTACAAATAAAGCAAGCGCCTCACAATGAACCGCCGCTTCTCAATCGCTCCCATGATGGACTGGACGGACCGGCACTGCCGGTTCTTCCATCGCGTCATGACGCGCCGGGCGCTGCTCTATACCGAGATGGTAACGACCGGCGCCGTGATCCACGGCGACCGGCAACGGCTCTTAGGCTTCGATGCGGCGGAGCACCCGATCGCGCTGCAGCTCGGCGGCAGCGATCCGGCTGCGCTGGCCGAGAGCGCGCGGATCGGCGAGGGCTTCGGCTATGACGAGATCAACCTCAATGTCGGCTGTCCGTCCGACCGCGTGCAGGAAGGCCGCTTCGGCGCCTGCCTGATGCTGGAGCCGAAGCTGGTGGCGGACAGCGTCGCCGCGATGAAGGCCGCGGTGCGCGTGCCGGTCACGGTCAAGTGCCGAATCGGCGTCGACGATCAGGATCCGGAACAGGTGTTGTTCTCGTTTGCCGAGCAGGTGAAGGCGGCCGGCGCCGATGCGCTGATCGTGCATGCCCGCAAGGCCTGGCTGAAAGGCCTGTCGCCGAAAGAAAACCGCGAAGTGCCGCCTTTGGATTACGCCATCGTGCATCGCCTGAAGGATGCGCATCCGGATTGGCCGATCGTGCTCAATGGCGGTCTGGAGAGCCTCGAACAAGCGCGCGATGTGATGGGCCAACTTGATGGCGTCATGCTCGGCCGCGCCGCCTATCAGGAGCCATGGCGGCTGCTGGCGGTCGACCCGATGTTCTTCGGCGAAAAAGCTCCTTTTGCCTCGGCCAAGGCCGCAGCTGAGGCGATGATCCCGTATATCGAGCGCGAGATCGCCAAGGGCGTGCGGCTCAATTCGATCACCCGCCATGTCCTCGGCCTGTTCCGCGCCGTGCCGGGGGCGCGGGCTTTCCGCCGCCATTTGTCGGTCGAGGCAGTCAAGCCGGGGGCCTCGGCTGCCGTCATGGCTGATGCGCTGGCGCTGGTGGTGGACTCGGGTACCGATATGGCGCACATCGCCGCCTGAGCCTTTTCGTCCCACCGGCCCGTTTTCTCGAGCCCCATGGTCCTCGGCTATCCCATCCACGAACTCGCCTGGCTGGCGCTGCTGATCGTCCTCGGCGGCGTCATCACCGGCTTTCTCGCCGGCCTGTTCGGCGTCGGCGGCGGCGGCGTCATCGTGCCGATCCTGTACGAAGTCTTCCGTTTCATGGATGTGCCGGAGGATCTGCGCATGCAACTCTGCGTCGGCACTTCGCTCGCCATCATCGTGCCGACGACGCTGCGGTCCTATTCGGCGCACCAGAAGAAAGGCGCGGTGATCCCGGGCCTGCTGCGGCTGTGGACCCCGGCGGCGCTCGCCGGCATCCTCGTCGGCGCGTCCGCCGCATCCTTTGCCCCGGCGCAAGTGTTCAAGATCGCCTTCGTCACCTTCTGCGCGTTGATGGCGGCGAAGATGCTGTTCGGCACCCATCGCGGCAACCTCGGCACTGAGCTGCCAGGCCGCGTCGTGCTGTCGCTTTACGGCTTTGCCATGGGGGCCTTGTCGTCCTTGGTCGGCGTGTCGGGAGGCGGTTTCTCCACTGCGATCCTCACGCTTTACGGCCAGCCGATCCATCGCGCGGTGGCGACGTCCGCCGGCCTCGGCGTGCCGATCACCATCGCCGGTACGCTCGGCTACATCCTCGCCGGCTGGCCGCATATGGGCGAACTGCCGCCTCTGTCGCTCGGCTTCGTGTCGATCCCGGGCTTCGCGCTGATGGCGCCGGTGGCGAGCTTCATGACAGGCTATGGCGTGCGGCTGGCGCATGGCCTGTCACGCCGCGCGCTGGAAGTGGCGTTCGCCTGCTTCCTGATCTTGGTCGGCGGGCGGTTCCTGATCAGTCTCTTTTAGTTTGGTCGCAATTCGGGACGGAGAGCCGGCTTCCACTTTGCTGGAATTGCTCCTGACCGCGCCGTCGCTTCGACGACGCTTATTGCGCGTCCGATGGTTTTGCATCGCGGGCGATGCGATCGAGAAGCTCCTTCAACAACAGGCGCTCGCCATCGGTGAGCGTCGATATCTGATCCAGTGAAGCGCGCAATGTCGCCGCGGCGGCATTGGCGCCGGGCGACGTCAATGACGACGCTGGTTCGGCAATCGTTGCCATGACGGCTTCGCGCGCGGCGATCGAAAGGCCGGGATCGCGTTGCGCCGCAGGCTGGCCGAGGAGCGTCAGCACCGTGCCGGTGCCGACCGAGCGCAACAGATCGACGGCCCGTTCCTCGCTGGTCCGCAGCTGTCCGGCCAGGGCCAGATTCTTCACCCGGCGCCGCAGGATCTCCAGACCCGCCTGCATCGCGTCGGAGCCTGGCGCCGATGCCATGCCGCTCAGGATGGCGAACAGGCCCGGATGGGCGAGGCCGAATGCAACATGCATGTCCCAGCCGTCGCGCAGATCCTGCATCGGATCGGCACTGCGCGGGCGGGCGGCCTTGGTCGCCACATAGGCCTTGAGGCTGTGCAGGGCCACGGCATCCAGCAGGCCGCGCTTGTCGCCGAACAGACGATAGATCGTCGGCGGCTGTACGCCGGCAGCGGCGGCGACCGCGCGGGTCGTCGCGGCGTCATGGCCGCCTTGCTCGATCAGCGCGGCCGCCGCGGTGAGGATGCGGAGCCGGGCGGCGTCGGCCTGGGAGGGGTCATCCGCGGCTGAAGCAGCTGTTTCCATGGGCGGTTTCTACAAGAATATTGTTTCCATTGATATCGGATACTTGTTTCCGGTGAAATATCTATGATAACAAAAATAAGTTAGCGTTGAAAACACCCTCAAGGAGGCCTCCATGTTTGTCGTCACCGGCGCGACCGGCCAGCTCGGCCATGCCATCGTCCGTCGCCTCGCTCGTTTCGTACCGCCAGGCCGCATTGTCGCCGTCTGTCGCGAGCCCGGAAAGGCGGGGTTTGGGGCCCTCGGTGTCGCTGTCCGCCGCGGCGATTTTGCCGATCCGGACAGCCTGCGCTCCGCCTTCGAGGGCGCGAGCCAGGTCCTGATCGTCTCTTCGAACGCGCGGGCCTACGGCGGCGACACGCTGGCGCAGCACCGCCAGGCCTTGGCTGCGGCGCGCGAGGCCGGGGCGGATCGCGTCGTCTACACCAGCCACATGGCGGCCAGCGCCACGTCGGCATTTCCACCGATGCATGACCATGCCGCCACCGAACTGATGCTGCGCGACTGCGGCATGGCGTGGACGGCCTTGCGCCACGGCTTCTACGGCGCCAGTGGCGTCGCGATGCTGGCCGACGCGCTGAAGACGGGAACGCTCGATATGGCGGCTGACGGTCCGGTGTCGTGGACCGCGCATGCCGATCTCGCCGAGGCCGCCGCGCTCATTCTCGCCGACACGGCGCGGGCGAGCGGGCCGACCCCGCCGCTCACCGGGCCGGAAGCGCTCAGCCTCGGCGATCTCGTGGCCATCGCTTCTCAATGTGTCGGCAAGCCGATCGGTTGCCGCCTCCATACCGATGACGACATGCGCGCGACGCTCGCGGCACGCGGATTGCCGGCCACCGTCGTTGCGATCGCCATGGGCTTTTACACGGCCGCGCGCAACGGCGAGTTCTCGGCCGTCGACGCCACGCTCGGAAAATTGCTGGGCCGCCCCTTGATCCGCATGCGCGATCTGCTGGCGGAAAAGGCCGCGGCGCAAGCCGGCTGAGGCGCCTTACGGCGCGGCGCGCATGCGCAGCTTGTTGCCGCGCACCTCCCAGCTGTCGAGCCGGTTGAGAAAGCTCATGCCGAGCAGCGAATGCTTGAGCTGGCCTTCCTGCGCCACCAGCGCCGGCACGGCGCGTTCGATCAGGCCGCCGATGACGACACGTTCCAGCGTCACCGGCGCGGCACGCGTGCGGCCGTTGGCGGTGTCGACGTTCACCGAGTAATTGAGAATTTCGAGCGGCAGGCCGGCGGCCTTGGCCGCTTCATGCGTCAGCACCACCGAGCTCGCGCCGGTATCGAGCACCATCGCGATTCGTGCGCCGTTGATATGGGCGTTGAGTGCGAAGTCGCCGTCCCGGTCGCGCACGACTTCGGCGTCCTGGCCGTGCCGCGCCACGTGACCGGGCACCAGTTCGGCGACGACACGGTCGACGGCGTCGCTCAGTTCGAAGCGATAGGTGTAGCCGACCACGAGCACCAGCCCGATCACCGCCCAGAACGCCAGCGCTTCGAGCGCTTTCCCCAGACGATTGCGGAACGTCACCAGCAACAGGCCGGCGGTGAAGATGAGCAGCGCGGCCTTCACGGTCAGCGAGCCGATGTCGTGGCGTAGCAGCGTCGCGATCGGGTCGGCGTCCTGGGTCGCGATCAGGATCGCCAGCGACAGCGCGACGCCGAGTACGAAGGCCCAGGTGATGCGGCGGCTCACGGTCTGCTCATCCGGCGCGCTTTTGCGAGGTCTTGAACGTGGCGAGCCGCTCGGCAAGCGCTTCCATGATGCGGCGGCGCTGAGCCGTGCTCAGGACGCTCCACTGCGCGATTTCCTCGACCGTGCGGCCGCAGCCGAGGCACAGCCGCCGTCCGGCATCGAGCGTACAGATTTTCACGCAGGGGGTTTCAATAATTGGGGTTTCGATCATCGAAGGCTCTGGCGGCACAGCGGCGCGTCGGGACGAACATAGATAGCCTTCGCGCGAACGCAATCGCCGATTTGATGCTCGAAGCCGACAAATCGTCCGGCCGTTATGTACCGGCGCGGAACAGCGGCCGGCGGCGTAATCGGCGCCGCTCCTCGTCGTTCAGGATCGGCTCGCCCGGCGGCTGCGCCTGCGGCGCCAGCGGCGCCTCGTCGGCCATCGGCGCCATCGCCGCGACGACGCGCTCCGGCGGGAAGGTGACGATCACCTCGGTACCGATGCGCAGCTTGGATTTCAGCGAGAACGTGCCGCCGTGCAGATCGACCAGGCTCTTGGCGATCGGCAGGCCGAGGCCGGCGCCCTGTTCGGCCGACTTGATCGAGTTCGAGCCCTGGCCGAACGACGCCAGAACGATCGGAATTTCCTCTTCGGGAATGCCGGCGCCGGTGTCCTTACAGCTCATGTACTGGCCGCCAGACGCGGTCCAGCCGACCTTGAGCCAGATATCGCCGCCCTGCGGCGTGAACTTGATGGCATTGGACAACAGGTTGAGGCAGATCTGGCGGATGGCGCGCTCGTCGGCCCACAGCCGCGGCAGGTCCTGCTCGTAGACCTCGTGCAGATTGATGCCGCGGTTGGTGGCGCGCAGCTTCAACAGGTGATGGCAGTCCTCGACGATCGCGGTCAGCGATACCGACTCTTCGTTGAGTTCGTAGCGGCCGGCTTCGATGCGCGACAGATCGAGGATTTCGTTGATCAGCCCGAGCAGGTGTACGCCGGAAGCGTGGATGTCGGAGGAATATTCCTTGTAGGCCGCGACGGCGTGCTCGCCGAACACCTCGGACTTCATCACCTCGGAGAAACCGAGAATGGCGTTGAGCGGCGTGCGCAGTTCGTGACTCATCTGGGCGAGGAACCGCGACTTGGAAATATTGGCGGCCTCGGCGCGCTGACGCGCTTCGTCGGAGATCGCTTTGGCCTGTTCAAGTTCGCCGATTAGCGCGTCCTTCTCGGCGCGCGCCTCGATGGTGGCAAGCGTCGTCGAATAGAGCCGGTAGGCAAGCACGGCGAAATAGCCCTGCGCCGTCACCGCCATCACGGCGAGAATGTAATTGCGCAGCGAACCCATCAGCAGGAAGTTGAGGGCAATCGCCGCGGTGACCGGGAAGGTGGCGGCGAAGGCGGCGATCGGCAGGCTCGAGGCCAGCATGCTCGACACCGCGACCACCAGCAGCATCACGAATAGCATGAAGGTGCCGGACGACTCGTCGGTGCCGATCGGATGAATCAAAATGAACATCCAGGCGAGACCATAGAACAGGTCGAGCAGGATGAAGCGGAAGCGCCAGGCGCGGGCATCGACCGCGGCCATCGGCAGTTCGAGGAACTGCCGGCACTTGGCGACGATGACGGCGTGAATGACCAGTACCGACGCGGTCCAGGCGCCGGCCGCGACCGCGCCGCTCCACAGGCTCGACAGGAAGCCGATGGTGGCGACCAGAAGCAGGATGACGAGCGAGGCGGACAGGCGGTTCTGCGCATACTGGCGCAGCAATTCGAAGTCGAAGGCGGGCCGTGTCCCCGAGGTCGAGGTCAGCCGGTCGCGGGCGTCGCGCACATGTTGCGCGGCAAGCCGACGCCGCACCGGGGAGCTTTCCGTCGGCAGCGCGCTCAGGTCTGGTTGCTCGCCCGGAATCATGAATGATGACGCCACGTTACCCGGTACTTCGAACCGGCACCGTCGCCTAAAATTCTTAAAGCCATGCTTAAGGCGGCTTACAGAAACACCCGTTAACGCGCGTTAACCCGGCTTTGACAGCGCCGCTGCCCTGTGTTCGGTTTCCCCGGTCAAAAAAGGTCCCACAGGCGGAAACCGTCCCCCATGAAGCTTTATGACGCCAAAGGCGCGCCAAATCCGCGCCGCACCCGTATTTTCCTGGCCGAGAAGGGCATCGAAATACCGACCGAGCAGGTCGATATGATGAAGATGGAGCACAAGACGCCGGAATATACGGCCATCAATCCGTTACAGCGCATGCCGGCGCTCGTTCTGGACGACGGCACGGTGATTTGTGAATCGCTAGCCATCTGCCGCTATTTCGAGGCGCTGCGCCCGGAGCCGCCGTTGTTCGGCCGGGGCCCGGTCGAGATCGGGCTCACCGAGATGTGGAGCCGGCGGGTCGAGAACAACCTGTTCGGGCCGGTGGCGCAGGTTTTCCGCCACCTGCACCCGGCGATGAAGGAACTCGAGGTGCCGCAGGTGCCGCAATGGGCGGAAGCCAACCGGCCGCGCGTCTTCAACTTCCTCGAGATCCTCGACCGCCAGCTTGCCGAGCATGAATTCATCGCCGGCGAACGCTATTCGGTGGCCGACATCACCGCCCAGGTCACCATCGACTTCATGAAGGTGCCGAAGCTCGTCGTCCCGGAAGAACTCACCAACGTGAAGCGGTGGCATGCCGCCGTCTCGGCGCGGCCGAGCGCCAAGGCTTGAACGTTCTTCACCCTCCAGGGGCGGGTGAAGGGACAGAGTGCGACGACAAGTTAGGAATTCTGCGATGCACCTCACCATCATCGGCTGCGGCGACGCCTTCGGCTCCGGCGGCCGCTACAATACCTGCTTCATGCTGAAGACCGCGAAGGCGACTTTGCTCGTCGACTGCGGCGCCTCGGCCATGCCGGCGCTGAATGCGCAGAAGGCCGACTGCAACGCCATCGACGGCATCGTGCTGTCGCACCTGCACGGCGATCACTTCGGCGGCCTGCCGTTCTTCATTCTGGACGCGCAATTCCTGTCGCGCCGCGACAGGCCGCTCGTCATCGCCGGCCCGCCGGGATCGAAGGCGCGCATCGACGCCGCGATGGAAGTGTTCTTCCCGAAATCGAACACGATGAAGTGGAAGTTTCCCTGGTCGGTGCAGGAAATCCCGGTGGGCGTGCCGAGCGACGTTCTCGGTCATTCGATCGTCACCGCCGAAGTCGTCCACCAGTCCGGCGCGCCGTCGACGGCACTGCGTCTTAATGACGGCGACAAGACCTTTGCTTACTCAGGCGACACCGAATGGACCGACGCGCTCATGCCGATCGCGCGCGGCGCCGATCTGTTCATCTGCGAATGCTACGGCTACGAGGGCAAGTTCAGCGGCCATCTGAGCTGGGATCAGCTCAAGCCGCGGCTCGGCGCTCTCAGCGCCCGGCAGACCATGGTCACGCACATGAACCCGACGATGCTGGCGCGCCTCGACGAGGTGAGGGCAGGCGGCGTGCTGATCGCCGAGGACGGGCTGAAGCTCGCGTTCTAGTAAAATCCGGACTGACCGGCGCGCTTGAGGTGGCGCAAGTCTTCCGGTTTCGGCGGCGGTTCCTTCGGCGCCACGATCGCCCGTACGATCGCCCGGCCCACGAAGAACACCAGGGCGACGAACGAAACGAAGAGGGCGAGAATTTCGGCGAAAGTGACGACCGAATAAACGAGGGACATGCACGCGACGGGTGTTCGGGAGGGCGTCTTTCCTGCCTATCGGCTGCCGCAAGCGAAGGCAAGGGGAGGGCCTTAGACCGGCCTCATCCTGAGGTGGCCTCGACGCGGCCGTCCCGAAGGACGAGGCCGCCCCATGGCTCGAGACACACGCCGGCGGCGTGCTCCTCACCATGAGGCGGATTGACTTACTTACTCCCGCTCCAGCCGCGCCATCAGCGCCGACGTATCCCAGCGCTTGCCGCCCATCTTCTGCACCTCGGCATAGAACTGATCGACCAGCGCGGTGACGGGGAGGCTGGCACCGTTCTTGCGCGCTTCGGACAGGCAGATGCTGAGATCCTTGCGCATCCAGTCGACCGCGAAACCGTGATCGAACTTGCCGGCGGCCATGGTCTTGTAACGATTCTCCATCTGCCACGATTGCGCCGCGCCCTTGGAGATGGTGGCGATCAGTTTCTCGATGTCGAGGTCGGCCTTCTTGGCGAAGTGCAGCGCTTCGGACAGACCCTGCACAAGACCGGCGATGCAAATCTGGTTGCACATCTTGGCGAGTTGGCCCGACCCCGGCGCGCCCATCAGGTTGCAGGCCCGTGCATAAGCATCGATGACGGGCTTGGCCTTGTCGAACACCGGCTGATCGCCGCCGCACATCACAGTGAGCACGCCGTTCTCGGCGCCGGCCTGACCGCCCGACACCGGGCCGTCGACGAAGTCGAAGCCGGCTTTCTTCGCCGCGGCGTACAGCTCGCGTGCGATCTCGGCGGAGGCGGTGGTGTGATCGACGAAGATCGTGCCCTTGCCCATGGCCTGGAAGGCGCCATCCTTGCCGAGCGTCACTTCGCGCAGGTCGTTGTCGTTGCCGACGCAAGCCATGACGAAGTCCTGGCCCTTGGCTGCCTCGGCCGGCGTCTTGGCGAACTTGCCGCCGTACTGGGCCGCCCATTTCTCGGCCTTGGCGGTGGTGCGGTTATAGACGGTGACGTCATGGCCGCCCTTGTTCTTGAGGTGGCCGGCCATCGGGTAGCCCATGACCCCCAGGCCCAGAAACGCAACCTTCGCCATCGCAGATCCTCCCATCGGAATGAGGCCCGGAGTTCCGAGCCTTGTCGTTGCCGCCGCGGCCGAGGGCGCGCGGGTCCGGGGGCAATAGGTCATTGTGAGGCCGGGGCGTCAACCGTCTAAGCCCGCCGCAGGACGCTGAGCGAGCGGGCTCTTGCGTCCGGCGGCGCAAGCGGCCAAATGGCGGGGAGCCGCGCGGCGGCTGCGGCGGTTTTCCGGGCAGAGGACGAGGATCATGGCGGTCGGCAAGGACGAGATCTTGAACGCTCTGGCGAAGGTTCGTTCGCCCAATGGCGCGCCGCTGACCGGCGAGAAGGTGCTGTCCGATATTGTCGTCACCGACGGCAAGGTGTTCTTCTCGATCACCGTGGACGCTGCTGCCGTGAAGGCCTGGGAGCCGGTGCGGGCGCAGGCCGAAGCCGCGGTCAAAGCGGTGCCGGGTGTGATCTCGGCGCTGGTCGCGCTGACCGCCGAGCGCGCCGCCGGCGCCGGGCGCGGCCCGCAGCCGGCGCATCAGGCCGCCGGCCACAGCCACGCGCCGGGGCATCAGCACGCGCCGGGTCACAACCACGCTCCGGCCAAGCAAGCCTCCAGCGCTGCGACGGGCATCCCCGGCGTCGAGGCCATCATCGCGGTCGCCTCCGGCAAGGGCGGCGTCGGCAAATCGACCACCGCCGTCAACCTGGCGCTCGGCCTCGCCGCTCTCGGCCTCAAGGTCGGCCTGCTCGACGCCGATATTTACGGTCCGTCGATCCCAAAGCTGCTCGCCATCAAAGAGAAACCGGAGACCATCGGCGGCACGCGGCTAAAGCCGATCGAACGCTACGGCCTCAAGGTCATGTCGATCGGTTTCCTGATCGACGAGGAAACGCCGATGATCTGGCGCGGCCCGATGGTGATGTCAGCGCTGACCCAGATGCTGCGCGAGGTCGAGTGGGGCCAGCTCGACGTCATGGTGGTGGACATGCCGCCGGGCACCGGCGACGCCCAGCTCACCATGGCGCAGCAGGTGCCCCTCAAGGGCGCCGTCATCGTCTCGACGCCGCAGGATCTGGCGCTGATCGACGCGCGGCGCGGCGTCGCCATGTTCAAGCGCGTCAACGTGCCGGTGCTCGGCGTCGTCGAGAACATGAGTTACTTCGTCTGCCCGGAATGCGGCACGACATCGGAGTTGTTCGGTCACGGCGGCGCGCGGCACGAAGCCGAGCGCCAGGGCGTGGCGTTCCTCGGCGAAGTGCCGCTGCACATGACGATCCGCGAGAAGTCCGACGCCGGCCTGCCGGTGGTCGCGACCGAGCCGGACGGCCCGCACGCCAAGATCTACCGCGACATCGCCGCGCGTGTGCTGCAGCAGATCAAGGGCGGTCCGGCGCGCACCGCTCCGAAGATCGTCATCGAGGCGTAACGCCGCACCACTGAGACCTAAGTCGATTTTCGGGCGGCGCGCGCGCTTTGGCGCGGTTTCGGCCGCGCCGCGAGACGATGCATGCGTGCAATGCAGCCGTGATGCTGGTCACCTTCAGGTCGAGCGGGATAGCTGGCGCGCGTCGCCGCCGATGACCGGCGGTGGCCACTGAAGAAATGACCGAAAATACGGAGTGAATTGGAATGAAACGCCGACAGTTCCTGGGTGCCGCAGGCGTGGGTTTGGCAGCGACCGCGGTCGCCGCGCCTGCCGTCGCGCAGTCGAGCCCCGAGGTGAAGTGGCGCCTGACCTCGAGCTTCCCGAAGTCGCTCGATACGCTGTACGGAGCCGCCGAAGTGTTCGCCAAGGCGGTGGCCGAGATGACCGACAACAAATTCCAGGTGCAGACGTTCGCCGCCGGCGAAATCGTTCCCGGGCTGCAGGCCGCCGACGCGGTCTCCAACGGCACCGTCGAAATGGCGCACACCGCGTCTTATTACTATGTCGGCAAGGATCCGACTTTCGCGCTGTTCACGGCGCAGCCCTTCGGCCTCAACACCCGCATGCAGGCGGCGTGGATGGCGTTTGGCGGCGGCGGCGAGATCGCCAACGACTTCTTCAAGAAGTACAACTTCCTCGCCATTCCGGCCGGCAACACGACCTGTCAGATGGGCGGCTGGTTCCGCAAGGAGATCAAGACCGTCGACGATCTGAAGGGTCTGAAATTCCGCATCGCCGGTTATGCCGGCCAGATCTTCTCGAAGCTCGGCGTGGTGCCGCAGCAGCTCGCCGGCGGCGACATCTATCCGGCGCTGGAGAAGGGCACCATCGACGCGGCCGAATGGGTCGGTCCGTATGACGACGAGAAGCTCGGCTTCGTCAAGGTCGCGAAGTACTACTACTATCCGGGCTGGTGGGAAGGCGGCGCCATGCTGCACAACTTCATCAACCTCGATAAGTGGGCGGCGCTGCCGAAGACCTATCAGCAGATCGTCCGTTCGGCCTCGGCGCTCGCCAATGACTGGATGATCGCGAAATACGACAACGAGAACCCCGCGGCGATCCGACGTCTGGTGGCGGCCGGTACCGAGCTGCGTCCGTTTCCGCCGGAAGTGATGGCCGCTTGTTACAAGGCGACGATGGCCACCTATGCCGAGACCTCGACCAAGAACGCCGACTTCAAGAAGGCCGTCGACAACATGCTGGCGTACCGGGGCAGCGAGTATCAGTGGTGGCAGGTAGCCGAACTCGGCTTCGATGCCTTCATGGTGCGCGCGCTGCGCGGCTGATACCGGGGCGAGCCTCGTGCTTGCCCACTGCAGCCAAAGATCTGGGGCCTCCGCCCATTTGTGGGCGGAGGCCTATTTGCGTCGCAACGACGAGCCGATCATCTGAGTGCTGGATTTATCGGCTGGGCTCGCTCATCCTTCCGCGGTCCCCGGCAATACGAACTTACAAATAAACGGCGGCACCGAGGGGACCCGCCCGACAATCGGAAGGGAGTACGACCCCATGAAGCGACGGCAATTCATCAAATCCGCCGGCGTCGGTCTCGCCGCGTCGGCGCTCGCCGCACCGGCGATCGCACAGTCCTCGCCGGAAATCCGCTGGCGCCTGACGGCGAGCTGGCCGAAGTCGCTCGATACGCTGTACGGCTCTTGCGAAACTTTTGCCAAGTACGTCGCCGAAGCAACCGACAACAAGTTTCAGGTACAATCCTTCGCGGCTGGCGAAATCGTGCCGGGTCTGCAGGTGCTCGACGCGGTTCAAAACGGTACGGTCGAACTGGGTCACACCGCGCTGTATTACTACATCGGCAAGGATCCAACCTGGGCGCTGTTCTGCTCGGTCCCGTTCGGCATGAATGCGCGGCAGCAGAACTCGTGGTTCTACGAAGGCAACGGGCAAAAGCTGCTCGATGAATTCGGCGGCGCGTCGAAGGTCAAGTGTCTGACGATGGGTAACACCGGCTGTCAGATGGGCGGCTGGTTCCGCAAGGAGATCAAGACTGTCGACGACCTGAAGGGCCTCAAGATGCGGATCGGCGGCTGGGCCGGCAAGACCATGGGCAAGCTCGGCGTCGTCGCTCAGCAGATCGCCGCGGGCGATATCTATCCCGCACTGGAGAAGGGCACCATCGACGCCGCCGAATGGGTCGGTCCCTACGACGACGAGAAGCTCGGCTTCTACAAGGTCGCGAAGTTCTACTACTACCCGGGTTGGTGGGAAGGCGGCACGCCGAACCATCTCGTCATCAACCAGGCAAAGTGGAACGAACTGCCGAAGCAATATCAGGCGATTGTCACCGCGGCGGCCGGCGCTGCGAATATCGAACAGACCGCGCGTTACGATGGGCGCAATCCGCAAGCGTTGCGGCGGTTGGTCGCCAATGGCGTTCAATTGCGGCCGTTCACAGTGGAGATCATGGACGCCTGCCTCAAGGCTTCCAATGAAGTGAACGCCGAGGAATCGGCCAAGAACGCCAGTTACAAGAAAGTGCTCGCCGACATGGAGGCTTACCGCAACAACGAGTATCTGTGGTGGCAAGTCGCCGAGCACACCTATGACAGCTTCATGATTCGCAGCCGGGCGCGAGGCTGACGGGGACGGCACGCCCAGGATCGGCCGCCTGGCCGGTCATTGGATGACCGGGATACGGGTCGGCCAGTGTTGCCGACCCGCATTTTTTTTAAGCAGGGGGCGGCCTGGCGCGCTCCGGCTCATTAACTTTCGGCCTATTTGACCAATAGGGGGCTGGATTTAGCAGCTCTGTTCCGTCATGGTTCCGGCAAGCCCCCGGGAAGTGGGTGTTAGCGGGTTTGCCTCGGGGGTTCCCGCATTCAGAAATCTCTATGGGAGGAAATAGCTGATGAAACGTCGTCAATTTATTCAGGCCGCCGGTCTTGGCGTTGCCGGTGCCGCTGTTGCGGCGCCCGCGATTGCGCAGTCGAGCCCTGAAGTCAAATGGCGCATGCCGGCGAGCTGGCCGAAGTCGCTCGATACCATCTACGGCGGCGTCGAAGTTTTCTGTAAAGCCGTTTCGGATGCAACCGACGGCAAGTTCCAGATCCAGCCGTTTGCGGCCGGCGAAATCGTCCCGGGCCTCGCGATCGTCGATGCCGTGCAGAACGGCACCGTCGAAATCGGCCACACCGCTTCGTACTACTACTTCGGCAAGGACCCGACCTTCGGCTTCGGCACGTCGGTGCCGTTCGGCCCGAACTATCGCATCAACCAGGGTTGGTGGACGCAGGGCGGCGGCGAGCAGGCGCTCAACGAGTTCTACAAGAAGTACAACATCCGCGGCATTCTCGCCGGTAACACCGGCTGCCAGATGGGCGGCTGGTACCGCAAGGAAATCAATTCGGTCGACGACCTCAAGGGTCTGAAGTTCCGCGTCGGCGGCTGGGCCGGCAAGGTGCTGCAGAAGCTCGGCGCCGTGCCGCAGCAGATCGCCGGCGGCGACATTTATCCGGCGCTGGAGAAGGGCACCATCGACGCGGCCGAGTGGATCGGTCCGTATGACGACGAGAAGCTCGGCTTCTACAAGGTTGCCCCGCACTACTACGCGCCGGGCTGGTGGGAAGGCGGCTCGATGCTGCTCGCCTTCGTCAACCTCGACAAGTGGAATGCGCTGCCGAAGCACTATCAGGAAGTGCTGACGCTGGCCGGTCACTACGCCAACACCGACATGATGGCGAAGTACGACCGCGTCAACCCGCAGGCGCTGCGCCGACTGATCGCGGGCGGCACCAAGCTGCACGTGTTCTCGCCGGCGATCATGGAAGCCTCGTACAAGGCGACCCTGGAACTGCACGCCGAGGTCTCGAAGACCAACGAGAGTTTCAAGAAGGTCAACGAGTCGATGATGGCGTTCCAGAAGAACACCTATCAGTGGTTCCGTCTGGCCGAGAACACCTACGACCAGTTCATGATGCGCGCGATGAGCGCCTGATCGCCTCACGAACAAAGAGAAACCCCGGAGCGCAAGCTCCGGGGTTTTTTTATTTGCGGTAGATTTCGGTACGCCGCTATTTGAACGTCGGCGTCTTGAAATCGAGCGGCGGCAGGCTGTCCAGCGCCGGCACCTCGATCTTCACCTTGCTGGGATCGATTTTCGACATGCCCTTCTTGTAGTGCATCACCATGCTCGGGAAGGAGATGACCAGCACCACCATGATGACCTGAATGAACACGAACGGCACCGCGCCCCAGTAGATTTGACCGGTGGTGACGGGCTCCGTGCGCAGGCCGGTGACGCGGTCAATGAAGGCTTCCCTCGGCGCCACCGAGCGCAAGTAGAACAGCGCGAAGCCGAACGGCGGATGCATGAACGAGGTCTGCATGTTGACGCCGAGAATGACGCCGAACCAGATCAGGTCGATGCCGAGCTTTTCCGCCGCCGGTCCGAGCAGCGGGATGATGATGAAGGCCAGTTCGAAGAAGTCGAGGAAGAACGCCAGCACGAAGACGAAGGCGTTGACGAAGATCAGGAAGCCGATCTGGCCGCCGGGCAGCGAGGTGAGCATGTGCTCGACCCAGATGTGGCCGCTGACGCCGTAGAAGGTCAGCGAGAATACGCGGGCGCCGAGCAGAATGAATACGACGAAGGCCGACAGTTTGGCCGTCGATTCCACGGCCTGCCGGATCAGATCCCAGCTCAGCCGCCGCTTCAGCGCGCCGAGCGCCAGCGCGCCGACCGCGCCCATGGCGCCGCCTTCGGTCGGCGTCGCGACGCCGATGAAGATCGTGCCGAGCACGAGGAAGATCAGCAGGAGCGGCGGCACCATGACGAAGGTGGTCTGTTCCGCCATGATCGTCACCAGGCGGAAGCCGGTGACGCGTTCGATCAGCGAGGCCACGGTGGCGTAGAACGCGCCCGCCGAAAGAGCCGCCATGAACAGCGCCCAGTTTTCGTGGCCGTGATGGTTGAAGTAGTACCAGCCGGCGGCGAGCGCGGCGAACAGGATCGCACTGACGTAGAAATAACGTGAGCCGAACACGCGGTTGAATACCGCGCACAGGAACGACACGGTCACGCCGACCGACATGGTGAGAATGACGAAATCGGCGCCGCCATTCACCTCGGTCTGTTCCATCAGGAAATAGGCGACGAGTCCCGAAAACACCACGAGGATGCCGAGTTGCCAGACGCCGCGCGCGCCGCTCGGCTCGCGGAAGCCGATCGCTTCTTGCGGCAGGCCGGGCGTCGCCTTCGGATAGAACACGCTCACCAGGAAGACGTAGCCGGCGTAGAGCGCGGACAGGACGAGGCCGGGAACGAAGGCGCCCTCATACATGTCGCCGACCGAGCGGCCGAGCTGGTCTGCCATCACGATCAGAACCAGCGACGGCGGGATGATCTGGGCGAGCGTGCCGGACGCGGCGATGACGCCGGAAGCGACGCGACGGTCGTAGCCGTAGCGCAGCATGATCGGCAGCGATATCAGGCCCATCGAGATCACGGAGGCGGCGACGACGCCAGTGGTCGCGGCAAGCAGGGCGCCGACGAAGATGACCGCGTAAGCGAGGCCGCCGCGCGCCGTGCCGAACAACTGGCCGATGGTGTCGAGCAGATCCTCGGCCATGCCGGATCGTTCGAGAATGAGGCCCATGAAGGTGAAGAACGGGATGGCGAGCAAGGTGTCATTGTTCATGACGCCGTAGATTCGCTCGGGCAGCGCTTGCAGGAAGTCCGGCGCGAACTGGCCGAGCTCGATGCCGGCGAGCGCGTAGAGCAGGCCGACGGCGGCGAGTGAGAACGCCGCCGGATAACCCAGCAGCAGAAACACCACCAGCGACGCGAACATGATCGGAGCCATGTTCTCGATGATGAAGGCAATCATTGTTTGCTCCAAATCCGTCAGGCGCGCTTAGCGCTTTTCGATCGCTTCGACAGTCCGTTCAACTTCCGCCTCGATGGCGCTGGTTGAGGACTCGTAAGGATCGGGAATGAGGTCACGCATCACCGATGCGCGTTTGACCAGTTCCGACAGGGCCTGGATCAGGAGGAGAACGAAGCCGATGAGGACCAGCCCCTTCGACGGCCATTGCGGCAGGCCGCCGGCGTTGCCCGATTGCTCGTTGATCATCGCGGAGCGCCAGAAGAACGGGCCCGCCGTGATCACCATGATGATGCACCAGGGCAGCAGGAAGAACGCGTGGCCGATCAGGTCAATCCAGTTGCGCAGCGATTTCGGCAGCAACTGGTTCACGATATCGATGCGGATGTGCTCGTTCGACATCAGTGTCCAGGGCGAGCACAGCAAGAAGACGATACCGAACAGCACCCACTGCAATTCGAGCCAGGAATTCGACGACATGTCGAACAGCTTGCGGATCGTGGCGTTGACCGAGGACACCAGCACGGCGGCGAGAATGAGCCACGCCAGGTACCGGCCGAGCCAGGCATTCATGGCGTCGATGGCGCGGCTGATGGGCAGCAGCGCTTTTAGGAATGCGTCGAGAGCGCTCACTATCGAATTCCCCCCTTTGGCAGGCTTTGGCCCGGACGATCGTTTTTACGTCGCTGTTACGCGCCCCACACGCGTGTGACGTCGCGGCCACGTACCTGTTAAGCCGTAGCCCGCATCGCCCGTCAATGGTGAAAATAGCGGCAACCGTCCGCTTTGACACGCCTTTTGGCTAATGTGGTGCTCTGGGAAGGAAACGTCCGCAGGGCCCGGGCATGGCCCAGCCTAGCCGCCGGTCACGCTCATGTGACGGGCCAGCGCCGGGCGCTGTTGCCGGCGGTCGATGACGAAGTCATGGCCCTTGGGCTTGCGCAAGATCGCAGCATCGATGGCGCGGTGCAACGGCTCGTCGCTTTCCGATGCGCGCAGCGGCGCCCGCAGGTCGGCGGCGTCTTCCTGGCCGAGGCACATGAACAAAGTACCCGTACAGGTGATGCGGACCCGGTTGCAGGATTCGCAGAAGTTGTGTGTCAGCGGCGTGATGAAGCCGAGACGGCCGTCGGTCTCCTTGACCCGGACGTAGCGGGCGGGCCCTCCGGTCTGATAGGCGATGTCCTCCAGCGTGAGGCGTTCGGCGAGGCGGGCCCGCAACATCGACAGCGGCAGGTATTGATCGAGCCGGTTTTCGCCGACTTCGCCGAGCGGCATCACTTCGATCAACGTCATGTCCATGCCGCGGCCATGCGCCCAGGCGATCATGTCCTGGATTTCTTCCTCGTTGACGCCCTTGAGCGCCACGGCGTTGATCTTCACTTTCAGGCCGGCGGCCTGGGCGGCGTCGATGCCGGCGATCACTTTGTCCAGGTCCCCCCAGCGCGTGATGGCGCGAAACTTGTCCGGGTCGAGCGTATCCAGCGAAACGTTGATGCGCTCGACGCCGTAGCCCTTGAGCTGCGCGGCGTATTTCTCGAGCTGCGAGGCGTTGGTGGTCAGCGTCAATTCCTTGAGCGCGCCACTGTCGAGGTGGCGCGACAACGAGGCGAACAGCGTCATGATGCCGCGACGCACCAGGGGCTCGCCGCCGGTCAGGCGCAACTTGGTCACACCCTTGGCGACGAAGGCGCTGCACAGCCGGTCGAGTTCCTCGAGGCTGAGCAGGTCGGCCTTGGGCAGGAAGCTCATATGCTCCGACATGCAGTAGACGCAGCGGAAATCGCAGCGGTCGGTGACGGAGACGCGCAAATAGGTAATCGCGCGCGCGAAAGGGTCGATCAAAGGGGCAGGGTGGCTGCCGGCACGGTCAAGCAGGGTGGTCGGCGTGATCGGGGCCATTCACAAAGGATCCCAGCGATTCGTAAGGGCGCGGCAGCTTACGGCAGGACCGCGCTATCACCTTTATCGCATATAGGAAATCCGACGGGAATGACCATAGCCGGGCACCGCACGGCCGGGGCGGCCGCAAAAGCAAAACGGCGCGTCATCCGCGCCGTTTTTTCGCGTTTTTGAGGAAGGGAGCGGCCCGTTACTGCTTCGGGGCCGGCCAAGGCGAGGCGCCCGTCGATTGCTGGGCCGGCGCTGCGGCCGGTGCGGGCGCCGGGGCTGCCGCAGCGGGCTTCGCGGCCGGCTTGGCCGCCGGTTTCGCGGCCGGCTTCTTGGCCGGGCGACGCGGCTTGGCCTTCGGCTTCGGCGGCGGCGGGGCCGGGGTCAACTCGACCATCACCGGGTTCGGCCGGAATTGCGGAGGCGAACCGACCTGATCGACCGGTTCGATGGTCTCCTGCTCGGGCTGATAGCCGTTGAGCGCGAAGGTGACCGTCAGCGGTCCCTCGGTCGGCAGCGCCAGCGCGCAGGGCGTCTTGCAGGTCTGACCGTTCGACGTCCTGGCGTCCGCGCCCGGCGGCTCCGATTCAAACCGCACCGTATCCATGCTCGGTCCGGGCTTGAGCCCGGCCAGCCAATCCGACGACGATGAACAACCGGCGAGCAAAAGTCCGCCAACGGCAATCGCGATGACTCGGTACATTGTTTAATCCCGGTCCACTCGAGCGACAGAATTCGCTCGCCCGTTAATCACATTACGAGGCGCATGTAGCGGTAGCAACTATTCGCCGTCTATTAACCTTACCGCATTAACCATAACTGTGGCGGCATTGCGTTATGCGTCATCAAGCAGGGCCGCAATCGCCTGAGGTAATTGCGAAAAGTGGCTGATCAGCCGATCGGGCGCGTAGGTCGCGACGGGCTCTTCGCTGTAGCCGAAATCGACGGCGATGACTGGCAGTCCAGCCGCGCGGGCCGTCAGGATATCCGTTTCTGAGTCACCGATCATGATGGCGCGCGCCGGATCGCCGCCGGCGGCGAGAATGGTCCGGCGAAGCATTTCCGGATCCGGCTTGGCGATACCGAATGTGTCCTGGCCGCAGATCGCCTTGAAGCGATCGCTGAGCTTGAGCGCCTCGAGCAGCATCAGCGACTGACGTTCGAACTTGTTCGTGCACACCGCGAACGGATGGCCGCTTGCGCCGAGCGCATCGAGTGCTTCGGCGACGCCGGGAAAAGGACGGGACAGATCGGCGACATGCGCGGTGTAATGCGCGATGAAGTCCCTGAACAATTCGTCGAGCCGCTCGGGCGTCACGGTGCGGCGATCCGCCTCAAGGCCGCGCACGATCATCGCGCGCGCGCCGCCGCCGATCAGCTTGCGGGCTTCGTCGTAGGGTACCGTCGGCAGGCCCTCGCGTTCGAAGATCAGGTTGAGCGTTGCCACCAGATCGGGGGCCGTATCGACCAGGGTGCCGTCGAGATCGAAGACGATGATGGGGCGGGACATGGTCGGCCTGGTGCGATGGCGTGTGTTCGAACCCGTTCGCTAGCCGCCGGCCGAAGTCGATGCAAGCGCGAATTCCGCCGTTGGAATCGGCATTTCCGGCTATTCAGGCCCGCCGATAGGCGCTAGAAACCAGCCGCTGCGATCTGACGGACCCGCCGCGCGGGTCAAGGAGCGGCGGATCTTCTGGGAATAATAACTGACCTCAAGAACGGGCGACCATAAAGGCCTCTTCGGGACCTTCATCGAGACAACATTGCATGGATGCCGACGCTCAAAAACGCGCCGCCGCAGCGCGCGCGATCGAATTCGTCCAGTCGGGCATGCGCCTCGGCCTTGGGACCGGCTCGACGGCGAAGCACTTCGTCGACCTGCTCGGCGAGCGCGTGCGCGCCGGTTTCAAGATCGTCGGCGTGCCGACCTCGGAAGCGACGCGCGCCCAGGCGCTAGCCTGCGGCATTCCGCTGACGACACTCGACGAGACGCCCGAACTCGACCTGACCGTCGACGGCGCCGACGAGGTGGCGGCGGATTTCAGCATGATCAAGGGCGGCGGCGGCGCATTGCTGCGCGAAAAGATCGTGGCCGCGGCCTCAAGCCGCATGCTCGTCATCGTCGACACCAGTAAATGCGTGGACAAGCTCGGCGCCTTCGCGCTGCCGATCGAAGTGACGCCGTTCGGTTTTGGCGCGACCCTGAAAGCCGTTGAGAAGGCCATTGCCGGTGTGCAGCGCGGCGGGCCGCTGAAGCTGCGGCAGGGCCGGGACGGCCATCCTTTCGTCACGGATGGCGGGCACTGGATCGTCGATGCCGCGCTGACCCGGATCGATGAGCCCAAGGCTTTGGCGTGCGCGTTGGCGGCCGTGCCGGGTGTGATGGAGCACGGCCTGTTCGTTGATCTTGCGTCGATTGTGATTGTTGGCGGCCCGGACGGGGTGAAAACCGTCGAGCGGGACCGGTAGGTCGAAAACGGAGTTACCACGATGACGTTCCATCAAGCTTCCTGGCGTGGCGTTCGCTTGACGATGGTCGCGGCCGCGCTTGTCCTGTCGGGGCATGCGATGGCGCAGCCGAGCCAGGCCGCGCTTAAAATGGCGGGCGAGATTCAGAAGATCACCGGTGCGAACCAGGTGTTTGCGCCGCTCATTCCCGGCGTGATCGAGCAGGCGCGGCTGTTCTTCATCCAGCAGGACCCGACGATGACCAACGACGCCACCGCGGTCGCCAACGAGCTGCGCAAGGATTACGAGCCGCGGCTGCAGGAGGTGTACGCCAAGGTGACCGAGATCTACGCCTCGCACTTCACCGAGCAGGAATTGAAGGACATCCTGGCCTTCTACAACTCGCCGGCCGGCAAGAAGCTGCTCGCCGAGCAGCCCAAGGTCGTCGACGCCAGTCTGAAATACGCGCAGGAGTGGGCTGCATCTTTGTCGGACGAGGTCATCGGCAAGATGCGCGAGGGCTTGAAGAAGAAGGGTCACAAGCTTTAATTAGCCGGGCCGCCTGACGCCAGCCCGCGTTGTGAGGGCGGGCGAGGCAATGCCGATGACGCAGTCTTCCAAATCGCAATATGACGTCGATCTGTTCGTGATCGGCGCGGGCTCCGGCGGGGTGCGCGCCGCGCGCATTGCGGCCAATTACGGCGCGCGGGTGATGATCGCCGAGGAATTTCGCGTCGGCGGCACCTGCGTCATTCGCGGCTGCGTGCCGAAGAAGCTGCTGGTCTACGCTTCGCGCTTTTCACATGAATTTGAGGACGCCGCCGGTTTCGGCTGGACCGTCCCGGAGGCGAGTTTCTCCTGGCCGACCTTGATCGCCAACAAGGACCGCGAGATTGACCGCCTCGAGGCGGCCTACGTCGCCAATCTCGAGCGCTCCAAGGTCAAGATCGTGCGCAGCCGCGCCGTGTTCGAGGACCGCCACACCGTGCTTCTGTCGAGCGGCGAGAAGGTCACTGCCGACAATATTCTGATCGCCACCGGCGGCTGGCCGCATATGGGGCCGCCCATTCCGGGCATCGAGCACGCCATCTCGTCGAACGAAGCGCTGCATCTGCCCGAGTTGCCGAAGCGCATCGTCGTGCAGGGCGGCGGCTACATCGCGGTCGAGTTCGCCTGCATCTTCGCCGGCATGGGCAGCGAAGTGACGCTGGTCTATCGCGGCGAGAACATCCTGCGCGGCTTCGACGACGACATCCGCGAGCATCTGCGCAACGAGATGCAGACGCGCGGCATCAAGGTGCTGTGCGGCCACACCGTCACCGCGATCGACAAGGCGGGCGACGAATACCTCACGCATCTGTCCGACGGTCAGAGAATCGCCGCCGATAAGGTGATGTTCGCCATCGGCCGGCGACCGAACGTGATGGGGCTCGGCATCGACAATCTCGGCTGCAAAATCCACGAGCATGGCGGCATCGAAGTCGACGAATATTCGCGCACCGCAGTGCCGAACATCTACGCCGTCGGCGACGTCACCAACCGCGTCAATCTCACGCCGGTGGCGATCCGCGAGGGCCATGCTTTCGCCGACACCGTCTATGGCGGCAAGCCGACCCGCGTCGATCACGCCGACGTGCCGACCGCAGTGTTCTCCGAGCCGGAGCTCGGCGTCATCGGTCTCACCGAGGCGCAGGCGCGCGAGCAGCTCGACACCGTCGACGTCTACAAGACCACGTTCCGGCCGATGAAGGCGACCTTGTCCGGGCGGGCGACCCGGGTGTTCATGAAGCTCCTGGTCGATGGCGACACTGGCCGGGTGGTCGGCTGCCACATCGCTGGGCCGGATGCCGGGGAACTGATCCAGCTCATCGGCATCGCCGTGAAGATGGGGGCCACCAAGGCCGACTTCGACGCCACCATGGCGGTGCACCCGACCATGGCCGAGGAACTGGTGACGATGCGCGAGAAGGCCGCCAGCTACAGCCGCCGCGCCGCCGGCCGGGCCGCCGAATAGGGCGGAAACACGGTTAACGCTGCGCCCGCTATTGGCTGGCTTCGGCTGCCTTGTTTCGTGTATAAACCCGCCAAATCGTTGGAGTAAATGCGATGCCCGAGCGTTGGGCGCCCGATAGCTGGCGCAACAAGCCCATTCTGCAGGTGCCGGACTATCCGGACCAGCAGCTCCTGGCCGACACCGAAAAGCAGCTGGCGACCTTCCCGCCGCTGGTATTTGCCGGCGAGGCGCGCAACCTGAAGGCGGCGCTCGGCCGCGTCGCCAAGGGCGAGGCTTTCCTGCTCCAGGGCGGCGACTGCGCCGAGAGCTTTGCCGAACACGGCGCCAACAACATCCGCGATTTCTTTCGCGTCTTCCTGCAGATGGCGATCGTCCTCACTTATGCCGGCGCCTCGCCGGTGGTGAAGGTCGGCCGCATCGCCGGCCAGTTCGCCAAGCCGCGTTCGTCGGCGACCGAGAAGAAGGACGGCATCGAGCTGCCGAGCTACCGCGGCGACATCATCAACGACATCGCCTTCACGCCGGAAGCGCGCACGCCCGATCCGCGCCGGCAGATGGATGCCTATCGCCAGTCGGCGGCGACTCTGAACCTGCTGCGCGCTTTCGCCAAGGGCGGTTATGCGAGCGTCGAAAACGTGCACCGCTGGATGATCCAGTCGGTGTCTGACTCGCCGCAGTCGAAGGCCTACGCCGATCTCGCCGACCGCGTCTCCGGCGCGCTCGATTTCATGCGCGCCTGCGGACTCACGTTCGCGGTCGACAGCGCGCTCGGCACCACCGATTTCTACACCAGCCATGAAGCGCTGCTGCTCGGCTACGAGCAGGCGCTGACCCGCATCGATTCGACGACCGGTGATTGGTACGCGACCTCCGGCCACATGATCTGGATCGGCGATCGTACGCGTCAGCATGACCATGCGCATATTGAATACGCGCGCGGCATCAAGAACCCGCTGGGCCTCAAGTGCGGTCCGTCGCTCAAGGTCGACGACCTGCTGCGCCTGATCGACACCCTCAATCCGGACAACGAGCCGGGCCGTCTGACGCTCATCGGCCGCTTCGGCGCCGAGAAGGTCGGCGAGCATCTGCCGGCTTTCGTTCGCGCGGTGAAGCGCGAGGGCCGCTCGGTGGTGTGGTCGTGCGATCCGATGCACGGCAACACCATTACCTCGGCCTCGGGCTACAAGACGCGGCCGTTCGATCTCATCCTCAAGGAAGTGCGTTCGTTCTTCGACATCCATGCCGCCGAAGGCACCCATGCCGGCGGCGTGCATCTGGAGATGACCGGGCAGAATGTCACTGAATGCACTGGCGGCGCCCGCGCCATTTCCGACAAGGATCTCAACGACCGCTACCACACGGTCTGCGATCCGCGGCTCAATGCCGAGCAGGCGATCGATCTCTCCTTCCTGCTGGCCGATCGGCTGCGCCGGGAGCGGGCGGGCCGGCCGCTGCCGGCGGTGGCGGGGCTGTAACGGCAAGGCTGGCCTGCAACGGCCGGCCGTTGCCCGCCCTCGGGTCGAAGCGGTAGAGGTCTTCGCATGAACTCTCGCGGTCCTGACGGACGACCTGCCGACCGACTGGCGATCGCCTGCGCCCAGCTCAACCCGACTGTCGGCGACGTCGCCGGCAATGCCGCCAAGGTGCGTCGCGCCCGCGAGGAAGCGCAGCGCCAGGGCGCCGACATTGTCGTCTTCCCCGAACTGTTCATCGCCGGCTACCCGCCGGAAGACCTGGTGCTGAAGCCGGCCTTCCAGGCGGCCTGCCGCACGGCCGTCGAGGACCTGGCGCGTGAGACAGGGGCGGGCGGTCCGGCGCTCCTGGTCGGCACGCCCTGGGTCGAGGACGGCAAGCTCTATAACGCCGTGGCGCTGCTGGAGGCCGGCCGCATCGCGGCGCTGCGCTTCAAGGTCGATCTGCCGAATTATGGCGTGTTCGACGAGAAGCGTGTCTTCGCCGCGGGTCCGTTGCCGGGGCCAATCAACTTCAAGGGGGTACGGCTCGGCGTGCCGGTCTGCGAGGACATCTGGGGCGCCGACATCGTCGAGTGCCTGGCCGAGACCGGCGCCGAAATCCTGCTGGTGCCGAACGGCTCGCCGTACTGGCGGCAGAAGAGCGACGTGCGCCTCAACATCGCGGTGTCGCGGGTCACCGAGCAGGGCCTGCCGATGGTTTACGTCAATCAGGTCGGCGGCCAGGACGAACTGATCTTCGACGGCGTGTCGTTCGGCCTGCACGCCGACTGCTCGCTGGCGTTCCAGCTTGGCGCCTTCGAGGAAGCGATCGTGACGACGCAATGGCTGCGCCGCGACGGCACCTGGCTCTGCGAGAACGGTCCGATGGTCGCGGCGATCGAGGCCGAGCGCGCCGACTACGCCGCCTGCGTGCTGGGCCTGCGCGATTACGTCAACAAGAACGGATTTCCCGGCGTCGTCATCGGCCTGTCGGGCGGCATCGACTCGGCGCTGGTGGCGGCAATGTCGGTCGACGCGCTCGGGCCGCAGCGCGTACGCTGCGTGATGCTGCCGTACCGCTACACCTCGCAGGAATCGCTCACCGACGCCGCGGCCTGCGCCAAGGCGCTCGGCGTGCGCTACGACATCCTGCCGATCGCGCCGGCGGTGGAGGGCTTCCTCGCGGCGCTTGCGCCTGCCTTCGACAAACTGCCGAGCGACGTCACCGAGGAAAACCTGCAGGCCCGCGCCCGCGGCACGATCCTGATGGCGATCTCCAACAAGTTCAATCTGATGGTCGTCACCACCGGCAACAAGTCGGAGATGTCGGTCGGCTACGCCACGCTCTATGGCGACATGAATGGCGGCTTCAATCCGGTGAAGGATCTCTACAAGACCGAGGTGTTTCGCCTGAGCCGGCTGCGCAATGCCTGGAAGCCCGAAGGTGCGCTCGGACCGGACGGTCCGGTGATCCCGGACAACATCATTACGCGGCCGCCGACCGCCGAACTGCGTGAGAACCAGAAGGACGAGGATTCGCTGCCGCCTTACAGCGTGCTCGATGCGATCCTCGAACGCCTGGTCGAGCGCGAGGAGCCGGTCTCCGTCATCACCGCCGCCGGCTTCGACCGCGACACCGTGATGCGCGTCGAACGGCTCTTGCACATCGCCGAATACAAGCGCCGACAGGCGGCGCCGGGCGTCAAGGTGACGCTGAAGAATTTCGGCCGCGACCGGCGTTATCCGATCACCAACCGTTTCCGCGATTCCGGCCAGCCGTTGCCTAAACCGGACACGTCGTTACTCACCGGTCAGCCGGTGAAGGGCGAGGCGGTGGATTTTTAGGTTTCTGGCGGCAGCGCAACCTCATCCTCCGTTCATTCCCGCGCAAGCGGGAATCCATTTCTTCTGGGTCCCCGCTTTCGCGGGGACGAACGGCGATAATTGTTACTGTTGCCGCGCCGGCAGGAAAGTCGGGCCGACGCTGCGCATTTCGCTGCCCGACGTTGTCGGCTTTAGCCCCGGCGTCGATGCATCGCTGCGCGGTCCGGTGGCGCCGGGTTTGCCGGAAGCGGGACGCGGCTGCGACAGCTTCTTGGCGTTCTCCGGCGTGACGACGACGTCGCCGGGCGCCAGGGTCTCGTCGGTGCCGAGCGCCTTGAGCGCTTCGGCCCAGCTCTCGCCAGGGCGGCGGCAACTGCACGATTTGTCAAGCGACTTGCGATACTGGAACGCGGTCGGTAGCGACGTATAAGGCTGGCCGTCGAGCGACACCGCCTGCGGCACGTCCTCGCCGGGATTGTGATAGGTGTAAAGCTGCACCGGCGCCGCCGGGCAGGTGCGCTGACAGGTCTGCGCGTCCTGCTGGAAGTGGTCCGGCGTGGTGGCGTAGGAAATCGGATAATAATAGCCGTCGCAGGTGCGCACGCAGATGGTGCGGTACGTGCCGCCCATCTGGCCCTGTGGCGTCGAGAAGATGCCGCCGCCGCTGCCGCTGCCGCCATTGCCGCCGCCGAACAGGCGGTCGAAGAAGCCGCCTTGCTGCCCCTGAATCGCCGCCGAACGATATTGCGGACCGCAATTGTTGTCGCCGAGCGCGATCAGCAGCGATTGACGTTGCGCGGCGCGCTCGGTCGTGCCGCCGGAGAGCTGTTCGAGCTGTACCTGGAGGCGCTCAAGCTGATTGCGCTGCTGACCGATCTGGCGGGTGAGGGCGCCGCATTGCGGCGGCGGGTTGGAGAAGATCGAAAAGAATCCGGAGCTCTCGCAGCCGTTCTGACGGCTCTGCGAGACGAGCCGGTCGACTTCGTATTGCTGGCGGTTGACGGCGTCTTCGGCCCTGCGGATGCGGTCGGCCTGGGCCGGATCGGCATTGCCGCGATCGAGCGACGTCAACTGCGCCTCGAGGCGCTGGCAGGTCGGGCTGCCTTGTTGCGCCTGGACGGGGGTGATCGCGGTAAGGGCGGCGAGCGCGCCGAAAGCGGCGAAGGCGGACGTCAGTAAGCTTCTCATGCGGCGCACTCTAATCGGAAAAATAGGGCCATGCGAGGACGATGGGGCGGCGATCTCAGTGGGCCCGCGCGCGTTCGGAGCGCAGGTTCCAGAGAACGCCGGCGATGATGATCAGCGCGCCGACCAGCACCCAGACATCGAGCGCTTCGCCGTAGAACGCCCAGCCGACGACCGCGATGAGCGGAATTCGCATGAAATCGAGCGGTACCACCAGCGTAGCGTCGCCGGCTCGAAAGGCGTTGGCGAGACAGTAGTGCGAGCTGAGACCGGAAATACCGACGCCAATTGCGGGCAAAATGTGGCGCAGGTCGTAGAGCCCCGAATCGAAGAAGATGGCCGGATTGCTGCCGGCCAGCGACAGCGGAAACTGGATGATCATCATCCACAGCAGGATGCTGAACGTCGTCTGCGTCGCCGTCAGCATTTTGGTGGTGATCATGGTGATTGCGAAGCCGATCGCCGCAAGCAGAACGAGGCCGGCCGCAGGATTGAAGCTGGCAAAACCCGGTCGCAGGACGACCAGCACGCCGACCAGGCCGAGGACGATGACGCCGATGCGGCTCGGCGTCAGACGTTCGCCGAGCAGCCACGGCGCCAGCAGCGCTGTCCAGGCCGGCATGGTGAATTCCAGCGAGAACACCATGGCCAATGGCAGGATGGTGACGCTGAACGCCCAGGCGTATTGCGCGGCATAGTGGACGACGTTGCGCAAGACGTTGAGACCGAAGCGCTGCGGCCACAAGTGGCTCCGCAATTCAGGCCGCAGCAGCGTCAGCGACAGCAGGATCACCAGGGCGACGCTGCTGCGGATGGCGAGAATCTCGAACACGTTGAAGCCGCCGCGCGATAGTTCGCGCACCGACACCGCCATCGCCGAGAACGACAATAGCGCGCCGGTCATCCACAAGACGACGCGGGCAAGTTTGGCGGCGGTCACGGCATGGTCCCGGAGGCTGGAGGAGAATCGGATGACGGCGGTCTCGCGAGAGAGCCGCCGAGCCGTGGTTATTCGGCGTCGGGTTGCTTTTCCGGCCGTGCTTTGTCGAAGGCCGGGAGCTTGAGGCACGCGGCCTCGACGCCGACGATTTTCGGGAAGGGGTCGAGCGGCACGTTGAGGCGGCGCGCATTGAACACCTGCGGCACCAGACAAACATCGGCCAGCGTGACATGCGAGCCGAAGCAGTAAGGTCCGGGCGCGAGCATCTGCTCGAGCGCCTTGAAGCCCTCGATCACCCAGTGATGGTACCAGGCGTCGATCGCGGCCTGCTCCTGATTGAGATTGCGCTTGAGATAGCGTAGCGCCACGAGATTGTTGAGCGGATGGATATCGCAGGCGACGATCTGCGCCGCCGCACGGACGCGGGCGCGGTCGAGCGCCTCCGCAGGCAGCAGCGGCGGGTCGGGATAGACCTCGTCGAGATAGGCGATGATGGCGAGCGACTGCGTGAGCACTTCGCCGCCGGACAGTTGCAGCGCCGGCACCCGCATCTGCGGATTAATGGCGCGGAATTCATCCGTGAACTGCTGGCCGCCCCCCTTGGTCAGGTGGATCGATGTCATCTCGTAGGGCAGGCCCTTGAGATTGAGCGCGATCCGCACGCGATAGGCGGCGGATGAGCGGAAATAGCTGTACAGCTTCACGAAGTGGTCCCCCGGCAGGATGGCGGTCGAGCGCGTCGAATTTAGCGGGCCGGGGAGCCGTTGGCGATATCTGCGGCGATCTCGACCGACCGTTGCGAGAGCCGCTCCAGAATCCGGAGCAGCGCGTCGCGGTCCGCCGGGTCGATGGCGGCGATCAGACGATCGGCGAATTCCAGCGCACCGGGCGCCAGTTCGTCGTAGGCGCAGCGCCCGGCCGGGGTCAGCGACAGGAAGGCCTCGCGCAGGTCGGCGCTGTTGCTGCGCCGCGTCACCAGCTTGCGCTTCTCCAGCACCGCGACCGCGCGCGACACCTTGGTCTTGTGCATCTGGGCGCGTGCGCCCACCGCCTTGGCGGTCATGTTGCCGAATTGGGCCAGGATGACGAGCACCCGCCATTCCGGTGGGCCGAGCTGGTGCCGGTCGGCATGGACCTTCGCCAGCGCCAGCGACACCAGTTGCGCGCACATCGACAGCCGCCACGGCAGAAACGTCTCCAGCGTGAGCGGCGGGTCGCTAGGCGCCGAAATGCCATTGCCCGTTCTGTCGTTCATCGCCGGATGCCGGTCCCCATGCGCCGGATTGAACATGGTGCTGTGGGATATCATCCGGCGCGCGCTCGTGAATTTGGCCGATTGGCCTCGGTCGCGCAACCTGTTTGGAAGGGTTCTAACTTGTTCCACACCCTGGACTAAACCCTGAGGCGCCGGAGTATTTCTTTGCTACCGGCCGACAAGGCCCGCCGCCGGTGCGGCGCCCCGACAGCGTGGGCTGAGGCCGGATCGGCTATGCTCCGGCTCGCGGTGCCGCGCCCGGCGTGGGCCGACGCCGCGGCGTCCTGCAAACAGGTGAGGGCATCATGACCGGCGAGCCACGTCTTTTGATTCCGGCCATGGGCCGTCTGTACGAGGCCTTGGCACCGGTGACCGAGCCGCTCATCCGGCTGTGTGCCGGCCTGTCGATGGCGGCGCACGGCTATCTGATCCTGTTCGGCGCGCGCGATGCCAACATCGCCTTCTTCGCGCAGGCCGGTTTTCACCCCGCGGCGTTCTGGGCGACGGCGGCCGGCATCACGCAGTTCTGCGGCGGTCTCTGTCTCGCCGCCGGTCTTCTCACCCGGCTCGCCGCCGTGCCGGTGCTCGTCTTCCTGCTGGTTGCGATTCAATTTCACGCCGCCAACGGCTTCTACTGGAACAAGCTCGGCATTGAATATCCGTTGTTCTGGGCGATCGCGGTGCTGCACTTCCTCGTGCGCGGCGGCGGACGCTGGTCGCTCGACCACGCCATTGGCAGGGAATTCTGAGGCAGCCGAAATCTAGGCTTGCGGGCCGCGCCGTCGCGACTTGGCGGCGTCGTCGAGCGTCTGCCGGACCTTCGTCGCCAGCGCCTCGGTGGTGAACGGCTTGGTCAGAAGATCAACGTCGGTGTCGAGCCGGCCGTGATGGATGATGGCGTTGCGGGTATAGCCGGTGGCGAACACGACCGGTAGTTCGGGCCGCTGCTTCTTGACCTCGTTGGCCAGTTCGCGGCCGTTTGTGCCGCCCGGCAGCACTACATCGGTGAACAGCAGCGCGATTTCCGGCGTCGCCTTGAGCTTGTCGAGCGCGTCGGCCGCGGTCTCGGCGTGGACGACGCGGTAGCCGATGTCGGTCAAGGCGTCGATGACGAAACGGCTGACGTCCTGGTCGTCCTCCACCAGCAGGATGGTTTCGGAGTGCTTGCCCTGACGTTGGCTGACGAGTTCGGCGTCCGCCTCCCAGGCCGGATAAGCCGACGGGTCGTTGAGCCGCGGGAAGTACATCTTGATCGACGTGCCTTGCCCCATCTCGCTGTAGATCTGGACGTGACCGTGCGATTGCTTGACGAAGCCGTACACCATGCTGAGGCCCAGCCCCGAGCCGGCGCCGGCCGGCTTGGTGGTGAAGAACGGATCGAAGGCGCGGTCGCGCACCTCCGGCGTCATGCCGGTGCCGGTGTCACTGACGGCGACCAGCACGAATTGCCCGGCCTCGACCTCGGCACCCGACTGCTTGAGGTAGCTCTCGTCGAGATAGGCGTTGGACGTTTCGATGGTCAGCCGCCCGCCGTTCGGCATCGAGTCGCGGGCGTTGACCGAAAGATTGAGGATCGCGCTCTCGAGCTGGTTGGGGTCGAGCGCGGCCTTCCACAAACCGCCGGCCAGCACGGTTTCCACCCGCACCGTCTCGCCGATCGAGCGGTGCAGCAGATCCGACATGTCGGTGACCAGCCGGTTGATGTCGACGACCTTCACTTCTTGCGGATGCTGCCGCGAGAAGGTGAGCAGACGCTGCACCAGGGTCGCTGCGCGCATCGAGGCCTGGCGGATGGCATTGAGCGAGTTGGCGACCCGGCCGTCTTCCGACGTATTGCGCCGTAGCGCCAGCTCGACGTTGCCGATGATGGCGGTGAGCAGGTTGTTGAAGTCGTGGGCGATGCCGCCGGTGAGACGGCCGACCGCCTCCATCTTCTGCGCTTGGCGCAGTGCGAGTTCGGTCGATTGCCGCCGGGCCGCTTCCTGGGCGAGCTGCGCGTGGATTTCGGCTTCGCGCCGCGTATGACGCAAGGTGAGGATGCCGAGCCCAACCATGGCGAGCGTCGCCGGAATGCCGAACACGAGGTGCGCCGACATGTCGCTGAGCCACTCGGAGCGCACCGTGGCGATGTTCAGCCCGGCGTAAACGTAGACGCCGTAATCGGGCAGCTTGCGGTAGGCGATGATGCGCTTCTCGCTGTCGAGCGCCGACACGCCATAAGTGAGCCCGGCGGTCGGCTGCATGGCGATCGCTTTCATCATCGGCGTCGTCGACGGCAGCGTCGACGGGGCAGCCGACGGATAGCGCGCCAGCGTTACGCCGTCGGCGCGAATAAGGCCGGCGACGCTGACGTCCGACGGCGGCAGTTGCGAATAATAGCGCGTGAAATATTCCGGCGCGATCGAGACCAGATAGACGCCGTCGAACTGCCCCGAGGCCGTCTCGCGCTTGCGCGTGATGGCGAAGAAACTTGTGTCGGCGGCGCGCGCGCGCACCACCTTGCTGATATAAGTGTCGACGTTGCCCGAGGTATGCGCGGTGAAGTAGTCGCGGTCCGACAGGTCGAGATCCGGCGGCAGCGGATAGACCGTGCCGGCGACCAGCGGCCGGCCGTGCCGGTCGATGACCCAGAGATCGCGCAGCTGCGGCAGGGTCTTGATGAAATTGCGGATGCGCGCGCTGTAGGACTGCTGGTCGCGGCGAATGGCGGCGTCAGGCACGTCGTTGAACAGTTCCTCGAGATAGCGCTCGCTGATGGCGAAGGTCTCGAACACCTTGACGGCGTGTTCCTGCATGGTGCCGACCGTCCGCTGCAGGCGATCGGACGCCTCGCTCATGTGCTGACCGTAGGAAATCCACGACGCGATGGCGAAAATGGTCAGCGGCAGAATGACGGACGCCGCGATCAGCAGCTTCAATGGCCGCTCGGCCAGGCTGGCGGCGCGTTCGGCGGCTGCTTCGGCGGCTGTGTGGATCGGGGTTTCGCGAGCCTTGATCATGCGTCCGTGCGGTCGAAGGAACCGGAATTCCTACGTACCGGGGTGACGCCGATAACTCAACCGCGGCGGCCGATTTAAAGACGTCCGTCGCCCGCCCGACGAGTCACGATGGAACTTCTGTGGACGACGGCCGCGTCAGCGGTTGCAGACGATCGCCACCACGTCATCGCAGCCCGGGCCTTTGCAGCCGCCGGCGCCGCCGGCCGGAATGGCCCCGGTGATGTCGTCGCGATCGACCTTGCGATACGACATCGCCGTGGCGAAGTTCTGGGTGTGGCAGTAGGCGGCGGCTGCCGCCGCGCCGCAGGGCGCGCCGCTGACGAGGCAGCGGTCGATGCCGTAGCCATTGGCGTCGGCGCCGATGATGAACATTTTCCGCTCGGCGTGGGCTGCTGGGATCGAAGCGAGACTGGCGAGGAGGCCGATGCCGGCCACAAGGCGACGCATGGACACATCCGTTTTCAGGGCGGGGCAGGCCCGCGCGGGTTCGATGAAGCTGTTTGATAAAGCCGGGCGGCCATCATGCTGCGGTTTTGTTAAGGCCCGCTTAACCGACGCCGGCCGCGCGCCAAACGCTTCTGCCGACTGCCGATTTGCCGGGCGGCTTGACGCTTGGGCCCGATATCGCGCATGGTGCGCGCCATGACTGGCCTGACCCTCATTCGCGGCATTTGCCGGGAGATTATTAGCTAGCGCCCAAACGCTGGCTGAGGCCGTCTTTTCTCGAATCGAGATACAAAGGGACGCCCGGCCAGCGGGAGCGCCGGCTATTGGTGACCCTTATGGAATTGCGGCTTTACGATACCTTGTCGCGCGAGAAGCGCGTTTTCACGCCGATCGATCCGGCCATGGTGCGCATGTATGTGTGCGGGCCGACGGTCTACGACTATGCCCATATCGGCAACGCGCGGCCGGTCATCGTCTTCGACGTGCTGTTCCGGCTGCTGCGCCACCTCTACGGCGAAGCCCACGTCAAATATGTCCGCAACATCACCGACGTCGACGACAAGATCAATGCGCGCGCCGCCGAGCGCGGCATCGACATCCGCCAACTGACCGAAGAGACCTACAAGAACTTCAAGGAAGACGTCGCCGCCCTCGGCTGCCTGCCGCCGACCGTCGAGCCTCGCGCAACTGAGCACATCGAGGAGATGAAGGCGATCATCGAGCGCCTGATCAAATCGGGCCACGCTTACGTGGCCGAAGACAATGTGCTGTTCAACGTGCCGTCGATGTCGGACTACGGCCAGCTCTCCAAGCGGCCGATGGACGAGATGATCGCCGGCGCCCGCGTCGAGGTCGCGCCTTACAAGAAGGACGCGCAGGACTTCGTGCTGTGGAAGCCGTCGAAGCCCGGCGAGCCGGGCTGGCCGTCGCCGGGCGGCATCAAGACGCCGGGCCGTCCGGGCTGGCACATCGAATGCTCGGCGATGTCGTGGAAGCATCTCGGCGAGACCTTCGACATCCACGGTGGCGGCATCGATCTCGTGTTTCCGCATCACGAGAACGAAATCGCGCAATCGCGCTGCGCCTTTCACCAGGATGTCATGGCGAATTATTGGATGCACAACGGCTTCCTGCAGGTCGAAGGCGAGAAGATGTCGAAGTCGCTCGGCAACTTCATCACCATCCGCGACGTCCTGAAGGACTGGCCGGGCGAGGTGGCGCGCTTCAACATGCTGAAGACGCATTACCGTCAGCCGATCGACTGGACGGTGAAGGGACTCGAAGAAGCCTGGAAGACGCTCGACGATTGGTACTGGATCGCCAATGACGCGCCGGGCGCTACGATCTCGGCGCCGGTGCTCGAGGCATTGTGTGACGACCTCAACACCCATCAGGTCATCACCGCACTGCACGGCCTGCGCAACCGCATTCAGGCCGGCGAGGACAAGTTGCGCGGCGAATTCGCCGGCACCTTGCGGGCGCTCGGATTCCTGCGCGAGAGCGCCAAGGACTGGGCGAGCCGCCGCCAGGTCGCCAGCGGCGTCGATGCCGCCAAGGTCGAGGGTCTGATCGCGGCGCGCAAGGCGGCGCGGGCGTCCAAGGATTTCAAGGAGTCCGACCGCATCCGCGACGAGCTCGCTGCCATGGGCGTCGTGCTTAAGGATTCCAAGGAAGGCACCACCTGGGAGATCGCGCGATGAGTTTGTCCATGCGCGCGGCCTCTTTCCCTCTCCCCGTTTACGGGGAGAGGGTGGCGAGCACCAAAGGTGCGAGCCGGGTGAGGGGGCGCTTGTGGCGAGGCGGTGCCATGCCCCTCACCCGACGCCCTCGCTATCGCTCGGACGTCGACCTCTCCCCGCGGGCGGGAAGAGGTGAAGAAAAAAGGAGTGCGCGATGAGCCAGATGCATTCCGGCGGCTGCCAGTGCGGTGCGGTGCGCTATCGCGGCTCGCAGTTCGGCCGCGCCTCGATCTGCCATTGTCGCATGTGCCAGAAAGCGTTCGGCGCGCCGTTCGCGCTGCTGGTCTCGGTGCATGATCTCGAATGGACGCGCGGCGAACCGAAGCGCTTCCGCTCGTCGAACAAGGTCGAACGCGGCTTCTGCGCCGACTGCGGCACGCCGCTGACGTATGAATATGGCGGGCCGGTCGAAATCGCGGTCTGCACCTTCGACGATCCGTCGGTCGCGCCGCCGACCATCCAGCTCAATCCGGAGAGCAAGCAGCCGTTTTATGACGGCATGTGCGCGCTGCCGATGCGCCCACCGGGCGCCGAGCCGAAGCTGGAGGCATTCAAGGCGCAGGTCGTGTCCTATCAGCATCCCGATCACGACACGGCCGACTGGCCGCCGCATTCCCCGCATCGCGAAGGAGGATGGCGCTGATGGCGACCGCCACTCCCAAGCTGGCGTTGCGGCCGTTCCTGGCCGAGGACACGCCGTTACTCGCCGAAATCTTCCGAGAGAGCATTCTCGAATTGACCGGTGAGGATTACAGCGAGGCTCAGCAGGAGGCGTGGATCGAGAGCGTCGACGACCCCGACGATCTGGCGCATCGGCTCGGCAGCCAGTTGACGCTGATCGCGACCTTCGACGGTTCGCCCGTGGCCTTCGCCTCGCTCGCCGGCAACACCAAGATCGACATGCTGTACGTGCATCCGGCGGCGGCCGGGCAGGGGGCGGCTGCGTTGCTCGCTGACGCGCTGGAAAAGCTCGCCGGCGCCCGCGGCGCCGAGAAACTCACCGTCGATGCCTCAGACACCGCGCGCGGCTTCTTCGAGAAGCGCGGCTACACCGCGCAGCAGCGCAATTCGGTGTCGGTCGGCGACGAGTGGCTCGCCAATACCACCTTGGCCAAGGCACTGGCAGCTAAACCGGAGGCGACGAAACCATCATGAAGAAGCCCGATACGCCGTTCCCGCGGCACTGGCTTTATTACATCGTCCTCAAGGTCGCGGTGATCGCCGCGGCGGTGGCCGTGGCGACCAAGTATTTCGGTTTGTGGTGAGCGTGAAGGCTGTGCGTCATGAGTAAAGAGCGCTTGTATCTGTTCGACACGACGTTGCGCGACGGCGCGCAGACCAACGGCGTCGATTTCACGTTCGCCGACAAGATCGCCATTGCCGCCATGCTTGACGAGCTCGGCATCGATTATGTCGAGGGCGGCTATCCCGGCGCCAACGCGACCGACACCGAGTTGTTCGCGGAAAGCCGCCCGCACAAGGGCCAGTTCACGGCGTTCGGCATGACGCGCCGCCCCGGACGCTCCGCCTCGAACGATCCCGGCGTCGCCGCGCTCATCGCCGCCAAGGCCGACGCCATCTGCTTCGTCGCCAAGTCGTGGGACTATCACGTCAAGGTGGCGCTGGAGACCACGCTGGAGGAAAACCTCGCTTCGATCCGCGACAGCGTCAAGGCGGCGAAGGCGAGCGGCAAAGAGGTTCTGCTCGACTGCGAACATTTCTTCGACGGCTACAAGGCCAATCCGAAATTCGCCCTGGAGTGCGCCAAGGCTGCCTATGACGAGGGCGCGCGCTGGGTGGTGCTGTGCGACACCAATGGCGGCACGCTGCCGCATGAGGTGGAGAAGATCGTCGGCGACGTCGTCAAGGTCATTCCGGGCGATCATGTCGGCATCCACGCTCATAACGACACCGAGCAGGCGGTCGCCAATTCGTTCGCCGCGGTACGCGCCGGCGCGCGGCAGATCCAGGGCACGCTCAACGGTCTGGGCGAACGTTGCGGCAACGCCAATCTGGTCTCGATCATCCCGACATTGAAGCTGAAGAAGGAATTCGCCGGGAGGTTCGACATTGGCGTCAGCGATACGGCGCTAAAGTCGCTTCCCAAGGTGTCGCGCGCGCTCGACGAGCGGCTCAACCGGCCGTCGTTCCGCTACGCGCCCTATGTCGGCGAGAACGCGTTCGCCACCAAGGCCGGCATCCATGCGTCCGCGATCATGAAGCAGCCGGAGACCTACGAACATGTCAATCCGGACGCCGTCGGCAACAAGCGCAAGGTGCTGGTGTCGGAGCAGGCGGGCAAGTCGAACGTGCTGGCCGAGCTCGACCGCATCGGCCTCAAAGTCGACAAGGACGACCGCCGCATCGGTCGCCTCCTGGAGATCGTCAAGGAGCGCGAGGCTATCGGCTATGCCTATGAAGCGGCCGACGCCTCGTTCGAACTCCTGGCGCGGCGCACGCTCGGCACCGTGCCGGATTATTTCGACGTCTCGCAATTCGACGTCAATGTCGAGCAGCGCGACAACGCCATCGGCCAGCGCGTCACCGTCACCATGGCGGTGGTCAAGGTCAAGGTCGGCAACGAGAGCATGATCTCGGCCGCCGAAGGCAACGGCCCGGTCAACGCGCTCGATCACGCGCTGCGCAAGGATCTCGGCAAGTATCAGGATTACATCAAAGGCCTCAAGCTTACCGACTACCGGGTGCGTATCCTCAATGGCGGCACCGAGGCCGTGACCCGCGTGCTGATCGAAAGCGAGGACGAGAACGGCGAGCACTGGACCACGATCGGCGTGTCGCCGAACATCATCGACGCCTCGTTCCAGGCGCTGATGGATTCGATCGTCTACAAGCTGGTGAAGTCCGGCGCGCCGGCGTAGTCAGCAACGGCCGTCATGCCCGGCCTTGTGCCGGGCATCCACGATTTACTATGATTGCCCTAAGACGTGGATGGCCGGGACAAGCCTGGCCATGACGTGCATAGGGTTTTCGCCGGACACATGATCGACCACGTCTCCATTGCCGTCCGCGATCTCGAGGCTTCGGCGCGCTTCTACGACGCCGTGCTCGGCGCCATCGGCATGACGCGGATCGATACGCGGGACACCACCGTCGGCTTCGGCAAGCAATATTCCGAGTTCTGGATCAACTTGCGCCGCGACATGACGCCGGTCGAAGCCGGCAGCGGTGCGCATATTTGTTTCCGCGCGCGTTCGACGGAGATGGTCGATGCCTTCCACGCCGCGGCGCTCGTCGCCGGCGGTTCAAGCGACGGCGCCCCGGGCGTGCGCCCGCATGACGGCGAGGGCGGCTATTACGCCGCCTTCATCCGCGACCTCGACGGCAACCGCATCGAGGCGGTGAGTTTTGTGGCGCTTGTCCCGGACGCGGCGCAGCACGAAGCGTAGCGCAGTGGTGCGCCGCAGATCCGGGATCGTGAAAGATCACAGCGCTTGTGAAGGTCCCGGTTCTGCAGCGCATCGTTTCACGCTGCGCTGCGCCCGGGACAAGGATCAGAGCTTCTCCGCCACCGCTTCCGGCATCTGCGTGGCGGCCTCGGGCACGGCCTGCGCGGCGCGCTGCAGTTTCGGGATGATGTCGTCGACCCGGTCGGCGATCAGCAATTCGAATTCCATGCCGTCGCGGATGAAGGCCAGCGCCTTCATGTGATCGAGCAGGGCGGACAGCGGATCCCAGAATCCCTTGATGTTGGCGAGCAGGATCGGCTTCTTGTGGCGGCCGAGCTGGGCCCAGGTCATCTGCTCGACGATCTCTTCCAGCGTGCCGATGCCGCCGGGCATGGCGACGAAGGCATCGGCCATCTCGAACATCTTGCGTTTGCGCTCGTGCATGTCGCGGGTGACGATCAGGCCGTCGCCGTTGAAGCCGGCGCGTTCCTTGTTGAGGAGGAACTCCGGAATGATGCCGGTGACTGACCCGCCGTTGCGCTTCACCGCGTCGGCCACCGCGCCCATCATGCCCATGTCGCCGCCGCCATAAACGAGGCCGATACCGGCCTTCGCCATCGCGGTTCCGAGCGCGGTGGCGGCCGCGATAAAGGCCGGGTCGGTGCCCGGGCCGGAGCCGCAATAGACGCAGATTTTGCCGATGGAGGCGGTTTTCTGAGGCGCGTTCATGCTCTGGATGTGCCCACCGCGCGGCTTACCGTCAAGATGGCGACGAAAAATCCGTAGGAAATACAGGCGGAAAGGGTGATTGGCAGCCAGTTTAGACCTATATGAAGGTCTCTAGCGCCTCCGGAATCCTCATGACCGCCGCCCACCGAACCCCCGACCAGCAGCCCCGCGTCTCCGCCGATCGCGGCGCGCTGATGGCGACCATCGTCCATCTCTGGCCTTATATCTGGCCGTCGGACCGGCGCGACCTCAAGCTGCGCGTGCTCGGCGCCGCGGTGCTGCTGCTTGCCGCCAAGCTCGCCACCATCGTCACGCCCTTCACGTTCAAATGGGCGACCGACGCGCTCGCCGGCGCCGGCAGCGCGCCCGTTGGCGCCAATGACTGGCTCATCTGGGCCGTAACCGCGCCGATCGCGATGACGCTGGCTTACGGCGGCATGCGCATCGTCATGGCGGTGACGACACAGATGCGCGACGGCGTCTTCGCCAAGGTGGCGATGCACGCGGTGCGGCGGCTCGCCTACCGCACCTTCGTCCACATGCACGAACTGTCGCTGCGCTTCCATCTCGAGCGCAAGACCGGCGGCCTGACCCGCGTGCTGGAGCGCGGCCGCAACGGCATCGAGACCATCGTTCGCATGGTCATCCTGCAACTGGCGCCGACCATCATCGAGCTGACGCTGATCTGCGGCGTACTGATGTGGCAGTTCGACTGGCGCTACGTCGCCGTCATCCTCGTCACCGTCGCGCTCTATCTGGTCTACACCTATTTCGCCACCGAGTGGCGCATCGGCATCCGGCGCAAGATGAACGACAGTGACACCGACGCCAACGTCAAGGCGATCGACTCGCTGCTGAACTACGAAACCGTCAAATACTTCTCCGCCGAGCAGCGCGAGTCGGAGCGATATGACCGCGCCATGGCGCGCTACGAAGACGCCTCGACCAAGGCCTACACCTCGCTAGCGGTGCTCAATGCCGGGCAGGCGATCATCTTCACCGCCGGGCTCGCCTTCGCCATGGTGCTGTGCGCCACCGAGATCCGCGCCGGGCAGAAGACGGTCGGCGATTTCGTGCTCATCAACGCCATGATGATCCAGCTTTACCAGCCGCTGAACTTCATGGGCATGGTCTATCGCGAGATCAAGCAGGCGATCACCGACATCGAGATCATGTTCTCGATCCTCGGCCGGCCGGCGGAGATCGTCGATGCGCCCGGCGCCAAACCGCTTGCCGTGACCGCCGGCGATATCCGCTTCGACAATGTCGCTTTCGCCTATGACGCGGCGCGGCCGATCCTCAAGGGCATCAGCTTCACGGTGCCGGCCGGCAAGACGGTGGCGGTGGTCGGCCCGTCGGGTGCCGGCAAGTCGACGCTGTCGCGGCTGCTGTATCGCTTCTACGACCTGTCGGGCGGCCATATCACCATCGACGGCCAAGACATCGCACGGGTGACGCAGAAATCGCTGCGCCAGGCGATCGGCATGGTGCCGCAGGACACCGTGCTGTTCAACGACTCCATCCGCTACAACATCCGCTACGGCCGCTGGGAAGCGAGCGACGCCGAGGTGGAAGAGGCGGCGAAGCTGGCGCAGATCGACGGCTTCATCCGTCTTTCGCCGAAGGGCTACGAGACCGAAGTCGGCGAGCGCGGCCTGAAGCTGTCCGGCGGCGAGAAGCAACGCGTCGCCATCGCGCGCACCATTCTCAAAGGCCCGCCGATCCTGGTGCTGGACGAAGCCACTTCGGCGCTCGACAGCCACACCGAAAAGGAAATCCAGGACGCGCTGGAGCGTGTGTCCAAGGGCCGCACCACCTTGGTGATCGCGCACCGGCTGTCGACCATCGTCGGCGCCGACGAGATCATCGTGCTCGACAAGGGCGCGATCGTCGAACGCGGCAGCCATCACGCGCTGCTGGCGCAAAACGGCCTCTATGCCAGCATGTGGAACCGGCAGCGCGAGGCCGAGGAAGCGCGCGAGCGTCTCGCCCGCGCCGTCGACGAGGAAACCGCGCCGAACCGCAACCCGCCGCCGGTCGATGATCCGGCGCTGACGCCGGCCACGGTCGACGCGGCGGAATAGCGCCGCCGCGCTACGCGGTCTTCTGCTCGCTCAGACCCAGTTCGCGGATCGTTTCCGCGCGCATCATGAACTTCTGCACCTTGCCGGTCACCGTCATCGGGAAGGCATCGACGAAGCGCACGTAGCGCGGGATCTTGTAATGCGCGATCTGGCCCTGGCAGAAGGCGCGGATCTCCTCGGCGCTGGCCGTTTCACCCGGCTTGAGCTTGATCCAGGCGCACAGCTCCTCGCCGTATTTGACGTCGGGCACGCCGACCACCTGCACGTCGGCGACCTTGGGATGGCGATAGAGGAATTCCTCGATCTCGCGCGGATAAACATTCTCGCCGCCGCGGATCACCATGTCCTTGAGGCGGCCGACGATGTTGCAATAGCCATCCTCGTCGAGCGTGGCGAGATCGCCGGTGTGCATCCAACGCGCGCGGTCGATCGCCTCGGCGCTGCGTTCCGCATCGTCCCAGTAGCCGAGCATGACCGAATAGCCGCGCGTGCACAGTTCGCCCGGCGTGCCCGGCGGCACGATGCGTCCGTCGCCGTCGACGATCTTGACCTCGACGTGCGGATGGATGCGGCCGACGGTGCCGACGCGGCGTTCCAGCGGATCGTCATACGAGGTCTGGAAACTGACCGGGCTGGTCTCGGTCATGCCATAGGCGATGGTCACTTCGCTCATGTGCATCTCGCTGATGCAGCGCCGCATCACTTCGATCGGGCAGGGCGACCCCGCCATGATGCCGGTGCGCAGCGACTTGAGGTCGAAGCGCTTGAAGTCGGGATGGCCGAGTTCGGCGATGAACATCGTCGGCACGCCGTACAGCGCCGTGCAGCGCTCGGCCTCGACCGTTTCCAGCACGGCGAGCGGGTCGAAGCCTTCGCCCGGATAGATCATCGCCGCGCCATGGGTGACGCAGGCGAGATTGCCGAGCACCATGCCGAAGCAGTGATAGAGCGGCACCGGGATGCAGACGCGGTCGGCCGGCGACAGCCGCTGTGCCTCGCCGATGAAGAAGCCGTTGTTGAGAATGTTGTGATGCGTCAGCGTCGCGCCCTTCGGCGCGCCAGTGGTGCCGCTGGTGAATTGGATGTTGATCGGATCGTCGAATTGCAGGTGCGGACCGATCTCGCGCAATTGCCGCGCATGCGCCTCGGTGCCGGCGCCCATCACGTCGTCGAAGCGGAACATGCCGGGCCGTTCGTCGGCGCCGATCCGGATCACGGCGGACAAAGAGGGCAGGCGTTTTGAGACCAGCGCGCCCGGGGCGCATTGATCGAGTTCGGGCGCGAGCTCGCGCAACATGCCGACATAGTCGCTGGTCTTGAAACTGTCGGCGGTGATCAGCGCCTTGCAGCCGACTTTGTTCAGCGCGTATTCGATCTCGGCGAGCCGGTAGGCGGGGTTGATGTTGACCAGGATCAGCCCGGCCTTGGCGGTGGCGAATTGCGTGATCACCCATTCGGCGTTGTTCGGCGACCAGATGCCGATGCGGTCGCCGGTCTTCAGGCCAAGCGCCAGCAGGCCGGCGGCGAAAGCGTCGACGCGGCGCGCGAGCTCCCGGTAGGTCCAGCGCACGTCTTGCTGCCGCACCACCAGCGCCAGGTCGTCCGCCCAGCGCGCCGCGGCCTGATCGAAATAGGCGCCGAGCGTCTGGCCGATCAGCGGGATGGTGGAGGCGCCGTGCACGTAGCTTTGCGTCAATTTCGCCGCTTGGGCTGTTTCTGTCGGCATGGTCCGGCCTTCACTGCTGTCTCGCTCCCCCGGGGCATTTACGAGTTTCCGGCCCCGCGCCGCAAGCATTGGCTTGCGCACTCGGCTATTCCGCGGGCACTCTTCCCCTCTCCCCGTTTTGGGGGAGAGGGTGGCTCGACCGGAGGTCGAGCCGGGAGAGGGGGCAACGTCAAACGGCATGTCACGCGAGCGAGCCAAAGAGCTACGCGGCCGCATGACCGATGCGGAGCGCCGCTTGTGGTATAGGTTGCGGGCGCATCGGCTCAATGGCTGCAAGTTCAAGCGGCAGGTGCCGGTCGGCCCTTATGTCGTCGATTTCGCGTCACTGGAGCGCAAACTCATCATCGAAGTCGATGGCGGCCAGCATGCCCAGAGCGAGGCCGACGGGCGGCGCGATACCTTCTTGCGCGGGCAGGGCTATCGCGTCATACGCTTCTGGAACAATGATGTATTGAGGCAAACCGACAGCGTGCTGGAAGAGATTGTCGCGGCCATCGAGAATGCGGCTGCCCCTCTCCCGGCGCGCTTCGCGCGCCACCCTCTCCCCAAGGGGAGAGGGGAAACCCCGATCCGTGGCTGACACTCCATGTCCATCGTCAAATCGATCCGCTCCCAGCTCGCGCCGATCACGCCGGAGGGCTATCCCTTCATCGGCGCCTTCGCCTTCATCAGCCTGATCCTGTTCTGGCTGTGGACGCCGCTCGGCTGGCTCGGCACCGTGCTGACCTTGTGGTGCGTCTATTTCTTCCGCGATCCGCCGCGCGTCACCCCGGTACGCGACGGCCTGATCGTGTCGCCGGCCGACGGCCGCGTCAGCCAGGTGACCACGGCGCCGCCGCCGCACGAGCTCGGCCTCGGGCCGAAACCGATGCTGCGCATCTCGGTGTTCATGAGCGTGTTTGATTGCCACGTGAACCGCTCGCCGGTCGCCGGCCGCGTCGAGAAGATCCTGTATCAGCCCGGCAAGTTCGTGAACGCCGATCTCGACAAGGCCTCGGTCGACAACGAGCGCAATTCGCTGGTCATCGCCACCGGCGGCACGCGCATCGCCGTGGTGCAGATCGCCGGCCTGATCGCCCGGCGCATCGTCTGCTACGTCAAGGAAGGCCAGCCGCTCGGCGCCGGCGAGCGCTTCGGCATGATCCGCTTCGGCTCGCGGCTCGACGTCTATATGCCGGAAGGCACGCAGCCGATGGTCGCGGTCGGGCAGACCGCGCTGGCCGGCGAGACCATCCTCGCCGACCTCAAGGGCGGTGACGAGGCCCGCGGCTTCCGGCTGGGGTAGGCGTCCTTTCGGGACCGTCGTCTAAGCTCCGCTCACCGCCGCGAAGGCGGCGAGAACGGAGAATAAATGCCTTGACATCGGTCCTACAGAAGGACTATATACTGACCGTCCGATCCGGTCGGGGGCGTCATCTAGAGGCGTCTTGATGATGGGGTTGGATGCGGTGCCCGCGGGCTTGAGGAAACGCACCTCAAGCGCTCGGGCGGCGCCGGGGCTCCGCCCGCCGGCACTATGACCGGCCGCGAGGAG
>JAFECJ010000080.1 GCA_018242205.1 Pseudomonadota bacterium
CGCCGTGCTCGACCCGCGCGCCCGCAGTGAATCGGGCCGCATCGGCAATCTCAACCCGCAAAGTCAGTTGAAGAAGAAGTGACGCGAAGCATCATCCCGGACGCGGTGCAGCCGCGATCCGGGATCGCACCAGTTTGAAACGGTCCCGGTTTTTCAGCACACCGCTAATGCGCTGCGCAGCGCCCGGGACAAGAGACAGAGAATCAGTGGAGGACCGCAGCATGGCCAAGAAGACCAAAAAGGCGAAAGCCAAATCGAAACCGGCGGCGAAAAAGCCGCCCCGCAAGGCGGCGAAAGCCGCGGCTAAGCCGGCTGCGAAGAAGGCGAGCGCCAAACCCGTTGCCAAGAAGGCCAACGGCAACGGCGCTTATCCCAAGCCGTCGTCGAAGCCTTTCGGCATGGATGGCAAGGCGCTGCAGGGCGTCCGCATCCTCGACTTCACGCACGTGCAGTCGGGTCCGACCTGCACGCAGTTGCTGGCCTGGTTCGGCGCCGACGTCATCAAGGTCGAGCGCCCTGGTGTCGGTGACATCACGCGCGGCCAGCTCGTCGATGTGAAGGGCGCCGACTCGCTCTATTTCACCATGCTCAACCACAACAAGCGCTCGATCACCATCGACTCCAAGCACCCGCAGGGCAAGCGCGTGCTCGACGAACTGATCAGGAAGTGTGACGTGCTGGTCGAGAACTTCGCGCCCGGCGCGCTCGACCGCATGGGGTTGACCTGGGAGCACATCCACAAGCTCAACCCGCGCATGATCGTTGCCTCGGTCAAGGGCTTCGGCCCCGGCCCCTACGAAGACTGCAAGGTTTATGAGAACGTCGCCCAGTGCACCGGCGGCTCGGCTTCGACGACCGGCTTCCGTGACGGCCCGCCGCTCGTCACCGGCGCTCAGATCGGCGACAGCGGTACCGGCCTGCATCTCGCGCTCGGCATCGTCACCGCGCTCTATCAGCGCACGCGCACCGGCCGCGGCCAGAAGGTGCTCTGCGCCATGCAGGACGGCGTGCTGAACCTGGCGCGCGTCAAGCTGCGCGACCAGCAGCGCCTCAAGCACGGCCCGCTCACCGAATACTCGCAGTACGGGGAGGGCATCCCGTTCGGCGACGCGACGCCGCGCGCCGGCAACGACTCCGGCGGCGGCCAGCCGGGCCGCATTCTCAAGTGCAAGGGCGCGCCCGAGGATCCGAACGCCTACATCTACTTCATCACCCAGGCGCCGGTCTGGGGCGAAATCTGTGACGTCATCGGCGAGCCGACCTGGAAAACCGATCCGGAGTTCGCCACGCCGAAGGCGCGCCTGCCGAAGCTCAACCAGATCTTCGCGCGCATCGAAGAGTGGACCATGACCAAGACCAAGTTCGAGGCCATGGAGATTCTCAACAAGTTCGACATCCCATGCGGTCCGATCTTGTCGATGAAGGAACTGGCCGAGGATCAATCGCTGCGCAAGACCGGGACGGTGGTCGAGGTCGATCACCCGGTGCGCGGCAAATATCTGAGCGTCGGCAACCCGATCAAGCTGTCGGATTCGATTTCGGAAGTGAAGCGTTCGCCGCTGCTCGGCGAGCATACCGACGAGATCCTGTCCAGTGTGCTCGGCTTCAAGGCGAGCGAAATTGCCGAGATCAAGAACTCCGGTGCTCTCAGCGCGCCGGAGAAGAAGGAAAAGGCGGCGTAACTTCCCTCGCCCCGCTTGCGGGGAGAGGGTGCCGAGCGCCGGCAGGCGCGAGGCGGGTGAGGGGGGCCTCCCGCATCAGCCGATGGCCATACCCCCTCACCCGACTTCCTCGCTCACGCTCGGAAGTCGACCTCTCCCCGCCCGCGGGGAGAGGTGAAGAAAAAAGACTAAGGAGATTTTGAATGCGTATCGTGGTCCACGGCCAGCAGGCCTTTGGCAAGGCGGTGCTCGAAGCGCTGTTGAAGCGCGGCGACAATGTGATCGCGGTCTTCGTCGCGCCGGAGAAGGAAGGCGCCAAGGCCGATCCGCTCAAGGAAGCGGCGCTCGCCGCCGGACTGCCGGTGCACCAGCCGACGTCCTACAAGGATCCGACGGTCTGGGAAGAGTTCAGGGCGATGAAGCCGGACCTGCAGGTCATGGCCTTCGTTACGCTCTTCGTACCGGAGGAATTCCTCAATATCCCGACCTACGGCTCGATCCAGTATCACCCTTCGCTGTTGCCGGCCTATCGCGGTGCCTCCGCGATCAACTGGCCGATCATCAAAGGCGAGAAGGAAACCGGCCTGTCGATCTTCTGGCCGGACAACGGCCTCGATACCGGCGACATCCTCATCCAGAAGAAGACTCCGATCTCCGACACCGACACGCTCGGCACCGTGTATTTTGACCGCCTGTTCCCGATGGGCGTCGATGCGATGCTTGAGGGCGTCGACCTGGTGAAGGCCGGCAAGGCGCCAAAGATCAAGCAGGACGAATCCAAGGCTACCTATGAAGGTCTGTGCCGCGCCGAGAATGCCAAGATCGACTGGGGCAAGCCGTGGGAGCAGATCGACCGCCTGATCCGCGGCTGCAACCCGGCGCCGGGCGCCTGGACGACCTTGAACGGCGCCACCGTCAAGATCTTCGACGCCAAGCCGCATCCGGCGCGCGATCCGAAGGGCATTGGCGGCAAGCTCGGCGAGATCGTCGCCAGCGACGACAACAGCATCACCGTGGTCTGCGCCGACGGCCGCTTCAACGTCACCCGCGTGCAGCCCGACGGCGGCAAGAAGATGAGCGCAGGCGAGTGGGCGAAGTCGCTCAATCTCGCGCCCAAGACCCGCTTCGCTTGATTCAACGATAAATCGCCGGTTCACCGCATTAGTTGGAAACGCATCATGCCCGCTTCGCAGCACCAATCGCCGAAATCCGACATCGAAATCGCCCAGGCCGCCAAGCCCAAGCGCATTGCCGACGTCGCCAAGGACAAGCTCGGCATCTCGATCGACAACCTCGAACCCTATGGCCACTACAAGGCCAAGGTGTCGATGGACTACATCAAGTCGCTCGCCAGCAAGCCGAACGGCAAGCTGATCCTGGTCACCGCGATTTCGCCGACGCCGGCGGGCGAGGGCAAGACGACGACCACGGTCGGCCTCACCGACGCGCTCAATCATATCGGCAAGAAGGCGATGTGCGCGCTGCGCGAGCCGTCGCTCGGGCCATGCTTCGGCGTCAAGGGCGGCGCCGCTGGCGGCGGTTACGCCCAGGTGATCCCGATGGAGGACATCAACCTCCATTTCACCGGCGACTTCCACGCCATCACTTCGGCGCACAATCTGCTGTCGGCGCTGATCGACAATCATATCTACTGGGGCAACCCGACCAACCTCGACACCCGCCGCGTCGCCTGGCGCCGCGTCCTCGACATGAACGACCGCGCGCTGCGCGAGATCGTCTGCTCGCTCGGCGGCGTCGCCAACGGCTATCCGCGCGAGGCCGGTTTCGACATCACGGTGGCCTCCGAAGTCATGGCGATCTTCTGTCTCGCCAAGGATCTCGAAGACCTCAAGGCCCGCCTCGGCAACATCATCGTCGGCTACACCCGCGAGCGTAAGCCGGTGCGCGCCTCGGAGATGAACGCGCCGGGCGCCATGGCCGCGCTGCTCAAGGACGCGATCGCGCCGAACCTGGTGCAGACGCTGGAAGGCACGCCGGCCTTCATCCATGGCGGCCCCTTCGCCAACATCGCCCATGGCTGCAACTCGGTGTCGGCGACCACGGCGGCGTTGAAGCTTGCCGACTACGTCGTCACCGAAGCCGGCTTTGGCGCCGACCTGGGCGCGGAGAAGTTCATCGACATCAAGTGCCGCAAGGCCGGTCTGAAGCCTGACTGCGTCGTCATCGTCGCCACCATCCGCGCGCTGAAGATGCATGGCGGCGTCAAGAAAGAAGACCTCAAGAAGGAAGACCTCAAGGCGCTCGAGGCCGGCATGGCCAACCTGCAGCGTCACATCGAGAACGTGAAGAAGTTCGGCCTGCCGGCAGTGGTCTCGATCAACCGCTTCTCGGCCGACACCGATGCCGAGATCAAGCTGGTCAAGGAGAAGTGCAAGGCGCTCGGTGTCGAGGCGCTGATGGCCGATCACTGGGCCATGGGCGGCGAGGGCGCGGCCGATGTCGCCAGGGCGGTGGTCAAGGTGATCGACGAGGGCAAGGCGAACCTGAAGTTCCTCTATCCGGACGAGATGCCGCTGTTCGAGAAGATCCGCACCATCGCCAAGGAAATCTACCGTGCCGACGATGCGACCGCCGACAAGTCGGTCAAGGATCAGCTCAAGACCTGGGAAGAGATGGGCTTCGGCAAGCTGCCGGTCTGCATCGCCAAGACGCAGTACTCGTTCTCGACCAATCCGGATGCCAAAGGTGCGCCGACCGGCTTCAACATTCCGGTACGCGAAGTGCGTCTCTCCGCCGGCGCCGAGTTCATCGTCGCCATCTGCGGTGAGATCATGACCATGCCGGGCCTGCCCAAGGTGCCGTCGGCGAACTCGATCGACGTCAACGAACAGGGCCGCATCGTCGGGCTGTTCTGAGCCGAGTTTTTTGTGCGAAGACTTGCGGCCGCCGGCGCAAACCGGCGGCCTTTTTCTTGCCGGCTCAGCGCTTGAGCGCGGCGATGATGTCGCCGCTCTTGCGCACCCGCGACACGCGAGGCAGTACCTTCTCGATGGCGAAGGCGTGCAAGCCCTCGCCCATGCTGGTCGAAGCATCCTCGGCGACGACCACGTTGTAGTTGAGATGCCAGCCGTCGCGTGCGGTCTGCTCACCGCCGAAATTGGTGGCAACGCCGCCGACGATGATGGTGTCGATGCCGCGGCGCCGCAGTTGCAGGTCGAGCTCGGTGCCGTGGAATGCGCTCCAGGTGTGCTTGGTGATCGGCAGGTGCGGCAGATGGGCGACGTCGCCGACGATCTCTGACCAATCCGGCGGCAGGCCGCCCGGAGGCACCGCCAGCGGCGTGTCGGTGAAGCCGCGCGGCGCCGCCGACAGATCGGCGCCGAAATCGACATTCACCAGCACGACGAGGCCGCCGGCATCGGCGACGGCGCGCCCGAGCCGCGCCGCGGTTGAGACGACCTCAACGGCCGAATAGGGTGACAGCGGGCGGGCGAGAATGCCCTTCTGCAGGTCGATGAGGATGAGCGCGGTGGTCTTCGCCTTGAGTTCGAGCATGACAGAGCCTTCGGTTTGGAGCGCGGCCGGCCCTGCGTTATATGAGGGTCGGCTCATGTATTTTGAAATATGAGAGTACCCTCACAAAAGTCAAGTGTCGCTACCGAGGCGCGCGCGCCGCAGCGCGAGCGGGGCCGCGCCCGCGTCGCCGCGCTGCTCGCGGCCGCCACCGCGGTGTTTGCCGAGAAGGGCTATGACGCCGCGACTATGACCGAGATCGCCGCCCGCGCCCGGGCCTCGATCGGCTCGCTGTATCAGTTCTTCCCGACCAAGGAATTGCTGGCCGAGGCGCTGCACGCCGCCAATGCCGAGGCGCTGGCCGCGCTGCTCGAGGCGATGGCGTCGCGGCTGGCCGGCAAGCCGGCCGAGGCACTGGCCGATATCCTGTTCAGCGAATTCTCCAGTTTCCTGGCCGAGCATCCGGCCTTTGTCGCACTCGGCGACCGCCGCGGCATTGACCCCAAGAGCAAGAAGGCCACGCGGCAGGTGCTGCGGGGCCAGATCGTCAAGCTGCTCACAGCGACGAAGCCCCCGGTGCCGCGGCAGCGGGCGCAAGCTTTGGCCATCGTCGTTCTGCACTTGCTGCGCGTCGCCGTGGCGATCGAAGGCGAGGCCGATCTCGAAGGCCGCGGCACCGTGCTCGACGAAATCCGGCTGATGCTCAAGCGTCACCTGTCCGGGCGCTGAACCGGGCCGGCGGGAAGCGGCGCATGTCAGATCACAGATTTTTGCAGCCGCGCCCGCTTGCGCCGCAAAAGATGGGGTGATCGACTGCGCGCCGATTTGAACGGGGACATCCCAGGGAGATGCTGATGCTTAGGTTCTATTATTCCGGCGCGCCCAATCCGATGAAGGTGGCGCTGTTCCTCGAAGAGGCCGGCCTGCCCTACGAGGCGATACCGGTCGACACCCGCAAGGGCGACCAGCACAAGCCGGAATACACCGCGATTAATCCGAACGCCAAGGTGCCGGCCATCGTCGATGGCGACGTCACGGTGTTCGATTCCAACGCCATCCTGCTTTATCTGGGCGAGAAGACCGGCAAGTTCATGCCGCCGAAGAGCGACAAGCTGCACGGCGAATTGCTGTCGTGGCTGATGTTCATTGCTTCGGGCGTGGGGCCTTATTCCGGCCAGTCGGTGCATTTCCGCAATTACGCGCCTGAGAAGATCGAATACGCCATCAATCGCTACATGTACGAGGCGCAGCGCCATTACGGCATTATCGATGCGCGGTTGGCCAAGCAGAAATACATGATCGGCGACAGCTACACGATCGTGGACATGGCGCTGTGGGGCTGGGCGCGCCTCATCCCGGTGGCGCTCGGGGAGACTTACTGGACGAAATTCCCGAACCTGAAGCGCCTGATAGACGAGATCAGCGCGCGGCCGGCGGCGGCCCGCGCCATCGCCATCAAGGACAAGCACACCTTCAAGGCCGAATTCGACGAAGAAGCCAAGCGCGCGATGTTCAGGCACATGCAGGAAAAGGTCGCCTGACAAGCCATTACCGAAGAGCTCGCGGCCGGGACGTAGACGTTGGTCTTATGTCCCGGCCGCTTCGCATTTAATGGCGCGGTAACGCCACGGGCGCTATACGGCCCGGGCCGCGGGCAGGCCGTCCTGCCATCTTCACACCTTGTTGGCCGCCCAAGCGTGCCGTAATCTTCCTCAACCGAGATATGTTCCGATGGACCTCACCCGGATACCCACCGGCCTCAATCCGCCGCACGACGTTTACGCCGTGATCGAAGTGCCGCTCGGCGGCGTGCCGGTTAAATACGAGTTCGACAAGACCTCTGGTGCGCTGCTGGTCGATCGCTTCCTGCACACCGCTATGTTCTATCCGGGCAATTACGGATTCATCCCGCACACTTTGTCGGACGATGGCGATCCGTGCGACGTCATGGTCATCACGCAGGTGCCGGTGGTGCCGGGCGCGGTCATTCGCTGTCGACCGGTCGGCGCGCTGCTTATGGAAGACGAAGCCGGCAATGACGAGAAAATCCTGGCCGTGCCGGTCGACAAACTGCACCCGT
>JAFECJ010000081.1 GCA_018242205.1 Pseudomonadota bacterium
ACCGCCGCGATCTTGCAGGCCTCGATGCCGACCGGCAGCCATGGTGTCTTGGCGATGCCGGCCGCCACGAACACCGCGACGCAGACCGGCGGCGTGATCACCGAGATGGTGGCGAAGTAGAACACGAACATGTGCGCCACCAGCGTGCCGGTGCCGGCCTTGATCAGCGCCGGCGCCAGCACGGCGGCGACCAGCACATAGGCCGCCGTGGTCGGAATGCCCATGCCGAGGATCAGGCAGATCAGCGCCACCAGCATGGCGAGGATCAGGACGGATTCGCCGGCCATTGAGGCGATCAGGTTCGACAGCGCGATGCCGGCGCCGGTCATGTTGATCATGGCGACGAGAATCTGCGCACCGATCAACAGCACGCCGATCAGCACCAGGCCCTTGCCGGCATCGGCGAGCGACTCAAGCACAACGGAGCCCAGCGCATTGAGGTCCTTGGCCGAGCGCAACGTCACCAGCGCATGCGCGGCGATCAGGCCGACGATGCCCCAGAACGCCGAGGTCTGCACGGAACGGCCCATGAAGACGCCGGCGAGCAGCCCGGCGAAGGCGGCGACGATCGGCAGCATGCGCGGCACGGTGAGCACCGTACGCCAGGCAGGGATCTCGCCTTCCGGCACGACCGGCAGGTTGCGGCTCACGGCGGTGACATGAATGGTGAGGAACACGCCGAGATAGAACAGCAAGGCCGGCAGGATCGCCGCCACCATGATCTTGGCATAGCTGGTGCCGATGATCTCGGCCATGACGAACGCGCCGGCGCCCATCACCGGCGGCGCGATCTGTCCGCCGGTCGAGGCGACCGCTTCGACCGCGGCGGCGAATTTCGACGGATATTTCAGCCGCTGCATCAGCGGAATGGTGAAGTTGCCGACGGTCGCGGCATTGGCGACGGCGCTCCCGTTGATGGTGCCGAACAGGCCTGAGGCGATGGTCGCGATCTTCGCCGCGCCGCCGGGCGAACGGCCGCCGAGCAGTACGGCGAGATCCATGAAGGTCTGCCCCGAGCCGGTGAACAACAGCACGCTACCGAACAGCACGAAGGCGGCGATCGTCGTGGCGGCAACGCCGGTCAACAGGCCCCAGATGCCGAGATCGCCGAGCAGCAGGGTCTCGACGATGAAATCGCCATCGAAGGCGCGATGCGACAGCGGCCCCGTGAGGTGATGGCCGTACAGCGCGTATAGAAGCGCGGCGACGACGATGGCGGGAAAGATGATACCGACGGCGCGCCGCGAGGTTTCCAGGACGGCGGCGACGAGGCCGATGGTCAGCACGGTGTCGTACCATTGCGCGGTCGGCAGATCGACCATGATCGTGTCGCTGTTGATCGCGACATAGGCGCAGGTCGCGATTGTCAGCAGCGCCAGCGCCGCGTCGATGGCGATGCCGAGCGGCCGCCAGCGCGTATGCGCGCCGAGCGGATAGAGCAGCACGGTGATCAGGACGACCAGCGCGGTGAACACCGGCCGCTGCACCAGGCTTTCGAACTGGCCGAAAGCCGCGGTGTAGAGCACGAACAGGCTGAGGGCCACGGACAGCCAGCGCACGCCGAGAGCCCGCGCGCCGGACGGTCTTTCGACCGTCCGGCCTTCGTCGTTCAGTTCGGTCGTCGCGTTATCGACCGCGCTGCTCATTTGGGCGCGATCCGGGCCGGGATGGTGAAGCCCTTCTCCTTGAGATACTTGGCGGCGCCCGGGTGCAGCGGGATCGAGCCGAAGTCGACCGTCAACTGCGCGATGTTGGCGCCCTTCATTTCGGCGAGCGCGTTGGACTGCACCGTCTTGTCCTCATCGATCGCCTTGACGATCTTGTAGGCGATGTCGTCCGGCATGTCGGCGCGGGCAACGACCGCGAGGCCGAAGCTCCAGGTCGTATAGGCCGGCACGCCGTCGGCGGCGCCGGCGGGTACCTTGGCAATGCCGAGATCGGGCATGTCCTTCTCGATCTTTTGCGCCTGCTCCGGCGTCAGCGACAGCACCTGGATCGGCGTGAAGGTGGCGATGTCGAGCGAGGAACCGTCCAGCTTGGTGCCGGCGCCGCTCTTCACATAACCGATAACGCGGTTGTCCTTGATGGCGTCGACGATGTCGGAGGTCGAGCCGCGCGCGGCATCGACGTTGATGCCGAGCAGTTTGAACACCGCTTCGGAGGTCTTTTCGGTCGACGAACCGCGCAGGCCCGGGTTGAACTTCTTGCCGTTGAGATCGGCGAGCTTGCTGACGCCCGAGTCCTTGCGGACGATGACGTTCTGCGGCGCGTTGGTGTAGACCCACAGCAAGCGCACGGGGACCGGCTTGCCCTTGAAGCCTTCGGTGCCGGCGTAAGCCTGATAGCCCGTGTTGGTGGTGACGAGCCCGAGGTCGATCTGCTTGCGGTCGAGGCGGCGCAGGTTGTCGACGGTGGCGCCGGTTTCGACCACGGATGAGTCGACACCCTGCACTTTGGCGTTGATGAGCTGCGACACGGCGACGAAGTAACCGTATTGCGATGACGACGAGCTGGTCGAACCGATCAGCAGTTTCTGTTGTGCGGACGCCGCCGTCATGCCGGCGATCAGAATGGCCGTGGTGATAACAAGTTTTCTGGCGATCATTGGTTTTGCCTCCTCCATGATTTCATTGATCGTTGTCGTCACTCGTCGCCGGGTTTGACCCGTACGTATTTGGCGAGCGCCTCCGGCACCGGAATGCGCAGGCCCAAGAGATGGAAACTCAAGGTCTTGCCGTGCGAATCGAGGTTGAGCGCCTGCGTCACGCCGCCGTCGAGCACGTCGTCGAGCACGAAATTCAGCGCGTACATGTTCGGCAGTTCGTAGCGTTTCACCGCGCTCGGTTTGCGATAGGCGAAGCGCGCCGCCACAGCGGCTTCCGTCACCTGCTCGACCAGTAGCGGGTAGAGCACCGGATCGTAGGCGATCAGCGAGACGTTGAGCCGGTTGCCTTTGTCGCCGGTGCGGGCGTGGGCGAGGGCGTGAAGCTGAACCTCGGTCATGAACGCGCCTCCACGATCTCGACTTTGGGCTTTACGGCGCTGCGCGGGATGAAACACGAGGTCGCGGCGATGCGCGGCCGCAGCGACAGGCGGATGCCGCCGCCGGCGGCGGGTCCGGCGCAATACAGCGCCTCGACTTCCTGCAGGCCGCGCTCGACCAAAGCCTTGTCGTTGCCGGCAAACGCCACGCGCAGCCGCACGTCGGTGGTCGGCTCGCCGAACGAATCCAGATCGTTCCACGCCCGGCCGCCGTCGTCGCCGAGCACGCTGAGCACGCCGATGATGTCGCAGCGGATGCGGATGTCCTTCGGGCTGCGCTTCTTCACCACCTCGGCGGCGAGTTTGGCGCGGGCCAGCGCATTCGGGCCGTAATAGGAGATCTCGCCCTCGGCGATGAAGCCGCCGTCGTAGCAGACCGTGACCTTGAGCGTGTCCGGCTTCCTGTGGCCGGTGATGCCGTCGACGCGGACGCGGTCATGGCCGAGTTCGACGATCGAGGCCTTGCTGATGTCGGCGGTGACATCCGGCGTCAGATAGGCCGCCGGGTCGTGCACCTCGTAGAGCAGTTGCTCGGCGACGGTGCGCCGATCGACCAGGCCGCCGCCCTGCGCCTTGCCGATGACGAAGCTCGCATCGCGTTCGATGGCCGCGATCGGAAAGCCGATGTTCTCAGGCTGCGGCACGTCCTTGAAACCGGGATCGGCGAAATAGCCGCCGGTGACCTGGGCGCCGCACTCGAGCAGATGCCCGGCCATGGTGCCCTGACCGAGACGATGCCAGTCGTCGTAACTCCAGCCGAAGGCATGGATCAGCGGTCCGAGCGTCAGTGACGGATCGGCGACGCGGCCGGTGACGACGACATCGGCGCCTTCGCCGAGCGCTTCGACGATCGGCGCGGCGCCGAGATAGGCATTGGCCGAGACCAGCAGTTTGTCGTCCGGCAATTCGTTGCTCGATGCGCGCAGCACCTCGAGCCCTTCGGGCCCGAGCATGTCGTCGCCGGTGACGACGCCGATTCTGGCGCTTACCTTCTGCTCGGTGGCGAGTTCCGCGATCAGCTTCGCGGCGGCGGGCGGATTGGCGGCGCCGAAATTGCCGACGATGGCAATCCCGGATTCGACGCAGTCCTTCAGTACCGGCGTCAGCAGGGCTTTGAGCTTCGGCTCGTAGCCGAGCTGCGGATGGTCGCGGCGGCGAAGCTGCGCCAGCGCCAAAGTCCGTTCGCCAAGCGTCTCGAAGATGATGGCGGCGCGTTCGCCGGACGCCTTGAGATCGCGCACCACGGCGATCGGGGCATCGATGCGGTCGCCGGAATAACCGGCGCCGGCGCCGACCAACAGTCGCTCCACCATGCACGCTTCCTCGACAATTCTGTTGGCCGCATCCAAAGGGCAAAACAAATAGGTGTCAAGGAAGTATTGGCCGTGATATATAATCGAAGCCTATGAATATAACTTTGAGACAGCTTCAGGTTTTCGTCGCTGCGAGCCGCGCCCGCTCCTTCAGCGAGGCGGCCGACAAGCTCGGCATCTCGCAGCCAAGCCTGTCTGGCACCATTTCAAAAATCGAGACTCAGCTCGGCCTGCGGCTGTTCGACCGCACCACGCGCTCGCTCATCCTCACCGCCGACGGCCGCGACCTGGCGGCGGTCGCCGACGATCTTGTGCGCGATTTCGAGGCGGCGCTCTCCGGCATCAGCGCGCGCGCCGCCGGCAAGCGCGGCCGCGTCTCGATCGCGGTGCTGCCCTCGGTCGCCGCGACCATCCTGCCCGACGCGCTCGGCGCCTTCGCCAGGGAGTTTCCGGAGATCGACGTCAGCGTGCACGACGTGCTGCAGGAACGTGCCGTCGCGATCCTGCGCAACGGCGTCGTCGATTTCGCGGTGACGACGCAGGCCGCGGCCTATCCCGAACTGCATTTCGAGGAACTCGGCGCCGATCCGTTCTATCTGGTGTGCAAGCGTAACCACCCGCTGGCGCGGCTGAAGACGGTGACCTGGAAGGACACCGTCGATTATCCGTTCATCGCGTTGTCGGCGACGACGTCGGTCAGGCGCTTCGCCGATACGGCGATGGGTCAGACCGAACTCGTCATCCGCCCGCGCTACGAGGTCGAACAGATCCTGTCGGCGGTGACTCTGGTCAGCGCCGGGCTCGGCATCACTGCGCTGCCGTCGTTGACATTGGCGATGTTCAGCCATCGCGCGCTGGCGATGCGGCCGCTGGTCGAGCCTGCCATCCAGCGCCGGCTCGGCGTTCTCACGTTGAAGGAGCGGACGCTGTCGGCGCCGGCGCGCTTCCTGCTCGAGCGCGTGTCGAAGACGCTCGCCAGCGCGGCGAAGAAAGCGTCGCAGATTTAGAAAATGAGAGAAGAGAGTGGAGGCCCAGCCTGGATTTGAACCAGGGTGAAGGACCTTGCAGGGTCCTTTGCGTAAACGCTCCGCCACCGGGCCATGACCGTAGCCTAGCCCGACGCGTTCACAAGGGTGTTAACGGGCTGCGACATTTTGGATTGCGGTTAACGGCGGCTTTAACCGACTAAGTCACACCGGCTTCGACAGAAACGTCATGCGGTGCTGATTGTGACCGATATTGTGCGCGGCGCGTTGCGGCGCAAAACCGGCGGCCTTCAGCTTCGCCAGCGCCTGGCCTTCCGTGTAATGCGACAGGCCGTGCGTCTTCTTCAAGGTAAAGTAGTCCGACACCAGGATGCGGATAAGGCCGCCGACCGCAGCCCAGAAGAAGCCGTTCGCCGCGCCGAACTTGAGCAGCGACAGCGCCGCCCACACCGACGCCATCTGCGGCGGTACGATATCGCCGAGCACGAAGACGCCCGTGGGTTTCAAGAGGCGGTGGAAGGTCGCCATCATGGCGTCGAGTTCCTCGCCCGTCAGATACTGCGCCACCGAGTGCAGCACGATCATGTCGACGCTGCCGGCCGGCGTCGCCGCGGCTTCGTCCGGGTTCATTACAGACATCTTCGGATTGGATGCATAACGCTCGCGCAAGGCGGCGCGCACGTTCGGCGCCGCCTCGACCAGCGTGAGGTGGCCGCACGCTTCCGCCACCAGCGCCGCCGATGTGGCTTCGCCGCAGCCATAGTCCATCACAATGGCGTCGGGCGAGGGCACCAGCGCGCGGATGTCCTTGGCGATGGTCTCATAATGGACGTCGCGGTGACGTCCATTCACATAGATCACCGAGTGCTTGAAATCGTAGAAGCTGATCCAGTCCATTTATGCGGACGTCCATAGGGCCAGCAGCGGGCCGTCGCGACCCGACACCGGATCGCTGGCAGGCTTTGGCACATGCGCGATGGTTTTTAAAGCGGCTTGCCGGTCGGCCGGGCGGTCGCCGCGGCAGAGGTTATAGGTGCCGGTCGGCGGATAGCCGCCAATGACGACGAGATCGGACGATGCGGCGAGCCGCTGGTGCCCGGTGCCGGCCGGCAGCACGGCGACGTCGCCGAGCGCGAGATCGAGCACCTCGCCCCGCTCGCCGCCGAAGCGCACCTTGGCGGTGCCGCGGGCGATGCCGAGCACCTCGTGGATCATCGAATGGTAGTGCGCGAAGGGATAGACGCCGTTGCGCCAGCGGCCGTGGCCCCAGTCATGGGCGTCGAACAGTCTTTCGATGGCGGCTTCCGGATCGCGCGAACCGGTGAGATCGAGCGCGGCCTTGTAGACCAGCATCGGCCAGCGCGGATGGTTCGGCACCGCGCCGTCGTCGTTGAAGAAATAGGTGATGGGCGTTTGCATGCGTTAGAAACGCTCAACTCGCAGGCTGGTTCGAGCGAGTCCTGTTCTCCGCTCACCCCCGCGAAAGCGGGGGTCCAGATCTTTCAGCGTCTGCGGCCCAAGACTGGATCCCCGCTTCCGCGGGGGCGAGCGGCTGCATTTGACGCTTCTAGACCTGCGCCTTCTTCTTCTCGCGCATCAATCCGACGAAGCGCTGGAACAGATAGTGCGAGTCGCGCGGGCCGGGCGAGGCTTCCGGGTGGTACTGCACCGAGAACACCGGCTTGTCCTTCAAGGCGATGCCGCAGTTCGAACCGTCGAACAGCGAGAAATGCGTCTGCTCGACGTTCTTCGGCAGCGACGCCTTGTCGAGCGCGAAGCCGTGGTTCATCGACGTAATCTCGACCTTGCCGGTCGTGACGTC
>JAFECJ010000082.1 GCA_018242205.1 Pseudomonadota bacterium
ATATTCCCAATCCTCTCGTCTCCTGATCGGGTGCCGTCATGACGCGCCGGGGCGGGTGAGGGGGCGGGGCGCCGACAATGCGCCTCGTGATAGTCGGGCCGGCCGGTCGCCGGTCCGATGGTGGAGCGCCGGGAGGCGCAGCGCCGCCGCATCGGGCCTCGCAAACCCGGCGCGGGCCGGCGCGCGCGCCTCGGAGCAGGTCTCGCAAACCTCGCTTCGGTCCGGCGTGCAGGCGGGGCCTCGCAAGCCTCGCCAAAAGGGGTCTCGCAAACCCCTTGGCGCCTCCCGGCGCTCCATTTTCTCTTCGGAGAAACGGAAAAAGGGACAGGCCCGCCCGGGCCTTTCAAACAACAGGGCTGATGCCGCATGTCCGTCGCGCCGTCCGCGTGCTTGACGCCAATCCGATATTTCAATAATCGTAGAAATATGGAAACATCAGATGCCGTCGCGGCGCTCGCCGCGCTCGCCCAGGACAATCGCCTCGGTGTCTATCGCCTGCTGGTGCAGGCCGGTCCCGATGGCCTGTCGGCGGGCGTGATCGCCGAGAAGCTCGATCTGGCGCCGAACACGCTCACCTTCCATTTCGATCGCCTGCGCGCGGCCGGTCTTGTCACCGTGCGCCGCGACGGCCGCTCGATGATCTATGCCGCCCGCTTCGACACGATGAATACGCTGATCGCTTATCTCACCGCCAATTGCTGCGGCGGTCAGCCCGAGCAATGCGTGCCGGTCGCGGCCTGCAAGCCGGCGGCCAAACGCACCAAACAACCAGCCTCATAGAGAGACGTCGCATGTCCGACCGCGTCTACAACGTCCTGTTCCTCTGCACCGGCAATTCCGCCCGTTCGGTGATCGCCGAAGCCATTCTCAATCGCGAAGGCAAAGGCCGCTTCAAGGCGTTCAGCGCCGGCAGCCAGCCCAAAGGTCAGGTCAATCCGCATACGCTGACGCTGCTGCGCACGCTGGGTTACGACGTTTCCGGCTTCCGCTCCAAGAGCTGGGCGGAGTTCGCGCAAGCCGGCGCGCCGCAAATGGATTTCGTCTTCACGGTCTGCGACGACGCGGCCGGCGAAGCCTGTCCGGTGTGGCCCGGCCAGCCGATGACGGCGCATTGGGGCATCGCCGATCCGGCGGCCGCGACCGGCAGCGAGGCCGAGATCGCCGTCGCTTTCGACGACGCCTATCGCATGCTCACCCGCCGCATTGAACTGTTCCTGGCGCTGCCGATCGCCAAGCTCGACAAGCTCGTGCTGGCGAAGCGGCTCAAGGATATCGGCGCGTCCCAGGGCGCGACCGCTTTGGCCAAGGGCGAGGCGGTTTGACCTCATGTCGACCTTTGAACGCTATCTGACCGTCTGGGTCGCGCTCTGCATCGTCGCCGGCGTCGCGCTCGGCCATCTGATGCCGTCGGTGTTCCAGGTAATCGGCGCCGCCGAAATCGCCCGCGTCAATCTGCCGGTCGCGGTGCTGATCTGGCTGATGATCGTGCCGATGCTGGTCAAGATCGACTTCGCGGCGCTGGCGCAGGTCAAGGAGCACTGGCGCGGCATCGGCGTTACTCTGTTCATCAACTGGGCGGTCAAGCCATTCTCGATGGCGGCGCTCGGCTGGCTGTTCATCGGCTATCTGTTCAGGCCGTATCTGCCGGCCGATCAGATCAACTCCTACATCGCCGGGCTCATTCTGCTCGCCGCGGCGCCGTGCACGGCGATGGTGTTTGTCTGGAGCAACCTCACGCGCGGCGAGCCGCACTTCACGCTGTCGCAGGTGGCGCTCAACGACACCATCATGGTGTTCGCCTTCGCGCCGATCGTCGGTCTGCTGCTCGGCCTGTCGGCGATCACGGTGCCGTGGGAAACTTTGGTGCTGTCGGTGGTGCTGTACATCGTCGTGCCGGTCGCCGCGGCGCAGTTGCTCCGCCGGCGCGTGCTGGCGTCGGGCGGCCAAGCGGCGCTCGACCGCCTGTTGGCGACTCTGCAGCCGGTGTCGCTGGTGGCCCTGCTGGCGACTTTGGTCATGTTGTTCGGCTTCCAGGGCGAACAGATCCTGGCGCAGCCGTTGATCATTGCCTTGCTCGCGGTGCCGATCCTGATCCAGGTCTATTTCAACGCCGGGCTGGCCTACATCCTCAACCGCATCGCCGGCGAACAGCATTGCGTCGCAGGTCCGTCGGCGCTGATCGGCGCGAGCAACTTCTTCGAGCTGGCCGTCGCCGCGGCGATCAGCCTGTTCGGCTTTAATTCCGGCGCGGCCCTGGCGACGGTGGTCGGGGTGCTGATCGAGGTCCCGGTGATGCTGACCGTGGTGGCGATCGTCAATCGCAGCCGCGGCTGGTACGAGCGCGGCGCCAAACCCGGCGCGGCCGTCATCACGAAGTCTTGACGAAGTCCGGCAAGAACGCGTCCAAATAGCTCCGGTCGGGCGTGCATAACGGGCGCGCGCTCCCCACATTGCCCTTTCACGCGTCCCGTGTTTAAGGTCGCGACCTTTTTCTGGCGGCCGGACCCCTCTATGGCGCGTGACACGATCGATATGACCCCGCTCGAGAGCCGCGACGAACTCGTCGCCTGGATCGAGAAGGGCTGCAAGCCGAAGAGCGAATTCCGCGTCGGCACCGAGCACGAGAAATTCGTCTTCACGCTCAGCGACCACAAGCCGGTGCCCTATGCCGGCCACCAGTCGATCCGCGCGCTGCTCGACGGCATGCACGGCCTGCTCGGCTGGGAGCCGATCATGGAGGGCGAGAACATCATCGGCATGTTCGACGTCACCGGCGGCGGCGCCATCTCGCTGGAGCCGGGCGGCCAGTTCGAACTGTCCGGCGCGCCGGTCGAGACCGTGCACCAGACTTGTTCGGAGCTGATGGCGCATCTGGCGCAGGTGCGCGAGGTGGCCAAGCCCCTCGGCATCGGCTTCCTCGGCCTCGGCATGACGCCGAGCTGGTCCCGCGCCGACATGCCGGTGATGCCGAAGGGCCGCTACAAGATCATGACCAACTACATGCCGAAGGTCGGCACGCGCGGCCTCGACATGATGTATCGCACCTGTACGGTGCAATCGAACCTCGACTTCTCCACCGAAGCCGACATGGTCAAGAAGCTGCGCGTGTCGCTGGCCTTGCAGCCGGTTGCCACCGCGCTGTTCGCCAATTCGCCGTTCACCGAAGGCCGTCCCAACGGCTTCCTGTCGATGCGTTCGGAAATCTGGCGCGACACCGACAATAACCGCGCCGGCATGCTGCCCTTCGCCTTCGAGGACGGCATGGGCTTCGAGCGCTATGTCGATTACGCCCTCGACGTGCCGATGTATTTCATCAAGCGCGGCGACAGCTATATCGACGCCACCGGCAAATCGTTCCGCGATTTCTTCGCCGGCAAGCTCGACATCCTGCCGGGCGAGCGGCCGACCATTTCGGACTGGGCCAATCACCTGTCGACGATCTTCCCCGAGGTTCGCCTCAAGCGTTATCTCGAAATGCGCGGCGCCGATGGCGGGCCGTGGCGGCGCCTGCCGTCGCTGTCGGCTTACTGGGTCGGCATCTTCTACGATGACGATGCGCTCGATGCCTGCTGGCAGATGGTCAAGGACTGGACCGCCGAGGAACGGCAGAAGCTGCGCGACGACGTGCCCCGGCTCGGCTTCAAGGCCGAGATCCGCGGCCGCAACGTCTTGACCCTGGCGCAGGAAACCTTGCGCGTGTCGGCGCGGGGCCTGGCCCGCCGCAAGCATGTCGACCGCAATGGCCGCGACGAGACGCGCTATCTGCGCCCGCTCGAGGAATCGGTCGCGCGCGGCATCACGCCGGCCGAGGAACTGCTGGAGAAATTCCACGGCGAGTGGGGCGGCTCGGTCGACCACATCTATGATGAGTATATGTATTGAGGGCGGAGGCATGAATGGCCAAATCCACGCCCGCGACGCTCGCGCTTGAGAAGGCCAAGGTCGCTTTCAAGCTGCACGTATACGATTACGACCCGAATGCCGAACGCATCGGCATGCAGGCGGCGGAAGCGCTCGGCATCGATCCGGCGCGGCTCCTGAAGACCCTGATGGCGAAAGCCGGCAACGATGTCGTCTGCGTACTGGCGCCGTCCGACCGTGAAGTGAATCTGAAGAAACTGGCGAGCGCCGCCGGGGCCAAGAGCGCGGCGATGATGGGCGCGGCCGATGCCGAGCGCATCACCGGCTATCACGTCGGCGGCATCTCGCCGTTCGGCCAGAAGAAGCGCGCCCGCGTCTTCATTGAGCAGGCGGCGCTGTCGTTTCCGACTATTCTCTGCAATGGCGGCCGCCGCGGCCTGCAGGTTGAGCTGGCGCCGGCCGATCTGGTGCGCGTGCTCGGCGCCACGGCGGCGGAGATCTGCTGACGCCTGCTACTCCGCCGCGATCGCCGCTTCCGACAGGTTGTCGAGCGACGAGATGATGTGTTCGGCAAGCGCGTTTGCCAAGGTCGAGGTCTCATGCGCATTGCGCACCAGGCCGATCTGGCAGCTCGGCAGGTCAGGATAGCCGTCGGCGGGCGTCAACACGCGCATGCCGGGCCGCAGGCCGGATTCGGCGAGTACCGAGACGGCCAGTCCGGACAACACCGCGGCGGCGACCGCGCCGGCATTCGAGCTCGAGTACAGCAATCGATAAGGCCGGCCCATGACGTCGAGCCGTTCGATCGCAGTGCGCCGCCACGCGCAAGTCGGCCGGCCCAGTGCCAGCGGCACGATTTCTTCGGTATGCGCGGAGTGCCGGTTCGAGGTCACCCACAACAGCCGCTCGCGGCGGAAGGTTTCGGCGGAGCGCTGTGAATCGCAATTGGTGACGATGGCAAGGTCGATGTCGTTGCCGTCGATACGCTTCCACAGGTCGGACGACGGCTCGCAGATCACCGATAATTCGACGCCGGGATAGACGCGCGAGAACCGCGCCATGATTTCCGGCAGATAGCGGTCGGCGTAATCGTCCGGCACGCCGAGCCTTACGCGGCCTGACAACTCTTCGTCATTGAAGGCTGCTAGCGTTTCGATGTTCAGCTTGATGATGCGCCGGGCGTAATCGAGCAGGCGCTGGCCGTCTTCGGTGAGCTTGGAGGCGCGGCCGTCGCGCACGAACACCGGCCGGTCGAGGCGCTCCTCCAGCCGCTTCATCTGCATCGACACCGCAGACTGAGTCTTGTTCACGACCTCGGCGGCTTTGGTGAAGCTGCCGGTCTCCGAGATGGCGATGAACGTCCGTAACTGGTCAGCGTCGAGCAGTGCAGTCATTACCAACTCCCGGAAAAAACGAAGCTTCCCGCCTCGTCAGGATTGCATCACTATTCCTGATTGGTCAGATTAAAAACATTCGTTTCACTAATCAATAGGAAAGGCGCATATCACTACCGTCGTTGCGGTCCGGACCAGAAATCGAGTGGAGGAACCGGGTGGCCCGGCGACGCGATCGGGGCGATTAACGCCCTGATCCTATGAAGGAAATGGAGACTGAGATGACGACCGCCTACCCCGTTCTGCCTGTTGCCGCCGGTACTCTGTCGCGAGTCGTTGGCGCCCTGGTGGCGTCGGCTGTGGTGTCGTTCAAAGCCATCCTCCGCGCCGCGCGCCACCGCCGCGACGCCCAGATGCTGGCCGGTCTTGATCGCCGCATGCTCGCCGATATCGGGCTGACGCAGTCGGATGTGCAGGACGCCTTCTCGGAGCCGCTGTGGGCCGACCCGACGGCGCTCTTGAAGGAGCGCGCCATCGAGCGCCGCATGAACCGCGCTCGCATGCATATCGTGGCCTGGGAAGGTGACGGCAAGGCTTTCCGGCGGCCGGCGACCAACCGGCCCGCGCGCGAGACGGTTTGACGAATTGCGAGCGCGCCGCCATGGCGCGCTCCCGAAAAACGGCCGATCCCTCTCATCGGCCGCTACGATCCGGGCATATGCGAAAATCCCCTCTCGCGCGCGGATCAACAAGCGCCCGCTGGCCCCTCCGGCGGGCGCTTTAATTTTTGCAGACAGCGAACCGGCTCAAGGCATGCCGGCGACGGTCGGCGTCACAAGCGAGCGGCGGTCCTTGACCACGCCGATCGTCACCCCGAGGCGTTTGATCGCCGATATCTCGCGCCCGCCCAGCGCGCGGTCGCAGTTCATGTGCGTCGGTGCGATGAAGAACTCGGCCTTGCTCCAGTCCGATACCCATTGCAGGCGTGAATTGGCCTCTTTCTCGAAGGGTAGACGTTCGCCGCACACCGCGACCGTATAACGCTGCGTGTGGTGCCCTTTGGCGTCGAGCTTGGCAACATAGGCTTCGAGATCGTCGACCGCTTCGGGCATGATCGTCACCCAGTAGTCGCCGACATAGCGCCCCGAGGCGCCCGACAAACCGCCGACCAGCGGGTTGTAATAGAGATACTCGTAAGGATGCAGCGCAATCAGCATGCCGGCGTTCCAGCCGAGCACCGCGACGATCGCCAGCGCGGCCGCCCGCGAGAGCCAGAGCCGCATCGCGGCGAAGCGGTTCAACAGCGCGTCGAGGCCGATACCGGCCAGCGCCGCGAACACCGGGACGACGAACAGAAAATGCCGCAACCCGGTAAAGGCCGGGCCGCGGTCGATCACCTCGCACAGCACCGGGAAGGCGGCGATCACGGCGAGCAACAGGGTCTCGTTGCGTCGGCGCAGTTGATCGGGACGCGCATCGCGGCGCGGCCAGAGAATGAAAGCGACCGAGACCAGTGCGCCGGCGACGACGATCAGCGGCAGCTTGAACAACAGATAGGCCGGCACATACCATCGCGGCACATTGGCCATCTCATAGATATGACCGCCGAGCAAGGTGCGGATCTGGTAGTGGAATTCGCCGAAATCGATCAGCCCGCGGATCGGGTTGAGCGGCGACAGGGCCGACCACGGCCACGCCACGATCATGATCAGATAGGCGATCACGAAGGCCGGCAGCAACGCCGTTACCGACCGGGCGAAAAAGTCGAAGGCCTCGCGCGTGTGCGTGCGCCAGGACGGTCCGCTCAGGAAGATCGCCAGCGCCACATAGCCGACCATCAATAGGCCGAGCACGCGGATGCCGAGCGCGGCGCCGAAGAACAGGCCGAAGCCGATCACGTCGCGCCAGCGTGGCCGCGGCAGAGTGCGCGCCGCGCGCAGCAGGAACCAGGTCGCTCCCATCATC
>JAFECJ010000083.1 GCA_018242205.1 Pseudomonadota bacterium
CATTGGCGACGGTGGCGTAAGTGATGGCGTAGTTCGACAGGCCGTTGCCGGTGGCATTGGAGCCCGTCAGCGCGTAGCCGCCGACACCGCTCGCCATGGTGGCCGGAGACGACAGGCTGACGCCGGTGATCGTGTCGCCGTTAACGAGGTTATCGCCGGTGGCGGTGCCCGCCGTCGGATTGACGTCGCCATAGACGCGCGAGACCGAGTTAGCGGTGATCACCAGAGCCCGCGGCGTCACCGTCAGACCGTTGGCGCCGGTCGCATAAGTAATGGTGTAATTCGACAGGCCGTTGCCGGTCGCATTCGAGCCAACCAGGCTGTAACTGCCGACACCGCTCGCCGTGGTCGCCGGCGACGACAGGCTGACGCCGATGATGCTGTCACCGTTGACGAGGTTGTCGCCGGTGGCGGTGCCCGCCGTCGGGTTGGCGTCGCCGTAGACGCGCGAGACCGAGTTAGCGGTAATCACCAGCGCCCGCGGCGTCACGGTGAGGCCATTGGCTGCCGTCGCATAGGTGATGGCGTAGTTCGACAGGCCGTTGCCGGTGGCATTGGAACCGGTCAGACCATAGCTGCCGACACCACTCGTCGCGCTTGCGGTCGACGACAACGTCACGCCGGTGATCGCATCGCCGTTGACCAGATTATTGCCGGTCGCGGTTCCGGTCGTCGGATTGACGTCGCCATAGACGCGCGAGACATTGTTTGCAGTGATCAGCAGCGGCCGCGGAGTCACGGTAAGGCCGTTCGCCAGCACATTATAGGTGATGTTGTAGTTCAGAGCCGAGCCGGATCCGAACACCGCGTTTGAAGAGGCGATGTCATACTGACCGACCGTCGCGGTCGCCGCGGTGCCGGCGCTGGTCAGCGTCACGCTCGAGATGGTGTCGCCATTGACCAGGCCGACCTGGCTGAACTCGGTGCCGGCAAAATTGAGGGCATTGCCGTAAACCTTGGTCGCCGCATTCGGCGTGATCGTCACGGTCAGGGCCGCCGGCGTCACCGTCAGCGCGCCGCTGACATAAGTGATGTTGTAGTTGCCGGAGTTGAACGTTCCGCCGCTCGCCGTCGAGGCGACGATCGCATAAGGCGAGCCGTTGACGTCGGCAGTGGCGGCCGTACCGGCGCTGCTAAGCGCGACCGAGCCGATCGTTTCGCCGTTCTTCAAACCGCTCGCGGTGAATTCGGTGCCATTAAAGGTCAGCGTCTGGCCATAGCCCTTGGTGGCATTGTTAGCGGTTACCGTGACCGCCGCCTTGTCGACGGTCAGTGCGCCGTTGACATAAGTGATCGCATAATTGGAGAGGCCACTGCCCTGCGCGTTGCTCGGCACGATCGCATAGGGACCACCGGAGACCCCCGCGTTCGCCCCCGCGCCGGCACTCGCCGACGTCACGCCGGTGATGGTGTCGCCGTTGAACAGCGAACCGGTCGTGGTAAAGGCCGAATTGCCAAGATTGAGCGTGTCACCATAGATCTTGCTCTGGTTACCGGCGGTGACGGTCAGCGGCGCCGGGGTGACCGACAGCGTGCCGGGCAGATAGGTGATGTTGTAATTCGATACGCCAGTGCCGCTGGCGCTCGAGGCGAACAGTGAATAGCCAGCGACATTCGCCGTGGCTGGCGCGCCGCCAGGGCTCGTCAATGTGACGTCGGTGATGGCGTCGTTGTTGAAAAGAGCGCCTGAGGTGATGCTGAAGGCCGTGCTGCCGAGATTGGCCGTGCCGCCGTAAACTTTCGACTGATTGCCGGCCGTGATCGTCAGTGCCGCAGGCGTCACCGACAAGCTGCCCTGATTGTAGTAGATCAGATAGTTCGACAGGCCGCTGCCGGTCGCATTGGCGGCCGTGATCCAATAATTGCCGACATTCGCGGTTGCGGCCGTACCGGCGCTGGTCAATTGAACCGAGGCGATGCTGTCGCCGTTCACCAGCCCCGTCGAGGTAAACTCGCTACCGGCGAAGCTGCCGGTCGCACCATAGACCTTGGTACCGTTGGCCGCGACGATGGTCAGGATCGCCGGGCTGACGTTCAGGGTGCCCGCCTGATAGCTGACGATGTAGTTGCCGAGCCCCGTGCCCTGCGCGTCACTCGCGTTCAGCGCATAGTTGCCGACATTGGCTCCAGCCGCCGCACCGGCGCTGGCCAAAGTGACCGCCGTGACGCTGTCCGAATTCTTCAGGCCAGACACCGCATAGTCGCTGGTGGAGCTATACGTCGTGCCGTAACTCTTCGTCTTGTTGCCGGCGTAGACGATCAGCGACGCCTTGTTCACCGTCAACGCGCCGTCGACATAGCTAATGTTGTAATTGCCGAGGCCGCTGCCCTGGGCGTTGCTTGCCGTGATGGCATAAGGCCCGCCCGCCACGGTCGCCGTCGCACCGATGCCGGCGCTCGTCAGCGTCACGCCACTTACATTGTCGCCGTTATAGAGATTGCCGGTGAGGGTGTAGGCGCTCGTTCCCAAGTTGGCCGTGTTGCCGTAGGTCTTGGATTGATCGGCGGCGGTGACGGTGAGGCTCGCCTTGTTCACGGTCAGCGCGCCGGGAACGTAGGTGATCGCGTAATTATAAAGCCCGTTGCCAGTCGCGTTGCCGGCCGTGATCGCATACGGACCGCCCGCCACCGTCGCCGAACCGGCAAAACCGGCGCTCGTGAGCGTCACGCCGGCAAGCGTGTCGCCGTTGAACAACGTGCCGTTGGTGATCGCGTATTGGCCGTTGGAGCCCAGAACCGTACCGTAGGTCTTGGTCTGATCATTCGCGGTAATGGTAAGCGGCGCCGGATTGACCGTCAGCTTGCCGGAGGTGCCGTAGGTGACGGCGTAATTCGACAGTCCGGTGCCGGTCGCATTGCTGGCGTAGATCGTCTGCCAGCCGGCCGCCGCCGTCGCGGCGGCTGCGCCGCTCGTCAGCGTGACCCCAGTGATCGCATCGCCATTGACCAGCGCGCCGGAGGTGATGCTGAACGCCGTTGTGCCGAGATTGTACGTGCTGCCGTAGGTCTTAGCCTGGTCGTTCGCGGTGACCGTGATCGGCGCCGCCGTTACGTTCAGGCTGCCAGTATTGTAGTAAATCAGGTAATTAGACAGACCTGAGCCTGCCGCGTTGGCGGCCGCAATCTGATAGCTGCCAACATTAGCGGTCGCGACGGCTCCGCTGCTGGATAGCGCCACCGACGACACCGCGTCGCTGTTCTTCAGGCCCGTGACGGTGAATTCGGTGCCGCTGAAAACTTTGTCGGTGCCGTAAACCTTGGTGCCGTTGGCCGCAGTGATGGTCAGAATCGCTTTGCTGACCGTCAGCGAACCGTCCGAGTACATGACGTTGTAGTTCGACAGGCCCGTGCCCTGTGCGTTGCTGCCGGCCAGCGTGTAGTTGCCGGCATTGGCGGTGGCAGCGGCGCCCGCACTGCTCAGCGTCACGGACGAGACTGAATCCGCATTCTTCAGGCCCGAGATCGAATAGTCGTTGACCGAGCCGGTGTAAGTGTTGCCATAGCCCTTGTAAGCGTTGCCGACATAGACAATCAGCGACGCCTTGTTCACCGTCAGGGCGCCGTCGACATAGGTGATGTTGTAGTTGCCGAGGCCAGTGCCTTGCGCATTGCTCGCGGTGATGGCGTGCGCACCGGCGACGGCGGTCGCCGCCGTACCGTCGCTCGCCAGTGTCACCGCGCTCAGGGTGTCGCCATTATAGAGCTGACCGTAGCTGAACTTCGTTGGATCAAGGGCCAGCGTGTCGCCGTAGAACTTGGATTGACCGCCGGCGGTGACCGTGAGGTTCGCCTTGTTCACGGTCAGCGAACCGGGAACGTAAGTGATCGTGTAGTTGTAAAGCCCGTTGCCGATCGCATTGCTGGCGGTGATCGCATAGGGTCCGCCCGCCACCGTAGCGGAGCCGGCAAAACCGGCACTCGCCAGCGTCACGCCGGTCAGCGTGTCGCCGTTGAACAGCGAGCCGCTGGTGATCGAGTACTGGCCGTTGGAGCCCAGCACCGTGCCGTAAGTCTTGGTCTGGTCGTTTGCCGTAATGGTCAGCTGCGCCGGACTGACCGTCAGCTTTCCAGCCTGGCTGTAGGTGATCGAATAGTTCGAGAGGCCGGTGCCGGCCGCATTGCTCGGTACAATGGCCTGCGAACCGACCGCAACGGCGGCCCCCGTCGCTCCGCTGGTGAGGGTAACGCCCGTGATCTGATCGCCGTTGAACATCGAGCCGGTGACGCTATAAGCCGTCGTGCCGAGCACCGCCGTTGTGCCGTAGACCTTGGACTGGTCGTTCGCGGTGATCGTGATCGGCGCCTGCGTCACGCTCAGGCTGCCGGTGTTGTAATAGATCAGGTAGTTCGACAGGCCCGATCCGGCCGCACCCGATGCGGCGATCTGATAGTTACCGACATTGGCCGTACCGGCCGCTCCGGCGCTCGACAGCGCCACCGACGACACGCCGTCGGAATTCTTCAGACCCGAGTAAGCGAACTCCGTGCCGGCGAAGGTCAGGTTCGCGCCATAGGTCTTGGTACCATTGGCCGCCGTAATGGTGAGGACCGCCTTGCCGACGGTCAATGTTCCCGCCGAATAGAGCACATTATAGTTCGACAGCCCCGTGCCGGCCGCGTTCGAGCCGGTCAGCGTATAAGAGCCAGCATTTGCCGTCGCCGCCGCGCCGGCGCTGGTCAGGGTCACGGACGAAACGCTGTCGGAATTGTAGAGGCCCGAGACCGAATAGTCGCTGCTGGAGCCGGTATAGGTGTCGCCGTAGGTCTTGTTGGCGTTGCCGACATAGATGATCAGCGACGACTTGTTGACGGTGAGCGAACCGCCGCTCACAAAGTTGAGCGCATAAGGACCGGCCGCGACGACGCTGCCCTGCCCGATACTGATCGCATAGGGCCCGCCCGCGACCGTGGCGGTCGCGCTTGTACCGGCTGAGGTCAGCGCCGGCGCCCCCGTGTAAAGCGATGACAGGCTGCCAACCGTATAGACATTGGTGAGCGTCGAGACGTCACTAGTAACCGCATAGTTCGACGACACGTCCGCGCTGCTGCCGTAGTATTTGGACGCGTTTGTCGAGGTGAAGGTCAGCGTCGGCTGATAGGCGAAGACATAACGGTTGCCTGATGCGATCTGCGACGGCGAACCGGCGGCGTAGACCGTGTTCCAGATGGCATCGTTGTTGCTGTTGAGGTTATTGAAGCTGTCGCCGCTCGGCGAGTCCGAATAGACCAGCCACCGCCCGTTCGGCGTCGTGATGGCATTCGCGAACGAAGAGTTTTTGAAGGTCGTCCCGGCAAAGACCACGGCGTTTCCGGTCGCGGTCGAGTTGTAGAGACCGGCAATGGTCAGCGCACCGCCGCTGCGGATGGTCATGCCGGCATTGGCCGTCACGCTGCCGACGCTCAGATTGGTACCGCTGTAGAAATCGAGGCTGCCACTGCCGAGCGACGCGCCCTGCAGGTTGCCGATGGCGTTGCCGGCGTCGTTCAGCGTGAAGCTCGCGTTTGTATTTTGCGGCGCCAGGAAAACGCTGGCCGCGGTGATCGAGGCGCCGGCCGATTGCGTGACCGTACCGCCAGCGAAAATGTAAGCGCTGCCGGTGACGTTGATTGCCTGGTCGATGGTGAAACTGGCGCTCGTCGCGTTGAGGCGCAAATTCGCGAGATTGGTCGACACACCGGACGAGCCGAGCGCGGTGGCGAGACCGCTCGAAATCGCCGATAGGGTCGAAGACGACCCCGTCTCGGTCAACATGGTGCCGAAAATGGTGAAGCCCGCCGTCGTACCCGACGCATTCTGGAGATAGGTCACGCCGGCGTTGGCGCCGGTGGTGTAGGCCGCCAACTGACTGTTGGCGCCGATCGTGCCCGCCTGAAGCAAGATATTGTAATAGCCATTGGCGCCGGCATAGATCGAGCCGGCTTGCGTGCCGTTGACCATTGCCGTGACCAGCGAGCCCGCCGCCGCCGTGCCGCCCGTATTTGAATAAGCCCAGCCGGACACGGCTTGCGGCGTGCCGGAGTAGTAGGCTTTCAGGTAGGGATAGCTCTGGCCCTGGACGAGGCCCCAATAGGCGCTATCGAAGCCGGTCGGTAGCGCCGACTGCAACTGCGTGGTGGTGTAGCTCGTGCCGGCACCGGCCTTTCCGGACGTCAGATTGTCGTAATAGCCGTACGTGACCGAGCAATTACAACCGGATTGTATGTAACCGACCAGTCCACCGACGAATGAGTTGGTACCGGACACGTAACCCGACGAATAAGCCTGCGTGAGATCTTCACCTAGCGCGCCGACAAGCCCGCCGACTTCGGAACCCGTCCCCACCACTTTGACGTTGCTATAGACTCGTGTCAGCGATCCGGTGAAGCCGTCGGACAACGGGTCTTCGGCAGTCCCCATCAAACCACCGACCTGATACTGGCCAGTCACCGCACCGGTCGCAAAGAGATCCGAGCCGACTCCATAGAATTGACCGGCGATGACGCCGAGGTAGTTTTGACCGACAATAGTCGCGTTGGTCACGCCGAGATTTTTGACCGTCGATGTCCAGGTGTAGCCGAACAATCCAACCTGATCGGGCGTCGA
>JAFECJ010000084.1 GCA_018242205.1 Pseudomonadota bacterium
CGACTTGAGAAGACGGCCTGCCCGGGGCCGACCAAACAATGCGGGCGATGACGCGTGTCTGCTCTCTTCTTCGCCTCCCCCTCCAGGGGAGGGTGAAGAAGAGAGCCGCATTGGAGCAATGACGCAGCCGCCATTGACCCGCCCGTCCGCCGCGGCCTATCGACAGTCAACTGCATCCGGAAATTCGCATCGCAAAGGTTCGATATGGCCTTCATCAACCCATCGCCCTTCACCACGCGGCCCGAGATCGAAGGCACCTTCGGCGTCGTCACCTCGACGCACTGGATCGCCACCGCGGTCGGCATGTCGATTCTCGAGAAGGGCGGCAATGCCTTCGACGCCGGTTGCGCCACCGCCTTCACGCTGCAGGTGGTCGAGCCGCATTTGAACGGCCCGGGTGGCGACGTGCCGGTCATCCTGCATGACTCGCGCCGCAACAAGACCGAAGTGATTTGCGGCCAGGGGCCGGCGCCGGCGGGGCTCTCCATCGACCATTGCCGCTCGCTTGGCCTCGATCTGGTGCCCGGCACCGGCCTGTTGGCCGCATGCGTTCCCGGCACCTTCGATACCTGGATGCGGTTGTTGCGCGACTACGGCACCATGACGCTGGAAGAGGTGCTGGCGCCGGCGATCGGCTACGCACGCAACGGCCATCCGCTGGTCGAGCGTGCCAGCGCCACGATTGAAACGGTCAAGGACCTGTTCCGCGATCACTGGCCGACCTCGGCGGCGGTCTACATGCCGCGCGGCGACGTGCCGGCGCCGGGCACGATGTTCACCAACACCGTGCTCGCCGACACCTACAGCCGCATCGTCCGCGAGGCCAAGGCCGTCGGCGGCGATCGCGGCACGCAGATCGAAGCCGCGCGCAAGGTCTGGTCGCAAGGCTTCGTCGCCGAAGCCATCGATCGCTACTGTCGCACGCAAGCCATGATGGACGTTACCGGCGAGCGGCATTTCGGCGTCCTGTCGGGCCAGGACATGGCGACGTGGCAATCCACCGTCGAAGAGCCGATCGGTTACGACTACGGGCGCTATCGCGTGCTCAAGGCCGGGCCGTGGACGCAAGGCTTGGTCGCCTTGCAGCAACTGGCGCTGCTCAAGGGCTTCGAGCTCAACAAGCTGAAGCCGACCGATCCCGATTTCATTCACCTCGTCGTCGAAGCCTCCAAGCTCGCTTTCGCCGACCGCGAGGCGTTCTATGGCGATCCGAAATTCGTCAAGGTGCCGGTCGAGACCTTGCTGTCGGACGCCTATAATAAAGAGCGACGCGCGCTGATCGGCGACAAGGCGTCGATGGAACTGCGGCCGGGCCGCATCGAAGGCTTCGGCGGCAAGGTCGATGCCCGCGTCGCCAGCGCCGGGCGCGTTGCGGTCGGCGCCACGGGTGCCGGCGAACCGACGGTCGGCCGCCTCGGTGAGGTGCGCGGCGACACCGTGCATTTCGACATCGTCGACAAGGACGGCAACATGATCGCGGCGACGCCGTCGGGCGGCTGGCTGCAGAGTTCGCCGGTCATTCCGGAACTCGGCTTTTGTCTGGGGACCCGCGCCCAGATGTTCTGGCTCGACGAAAGCCATCCGGCGGCCTTGCTGCCGGGCAAGCGGCCGCGCTCGACTCTGTCGCCGGCGATGGCGCTGCGAGACGGCAAGCCGTATCTGGCCTGGGGCTCGCCGGGCGGCGATCAGCAGGACCAGTGGATCCCGCAATTCTTCCTGCGCCATGCCGATTGCGGCATGAACCTGCAGGAGGCGATCGACGCGCCGGCCTGGCACAGCGAGCATTTCCCACAGTCGTTCTGGCCGCGGCAGTCGCGGCCCGGGGTGCTGGTGGTCGAGAACCGGCTGCCGGAGGCGACCATCAAGGAACTGCGCCGGCGCGGCCACATCGTCGAGGTCGGCGACGACTGGTCAGAGGGGCGGCTGGTGGCGGCTTCGCTGGACGGAGTGCGGCGCCGGGCCGCGGCCAATCCGCGCGGCATGCAGGGTTACGCCGCCGGGCGGTAACTGGGGAGGGCGCCGTTAACCCTTGGCAAGACGAGCCGGGCGGCCGGATTGGCCCGAATCCGGCCGGAATTGCCGGCGTTTCAGCCCTTGCAAAGCCACGCGCGATCATGCATGAAGTCGCGGCGGCGGACCCTTCTATGGTCCGCCGCTTCCGCTTCCGGAGGGGTGTAGCTCAGCTGGTAGAGCACCGGTCTCCAAAACCGGGGGTCGCGGGTTCGATCCCTGCCGCCCCTGCCAAGGCGTCCCGGATCGTGACCGGACGCCAGCAGGTCCAAACGGAAACGGTCTTCGAGCGACGTAATAAAGAGCGACGAAATTGCGAGTGATCGAATAGAGCGGCAATTTCGCGCCCGCGTACCTAGATACTTCGGCGTCCCTGGGCAAAGCAGGCGGCCCCGCGACTTTGATGTTAGGATTGGATTGAATGGCAACGTCTCCGTTCAAGTTTCTTCAGGAAGTGCGCGAGGAAACGCGCAAGGTCTCTTGGCCTTCGCGCAAGGAAACCATGATCACGACGGGAATGGTGTTCGTGATGGTGGCGATCGCCTCGGTGTTTTTCCTGGTTGCCGATCAACTGATCCGGCTGGCCGTGACCTTCGTCCTGGGTCTCGGCGGCTGAAGCGCTTGAAAAGCTAAAGAGCGATTGAAAAGATGACCGACATTGCCGTGACCACCAAGCCGAAGCGCTGGTACATCGTGCACGCCTACTCGAATTTCGAGAAGAAGGTCGCCGAGTCGATTCGCGAGCAGGCCAAGCAGCGCGGCCTCGACGATCACTTCGAGGAAATCCTGGTCCCGACCGAGACCGTCACCGAAGTGCGGCGCGGCCGCAAGGTGAACTCGGAACGCAAGTTTTTCCCCGGCTACGTCCTGGTGAAGATGGCGCTGACCGACGAGGTCTTCCATCTCATCAAGAACACGCCGAAGGTCACCGGCTTCCTCGGCGCCACCGACAAGCCGCAGCCGATCTCGGATGCGGAAGCGACGCGGTTGCTGCAGCAGGTGCAGGAAGGCATCGAGCGTCCGAAGCCGTCGATCTCCTTTGAAGTCGGCGAGAACGTCCGCGTCTCGGACGGCCCGTTCGCGTCGTTCAACGGCGTGGTCGAGGAAGTCGACGAAGCGCGTTCGCGCGTCAAGGTCGCGGTCTCGATCTTCGGCCGCGCCACGCCGGTCGAACTGGAATTCGGTCAGGTCGAGAAGATCTGATCGCAAACTTTGCCTCTCTCCGCGTGCGGGGAGAGGTCGCCATCCGAGCATAAGCGAGGATGGCGGGTGAGGGGCTCTTGTTTGATCAAGATAGTGCCCCTCATCCCGACCTTCTCCCCGCAAGAGCGGGGAGAAGGAGCAGCAACGTGGGAGGTGAGGCGGCTTAGCCAGCTGTCAAAAACCGCACCACTAACGGAGAGAGAGAATGGCTAAGAAAGTCACTGGATTCCTCAAACTGCAGGTGCCTGCCGGCGCTGCCAACCCGTCGCCGCCGATCGGTCCGGCGCTGGGTCAGCGCGGCCTCAACATCATGGAGTTCTGCAAGGCGTTCAACGCGCAGACCCAGAAGATGGAAAAGAACATGCCGATCCCGGTGGTCATCACGACCTACCAGGATCGCTCGTTCACCTTCGAGCTGAAGACCCCGCCGGTGTCCTACTTCCTCAAGAAGGCCGCCAAGCTTGAGAGCGCGTCGAAGACCCCGGGCCGCGACATCGTCGGCTCGGTGACCAAGGCGCAGATCAAGGAAATCGCCGAACAGAAGATGAAGGACCTCAACGCTAACGACGTCGAGGCGGCGATGAAGATGATCGAAGGTTCGGCCCGTTCGATGGGCCTCAAGGTCGAGGGGTAAGGCTCATGTCAGGCAAGCGTACGACTGAAATCAAGAAGGGCATCGATCCGGCCAAGGCCTATCCGATCACGGAAGCCGTCAAGCTGGTGAAGGAACGCGCCAAGGCGAAGTTCGACGAGACCATCGAGATCGCGATGAATCTCGGCGTCGATCCCAAGCACGCCGACCAGATGGTCCGCGGCGTCTGCAACCTGCCGAACGGCTCGGGTCGTACCGTTCGCGTCGGCGTGTTCGCGCGCGGCGCCAAGGCCGAAGAGGCCAAGGCCGCGGGTGCCGACGTTGTCGGCGCCGAAGATCTCGTCGAGATCGTCAACGGCGGCAAGATCGACTTCGATCGCTGCATCGCCACGCCGGACATGATGCCGCTGGTCGGCCGTCTCGGTAAGGTGCTCGGCCCGCGCGGCATGATGCCGAACCCGAAGGTCGGCACCGTGACCATGGACGTCGCCGGTGCGGTGAAGGCCTCGAAGGGTGGCTCGGTCGAGTTCCGCGTCGAGAAGGCCGGCATCGTGCAGGCCGGCGTCGGCAAGGCCTCGTTCTCGGAAGAGAAGCTGGTGCAGAACATCATGGCGTTCGTCGATGCCGTGAACAAGGCGAAGCCCGCCGGCGCCAAGGGCACCTACATCAACCGGGTCGCGGTCTCCTCGACCATGGGCCCGGGCGTGAAGGTCGACACCTCGACGCTGTCGGCGCCGAAGGCGTAGTCCACCGCTTCAGAAAAATTTCAGAAAATTTCAATGGCCCGGTCCGAAAGGATCGGGCTTTTTCTTTATAAATACGTGCCGACCCACGGGTTCGTGGTGGGTGGGGGACGCACGCTTTGAGGCGGGGGGCGGCCGCGGATTTGCACCCCATGGAAAGTTTGATTTCAAATGTCGCGCGAGGCGAATGGGCTGACGCTCGCGAGCAAGCGCCGAAAGTGTCGCATGGGCGTAGCAAATGGCCGGCCTTTGTGGCCCGGTTCGTTCAAGCGTTCTGACCTGAAACCGGCTGGGGCGGGCGCCGCCGTCGTGGCCGCGACGTTGTGCCTGCTAGCCGGGGCGGCTTTGGCCGATGGTGGTGGGGGGAGCGGCGGCAACACGACTTATGGCGGCACCGGTGGCGCCGACAGTTCGACCGGGGCCGGAGCGGGCGGCGGCGCGTCGCCGGCCGGCCAATTCGGCGGCGGTGGCGGCGGCGGTGCCGGGCAGACGGGTGGCTCAGGAAGTGCCGGCGACGGCGGTGTCGGCGGTGCCGGTGGTTCCGGTGGCGCAAGCGTCGGTGCCAACGGGCAAGACGGTTCGGACAGCGCATCGGGTGGCGGTGGCGGTGGCGGCGGCGCCCATGGCGCCGTCAGCGCCACGTTGCCCAGCGTGGCGGGTACTGGCGGCAATGGCGGCGCGGGTGGAAGCGGGACCGGCAATAGCGATGGCGGCGGCGGCGGCGGCGGCGGTTACGGCGTCGTGGTCACTGGCAGCGGCAACCTTGGAGCCCTTGGCGTCACGACGACGGGCGGCAAGGGCGGCGCCGGTGGCACGGCTACTGTGCCCACTTATCTCGGCGGCAATGGTGGCACAGGCGGCATCGGCCTCCTGTTGACGAATGCCGCCGGTGCGACGTTCACGGTCAATGGCACGATTCAGGGCGGCAATGGCGGTGCCGGCGGCGCCGGTCTTTTGGGCGCCACGGCCGGCACGGCGGGAGCCGGTGGCGCCGGGCTCGTCGGCGAGAACCTCAATATTACGATTGGCAGCAGCGGATCCGTGATCGGCGGTCTGTCCGGCGATGGCACGACGCGCGCCAATGCCATGACCTTTACCGGCGGCACCAATGCGCTGACGCTGACGACGGGTTCGACCCTGGTCGGAAATGCGGTGGCTTTCTCGGCGGCCGACACGGTCACGCTCAACGGTTCGACCAGCGGCAGCATCGACGTGTCGCAGCTCCAGGGCTTCGGAGGCTATACCAAGACCGGAACCGGCACCTGGGTTCTCACCGGCGGCAGGACGGGCACCGCGACCTGGGCCATCGACGGTGGCATATTGAGCGTCGGTACCTTGACCTCGTTCACGCCGGCGCCGACGTCGTCCGGGCTCGGCCTGGGTGCGGTAACGCTGGCTGGCGGCGAACTGCTGACGACGACGACCGGCTCGCTCGCCAACGATTTGAGTTTCGCCAACAACAAGACCAGTATCCTCGCCGCCGCGACCGGCACGACGCTGACGCTGGGCGGCGATCCGAACATTTCCGGCAACACCGCCACCAACTTCACCGTCGGCAGCAACGCGGTGATCCAGTTCGGAACAACGAGCGATACCGGCACCATCCGTTACGGTGCATCGTCCCAGCAGGCGACGATCAACGGCCTGTCGTCGGTCGTCATCGGCGGCGGCAGGTTGCAGGACTTCCAGGATTCGTTGTGGTGGCTGCTCGCCAACGTGACCTCGCTGACCGTCAACGCCGGGGCGACGTTGGATTACAACGACTCCACGAACCAGGTAATCGTCAACCTGAGCGGAGCCGGCTCCGTGATCAGCGGCAGCACCGGCTCCAACGCGCTGACGATCTACGGCACGACCGGCTCGACTAACCTCTTCTCTGGCGTCATCAGCGGTTCTCATCCGGTGTCGTTCAACACCACCGGCGGCGCTGCGACGATGATCCTCACCGGCGATAACACCTATACCGGCGGCACCACCATCTGTTTCTGCGCCACGCTGCAGCTCGGCAATGG
>JAFECJ010000085.1 GCA_018242205.1 Pseudomonadota bacterium
CACCAGACTACGAATCTGGGGGTCAGAGGTTCGAATCCTTTCGGGCGCGCCATTAATTCATTGATATTTTTGCTTAATTTCTGCGGTCGTCGAAGGGCCGGTTTGCTGGTTTGCAGGCGGTTTGCAAGTTTTGTTCGCGCTGGGTTCGTGCGTCTGAACAAGTTTCAATTGGGAGCGCGCGCCACTGTCCGCGACATTTGCCTCCGAGTAGCGGAGTTTCATCGGGATCCAGATATTCGGATTCGTGAACTACTCGGTAAGGAAGGATCGGCCCTTTCTCCCGGCCATTTATGCGAAACAATGGGTGTGGTCTCCGGCGCCGCTGGCTGCTGAGCGGCGCGATGAAGCATCAAATCTTAACAAGAAATCACCCAAGGAGATCCCCAGCGGCTACGTCGTGATCGGAATGTCTACAACGGGGCGCAGCGGCTCAAGGAGGTTGGCATATTTCCGGACGACATCGTCGTAGAGGTAGCCAAGGTGTTTGGCCTCAACGGTGATGACGAGGGCGTAAGCTAGGTCATCGTCCGGCGCGAAGTTACGGCCACCAAGACGCGCGTTGTAATGGATGTCGAAAACCGGATTGCGCAGGCTCTTGCCCTGGAACCCGACTGAACCGTGCAGGCAGTTCTCCCATTTCCAGGCGTCCCGGCGCAATTCGTCTTCCATCAGCCCGTTCTGGGCCTTGCCGAAGAAGCTCTTGGTGTCGGCGTGGATCTGCTTGTGGCTCTTGCGCTTCTGGTCGTGCGGCCGGAAGGCGGCCTCAAGGCCGGCGCGGGTGTAATTGCCGGGATGGTGCGGATCGACACCGGTCGCGTAGCACAACGTGGCCGTGATCTGGACTTTCCCGGGGATGGTGCCGGAGGGGACCGGGATCGGCGCGCGGATATAACGCGAAGGCGCGATGTTGCCCTGATAGACGACCCGCACCGTGTCGTCATCACACAGGACGATGTCCTGAACTGACCGGGCGACTCGGCCGCGGCCGACATCCTCGCAGGGATGATCGCAGGCCTCAGTGGTGTGGATGAGCAATGCGCGGATGGCCAGCGCGTTCAGGTTCGCCCCGAAATGCGCGCGCACGCCGGTGGCCAGGCGAAGCGCGGATGGAGCCGAGAAAGAAGTCCCTTCGGTGGCTTCAAGCGCGATCGCAGCGGATTCGCTCAGGGCGATGAACGGGCGCTGAAGGCATCCACCGAATTCGACAAAATCGGGCTTGATGAGGCCGGGGCTGCGGCCCGGACCGACAGAGCTGTAGACGCAGCGTTGCCAGGGCGACAGCGGATTATCGCAAGCACCGACTGCAAGCGCGTTGACGCAGTCGGCAGGCACCTGGATGCGATTGAGACCGCCACTTGCCGGGCTGTCGCCGTCATTGCCGACGGCGATGGTCGCGAGGGTTTTCCCCCGCGAGAGGCGGTCGTCGATTACGGCAGTCCAGGCATGGACATCGTCGTCCTCGATCGGTAGCCGCGGGCCGATGCTGAAATTGACGAACTCGTAGTCCTTGTCGACGAGAATCTTGTCGATGCGGTCGAGCACTTCGTAGAGCTCGTGCGGGTTCTGGCCAGGCGTTGCGTCCAGCACCCGGTAATGGTCGACGGGCGCAAAGGGGCGGCTGATCGGCTTTGCGGGATCAATGTGACCGAAGAGAAAGGATGACGTGACCGCAACGCCGTGCTTCTGAAAATCAGGGATGGTCTTGCCGATGCCCGGCGGCTCGATGGGTTTCGCCCATTTGGTGAGCGGGTGATTCTTCGGAATGCCGCCATCGAAAATGGCGGCGCGGATTTTCGGATCGACGGCCCCCTGGGTCGGCAGGCTCACGTTCTGCATGGGAACGCGCGATGAGCGGAATGTCGGCCGCAGCATGCGCAGCGCCGGCATCTGCCGCAGGGCCCGGACGGGCGTGAAGGTGGCGATCTCTTCGGCGCTCTCGACGGGCGCTTCGAGTTCTACGAAGCAAAGGCCTCCGGCATAGAAACGGCGATCAAGGCGCTGATCGAGCCCGATCTCCTCCAGATATTCGCGAAACAGGGGAACGATGCGGTTTTCCCCGATCTGGGCGTCGGTGTGCAGCACCACTTCGAACACCGCCTCGCCCGACTTAGGCAGCTTCCCTTTGATCTTGTCGCGGACCGTCGGCGCGGCGACTTGCTCAATGGTGGCCAGCTCCGCCGCACCGGGGGCATCCTCGTGCCAATTCGGAAGTCCGGAGCGCCAGGCACGAAAGGCAGAGCGCGATCCCATTACGAACAGCTCGGTGGTGATCGTCTCTTCGGGCTCGCGGTCCTTGGATCGCTTTTCCGGCGTGATGCGCCGCGGCCGGCTGCCGACAGGCTCAAGGCCCACGGCGCGCAGGAGGTGGTCCGGGAAATAGGACTTGGCGATGTATTCGGGATTGAGGGTGACGGTTGCAACGGCCTGATCATTGGGGCAGGCCTCGGCCGGCAGCTGGTCGATGCCGCGGACAACGCGCGAGAGCATCGGCGCAAGACGAGCCTTCGCCTGGCTGAACGTGTAGGGATGGTATTTCGGACCGCCTCCGCGGATTCCCGCCACGTCCTCGACGAGACGCTCGCCCTTGCCCAGCAGGAAATTGCGCTTTGTCATGCAGTCGCTCCCGCATTCCTGCGCCGCGAACCGCCTCCGCGTGTTGCGGCCCGGCTGCGGATGGTATCCCGCGCGACGCCGGTGAGCTCGTGCGCCTTACGCTGTGAGAGAAGCCCCTGCTCGACAATGACGGTCGCAAGACCGATGCGCTTGGATTTCGGGAAGGCCTCGTTTGATACGAAGGCTGCGAGACAATCCTCAAGGGGCTGAGTGCCGATCGCAGCGCTCCTGCGCGCCGCCGAAAGGTCGCGCTCGATGTCACTGAACGAGCGGCCCGTGAAGGCGGCGGCGAGCACGTGGCTCCAGGGCTTGGCGGCCGGAAAGTGCGGCGCGAGCGTGCTGTCCACGAACTGCGCAATGGCCGGCTCGGAAGGAAGCGGAAAGTCGATATGCATCTCGAAGCGCCGCCAAATCGCCGGATCGAGAAGGTCCGGATGATTGGTGGCCGCAAGAAGTACGCCGGAAGCGGGCCAATCATCGATCTGCTGGATCAGGACGGTGACCAGACGCTTGAGCTCGCCAATCTCGGCGTGATCATCGCGCCGCTTGGCGATGGCATCGAGTTCATCGAGCAAAAGCACGCAGTCGATCGTTTTGGCGTAGTCGAGGACATGACGGAGATTGCTGCCGGTGCGGCCCAGCAGGCTGCTCATCACTGCGGCGAGATCGAGGATAAGAAGCGGGCGGCCTAATTCCCGCGCAAGCCAGCGCGCCGCCATGGTCTTCCCCACGCCCGGTGGACCAACGAACAGGGCAGCGCGCGTCGGATCCAGGCCAGCGCGGATCAGCGCGTCCGGATTGCGGCGTTCCTGCACGATTTGGGTCAGTGATGCATGGACGCCCGGTGTGAACACCGGCTCGTGGTCGAGGCTAGGGTGCGGCTCGACGCGCATGAGGTGCAGGCGCGTGTCGAGGTCGACCGGCACTGGCACCTCCTGCTGGCGCCGCAAGGGGGACGCCGCCGAGGGAGATTCCCGCAAGAGGTCGCTCAACGCCTCGGCGAAGCGAGGCACCGCCTCATAATAGCGCTTGGCCGCACGCCGCAGGGTAACCTGTACATCCTGTGTGCGGCCGGACAATGCGATCCGGGCGAGCTGGAGGAAGTCGGCTTCAATGTCAGTCTTCTTGTTGTTCTGGGTCATGGTCCGGTCGTTCGTCAAAGGTGCATCCACCATACGGGTGGGTGGACGAAAATTCAACGAGCGATCAGAAAATCGTCCATATCGCGAATAATCATTGCAAATACAGCGCGTTATAGGCGGACGAAAACTGCCGAATGAGTCGACACCCTGCGCGGGATCATTTCGCGCAGGTTTCTGCCGCAGCGGGTTGCGCTCAGATCCCATCCTTGATCCGCCGCAGAAGGGCCCGCCACCACGGCGCGGGCTTGACCGGACGGGCCGGCTCGGAGCGCGGTGCAAATGTCTGGCGGCGGATGTCGAACAGCGGGTCGCCAGTCTCGTCGGCCGGGTGGTGCGGACAGATGTGGTTCTTGAGCAGCTCCATACGGGAATTGCGGGTGACCGTTCCCTTGTTGCCGTCGTAGTCGAGGTAGACAAAACGCGGCGGGTTCGGAAACCAGGGAGTGAGCAGCTGCGTCAGAATGCCCATCGCCGTAGAAGCGAGCACACCGTTGGACCATACGACCTGCGGGCGCGAGCCGGCAGCGCCGTAATGCCGGGCCTCCTGCTCCAGGCGCTCGTCGGTGATGAACCCGCAGCAGCGCAGACACGGGCAGCCGGGCATCGAGAGGATCACCTGACCGCTGACGAGGTAGGCCCTTCTGCCGACGTCGTGAACGTCCATGCCGATGTCGATATACGGGATGAGATGTTTGCGCGCGAAACGTTCGAGTTGCTCGCGCTCCTTGAAACTGTCCACCGCGCCGACGATGACATCGCAGAGCTTGAGATCGTCGGCGGACCCATGCCAGTCAGCCGGCGCCGAAACGATGCGGGCGTCCGGCTGCAAACCGCGGATCAGCCTCTGGGCGATGCCGACCTTGGAAAGCCTGTTCTCCACGTCGGCAAGTGTGCCGCCGATGAGACGGTTGGTGTTGGTGTCCTCGATGATGTCGGGGTCGGCATTTACGTAACCGCCGATACCCATATGGGCCGCCTGCTGCGCAATATGTGAACCGCCTCCGCCCAGGCCGACGATGCCGATCGTGGCGGCGCCGAGGATGGCATCGCTCTCGGGCCCAAGGAAGCTTTGACGATCAAGGCGGTTCATGCGGCCCTCCAACTGCGAATCGGAATCCCAACTTCATGAAACGTCGTGATGAACGGCTGCGGCGACTTGCGATCAAGCCACACCTGCCCGTGTGCCGCGGTGTCGCTCAGGACAATGGCGCCATGCGCCGCGTGCGGTGCCACCGCTGTGAAGTTGGGCACGAACTTGGCGTTCTCGCTGACATCGGTGCCGCTGAAGCCGGGAATGCCGGTGCCGCCATGCGTATGCACATGGAAAATCGCCACGCGTTCATCCATCGCCCATTGCCTCGCGCGCCGGATGGCTTCGGCGCTCATCATCGCGCCTACGCGCGGGTCGTTCAGATACTCGTCGTCCCGAACGGGGCGGTATTCGCGCGCGAGAATGAGCAGTTCGTCATGTGCTGCGGCCAGGCCCGCGGCGATGAAGCCCACGCGCTCGTGCGCGAACGGATGCGCCCGCCTCAGGTCGATGCGGATAGTGGCGAGCAGGGCGCTCGTGATCTTGAAGCGGATTTTCATGCGACGGCCCTCAAATGTGCGGAGAGCATGCGGGTCCAGGACATCGTCGCCGGAACGTGGTTCCACGAAGGCGCCCACCAGTTGCGCTCGATGACGCGATGCTGGTTCCAATTGGCGCCGCGGCCTTCGATCTTGCGCTCGAAGAACAGCCGGGTGACGTAACCGGAGTGTGCGAAGGGCACGAGCAGCAGGTCCATCTTGTGAGCCTGCTCACCCGCAGTGAAGGCGAAGCCGGGCAACAGCGCGACAGGCTGGCCGCCCTCCTTGAGGAGGACGGCGTCCTGATGCATGGCCTTGAGGCTGGCGAAGTGCGTGGCCGGGTCGGTCACGACGAGCCCCCGCAAGGGACCTGCTCGAAGAACTTCATGCCCGCTTTAACGCGGAGCTTGGCCCCGGGCTTGAGCGGCGTGAGCCGCCCCTCCTCGTTGATGAATTCGAGGACGTAGCCCGCCTGCACGCCGAAGATCTGCTTGAGCTGCTCGGTCGTGTAGACGCCGCGGGCAATCTCGCGCGGGTCGTTTTCGAAGAAGACCGTGATCAGCCGCTTCTCCGTGTGGAGATGCTCGGTGCCGCCGCCACCGAGATTGAGGAGGTCGGCGGGCCCGAGGTCGGTTTCCTGGCCTTCGCCGTCGAGCACGATGATCTCATCTTCCGCAACGTGGGCGATGGCGCGGAGCTCCGGCTCGGAGACCTGATCCACGCCCCATTCGTAGCCGTGGCCGTTGAAGGTGAAGCGGAAGATGCGGTCGCTCTTGAAGGCGCGGAACTCTTCCGTTCCCGCGGCACCCAGATCGACCGTCTCGTCGAGGCCGACCGAGCGGCTGCTGTGACGCAGGAGCTGGATCAGCACATAGTCGCCGGCGGGCTTCAGCCCGGCCTTGTCGAGGATCGCCTCGCCCTTAGGGGTCTGGTCCGCGAACTTGACGGTCTCGCCGTTCACGGTCGTGAAGAACTTGCCATCCGCCCCGGGGCCGCGCGTTTCGTGCCCGCCCTTGACGCTCTCGCGGCCGGTCTGGCCGCTCATCCCTACATTTTCCATTTGAATGGTTCCTTGTCGCTTTCCCCTTGAGCCCGATGCCCGCGAGGTCGTGATGCCAAG
>JAFECJ010000086.1 GCA_018242205.1 Pseudomonadota bacterium
TCCTTGCGGCCGGTCTTAGTGCCGGCGGGCGGAGCCCCGGCGCCGCCCGAGCGCCCGGCGTGCGTTTCGCCAGGCCCGCGGGCACCGCATCCGATCCCACCATCAAGACGCCTCTAGATGACGCCCCGGCCGGACCGGACAATTGACGATTATCCTATTACAGGAATAACAGTCAAGGACTATTTTCTAGGCGGCGTCAGAGCCGCCTCCCCCTTGTGGGAAGGGGAAGAAAGAGGCCCTCAGGCCGCACCCTCGTCCGGCGCGTCCTTGGCCTTTTTCGCCTTGGCGGTCGGCTTGCCCTCCAGCGCCTCGATCCGCGCCTTCAAGGCTTCGTTTTCCTCGCGGGCCAGACGCGCCATCTCCTTCACGGCTTCGAATTCCTCGCGCGACACCACGTCGAGGTCGCGCAGCATCTTCTCGGCCTGGCTTCGCACCAGGGTATCGACCTCGCGGCGCACGCCCTGGGCGACGCCGGCGGCGTCATTCATCAGCCGTGCCATCTCGTCGAAGATCCGGTTGCTGGTCTGGGTCATGCTCGTCTCTCCGCTGAGGATTTTTAAAGGTTTCCCCGGCCCCTGCTCGCGGCCACAATGGCCTGCGGGTCATCGGCCTGCAAGGTCCCTGTTATATGAGGCACCGTGCTAAGACCTCGGCCGGGCGATTCAAGCGATTTCGACGAAAGACACAGATGCCCCTATTCGTAATTCCCTTCCCCTATATCGACCCGGTCCTCATCCATGTCGGACCGCTGGCGATCCGCTGGTACGCGCTGGCCTATATCTGCGGCATCATTTTCGGCTGGTTCTATTCGCGCGCCGTCATCCGCAAGGACCGGTTCTGGGGCGGCCCGGCGCCGCTGAAGGTCATCGATTTCGACGACTTCGTCCTGTGGGTGACGCTCGGCATCATCCTTGGCGGCCGTATCGGCTACGTCCTGTTCTACAACCTGCCTTTGTTCGCCGCGCACCCGCTGGAAATCTTCCAATTGTGGAATGGCGGCATGTCGTTTCACGGCGGCTTTACCGGCTGCGTCATCGCCGTCGTGCTGTTCGGCCGCTCGCGCGGCATCCCGATCCTGTCGCTCGGCGACCTGACCTGCGCGGCGGCGCCGATCGGCATCTTCTTCGGCCGCATCGCCAACTTCATCAACGGCGAATTGTGGGGCCGGCCGACCGACGTGCCGTGGGCCATGGTGTTTCCCCATGGCGGGCCCCTGCCGCGCCATCCGAGTCAGATCTATGAGGCGACGCTCGAGGGCCTGGTGCTGTTCATCCTGCTGGCGGTCCTGATCCGTCTCGGCGCGCTGAAGAAGCCGGGCCTGATCGTCGGCAGTTTCGCCTGCTATTATGCGGTGGCGCGGAGCTTCTCCGAATTCTTCCGCGAGCCGGACGCCCAACTCGGCTTCCTCTGGGGCGGCGCCACGATGGGGCAATTGCTGTCGATCCCGTTGTTCCTGGCCGGCGTCGCGTTCATTGTCTATGCCGTGAAACATCCGCTCGAGCACAAGGCGCCATGACCGGTCCGACGCCGCTGGAAATCGATATCCGCCGCCGCATCGAAGCGGCCGGGCCGATGCCGGTGGCGCAATACATGGCGCTGTGCCTGACCGATCCGCGGCACGGCTATTACGTGACCCGCGATCCGCTCGGCGCCCGCGGCGATTTCATCACCGCGCCCGAAGTCAGCCAGATGTTCGGCGAACTGATCGGCATCTGGATGTCCGCGGTGTGGAAGCAAATGGGATCGCCCGAACGCGTGCGCATCGTCGAGCTCGGCCCCGGCCGCGGCACCTTGATGAAGGACGCGATGCGGGCCGCGCAGGTGGTGCCGCCGTTCCGCAAGGCGGTGGTGCTCGATCTGGTCGAGATCAGCCCGGTGCTGCGCGCGCAGCAGAAGCTGGCGCTCGAGCCGCACAACATCCCGATGGCCTGGTACGCGTCCATCAACGACATACCGGACGGCCCCGCCATCATCATCGCCAACGAATTCTTCGACGCCATCCCGATCTCGCAGGCGGTCAAGACCGAGGACGGCTGGCGCGAACGCCGCGTCGGCATCGGCGAGGACGGCAGACTCGCTTTCGTGCTCGCGCCCGAACCGATGCCGCATCTCGACATCCTGCTGCCGGAAGCCGCGCGCAGCGCGCCGGTCGATTCCATCTTCGAATGGCGCAGCGACACCGCGGCGATCGATCTCGGCCGCCGCGTCGCCCAGGACAGCGCGGCACTGGTGATCGACTACGGCCATTCCGAGACCGACTTCGGCGACACGCTGCAGGCCGTCGGCAAGCATGCTTACGCCGATCCCTTGAGCGAACTCGGCGAGGTCGATCTGACCGCGCATGTCGATTTCGCGCCGTTGTCGCGGACCATCGAAACCATGGGCGCCCGGGCCTACGGACCGATCACCCAATCGCTGCTGCTGCGCCGGCTCGGCATTGAGACGCGCGCAGCGACACTGAAAGCCAAGGCAACGCGGGCGCAGGCTGCGGATGTCGACATGGCGCTGGCGCGGCTGATCGGCATCGGCCGCACCGGCATGGGCGAGATGTTCAAGGCCGCGGCCTATGCCGCGCCGTCGCTCGGCGTGCCGCCGGCCTTCGACTGATCCGGGGCGAGCTTTTTGCCACGCGCCAGACACCTTCTTCGTGCTTATATGGGTCTCGAGCCGGGATACCCGGCCGTTCCGAGACGTTGCTGACCAGGACTTTCCGTATGCTGCAAGCCGCCGTGCTCGCCACTCTGCCCGGGATCCGTCACGCGTTCTTCACGCGTAACGGCGGCGTGTCGCAAGGCATCTATGACAGCCTCAATGGCGGCGTCGGCTCGAACGACACGCCGGAGCACGTCGCCGAGAACCGCGCGCGCATGGCAATGTCGCTCGGCGTTAAGCCGGAGCGCTTCCTGTCGCTCTATCAAATTCATTCACCCGATGTCGTCGTCGCCGAAGAACCGTGGAGCGCCGACCAGCGGCCGCGCGCCGACGCTGTGGTGACGCGCGTGCCGGAGCTGGCGATCGGCGTCTCCACCGCCGACTGCGGGCCGCTGCTGTTCGCCGACGACAAGGCGCGCGTCATCGGCGCGGCGCATGCCGGCTGGCGCGGCGCCTTCACCGGCGTCATCGAGGCGACGATCGCCGCCATGGAAAAGCTCGGCGCCGCGCGCGACGACATCGCGGTCGCGCTCGGCCCGACCATCCGCCAGGCCAATTACGAAGTAGGCCCCGAATTCGTCGCGCGCTTCACCGCCGCCGATATGGACAACACGCGCTTCTTCACCGATGCGCCGCGCGCAGGCCACGCGATGTTCGACCTGACCGGTTATATCGCGTCGCGCGTTCAACAAGCCGGCATCGCCAAATTCGAGGATCTCGGTCTGTGCACTTACGCCGATCCGGAGCGCTTCTACAGCTTCCGTCGCGCGACGCATCAGAGCGAGCCGGATTACGGCCGGCATATCAACGCCATCGCGCTGCACGACTGAGGCCCGATCCGCCCAGGCCTGGCGCGCCTGCTTGTTCTTTTCGGCGCACGACCCTGTCCGGAATCCGCTTTCCACGTTTCGCGATCCGGCGCCGTTAAGCATTGCGTTAACCCCCGGTTAACCACGCTGGACTTGAGCGCGTCTGCCACTAAACTCGCCGCCGGCCGAAGGGGACCGGCCGGGTTCGGGGGGTCGATGCTGGTTCGCTTGCTCGTGCGTACGCTGATGATCGGCTGTGTCGCCGGCGGCCTCGCCGCCTGCAAGCAGGATGGTTCGCCCGGTCTCGCACTCGCCCAGCCGCGCGGCGCGTCGGTGGCCTTCGACGCAATCGACGGCCTGCCGAAACCGCAATTCCAGATGCTGGTGCAGAAGCTGAACGACGAAGCGCAGTCGCGCCGGCTCGCGGTGATCTCGCGCGACGGCGTCTCGGCTTACCGCGTGCACGGCGCGCTGGCGGCGACGGTAACTCAGGGCCGCACCACGGTCTCCTGGACATGGGATGTCTTCGACACCGCCCAGAAGCGCGTGCTGCAAATCACCGGCCAGGAAACCGCCGCGCAGCCGACCCCCGAGGTCAGCGAGGCCTGGAACGTCGCCGATGACGCCATGATGCGGCGGATCGCCCAGACCAGCATGGAGCAATTGACCGCCTTCCTCACCTCGCCCGAGATCGCACCGGCGGCCGGTCTCCCGGACGTCGCCCTGGACAACCGCTCGCCCGAGGCGGCCGGCATTTACCGCATTTACCGCGCCAATGCCGATCCGCTGTCCGGCGACGCCTCGCCTGCCGGCAGCCCGCCCTTGCCGCCGCGCCGGCCCGAGACGACCGCCGTCTCGACCGACGGTCCGCGCCCCGCCGACCCGGCCGCGGTCGCCCAGCTCTAAGGCTGCCTCCGGCGGAAGCCCGGGAGCGCGGAATTTGACCGGAAAAGACGCGGGACATGGGCCTTGACCCGTATTGCCGCCCCCGACGCGCCTTGTTATGACCGGCGCGCCTGAAGCGTGAAAATTCGTCGTACCTGCCCCGGGCTCGAGAACCGAGCGCCGCGCAGCGCCGAATTGGCCCGCTTTTGGCTCACGACGCGATTGTAACGAGCGCGATGTAACGAGGTTGACGGGATGTCGGGCAAGAACGGTGCGATCAAGCTGGTCGCCGGCAACTCCAATCCCGCCCTCGCCGCCGCCATCGGCGATTATCTCAAGACGCCGCTCACCAAGGCCACGGTCCGCCGCTTTGCCGACGGCGAGGTGTTCGTCGAGATCCAGGAAAACGTGCGCGGCGCCGACTGCTTCGTCATCCAGTCGACCTCGGCGCCGGCCAACGACCACCTGATGGAATTGCTGATCATCATGGACGCGCTGCGCCGCTCCTCGGCGCGCCGCATCACCGCGGTGATCCCGTATTTCGGCTACGCCCGGCAGGACCGCAAACCGGGCCCGCGCACGCCGATCTCGGCCAAGCTGGTCGCCAACCTGATCACTCACTCCGGCGCCGACCGCGTCATGACGCTCGACCTGCACGCCGGCCAGATCCAGGGCTTCTTCGATATCCCGACGGACAATCTTTACGCCTCGCCGGTGATGGTCCGCGACATCAAGAACAAGTTCAAAACCGAGCAGGTCATGGTGGTGTCGCCGGACGTCGGCGGCGTGGTGCGCGCCCGAGGCCTCGCCAAACGCATCAATGCGCCGCTCGCCATCATCGACAAGCGCCGCGAGCGCGCCGGTGAATCCGAAGTCATGAACGTGATCGGCGACGTCGCCGGATACACCTGCCTGCTGGTCGACGACATCGTCGACTCCGGCGGCACGCTGGTGAACGCCGCCGATGCCCTGCTCAAGAACGGCGCCAAGGAGGTGTACGCCTACATCACCCACGGCGTGCTGTCGGGCGGCGCGGTCGCTCGCGTGTCGAAGTCGCAGCTCAAGGAGCTGGTGATCACCGACTCCATTCAGCCGACCGACGCGGTGAAGACGGCGCCGAATATCCGCGTGCTGCCGATCGCGGCGCTGATCGGCGAAGCGGTGGCGCGCACCGCGCACGAGGAGTCGGTGTCGAGCCTGTTCGACGACCTGCCGTCGAAGGACTGAGGCCCACGGCACGGCTGATTTGAGAACAAAACGGAATCAAATTCCGGCGCGCGATTCAGCTCCGACTTTTGCCCGCACTTATCCACCAAAGAGTCATCAAGCCGCAGCATTCGTTGTGGAGAGTCGACTCATGCGCCGTTGCTTCGCCGCGGCAAATCACGGCTCATAGGCTCACACGCTGCCTCTAGCGGCCTGAATCGAGTGAGTTATAGTCAAGTGGCTCAGTGATTCGGTTTGGCCGTCAAGGCAGTCCGGTTCCCCGCGTAACATGATCATCGACTTCAAGTTCGGACCCGTCTGGTCCGGAAGCGTGCCCTGTTGTGCGTATGGAAGAGCCTTACTGGCAAGCGGAGACGCCATGTCCCTCTCGAGCTACACCGACGACATCCGCCACAATCCGCTGGACGTGGTCGAGCGCCTCGCGGCCGGCAACGATTGGTCGTTCGAGCGGGCGACCGAGGACGAGATCACCATTCTGGTGAGCGGCCGCTGGGCGGAATACCAACTGTCTTATACCTGGATGATGGACATCGAGGCGCTGCATCTGGCCTGCGCCTTCGACATCAAGGTCCCGGATCGTCGCCGCGCCGAAGTGCAGGCGCTGATCGCGCTGATCAACGAGCGGCTCTGGGTCGGTCATTTCGACCAGTGGCCGGACGAAGGCCTGGTCATGTTCCGCCACGCGCTGCAATTGCCGGCCGGCATCGAGCCGTCGGGCCAGCAGTGCGAGAAGCTGCTCGGCACCGCGCTCGATACCTGCGAGCGCTATTTCACAGCGTTCCAGTTCGTGGTCTGGGCCGGCAAGCCGGCCAAGGAAGCGCTGGAAGCGGCGATGTTCGAGACCTCGGGCGAGGCCTA
>JAFECJ010000087.1 GCA_018242205.1 Pseudomonadota bacterium
TCGCGCCAAAAAAGACCGCAGTCTGGCTGACGCAATTTCGAGCCGGGACGACTTACCGCCCGAACTCGTGCCGTTTCTCAAGCTCGCTCTGGAATCCTAGACGAGCAGGCGAGACGGCCCTTGCCCGCCTCAACGGCGCCCGTTTTTATAAGCCATTGATTTTAAAGAAAATCCCTTGGTTGCGGGGGCAGGATTTGAACCTGCGACCTTCAGGTTATGAGCCTGACGAGCTACCGGGCTGCTCCACCCCGCGCCAAAGAGATTGGCCTGATATAACAATTAGATGTCAGATGCAAAGGCTTCTTCGGTCTAGCGGCGGGATTCTTGCGGTTTAATTTCGCCGGCCCCTCGCGCGGATGCAAAAGGGTTGATCCGGAACAAACGTATCAAGTCGGCGCCATGCGCTAATCTCAAACGGGTCGGCCAATCCGGCCGCAAGGGGACGGGGCGAAAGCCCTCACTTTTCATCGACTTGTCACGCGAGCACGCGAAAAGGCGCAGTATGAGCGACCCCGGCCCCCCCAAACGGCAACAATCGGACGACACATTTGGCCTCGCCGGGGCGGGGCGGGCGGTCATCCAGGATGCGCGTGTAGTGCTGGTCGACACCGGCTTGAGCGAAGCCGAAATCGTCCATGACGTCCGCAAGGCCTTCAAGCGCTGGCGGGCCTTGATGCGGCTGCTGTCCAAGCCGATCGGCGAACCGGCGGACCGGATGCGGACCGAGGCCCGGGACTTGATGCGCGGCCTGTCCGGGAGCCGTGACGCCCAGGCCGCCCTCGATGCGCTGGCAGACCTCGGCAAATCCGACCGACCATTTTCCGCCACCTCGACGAAAACCATCGAGGCCCGCCTGACCAGCCTGCGCAGCGAGGCCGAGGCGGCGCATTTCACGCCGCAACTGCGGCAGCAGGTGGAGCAATACCTGGACGGCGCCGCGCTGGCGCTCGAACGCTGGCCGCTGGCCGAAATCGAATTTGGCGCCCTCGCCGACCAGATGACGCGGACATTTCGCCGGGCGCGCCAACTCGTTCCGGACGATTGGCATGAGGCCGAGAGCGACAGTCTGCATGAATTGCGCAAGCGGGTGGTCGAACACCGCCACCAGATGGAACTGCTCGAACCGCTGTGGCCGCGCCTCGCCAAGGTCTGGGCGCAGGAGGCCCAGCGTCTGCGCGAACGCCTGGGCGCCTGTCAGGATCTCGCGGTATTCGCGCGGCTCATGGCGCCGCGCGGGCCGCTGGCGCCGTGGCGCTCGCGGCTGACGCCCTTGATCGAGGAGCGCCGCGCCGCGCATCTCGATGCCGCTGCCAAACTGGCCGGCCGGCTGTTTGCCGAGAAACCGAAGGCTTTCCGCCGACGCATTGCCGCGCTCTGGCAAGCGCGGCAATCGCTCGATGACTGACCTCGGGGGCCGCCGGCGCCGCGGCTCGCACCCGCGACACCGGCAGCGACATTTGCCCGCCTATGCGATCAGCGGCCGCAGAACCGAACTTTCCTTGACGAACTGCAGGTTCTCGGCCCAGCCATCGAGGCCGAGGACGTGACCCGCACGCTTGTAGATCAGGTAGGACAGCACGCCGGCATAGACCAGGTGATAGTCGAAGATCAGATTGTTGTGGTTCTCGACAAACGGCCAGTCCATGTGCGCCATCCAGTAGACCAGCATCAGCAGAATGCCGAATGCGGCGCTGACCCGCGTCATCAGGCCGAACAGCAGCGACAGGCCGATGAGGAGATGACCGTATTCCACGAGGAACGTGGTGATCGGCGCCATGGCCGGCGTGGTGAACATCGCGAATTGGTCGTGGAAGGTCTTGGTCGACTTGAGGAAGCCGACGACGCTGAAATCGTGGACGAAAACCTGGTGCGAAGCGGCGTAGAGGAAAGTCCACGCCATGGTGAAGCGGAAGAAGAGGATCAGAAACTTCTCGGTTGGTGAAGTTGGTGCGTTTGTCATGGCCAAGCCCGCTTGTTGTTTGCGTCTACGCAGCGAAACTGGCGCGGTCCCGGCGGTATCGTATTGAGCCAGCGCAAGGCCTAAACATTTTGTAATGATAGCGTACCGGCGCGGCGGGTGATCGTCGCCGGCCCAACAAAAAGCCGCCGCGGATCCCCCACGGCGGCTTCTCTGTTTTTGGAGGGCAGCTCCAAAAACAAAACGGCCGCCATGCCTGACGGCCGCTTTTCTGTTTCGAATTCCGAAGCCGAACCTACCGGCCGCCCCTGCCAATAGCAAGGCTTTCCGAACGCCGGAACCTGCTTTTTACTGACATTTTTTCTTTTGAGAACAAGTACTTATGGCCACCCGGTTCCGCGGCTAGAGCTTGAAGACCCGCTCCGCCGTGGTCTGGAAAAATGCCTTCTTGTCGGCGTCGCTGATCGCCATTGCGTCCTGGGCCCGCACCTCGTCGTGGACGTACTGGTAGGGATAATCCATCGCATACATGACGCGATCCATGCCGATGACCGACTGCGTGAATCCGATCGCAGGCTCCCAGGGCATCCCGCTCGTGGTGTAATAGAAATTGTCGCGAAGATAGTCGCTGACTTTCTTCTTCAAGGGCTTCAGGAAATCGTAGCGGCCCGAAGTCACGGTGCCGCGATGCATATAATCGAAGCGGAACAGCCAGAATGGCAACGCCTCGCCCAAGTGGCCGAGGATCACCGTGAGATCGGGATAGCGATCGAAGACCCCTTTCACGATGAGACGCAGGGCATGCAAACCGGTTTCGACGGCAAATCCGTAAAGCGCCCCATCCAGACCTGACTCGAGGAACGGGTCGATCATCTTCTTCGATGGCGTATTCGGGTGCAGATAGACGGGCACCTTCAGGGCCGTGGCCGCCTCGAAGATCGGATAGAACTTCGGGTCGTCGAGATATTCGCCAAGGGTGTGTGAATTGATGATCACGCCCTTCATCCCCAGCTTGGTGACGGCGCGCTCGAGCTCCTTGGCAGCTTCCACCGGATTCTGCGGTGCGACCGCGGCTAGCGCGGCAAAGCGCGTCGGATGACGCCGCACGGCCTCGGCCGCCTGGTCGTTGGTCAGTCTGGCCATTTCGACTGCAACGTCGGGCTTGAGCACCTGTACGCCCGGCGAAGTCAGAGACAAAATCTGCATGTCGATGCCGGACGAATCCATGTCCGCGATGCGGCGTGCGCCGAGATCCTGCAGACGCTCGCTCACATTGCGCGCGCGCTCGCTCGGATGGCGTAGATAATAGCCGACCAGACTGTTGAAGCCCGGATCGTCCACCGATCCGGCCTCGACCAGATCACAGAACATGCGGTGCAGTTCGGGCGGGATGAAGGCTTCTTCGGTGGCGATGCGGCGGTAGCCCTTGGCGGGCCCGACAGGCGTAACGGTCGACATGCGTGAAATACTCCCGGTCATTTCCTCTCTGCGAGTGTAGGAGCATTTCGTGCACGCGGTCGAGCGCCACGCGCACGATGTGAATGACACATGCGGTGGGCGCCGGCCCATGTCGTTGTTTCACGTCGTTGCCGCTAGCGGGCGCAACATGGCGTACCATTCATCTGCGCTCTTGCGCGCCGCGCCGTTCGGGGTTGGAATACGGCAACTAAAAGAAGACCTCGGAGGAATTGCCTATGCGTCGGCTCTCACTCGCCGCGATCACGTTCCTTGTTGGCGCCATTGCCCTGATCGGACTTTCGCAGGCGTCATTCGCCTTTCCGGACCGGCCGATAAGGCTGATCGTCGTGTTTCCGCCCGGTGGCAGCAGCGATTCAATGGCGCGGATCGTGCAGAATTTCGTCGAGACCAAACTCGGGCAGCCGGTCATCATCGAGAACCGTCCCGGCGCCGGCGGGGTTGTCGGGCTCGAAGTGGTGAAGAAGGCGGCGCCCGATGGTTACACAGTCGCCATGGCCGGCGCCGGCGCGCTCGTGACGGATATCGGCGCCCGCCAGGCCAGCTACGACCCGCGGCACGACTTTACGCCGATCACCGGAATCGCCTCTTCACCATTTCTGTTGGCGGCCGCGAAATCGTTTGGCGGCAAGACACTCAAGGATGTCATCAATATCGGTAAAAAGCCGGGCGGCTCGCTGATTGCCCACGGCGGCAACGGCACGTTGATGCATCTCACGGCCGAAATGCTCAATCAGAAGGCCGGCACCCACTTCGATCTCGTGCCTTATCGGGGCATGGCGCCCGTCTTGACGGATCTGATGGGCGGCCACGTCCCACTCGGCATTCTCGATCCGCCGTCGGCAAAGGCGGCGATCGACGCCGGCCAGATCAACGTCATCGCGATAACATCGAAGGGGCGCTTCAGCATCCTGCCCAATATACCCACGATGTCGGAGGCCGGACTGCCTGGCTTTGAGGCGACAGGCTGGTTCGGCATTGTCGCTCCGCGCGGCATACCCGACGACGTCGCCGCCAAACTCAACGCAGCGTTCGTCGCCGCGCTGATGGATCCGGGAATTGCCGAGAAGATTCGCGCACTCGGCAGCGAACCGATGCCGATGACGTCGGCCGAATTCCGCACCTTTATCGACACCGAGATCCAGAAGTGGAGCGCGGTGAGCAAAGCCGCGCCGCCGCCGAAGCCGAAATAGCGCGGCGACTGCCTGTCGGCCGGTCGCACCACAGCCCCGATCGCGCAGCAAAAAACCCTCCGCGCAAGGCGCGGAGGGTTTTTTGATCGTTAGGTTGTTTGTACCGGCATCTGAAGAGGTTTTCGTTTTTGGCAGGACTGGCAGCGACCTACTCTTCCGAGCCTTGAGACTCAGTACCATTGGCGCTGGGGAGTTTTACGGCCGAGTTCGAGATGGGATCGGGTACAGGCCCCCCGCTAAGACCACCAGTCCGGCGAAAAACGAAGTGAAGCAAACTGGCCTTCAAAGACCGCATTTCAATGGTTTCCGATCTCACGCTGACAGCGCTGATCGGGAGTGTTGCCATTAATTGTCAGTTTCCGTTCCAGACACCGCTGATCGCGATGCGTGAACATTGGAAATGAGAGCAATCAAGCCAATCGAGCTATTAGTACCGGTAAGCTACACGCATTACTGCGCTTCCACACCCGGCCTATCAACGTGGTGGTCTACCACGGCTCTCAAGGGAGAACTCGTTTCGAGGTGGGTTTCTCGCTTAGATGCTTTCAGCGATTATCCCGTCCGTACATAGCTACGCTGCATTGCGGCTGGCGCCACAACAGCTCCACCAGAGGTACGTTCACCCCGGTCCTCTCGTACTAGGGGCAAATCCTCTCAATTCTCCTACACCCACGGCAGATAGGGACCGAACTGTCTCACGACGTTCTGAACCCAGCTCACGTACCACTTTAATCGGCGAACAGCCGAACCCTTGGGACCTGCTCCAGCCCCAGGATGTGATGAGCCGACATCGAGGTGCCAAACGATGCCGTCGATATGGACTCTTGGGCATCATCAGCCTGTTATCCCCGGCGTACCTTTTATCCGTTGAGCGATGGCCCTTCCACGCGGGACCACCGGATCACTATGACCGACTTTCGTCTCTGCTCGACTTGTCAGTCTCGCAGTCAGGCAGGCTTATGCCATTGCACTCAACGAGCGATTTCCGACCGCTCTGAGCCTACCGTCGCACGCCTCCGTTACTCTTTGGGAGGCGACCGCCCCAGTCAAACTACCCACCATGCAATGTCCCGGCCCCGGATAACGGGACGCGGTTAGACAGCCATAACCATTAGGCTGGTATTTCACATTGCGACTCCACCCGAGCTGGCGCCCGAGCTTCAAAGTCTACCAGCTATCCTACACAAACAGTCACAGATGCCATTGCAAAGCTATAGTAAAGGTGCACGGGGTCTTTCCGTCTGACCGCAGGAACCCCGCATCTTCACGGGGAATTCAGTTTCACTGAGCCTATGTTGGAGACAGCGGGGAAGTCGTTACGCCATTCGTGCAGGTCGGAACTTACCCGACAAGGAATTTCGCTACCTTAGGAC
>JAFECJ010000088.1 GCA_018242205.1 Pseudomonadota bacterium
GTCCTTCGAGGCTCGCGTGCTTCGCACGCTCGCACCTCAGGATGACGGGGTCGATGACGGCAATAAACCCGTCATCCTGAGGTGCTCGGCCGAAGGCCGGGCCTCAAAGGACGACGGCCCCAGCACGACCCGGCGTCGCGTCCAGCACGCCTTCGTGCCAGCTTGCGCACAGACGACCAATCGCCGGCGATCAGCGCCTCTTTCTTGGCGCGGCTCCAACCTTTGATCTGCCGTTCCGCTGTGACGGCGTCGGTAATGCGCTCGAATTGCTGGGACCATACGAGGTCAACCGGCCGGCGAAGGCTGGTGTAGCCGCCGAACGCGCCGGACTGATGCTCGGCCAAGCGTTTTTCGAGATCGGCACCGGCGGTGCATCCTACATAGTAGGAGCCGTCAGAACACCGGAGCATATAAGCGAACGCACTCATGGCGGCTCGCGGCAGCAAGGTGTTTCACGGGCCGTCGTCCTTCGAGGCTCGCGTGCTTCGCACGCTCGCACCTCAGGATGACGGGTCTCAAGCCTCGATGACGGGCGCCGGTCTCAGTCCTTGCTGCCCATCTTGTCGAGCCGCTTCTGCAGATCGTCGAGCTGACGCTTGAGATCGTCCATCTCGGCGGTGCCGCCGCCAGCCGAGGGCTTGTCAGCCGTCTCCGCCGGCTTGCTGCCGGCAGCGCGGCCGAACGGCGAGAACATGGCGAAGGTCTTCTCGAACATCTCCATGTTACGGCGCACCTGGTCTTCCATCGAGCCGAAGCCGGAAACGCCGCCGAAGGCCTTTTCCATCTGCTCGCGGAATTTGCCCTGCTGGCTGGTGAGCGTCGACATCGACTGTTCGAGGAAGTGCGGTACCATCATCTGCATGCTGTCGCCGTAAAAGCGGATCAGCTGCCGCAGGAAGGTGATCGGCAGGAGGCTCTGGCCTTCCTTGTTTTCCTGTTCGAAAATGATCTGCGCCAGGACGGAGCGGGTGATGTCCTCACCGCTCTTGGCGTCGTAGACCACGAAATCTTCGCCGTTTTTGACCATCACGGCGAGGTCTTCGAGGGTCACGTAAGTGCTGGTTCCGGTATTGTAGAGCCGCCGGTTCGCGTACTTCTTGATCGTGACCGGCTGTTTTTCATCTGCCATGGGATCACACGTTTCCTCTGCCCTGCCATAAGCATAGCCGCATAAGGACGGCCGGGGCCAGTCGTTTTATGGCGGCGCGGTAAACTAGCTGCGCAACGCACCATCCCTTGCGCAAGCGGCCGGAAAAGGCCATTTCCAAGCATAACTCGCATGGTGGCCATTGTTGACAGGCAGGGGTGGCCTGTCGAGGATGCGGCACCGCCGAAAAGGCCGTTCAGAGCCCTTCCGCCCCGTTTGAGGAGTTTCCGATGAAAGACGATGTCGTCATTGTCAGCGCCGCCCGCACGCCGGTTGGCTCGTTTAACGGCGCATTTGCCAACGTTCCGGCGCATGAACTGGGAAAAACGGCGATTTCGGCGGCACTTGCCCGCGCCGGTGTCGAGGGCGACCGCGTCAGCGAAGTCATCATGGGCCAGATCCTCACCGCGGCGCAGGGCCAGAACCCGGCTCGTCAGGCCTCGATCGCGGCCGGTATCCCGGTTGAGAGCCCGGCCTGGGGCGTGAACCAGCTCTGCGGTTCGGGCCTGCGTTCGGTCGCGCTCGGCTATCAGGCCATCCTCAACGGCGACAGCGACATCGTCGTCGCCGGCGGCCAGGAATCGATGAGCATGGCCCCGCATGCCCAGTATCTGCGCGGCGGCGTGAAGATGGGCTCGCTCGAACTGGTCGACACCATGATCAAGGACGGCCTGTGGGACGCCTTCAACGGCTATCACATGGGCAACACCGCGGAGAACGTCGCCAAGCAGTGGCAGATCACCCGCCAGCAGCAAGACGAGTTCGCGGTCGCCTCGCAGAACAAGGCCGAGGCGGCGATGAAAGCCGGCAAGTTCAAGGACGAGATCGCACCGGTCACCATCAAGGGCCGCAAGGGCGACACCGTCGTCGATACCGACGAATATCCGAAGGCTGGGGTGACGCTTGACGGCATTTCCAAGCTGCGCCCCGCCTTCGAAAAGGAAGGCACCGTCACCGCGGCCTCGGCCTCGGGCATCAATGACGGCGCTGCCGCCGTCGTGCTGATGCGGGCTTCGGAAGCCGCCAAGCTCGGCAAGACCCCGCTCGCCCGCATCGTCTCCTGGGCTCAGGCCGGCGTCGATCCGAAGATCATGGGCACAGGTCCGATCCCGGCCTCGCGCGCGGCGCTCAAGAAGGCCGGCTGGAGCCATCAGGATCTCGACCTGATCGAGGCCAACGAGGCCTTCGCCGCACAAGCCTGCGCCGTCAACAAGGACCTCGGCTGGGATACCTCCAAGGTCAACGTCAATGGCGGCGCCATCGCCATCGGCCATCCGATCGGCGCATCGGGCGCCCGCGTTCTGACGACGCTGCTGTTCGAAATGCAGCGGCGTAACGCCAAGAAGGGCCTCGCCACGCTGTGCATCGGCGGCGGCATGGGCATTGCCATGTGCGTGGAGCGCTAGCGAACACGCACCCAGCAAGGGTGCGTGGAGCGCTAAGCGAGATCGCTTCGCAACGCACAATCAAGACTTGATCTGAATCATAACCGGGGCCGCGGGTTGGCGATATCCAATCCGCGGCCTTAGTGTTTCCATGCGCCTCGGTACGATCCGAGTTGCACAAGTTGGGGACGCCTCTAAGCTGTCATCAACAAGCCTCGGACGCCCGGCACAAGAATTGCTCCACAAAGGGGCTTATTGGCCGGGTGTCGGGCAAGAAACGTCTGGGAGAGGGGAATGGCTCGCGTTGCATTGGTGACTGGCGGAACCCGTGGGATCGGGGCCGCGATCGCAAAAGCGCTCAAGGACAAAGGCTACAAGGTTGCCGCGAGCTATGCCGGCAATGACGAAGCCGCGCAGAAATTCAAGGCCGAGACCGGCATACCTGTCTTCAAATGGGACGTGTCGTCATTTGATGCTTGCGGTGCCGGCATCAAGCAGGTCGAGGCCGAAGTCGGGCCGATCGACGTTCTCGTGAACAATGCCGGCATCACCAAGGACGGCATGTTCCATCGCATGACGCTCGAACAGTGGCAGGCTGTGATCAACACCAATCTCGGCTCGCTGTTCAACATGACTCGCCAGGTCTGGGAGGGCATGCGCGCGCGCAAGTTCGGCCGCATCGTCAACATTTCCTCCATCAACGGCCAGAAGGGCCAGATGGGCCAGGTCAACTACTCCGCCGCCAAGGCCGGCGAACTCGGCTTCACCAAGGCGCTGGCGCAGGAAGGCGCCAAGGCCGGCATCACCGTGAACGCCATCTGCCCCGGTTACATCAACACCGAGATGGTGCAGGCGGTGCCGAAGGACGTGCTGGAGAAGTCGATCCTGCCGCAGATCCCGATCGGCCGCCTCGGCGAGCCGGAGGAGATTGCGCGCTGCGTTGTGTTCCTGGCGGCCGACGACGCCGGGCTGATCACCGGCGCGACGCTCACCGCCAATGGCGGGCAGTATTTCGCCTAGCAGGCGCCTTTCGCCCGGCGATCCGATTGGCTAGATCAGGCGGCCCGCCCGGCCACAAGGGCGGGCCGTTTTTATTCGTCACAGGGAGCCGACCCATGAGCACCAACCGCGTCCACCGCATCGCCGTCATTCCCGGAGATGGCATCGGCAAGGAAGTCGTGCCCGAGGGCGTGCGCGTGCTCGAGGCAGCGGCCAGGAAATTCGGCTTCAAGCTGCAGCTCGACGATTTCGACTTCGCCTCCTGCGACTATTACGAAAAGCACGGCCGCATGATGCCGGAGGACTGGAAGGCGCAGATCGGCCAGCACGATGCGATCTTCTTCGGCGCTGTCGGCATGCCCGACAAGGTGCCGGATCACATCTCGCTGTGGGGCTCGCTGATTCTGTTCCGCCGCGAGTTCGATCAGTACGTCAACCTGCGCCCGGTGCGGTTGATGCCGGGCGTGCCGTCGCCGCTGGCGAACCGCAAGCCGGGCGATATCGACTTCTGGGTGGTGCGTGAAAACACCGAAGGCGAATACTCGGCCATCGGCGGCAAGATGTTTCCCGGCACCGAGCGCGAGGTCGTGGTGCAAGAGACGGTGATGAGCCGAGTCGGCGTCGATCGCGTTCTGAAATTCGCCTTCGAACTCGCGAAGTCGACGCCGAAGAAGCATCTCACCTCGGCGACCAAGTCGAACGGCATCGCCATCACCATGCCGTACTGGGACGAGCGCGTGAGGGAGATGGCGAAGAATTATCCGGACGTGAAGTGGAACCAGTTCCACATCGACATCCTGACCGCGCACTTCGTCATGAACCCCGACCGGTTCAACGTCGTCGTCGCGTCCAACCTGTTCGGCGATATCCTGTCCGATCTGGGGCCGGCCTGCACCGGCACCATCGGCATCGCGCCGTCCGGCAACATCAATCCGGAGCGCAATTTCCCGTCGGTGTTCGAACCTGTGCACGGTTCGGCGCCGGACATCTACGGCCAGGGCATCGCCAATCCGATCGGCCAGATCTGGTCAGGCGCGATGATGCTCGACCATCTCGGTGAGCACGAGGCGTCGAAGGCCATCGTCAACGCGATCGAGACCGTACTGGCCGACGAGAAGCTGCGCACGCGCGATCTCAAGGGCAAGGCGAACACCATCACCTGCGGCAAGGCGGTCGCGGAGGCGCTGGGCTGACTTTGACCCGTCATCCTGAGGTGGCCGCGTAGCGGCCCTCGAAGGATGCACGGCCCGTGAGGGCATTGATGGCCGTCATCATCGGCCGTCGCCCTTCGAGGCTCGCTTCGCTCGCTCCTCAGGGTGACGGAGTGAACTCAACAGCAAGTGTCTTAGCTGCAATTTGGTTTCGCCTTCGATGTCCTCCCTCAACACCACCCTCATCGGCTTCTCCGCGATCCTGATGTGGTCGCTGTTGGCACTGCTGACGGTGGCGTCTGGCACGGTGCCGGCGTTTCAGCTCGCGGCGATGACCTTTGCCATTGGCGGGGTCATCGGCGCCGCCTGGGTGACATGGAGCGGCGCCTGGGGCGCGCTGCGGCAGAGCCCGAAGGCCTGGGCGCTCGGCGTCGGCGGCCTGTTCGGCTATCACGCTTTGTATTTCCTGTCGTTGCGGCTGGCGCCGCCGGCGGAAGCCGGCCTGGTAAATTACCTGTGGCCGCTGCTGATCGTTCTGTTTTCCGGGTTGCTGCCGGGCGAGCGACTGCGCTGGTACTCGGTCGCAGGCGCGCTCATCGGCTTCGTTGGCACGGTGGTGCTCTTCATCGGCAAGGGTTTTTCGTTCAGCGAGGGCGCTGGCGCGGGTTATCTGGCGGCCTTCATGGCGGCCTTCGTGTGGTCCGGCTATTCAGTGCTGTCGCGCCGCTTTGCCGGCGTTCCGACGGCGGTGGTCGCCGGTTATTGTCTGGCGACCGCCGCGTTGGCGACGCTCTGCCATCTCGCATTCGAGACCACGGTGTGGCCGCAGGACGCCGACCAGTGGGAGGCGATTATCGCGCTCGGCGTCGGCCCGGTCGGCGCCGCGTTCTATGCCTGGGACATTGGCGTCAAGCGCGGCGACATCCGCCTGCTCGGCGTCGGCTCCTACGCGGCGCCGGTGCTATCGACTTTGTTTCTTGTGCTCGCCGGATTCGCCGAAGCGCGCATTACGCTGGCGCTCGCGGCGCTTCTGATCGCCGGCGGCGGCTTGCTGGCGGCCAAGGATATGTTGTGGAAGAAGTGAACGCTTTCTGGCGCATGATCTGATCCGAAAACCGGTCCCCATTTTTCGGGATCATGCGCTATTTGCGCGGTGTGAAATGCTCCGG
>JAFECJ010000089.1 GCA_018242205.1 Pseudomonadota bacterium
CCGGGCCGCGCTTCTGGCGGCTGATCCGCTTTCGCGGGTAGCGCTCACCATCAGCAAGCTCCTTGCGGCCGGTCTTATTGCCGGCGGGCGGAGCCCCGGCGCCGCCCGAGCCCGGAGGGTACGTCCTCCCCCGGTCGCGGGCACCGCGCCCTGCCCCCGCTGACATGACGCCTCATGAGAGCGCCCTCGGTAGGAACAGGACGGGGTGAGGCTATCCTATCGTAGGAATAATAGTCAAGGATTATTTTCTGGACAACTTCAATGTCTTGTCGTCCCGGGCGAGCAGTTCGAGACCCGGGACCCATAGCCGCCGCGCCATCGAGACCACACGGCGTATGGGTCCCCGCCTTCGCGGGGACGACGAGGTTGTAGCCATTCATCCGCTAACCCGCCTCATGGTGAGGAGGGCCGCAGGCCCGTCTCGAACCATGGGCGGCCTCGTGGTTCGAGACGCACCGCTTCGCGGTGCTCCTCACCATGAGGCCGGACTGATGTTCGCGCTTGCTGTCGTTCCGCCGCTCGCCCCTCACCCGCCCGCGCTATGCGCGGGCACCCTCTCCCCGCGAGAGCGGGGAGAGGGAAGAAGAAAGAACAAACAAAAACCCCGCCGGGAGACCCGACGGGGCTTTGCATTCCAACAAAGAGGCGATCGGTTAGATCGCTTCCTTGAGGTCCTTGGCGGCGCGGAAGGCGACCTTCTTCGACGCCTTGATCTTGATCGCTTCGCCGGTCGCCGGGTTACGGCCCATGCGGGCGGCGCGCTTGCGGACCTGCAGGATGCCGAGGCCGGCGATCTTCACCCGCTCACCCTTCTTCAGGTGCTTGGTGATCATCGCGACCAGTTCATCGAGCATCTCGACGCCCTGCTTCTTGGTGAGCTGGTGCTGCTCGGCCAGAGCGTAGGCGAGTTGTTTCAGCGTGACCGGCTTGGCGGCCTTCGGCTTGGCCGAGGCGGCGGGTTTCGTAGCCATTGAATAAGCTCCTTGGAGCGCAAAATGCGCTGATGAAGCACTATGAGATTCGCTGATTTTCGCAAGCGACTGGGCCCGGTCCGGGCCCGATAATCACAGGAAGCTGCGTTTTTCGCCCTTGGAATGGGGCTTTTTGGCAGCACAGGGCGCTTGAGCGCCCATCCGGCGGGCACTTTCGCACCTCCGGTACCGGGCGAATCGGCCCCGCCGGGCGGAACCGATTCGCGCGCTAAAGCGGGACGCCTTTCACTGGAAACGCTGTCCCGCTTGAGCTGCTTGTTTTGAGCATGATCTTTTCCGAAAGCCGGTTCCCACCCCCGATCAAGTCGGGGGCAGGCTTTTTCGGGATCGTGCTCTACCGGAAGAAGACGACGGTGATCAGCAGGAACAAGGGCAGCAGGATCGCTCCCGACCAGGCCATGTAGCCGAAGAAGCTCGGCATCTTGATGCCGCGTTCCTCGCAGATCGACTTGACCATGAAGTTCGGCGCGTTGCCGATATAGGAGTTGGCGCCCATGAACACCGCGCCGGCCGAGATCGCCAGCAGCGTCTTGTACAGCGGCCCCATCAAGGTGTGCGGGTCGCCGCCGGCGAGGTTGAAGAACACCAGATAGGTCGGCGCGTTGTCGAGGAAGCTCGACAGCAGCCCGGTCAGCCAGAAATAAGCGGCGTTGATCGGCTGGCCGTCCGGCGCGGTGACGAAGGCGAGCAGCGGCGCCAGATGGCCGTCCTTGCCGGCGCGCAGGATCGCCAGCGCCGGGATGATGGTGATGAAGATGCCGGCGAACAGCAGCGCCACCTCCTGGATCGGCGTCCAGGTGAAGGCATTCTCGATGCGGATGTTGCGCCGTGTCGTGCGCAGCGACATGAAGGCCAGCACCAGCAGCACCACATCGCGCACCAGGCCTTCCAGCGGCATCACCAGACCGAAGCCGATCGGCACATCGATGCCGGCCTTCCAGATGCCGCTGATCAGCACGGCGCCGACGATGCCGAACAGGTAGAGCACGTTGTGCAGCCCGGCGATGTCGACATGCCGCAAGGTGTGGCTCTCGCGGTGATGGCGGCCTTCGCTGGTCCAGAAGTAACTATCGAGCGCGTAGAACAGCGCCAGCAGGATGGCGCTCGACAGTATCATCGGCGCGAACATCGATTCGACGGTCCAGAGGAAATCGACGCCCTTCAGGAAGCCGAGGAACAGCGGCGGATCGCCGAGCGGCGTCAGCGAGCCGCCGATATTGGAAACGAGGAAGATGAAAAAGATGAAGACGTGAATGTTCCGCGGCCGCTCCTTGTTGGCGACGATCAGCGGGCGGATCAGCAGCATCGAGGCGCCGGTGGTGCCGACGATGCTGGCGGCGAAGGTGCCGATGGCGAGCATCGCCGTATTGGTCGCGGGATTGCCGACCAGATTGCCGGCGACGCGGATGCCGCCCGAGACCACGAACAGCGACAGCAGCAGGATGATGAAGGGCAGATATTCGAGCGCGCCGGTGTGCACGAGTTCGGCGGCGGTTATCGGCAGGCCGTACACCGCGGCGCAGGGGATGAGGAAGGCGAAGGCCCAGAAGGCCGCGACCTTGCCGAAATGATGCTCCCAGAATTTCGGCGCCAGCAGCGGGAATAGCGCGATCGACAACAGGATGCCGACGAAGGGCAGCGGCCACAGAAGGCTGAGCTGCGAACCGTCGAGATGCACGCCCTCGGCGGCAAAGGCCGGGCTGCTCAGGGTCACGGCCAACAATGTGGCAGACGACAGCGCGATTTTCGAAATGGTCCGCTTCATCGATCCTCCCCGGAATTGCGGGCCATTTCTGCCTGCACTGGGGGAAGGAAGCAAGAACCGCCGGCCTTCCGGGGCGCGACAAAATCGCGACGCCGGAATGGACCGACGCGCGCCACACACGCGCTTCCCCTCTCCCCATTGGCGAGCGAACGCTCGCCGTTCGGCGAGCTATGTGGGAGAGGGTGCCGAGCCGCGCGAGCGGCGAGGCGGGTGAGGGGTCAGCGCTTCGGATGAGCTTCAACCCCTCACCCGGCTCGCGCTTCGCTGTCGCTCAGCGCGATCCACCCTCTCCCACCTAAGGGCGTTTACGCCCGTCTTCGTCGGGCTATGGGGAGAGGGGAAGAAAGCGAGCGCTCCGGAATGACGGAGGCTTTTTTCGACGGCGCTACTCGATCGCCTTGGACTGGGCGGCGCTGGCCTGCAGCAGGCGCAGATTGCTCACGACATAGGGATTGCCGGGGGCGCGGCGAAGCGCCTCATTGAGCTTGGCGTAGGCCCGCGCGTTGTCGCCGCGCAGCATGTAGGAGTAGCCCTCGTTGTTGAGGATCTCGACCTTGACGCCGGCGAGCCTAGTCGCCTGCGCGTAAGCACGGTCGGCGAGGTCGAAGCGCTTGACGTGATCGTAGGACGCGGCCAGGTCGAGCCAGGCTTCGGCGTCGTTCGGATGCTGCTCGACGGCGCGGCGGAAGTAGCGCTCGGCCATGCCGTAATTGCCGGAGCGGAAATAGGCCTTGCCGGTCGAGAGATCATCGCCCGGATCGGCGCCGAGCAGCTTGCCTTCCGGCGTCGGCTCGCCGAATGCCGCGCTTTGCGAAGCATCGGCGCCGTCCGCCGGCGCGGCGGCGAAGGCGTCGGCGCCGGCGCCGGTGCCGTCCTTGAGGCCGAAGGAATCCGACAGCGATTGATTGGTGGCGGCGTTACAGCCCGCGAGCATGATGCCCGCGCACACGATCAACACCAGCCGGCTGAGACCTTGACGCATACAACCCCCGATACGCTTAACGCGCTTGCCGTCAGACTAGTTGACGCGAGTTAATTCTCCTGCCGGGGGCGGCCGAGAAATTACAGACGATTTTGTTTATTATTGTCGGATTAAAAGTAATGACCGGTCGACAGACGCACGATCACCGGTAGAAGAATGACGACAAACAGCACCGGGAAGATGCAGATCATCATCGGCACGGCGAGCTTGGCCGGCAGGGCATAGGCCTTTTCCTCGGCGCGCGCCATGCGCTTGTGACGCATGTCGTCGGAATAGACACGCAGCGCATCGGTGATCGAGGAGCCGAGATCGATCGACTGGTTGATGAGCGTGGCGAAAGCGCGCGCCTCGTCCAGCGCCAGGCGTTCGGCGAAGCGCTCCAGCGCATCTTTCAGATTGCGGCCGGCGCGGATCTCCAGATTGGTGATATGGATGTTGGCGGTCAGCGAGGGATAGCTCTCGCCCATTTCGCGGCTGACGCGCTCGAGCGAGGCTTCCATCGACAGACCGGCATTCGAGCACACGACCAGGAGGTCGAGGAAATCCGGAAAGCCGGAGCGGTGCTGCTGGGTGCGCGCCTTGATGCGCTTGTCGATGTAGAGGCTGGGGCCGACATAGCCGGCGACGCCGCCGACCATCACCGTGAGCCAGAACATCGAGCCCTGCATCGGCCAGACGAAGGGCAGAATGAAGAACGCCGCGGCGGCGGCGACGACCGCGAGCACGGCGCGGCCGGCAAAGAACAGCGCGACGCCGCGCGGATCGTAGATGCCGGCCTGGATCAGACGGCGGCGCAACAGTCGCATCGCCTGCTCGTCGGCCGAATAGTGCTTGTTGGTGTAGTCGATGATGCGGGCCATCGCCCGGGCGCTGGAATGACGCAGCGCGCGGCGCGAGTTGCGCGGCTCGTCGACGATCAGCGCGTGGCGGCGCTTGACCGAACCGCGCGAACGCATCACCGCCATCACCGCGAAGGCGAGCGTGCCGGCGGCGAGGAACACCACCACCGTCAGCATGATGCTTTGGCTGTCGCGGAAGGCGTTGGCGAAGGCGGCGAGCGCGGGCATGGGCCGTCAGATCCTGAAATTGACCATGCGGTACATGATGAAGTTGCCGATCCCCATCCAGAAACCGGCGGCGCCGAGCGCCATCTTGGTCAGCGGCTCGTGCCAGACGCTGGCGTAGAAGTCCGGCACCATGAACTGGATGACGATGAACATCAGAATCGGCAGCGACGACAGGATAAGCGCCGAGGCGCGGCCTTCGGCGGCAAGCGCCCGCACCTTGCGTCGCATCTTGAAGCGCTGGCGGATGACGCCGGACAGGTTCTCCAGGATCTCGCCGAGATTGCCGCCGGTCGAGGTCTGGATCGCCACCGCGGTGACGAACAGCGGCAGGTCGTCGGTGCCGACGCGGAAATAGAGATTGCGCATCGCGGTCTCGAGATCGGCGCCATAGGTGATCTCGTCGCCGACGATGCCGAATTCCGAACCGATCGGGTCCGGCATTTCCCGCGCCACCATGCCGATCGCCACCGGCACCGGATGGCCGGCGCGTAAGCTCCGCACGATGATGTCGAGGGCATCGGCGATCTGCGCGCCGAACTGCTTCTGCCGCCGGTTGCGCAGGAACTTCAGCACCATGATGGGCAGCGCCGTGGCGCTGAACAGGCCGGCGAGGACGGCGTGGCCGAGATTGTGCTCGAACATCACCGTGGCGGCGAAGGCGCCGATGGCGCCGACGGCGATGAACAGAATGAGCCTGTTGAGGCCGATGCTCAGGCCCGATTGCAGCAGCAGCCGGTTGAGGTCGAAGAAATTGAAGCGATAGTCGCCGGCGCCGGTGAGGCCGCGCTCGCGGCGGATCTGCACCAGCACGCTTTCGCGGTCGGGGTTGGCCTCGATGACCTTGAGGCGACGGTTGATGTTCTTCCGATAGGAGCCGGTGTT
>JAFECJ010000008.1 GCA_018242205.1 Pseudomonadota bacterium
GGTCCTCGACCGACACCGGCAGAAGCTGCACTGCGGGACCGCCATCGAGCGAAGGCATTTGGCTGAGCGCCAGACCAAGCCGCCGCGCCCGCATCAGGATCGATTCCGGTCTGGCATCGGGCGTCATGGCCGACGGCGCCATTACCACGCGCGTCACGTGGGTGCCGCGCGAGACGAGATCGGCGGCAACGCTCTCGAGATCTCCGGGATCGCCGAGCACCGGGATCGACCGTATCGACTGCCCCCGGTCCGACTGCGATGGCGACAAGATGCCGACGGGCCAAATCTTCTTCACGGCGCCGCTTTCGATGGCTCGGATCAGGACTTCCGCGTCGGCGGTGCGGCCGAGAATCAGAGTCGGCGCCGCATCGGCGACGCGCACGCGTTGCAGGGTTCGCGCATAATGCAGATAGCGATAGGCTATACGGCCGCCCCCCAGAAAGAACATCTGGAGGACCCAGTAGAGCACGATGGTGATCTTGCCGAAGAAGAACTCGCCATAGACGTTGGGCGACAACAGCACGTAATCGAGCGCTACGAGCGAAACCGCCAGCACCGTCGAAGCCCGCACGATATTGAAGACGTCCGGAACGGACGTGAAACGCCACTTGCTCTGATGCAGCTTGAAGAAGAAGAAAACCGCCGCGGCATAGATCACGAACAGCGGCAGGAAAATCTCGAGACCATGCAGCTTGAAGACAACTTGCTGGGCATCGAAGCGCATGACGAACGTGACGGCGATCGCCGCCGCGGCCGCGAGCACGTCGTGCAGCATGATCAGGTACTGGCGCGGAGTCAGTTTGGTCATGTCGCGGACTTCCAGGTCGGCCTCAGCTTCACGGATGTAGCCGGCCGCCGAAGAAACGTAGTGGCAAAGGCATAACGGTACCAGCGAAGATAAGCGGGGAGCCAGTGCAGGACACGGAAGCGGCTGGTACCCCGGGTCCGCTCGATCCACTGTGCCGGCACCTCGGCCACTGGCCAGCCGAGGCGATGGCATTTCACCAGCAATTCGATCGAATAGCAGAAGCCGCTGTCGGATTCGATGGCAATGGCATCGACCACGCGCCGGGAAAACAGGCGAAAGCCGCTGGTCGGGTCGTGCGTCGGTAGACGCGCAACATGATAGAGCGTGAAAGCGGCTGTGCGAACGAGCGTCGCCTTGAGCCACGGACAGCCAACCATACTGCCGCCCGGGATGAAGCGGCTGGCGCAGACCAGATCGGCACCAGCTTCCGCCTTGGCGACCATGCCGTCGATGATGCCGCCGTTAAAGTCGTCGTCGGCCGGCAAGACGATCACCCACGGCGCCGTGCTCGCGACAAATCCGGCCATCACCGCACCGTGAGCGCCGCGTCCGGGGTTCTTCACATATTCGATCGACATGCCGACAAGCTTGTCGCGATTGGCGTCGATAGCGGTCAACGTGTCGTCGTCGGGCCGGTCATAGCAGATCAGAATGCGCATCGGCGTGCGCACGTTTTCGCGCAGCGACGCAAGCGTCGCCAGGATGTTCGGGCCTTCGTTATAGACCGGGATGACGATATCGAGCCGCGCGCTCATGACGCTTTTTCCGTCACTCCGGTTGTCAAAGCGCTATGCCGCGGCTCAATAGACCACGTTGGCATTCTTGAGGAAGCCCCAGATGTCGACTACCGGCTTGCCGGCGAAGTCGGCCTCCTTGTAAGCCGAATGCGGCGTGCACAGAATCAGCAGGTCGCTCTTGGCCACGACTTCGTCGAGCGGCCGGATGGTCGGATCGATGGTCACGAACGGATCGGTGGTCAAAACCTCACGCGCATTGGTCAACAAAGCGCGCTTCAGCTTGTAGCTGAGCGATGCACGGACGTCGTCGATCTCCGCCTTGAACGCCATGCCAAGCAGGCCCACGGTCATCTTGGCGAGATCGAACTGGCGCTTCAGGTCGTCGATGAGGTGAAGGGCAAGACCTTCGTTGATCTGCATCGCGGCATGGCCGATGTTAAACTGATTGCGCGCGAAAGCAGCGAGTTGCATCGTATCTTTGAACAGGCAGGGACCGGCCGCGAAGCCCGGCCCCGGTAGTGTGCGGGCGCGCGGATAATTGTGCTTCATCGCCCGCATGATGGCGGAATAGTCGGCACCGGCGGATTTCGCGATCGTATAGAACTGGTTGGTTGCGGCGAATTCTATGTAGCGGTAGGCGTTGTTGTAGAGCTTGGCGAGTTCGGCTTCGAGCGGCTTCACTTTGACGATTTCAGGCGCGATACGACCGAACAGCGCTTCCGCCTCGGCCTCCGCTTCCGGGGTCGTGCCGCTGACGATTTGCGGCATCTCGCGCAGTTCCTTGATGCCGTAGCCCTGCACGACGCGCTCCGGGCAGAAGGCGATGCGGTTCTTGCGACCGAGACGAGCGAGGTAATCGTGCAGCCAGTCGGTCGTGCCGGGGAACACGGTGGAGCGCAGGACGATCAGCTGCTCGTCATTGATATGTGGCAGCAGATCGTCAATGCACTTTTGGACAGCCGAGGTCACCGGATTGAGGAATTCGTCGACCGGCGTGCCGATGGTGACGATGACCGGGCCCTTGCCGCGCATCGCGCCCGGCGTCGAGGTGAAGATGAGCTTGTTACCGGCCAGCGCCTTGGCCAGCAGCGGGGCAGCGCCATATTCGATGAACGGCAGCTTGCCGGCGCGCAAGGTCGCGAGCGTGTTCTCGTTGAGGTCGTTGACGTTGACGGTCAGCCCGGCCTCGGCGAAGGCCAGGACCAGCGGAATACCGACATGGCCGGCGCCGCCCACGACTGTAATATCGGGGCTCTGGCTGTCTTCGCGGGACGACATCTCGGGCTTACTCGACGGATAATTCAAATATCACCTGTTCACTAGAGGCCGCCAGAATATAGCGAATTTCCCGCCGCAAGCGCGCAACCCATACGCGATTATGACTTAAGAACACGCAAAAGACGTTATTTCGGGCCACCTGCCGACGGTCGGCATAGGCGTCCCCGCAGGGTCGCGCAACGGGATATTTCGGAGGGGAGAGGCCGGCGCCTTCAGACAACAAGCTCGTGAGAAGTCGAACGTGCCTGCGCCGGTCATCAATGTTGATAGGTCGACGATAGGTGTTCAATATGAGGACTCTCTCTTGCCGGTGACGTCAGTACGCGAACGCAAGAAATCCTCGATCACGTAGCTACTTAGCTCTGGGCACCGCCGCCCCCGCCTCTTGCTCCCGGTCCACCGGCATGCCAAGCGGAGGACGAAACGTCCCCGCGCGGGCGCTAAAGAGGTCGTGCCGTCATGCGGCGTCTCATCATGCTGCTACTCAAGGCGGCGATTTCCATTCTGCTGCTTTATCTGTCGCTGCGGGCGGTGAATCTTGCCGTCCTTGGCGAGCGCCTGAGCCGGCTTCACCCCGGCTGGCTGATCGTGGCGGTCGGCATTCTGGCGGCGCAGGTGTTCCTGCTGGCCGCGCGTTGGCGGCTGATCGCCACCGGCTGCGGCATCGCCTCCAGCTTCCGCACCACGCTGCGCATCTCGTTCATCGCCATGTTCTTCAATCAGGTCCTGCCGTCGACGGTCGGCGGCGATGCCGCGCGTATATGGATGCTGGCGCGCGAAGGCGGCGGCTGGGCGGCGTCAGCCTATTCCGTGCTGCTCGACCGCGTTGCCGGTATCGTTGCACTGACACTGATCGTCTTTATATGCCTTCCCTGGACATTGACGCTCGTGCAGGACCCCGTCGCACGCATCGTTCTGATCCTCATCGGCGGCAGCGCCATTGCCGGCTCGTTCGTCTTCCTCGCCATCGGCCATATTCGATGGAAACCACTGATGCATTGGGCGCCGACCCGGCACCTCGTCGAGGTCTCACGCACCGGCTGGCGCATCTGCGGATCGTGGCGCGATCTCACGGCGATTGGCACCATGTCGTTCACGGTGCACCTGATGACCATCCTGGCCGCGTGGTGCATGATGCAATCGGTGTCGGCGATGACGAGCTTTGCCTTGCTGCTGTATCTCGTGCCGCCCGTGATCCTGATCGCTACGGTGCCGGTGTCGATCGCCGGCTGGGGCGTGCGCGAAGGCAGCATGATTGTTGCCTTCGCCTATGCCGGCCTGCCGCAGAGCGACGGCCTCGTCGTGTCGGTTCTGATCGGCCTCACCTTTTTCGCCATCGGCGCCATTGGCGGCGTTATCTGGATATTGAACAGTGGCCGGCGGTCCACCATGACCGTTTCTACCGGACCCGCACCCGGCGGCGCGCCATGACATCCGGCGCCCGCGCGACAGTAGCGTCGAAGCCCGCCGCATTTTTCGACCGCGACGGCGTACTCAATGTCGACCGAGACTACGTCCACCGCGTCGATCAGCTTGAATGGATCGAAGGCGCCGCCGAGGCGATCAAGCTCCTCAACGACGCCGGCTACCTTGTCATCGTCGTCACCAACCAGTCGGGCGTCGCCCGCGGTTTATACGACGAAGCGGCGATCGGCATTCTGCATGCCCACATGCAGGCCTATCTCGCGGCGCACGGCGCGCGCATCGACGCTTTCTATTATTGCCCGCATCATCCCCAGGGCAAAGTCGAGCGCTTCGCCATCAACTGCGCGTGTCGCAAACCCGGCACCGGCATGCTCGAACAGGCCGCAGCCGACTGGTCGATCGACCGTGCGTATAGCTTCATGATCGGCGACAAGGATATCGATCTCGCCGCCGCTACGGCGTTCAATATTCGCGGCGCCAAATTCAATGCCGCGACGGACTCGTTGCCGGCGCTGATCAGACGGATGATTGGCTCAGGCTGAACCGATGCCGCTGCGCGACTTACGCTTCGGCGACACCGCCAGCCTGCGCCACGCCCACAAGGGCAGCCGCACCAGCGGATAGACAACGTGCAACGGCCCCGGCAGCGGCGCCGCGAGCATATCATCGATGTTAAAGCTCAGGTCGCGCGCGACCCTGGCATAATGGCGCAGATTTGTACCAAGCAGCACCTGCATAAGGGCGACGCGCTTTGAATGGAAACGCCGCTCATGTTCGCCGACCTCGTTTCCACCGCCATTCATCATGTTGAGTGCCAGGGCGACCGCCCATTTGGCGGCCCTGCCCTGTGCGATGGCCGGCGCGATCGCCGGCGGCGGCGTGCGGCCAAGGACGCGCTGGCACAGCAGCATGGCCAGCGCCGCGCAGGTGCCGGCACCCTTGGCTTCGGCGAGCCGATAGCAACGGACCAGAGCGGCGTCGTCCTGCGTCGCCATCCAGGCGTTCAGATCGGCCAGCCATTGCAGGCGCGGCCAAGCGTGGCCGGCGCCGTGGACGCAGAGATAGGCGAACAGATCGTCGTCATTCAACGTCCGCAGCCGCGCCGCGCCGGACAAGGGCACCTCCTGCGACGGCGAACTCGCATCGACGCCGGCGAGCAACGACGGACTATTCACCAATTGCCAGCGCAGTTCGATCCGCTGTCCGCTGAAGGCGTGACGCAATGCGACTTCACGGCCATAACGCAGGACCAATTGCCGCCGGCGCTCATCGAGCGGCGACGCCGGCCGCGTCAGTCGATAACCTTGGTCCTGCAAAAGCTCGATCGCTACGGCGGCATTCTGCGGTGACACCAGAATATCGATATCCTGGCTGAACTTCGCCGCGAGTGAACCATAGGCGAGTTGCGCCAGAGCCATCCCCTTGAGATGCAGCGAGCGAATGCCGGCGGCATCGAGCAAGCGCTGCAGACGAACGCTCTCCGCGGCGGCGGCAAGGTTGCGATGCGCGATATCCTGGGCACGCCGACGCAAGATCGCGGCGGCATCGGGCGGCAGGTCGACACGTGCCGCCGACAGCGCCACCTCGGCGAGACCTTCGATGCGATGACGACGCAAGACGCGCAAGGCACGCGGCCAGTCGGTAACGGCGGATGCGGCCGCGGCGACCGCGCCGTCACACGCCTGACCCGCCGACCAACGACAGCACGCCGCAGCGAGATCAAAGCACGCGCCCGCGCCGTCCACCGTCATCTCGACCGCCTCCCACAATGCCGGGATGCGGCGAGCCTATCACACTTTCAAAAAGCGGTGACGATCGCCCTCGAGCGCGATGCAGGTCAGCCGGCCCGTGGCGAACGCGCCGGTATCGATATTGATACGGTTGGTCCGCACCTCAGGCTCGGCCACGGGCGTGTGCCCATGAACGACGCGCCGGCCGAAATCCTGCTCGCTCGAAAGAAACTCATGCCGGATCCACATGAGATCGTCGTCGCTCTGTGCGGCAAAGGGAATGCCGGGGCGAACGCCGGCATGACAGAAGAAATAGCGTTCGGTCAGATGGGAGGTCTTCAGTCCGGCGATGAAATCGCGATGGGCCTCCGGTAAGGCGGCGACCAGCGCCTTTGACGCGGCTTCGTAGTTGCGTCCCATCATCGCGTCGGCAACCGGCACGCGGTAGGAATGCAGCGTCTCCAGCGCGCCGCCAGTGCGCCACTCCGCGAGAATGCCCGGGTCGACAAGGAATTGCTCGAGCACCTGCTCGTGATTGCCCTTGAGCGCCACATGCGGCGTCGGAAACGGATTGGTCAACAGCCGCTCGATGACGCCGCAAGACGACGGGCCGCGGTCGATGTAATCGCCAAGCGTCACGGTGAGTTCGGCAGGGCCGCGCGTTTCGACGTCGCGGTCGATCGCGGCGATGGCACGCTCGAGCAGATCGAGCCGGCCGTGGATGTCGCCGATGGCGTAGATGCGACCCATGCTGCCAGAGCCTGCCTGTGCTGCGTGCACGATGCTGTGGGCTATGTTATTGCCGCAGCGGGCCGGGCAAAGTCGAGAAAAAAGACCCGGTTTCTTGCCTTGTTGGTGGGGAATGCCGGGAATTCACGCTTCGGGTGCGGGCGGCGATGCGCCGACCCGCATGGTCACATCGCTCGCCCTGTTGTGGCTGGCAGGGAATGCCCTGCGGCTGACCATTCTGGCGGTGCCGCCGGTCATTCCGCAGATTCATGACGAATTGGCGATGAGCGCGACCCAGGTCGGCATTCTCACCGGATTGCCGTCTATGCTGCTGGCGCTCGCTGCGGTGCCGGGCTCGCTGCTGATCGCGCGCTTCGGCGTGCGCGTGGCGATGGTGGCGGGGCTGCTCATCACCGCGGGCTTCGGCGCGCTGCGCGGCGCAGTCCCAAACGTGTGGTGGCTCTATGCCATGACCGTCGCCATGGCGGCTGGTGTCGCCATCATGCAGGTGACGATGCCCCCGGCCGTGCGCGCCTGGGTGCCAAGCCGCATCGGCTTTGCCACCGCGGTCTATACCAACGGCCTGATCGTCGGCGAGATCCTGCCCGTGGCGCTGATGGTGGTGATGGTGCTGCCCCTGGTCGGCGGCTCGTGGCAGTGGGGTTTCGTATTCTGGAGCGTGCCGGTCGCGGTCATCGCCGCGCTGGTGATGCTGCTGGCGCCGAAGCCGGTTACCGTCAATGGCGCGGCGCAGGCGCGGCGTAAGTGGTGGCCGGACTGGCGCAACATGCTGATCTGGCGGCTCGGCTTCATGCTGGGCACCATCAACGCTATCTATTTCGCCACCAACGCCTTCATCCCGGATTATCTGCGCAGCGTCGGTCAGGACGGCTGGATCAGCGCGGCGCTTACCGGCCTCAATGCCGGACAACTGCCGGCGTCGGCGCTGCTGCTCGCGGTCGCCGGCCGGCTGGAGCGCAAGGTGTGGCCCTATATCGTCTGCGGCGTCCTCAGCATTGCCGCCACCGCGGGACTTGTGTTCGGCCATGGCATCTGGCTGGTCGCCGCCGCCACCTTGCAAGGCTATGCGGCGTCCTCGATCCTGATCCTGGTGCTGGCGCTGCCGCCGCTCTTGGCGCCGCCCGACGACGTACACCGCGTCACCGCGGCGATGTTCACCATCAGCTACACCTGGGCCGTGGTCATCCCGGTGATCTCGGGTGCCTTGTGGGACCTGACCGGCATCGCGTCGGCGGCCTTCTGGCCGATCGGCTTGTGCGGTATCCTGCTCATCGTGCTGGCGTCGGCGATCAACCACATTCCGCGCCAGACCCATTAGGAGTTGAGCCGCATGCGTCCTGTCCCGATCGGAGCCAAAGGCACCTACACACTGCGCGTGACGCCGGCGCATCTGGCCAGCCAGTTCAAGGATTCGGTGCTGCCACCGGTCTTCGCCACGCCGATGATGGTGACGATCATGGAGAACGCGGCGCTCAACGCCGTGCGCGATTATCTCGAGCCGGGTGAAAGCGTGGTCGGAACCGTCGTCAACGTCAAACATCTGGCGGCGACCCCGGTCGGCCACCAGGTCACCGCCGAAGCGGTCGTCACCAAGGTCGACGGCCGCCGCCTCGAATTCGACGTGACCGCGCGCGATGAAGTCGAGGAAATCGGCAATGGCACCCACGAGCGCATGGTCGTGGATCTTGGCCGCATCGCCAAGAAGCTCGACAGCAAGAAGCCGGCCTAACCGCCAATCCGGTAGCCATGCGCGGCCTGCGCGAGACCGGCCGCCGCCGCCGCGTCGGCTTCGCTGCCGGCGTGAATGACGTAAAGCGGCTCGCCCGCCTGCACCGCATCGCCGACGGCGACCTTGAGATCGAGGCCGGAGCGCAGATCGCTGGGCGCGCCGGCGCGGCGCGCGACGCCGGCGATGATCCAACCATCGACGCCGGTGACGATGCCGCTGCGGTCGGCTTTGACGACGCGCGTATGCGCCCCCGGCAGGACCGGCGGTTGCCGCCGTCCCTGCTCCTCGACAATGCGATCAAGCGCGTCACGCGCGCGGCCCGAGGCCAATAGCGCGCGGGCGCGCGCCTGTCCGGCCTCTTCCGATCCCACCGCCGGATCCCAGGCCAGAATGCGCCCCGCGAAGAACAACGCCTTGTCGCGCAGATCGTTGGGCGCGTCCGGCGCGTTGTCGAGCACCGCAAGTACATCACGCGCCTCAAGCGCCGGGCCGACGCCGCGGCCGATCGGCCGCTCGCCATTGGTGGCATGCGCTTCGACGACGAGCCCGAGGCCGGCGCCGATGCGCTCGAACAGCGCGCCGAGCTCGGCAGCCTCCTGATGCGTCTTCAGTTTGGTCTGCGGACCGTAGGGCAGATCGATGATGACATGGGTCGAGCCTGCGGCGAGCTTCTTCGACAGGATCGAGGCCACCGACCAGCGTGTCGAATCGAGGCCGAGCGGCCGCGTGATCGCGTTCATGACATCGTCGACCGCGGAATGATTGAGCTTGCCGTTCCAGGCGACGCAGCCACGCGCCCGTTCGACGACGCGGCGCACATCGTTCGCCGGCAGATCGACGCGCGCCAAAGTCTCCATGGCATCGGCCGTGCCGGAGGCTTGCGTAATCGCGCGAGACGACGTCTTCGGAATGGCGAGACCATGAGCGGCGACCAGCGGCACCACGATCATGGTGATGCGGCTGCCGGGAATGCCGCCCATCGAATGCTTGTCCACCACCATCGGCTCGTCCCAGGCGAGACGATCGGTGAATTCGGCGCGGGTCCGCGCCAGCGCTACCACTTCGCGCTCGGTGAGCCCCCGCGTGGCGGCGACGAGAAACGCCGCCATTTCACGATCAGGATAGCGGCCTTCGACCATGTCGCCGATCAAGGTGGCGATCTGACCGTCGCTCAGTTCCTCACCACGCAACTTGGCGCGCAACGCTTCCGCGCTTTCCGGCGATGGTGTGCGCTCGATGTGAACGTCGGTGCCTTCCGCGAGCCCGAGCGCCTCGAAGGCACTGCGCGACAGTCCTATTTCCGCGGCGCCGAGCAGTCCGGCATCCTCAATCACATGGACCGAAGCTCGTATGCTGCGCACGCCGTCCGACACTTCGATACGACCGGGACCGAGAAAGTCGGCCGCCACGACTTCCGTGCCGGCGGCCGGCAAATAGACCATGTGCTCACGCCAACTGTCGATCGGCAGCGCGCGCACCTTCATAAGTGCGGCTCCGAGAGCGCGGCGACCAGTTTGGCAATGCCGGCCGAAACATCGGAGTCGTTGAGAATACGGACAAGCGCGATGCCGTCGGGCACCGGCGGAACGGTACGCGCCACGCGGGCGGCGACCTGGGCCTCGTTCTCCCGGCCACGGGCGTGCAAACGGGCGGCGACCACTTCGGGCGAGGCATTGACCTCGACAACGACAAGCTTCGGAACGAGGCGTGCCAGTTCGGCAATGGTCGCACGCGAACCGTTGGCGACGACATTGCTGCCCTCGCCCAGTGCCCGCGCCAGCGTGATCGGCAGACCGTATTCGAGACCGTGCGCGTCCCAGGTCAAAAGGAAGGCGCCGGCTTGCTTGCGGCGCGTAAATTCCTGTGGCGTCACGGCATCATGATCTTCGCCGCCGGCATCAGCCGGCCGTGTGATCGTGCGCCGCGCGAATAGAAACCGCTTATCGTTCTTCAAGGCAGCGCGCGCGCCGTCGAGCAGCGTGTCCTTGCCTACGCCGCTCGGACCGACGACAAGAAAGAATGTCCCCGTCGTCATGACCGGATCAAGTGGCGTCGTCGAGACCGATATCGACTGCCGGCGCGGCTTGCGTGATACGGCTCGTCGAGATGTAATCGACGCCGGTTTCGGCGATGCCCCGCACGGTTTCGTAGCGCACGCCGCCGGATGCTTCGATCGGCACGCGGCCATCGACCAGCTTCACAGCGGCGCGCATGTCGTCGAGCGACATATTGTCGAGCATGATGACGTCGGCGCCGGCCTCGAGACACTCGGGCACCTGATCCAGGCGGTCGCATTCCACTTCGATCTTGATGAGCGAAGGGATGGCGGCGCGGGCACGGGCCACCGCCGCCTTGATGCTGCCGGCAACCGCGATGTGGTTGTCCTTGATCATGACGCCACCGTCGAGGCCGAGACGGTGATTGGCGCCGCCGCCACAGATCACCGCGTGCTTTTCCAGCATACGCAGGCCGGGCGTGGTCTTACGGGTGTCGATCAACTTGGCCTTGGTGCCGGCGATGGCTGCGACAAATCGCGCCGTCTCGGTGGCGATTCCGGACATGTGCTGCACGATGTTAAGAGCCGTTCGCTCGGCGGTGAGCAGGCTGCGCGCGGGGCCGGACACAACCATAAGGCTGGTGCCCTTGACGGCCTTGTCGCCGTCCTTGGCGGTCAAGGTCACTTCGACCCGCGGATCGTAGTGACGAAATACGGCGGCGCCGACCGCGAGACCGGCCACGGTCTGAGGCTCGCGCGCATTCATCTGAAACTTCGCCTTGGCGTCAGCGTCGATCATGGATTGGACCGTGAGGTCGCAGGCGCCGATGTCCTCGGCGAACCACAAGTCGATCAGGCGGCCGGTCATATAGTGATCAAGCATCGGCTTCTTCCTTTGCATTGCAACATGCGCGTCAGCCGGCATTTCATTTGCGTACAAACAATATCCCGACGCGGCGTGTTGTCAATTCCTATCAAACATCGGGCACCCCTGCCCCGATTATGGGCATGCATAATGATTGACAGTCTCGACATTAGGGGACGATTATATGTGCGCAAATGAATTGGCGAGCCCTCGGCGGACGTCACCCCATCTGCCTGAATGCCCGAAGGCTAGCCTCCGCGTCACGACCTGGAGGATATCGATGCAAAGTTCGATGAAGCGATTTCTTCTTGCTGCCTGCGGCCTGAGCTTGGCGCTCGTTGTCGGCGCGTCGGCTGATCCGCTGAAGATCACACTGGCCGGCGGCTCCGTTGGCGGCGCCTGGAGCGCGATGGGCGCGGCAATTGGTCAGACCATCCAACAACAAGCCCCGGGCTCTTCCTTCACCTACGAGCCGGGCGTCGATGCAGCCAACCTTGTGCTCGTCTCCGAGGGCAAGGCGCAGCTCGGTATCGCGCACGCTCAAATGGCGCTGCGCGCCACGAAGGGCGAGGCGCCGTTCAAGTCCAAGATTACGAACCTCCGCGCTATCGCCCTGCTCGATCCGGAAGCCGTGGTGCAGATCATCGCGCGCAAGGACGCGCCGTTCGACAGCCTGTCGCAGATCGCCAAGGAGAAGAAGCCGGTGCGCATCGCGCTGAACAAGCGCGGCACGATGATGTCGATCGCCGGCGAACAGGTGTTCGCCGCGGCCGGCATCTCGATGAAGGACCTCGTCTCCTGGGGCGGCCGCGTCGAATACGTCGCTTACAATGACGGCCTCGACATGCTGAAGAACGGCCAGGTCGATATCGTTCTCAATATGCTCGCCTTCCCGTCCGCGCAGGTCGAACGCATTTCGCACGATCTGGCGATCAAGCTTCTGCCCGTGCCCGAGGCCGCAATCGCCAAGATCGACAGTGAAGCCGGCACCAAGAGCGTGACGATCCCCGGCAAAGCCTATTCGTTCCAGCCGACCGAGACCAAGACGGTGACCGGCTTTGTCGTGCTCTATGCCTCCGCCAAGATGCCCGATGGGGAAGCGGAAGCCATCACCAAGGGTCTGATCAATCACTTCGATTATCTGACCAAGGCCTATCCGTCATTTGCGCGCATGGGCAAGAAGGGCCTGACCGACGTCGGCCCCATCGAACTCGCGCCCGGCGCCAAGAAGGCCTATAAGGACGCCGGGTTGCTGTAATCCGGCACGCGACATAAGGCGGCGGTCTCCAGAGCCGCCGCCTTCATCGACCTACACGACCCGACTGCGCCACAAGGAAGAAGAAGCGTGCTGGCCGATGTGGTGAGAACTCTGGCGCCGGGGCGCGCCCGCCAACTGGGCAAGCTTGAAAACGCCGTCGTCTCGATCATCGCGATCACGACATCGGCTTTCTTCATCATGCTGGCTTTCGGCGTCTACGTGCAAAGCCAGATCGCGCTCAATTGGTTCATCGGCGCAATTCTCGCGGTCGCCTTCCTGACCACGACCGGCAACCCGCAGCGGCCGACCGGGCGAACCGTCTTCTCGTGGACGGCGGCTATCGTTGCCGTCGCCATCTCCGTTTATTTTACCATCATGCAGCCCATCTATGAGATGCGGCTGCCGATGATCGATGGGCTCAATCTCGCCGACAGGATCGGCGGCGTGACTCTGATCGTCCTGGTTCTCGAGGCCACGCGCCGTTGCATCGGTATGACCCTCGTCATGGTCGTGCTGTTGTTCCTGGCTTACGGCATTTTCGGACATCTCCTCTCCGGCCCGTTCTGGCATCGCGAACTCAGCCTGGAGGATATGCTCTATCAGATCGTCTACACCACCAACGGTCTGTTCGGGCCGGCGCTCAGCGTCGCGGCGCTGCTGGTGTTCGCCTTTGTCGCTTTCGGCACGGTGCTCGATGCGTCCGGCGGCGGCGATTTCTTCTTCGACCTTGCCAATGGCCTCGTTGGCCGCCAAGCTGGCGGCCCGGCCAAGGTCGCCGTGGTGTCGTCGGGACTGTACGGTTCGATCTCCGGCTCGCCGACATCGGACGTCGTCACCACCGGCTCCTTCACCATTCCGCTCATGATCCGCACGGGCCTGACGCCGACTTATGCCGGCGCAGTGGAAGCGACGGCTTCAACCGGCGGCGCGCTGTTGCCGCCGGTGATGGGCACCGCAGCATTTCTGATGTCGGACTTCACCGGCATTCCCTATAGCAACATCGTCGTCGCCGCGATCGTGCCGGCACTGCTCTATTATCTGTCGGTGTTCCTGGCCGTGCATCTCAGGGCCCGGTCGGAGAACCTGCAGCCGTCTGCGGATGCCGACACGGCGAGCGTTGTCACCGTGCTGCGGCGCAGTTGGTACTATCTCGTCCCGATCTTCATCCTGATCTGGTATGTGCTGACCGTCGACCGGCCTGCCTTCTCGGCGGCACTGGCGCTGGCCTCGCTCGTCCCAATTCTCATGTTTCGCCAGCGGCGGCCCATCGCCGTCGGCCGGACTCTGCTGCGCGCATTGGATGACTCGACGCGGCGCATGACCGGCATCGGCGTCGCCTGCGCCGTCGCCGGCCTCGTCGTCGGCACGCTGGCGATGACCGACCTCACCGGCAAGATTTCGTCGGCGCTGTTCATTCTCGCGCACGGCAACGGCCCGCTGACCCTCATCATCGCCACCGTGATCATCGTGGTGCTCGGCATGGGCATGCCGACGCCGGCGGTCTATGCGCTGGCCTCCGTGCTGGCGGCGCCGGCGCTGCTGGCGCTGAACATCCCGCTGTTGCCGGCGCACCTGTTCATCGTCTATTTCGCGTCGATGTCGGCCATCACGCCGCCGGTCGCGGTTGCCGCCTTCGCCGCCGGCACGATCGCCAATGCCAACCCCATGACGATCGCCGTGCAATGCTGCCGATTGGCCGTCGTTGCCTTCATCATCCCGTATGTCTTCATCTACAATCCCGGCATCCTGCTGATGGGTTCGCTGTGGGACATCCTGCTCTCGATCGCGACGGCCGGCGTCGCCGTGATCGCCCTGGTTTGCGCGCAGGAAGGTTATCTGACCCGGCCACTCGGGCCGGTCGGTCGATTGTTGCTGGTTGCCCTCGGAACATCCTTGCTCGCGGCGCAGGCCGCGATTTCGCTTCTGGGCTGACAGGCCTGGGGGCCACGTGAACCGGTCGGTGGCTCAGCCTTTGATGAGGCGCAGCATCGCACTTGTCGCTGTGCGGTAACCGTCGGCACCGAGTCCGGCGATCACTGCGGTCGCCACTTTCGACACCAGCGAATTGTGATACATCGGCTCGCGCCTGTGGATGTTGCTGATGTGGAGCTCGATAATCGGCCCCGGAAACATCTTCAGTGCGTCCAGAATGGCCATCGAGGTGAAGGTGAAGGCGGCCGGATTGATGATGATGCCGGCGGCCTCGTCAATCGCCTCGTGGATCCAATCGATGATCTGGGCCTCGCTGTTGCTCTGCCGGAAGATGAGCGGATGGCTGCCCGCCGTCTCGCGGCAATAACCCTCGACATCGGCGAGCGTCGCCTTGCCGTAGATGTCCGGCTCGCGCTTGCCAAGGCGATTGAGGTTCGGCCCGTTGAGGACGTAGATCGGCTTCGTCATGACATATCAACCCTTGTAACCGAGCAGCCGCGGCAGCCACAGCACCAGATCCGGGAAGATCGTGATCAACGCCAGCACCGCGATCGCCATGGCGATGAACGGCACGGCTTCCTTCACAATTCGGCCCAGCGGCTCCTTGGTCAGATTGGCGAGCACGAACAGCAGCAGCCCGTATGGCGGCGTCACCAGCCCGATCATGATATTGACGACGACCACGACGCCGAAGTGCACCAGATCGATGCCGAGCGCCTTCGCGGTCGGAATGAAGATCGGCACGACAATCAGCAGGATGGTGGTGCCCTCGAGCAGACAGCCGAGGATGAGCAGAAGAATATTGACGGCCAGCAGAAATATCGCACGCGACAATTCGAAATGCGCCATCAGGTGCGAAAGGCTGTCCGGGATGCGTTCGAGCGTCACGACGTAATTGAAGGCGAAGGCGCCGGCGATCAGCATACCGATCGAGGTCGTTGCCTTGCCGCTGGCGAGCAGCGCATCGTAGAGCTGCCGCCAGGTCACGGCGCGGTAGATCACCGTCGAGGCGAACAGGGCATAGAGCGCCGCCGCCGCCGCGCCCTCGGTCGGCGTCATTACGCCACCGTAGATGCCGAATAACAGGATAATCGGCAGCAGCAGCGCCGGAAACGCATTGATGGTGATCTTCGGGATGTCGCGCACCGGCACCGGTTCCTCGACCGGGAAGCCACGACGGCGCGCCATATATGAATTGGCGATCATGAACGAAAGGCCGAGCATGACGCCCGGCACGACGCCGGCAAGGAACAGGTAGCCGATCGAGGCGTCCGACACCAAGGCGTAAACCACCATCGGAATTGAGGGCGGGATGATCGGCCCGATCACCGCCGCTGCGGCCGTGATCGCGGCGGCATAGGCGACGGGATAACGGTTATCCTTCGCCATCATGCCGACGATGATCTTGCCGATGCCGACGGCATCGGCGATGGCCGAGCCGGACATGCCGGCGAAGATCATGTTGGCGACGACGTTGACGTGGCCGAGACCGCCGCGGAAACGGCCGACCAGGACCAGACAGAAGCGCAGCAGCTTGTCGGTGAGGCTGCCGACATTCATCAGGTCGGCCGCGAGGATGAACAGCGGGATGGCGATCAGGACGTAGCTGTTGAACAGGCCGTTGAGGATCTGTTCCGCCGCGGTGCCGAGGTCAAGGCCAGAGATCAACAGATAGATCGTCGTGGCAACGATCATCGAATGGCCGATCGGCAGCCCCAGCATGCTGAGAAGGACGATGGCTGAAACGCAGATTGTGAAGGGGCTGACGGTCATGTCTCAGTCACCGAGCACGGCCGGATCGGTAATCGGCGACGGTATGCCCTTGATCGCGCGCCAAACGAGGAAGCAATACCGGACGATGCTCGCCACGGCGAAAATCACGTAGACCGAGTACAGCACGTTGATCGGGACATGCAGGTAGGCGGAACGCTCTACCTTCATGAAGCTGACGTAGCTATAGACCCCCGGCAGCGAGATCGAATAGACGACGATAAGCGCCGTCCCGGTGACAATCGTGAAGATGCGGCGCCATTTCTCCGAAATGTTCGAATAGATAATGTCGAAGCGAATTTCCTCGGACTCGCCGATCACGAAAGCCGCGCCCCACAGCACCGTCCATAGCCAGACGGTGACGATAACCTCTTCCGACCAGCCGAGCGGCTCGTCGACGACGTAACGGAAGAAGATCTGCAGCACAAAAGTCACGAACATGGTCGCCAGCAGGCCGACGACGACGTCATCGGCGCGACGGCGAAGCCAGCGCGCGGCGGCAATCGCTTTTGACATAGGCGCGTTCCTCAAGCCGGGGGACGGCACTTAAAATTCGGCCGGCGATCGAACCGCCGGCCGAGTGTCGCGGGATGAAAGACGCGGCAGCTTACTTGATCGCGTTGATCTTCTCGAGCGCGCCCTTCGGCCACTCATTGCCGTACCGGGCAACGTACTTTTTCTGGGCGAATTCGCGGAAAGCGTTCTGGTCGGGTTGGTAGACCTTCTTGCCCTGCGACTTGAAGAACTCGATCGCCTCGCCTTCCTGCTTGTCGTATTCCGCGGCACTGGCGTCGAAGACCTTGTCGGCCGTTGCGCGGAACTTGGTCTGCAGATCCTTGCTCATGCCGTCCCAGACCTTCTTGGCGACGGTCAGCATGTCGTAGCCGAGGACGTGGCGCGTCAGCACGAACTGCGAGGTCACCTCGTAGAACTTCATGGTGCGGCCCGAGACCAGCGGATTGTCCTGGCCATCGACCACGCCGGTTTGCAGCGCGGTGTAGAGTTCGGAGAAGGCCACCGGCGTCGGATTGGCGCCGATCGATTCGCCGAGGAACTGCCAATATTCGCCCGGCGGCATGCGCAGCTTGATGCCCGCCATATCCGCGGGCGTCTTTATCGTCTTGTCCGGCTTGAGGTTCACCTGACGTGCGCCGAAATAGACCGGCCGGATGACCTCGAGACCCAGCTTTTCGCGGGCCATGCCGATGAATTCCTTGCCGATGTCGCTGGCGAAAGTGTTCTTCAAATGCGCGTAGTCGCGGAACAGATAGGCCGAGGTCATCAGTGACCAAGCCGGCAACTGTTTGGAAATGTCCGCCGGCGCCAGGTCGCAAAGCTCAAGATTGCCGCGCTGGAGCGCGACCAGCTCGGTTCCTTGCTTGAAGAGCGAATTGCTCCAGTGCGGTTCGATCTCGATATCCGCTTTCAGAGCGTCAGCGAATTCCTTGAATGCCTTGCCCCGCAGATCGGCTTCGGGGAAAGCGACGCTCAACTTCATCTTGGTAGGCGCGGCAAACGAGGCGCTCGGCAGCATCGATCCGGCGGCAAGCGCCGACGACGCGGCCAGCAAGGTGCGGCGGCTGATGGGCTTCATAGGTATTCCTCCCCTGTGCTGACTTGTTAGTACCGATTATCCATTGGACGGAACCTAAATCAATAGGTAATTTCAAAAATATATGATGAAAAGAAAGTCATATGATCTGACAGAAACTCAGGGAAATGGGAAAACGGCGGAGACTTGGCCTCGATTGAGCCTTGGCCCTCTGCGATGTTAAAGATCGTAGATTCCGCATTTCGTCGGATGAGGACCCTCACGTGCTTGATCAGGTTGGATCGACCGAGACGATCGGGGAAAAGACCTACCGCCGCATCCGCTCAGATATCATTTTTGGGCGTCTGACACCTGGCCAGAAGCTCCGCCTCGAGCGGCTCAGCGCGCAGTACGAAACCAGCATCGCTACCTTGCGCGAACTTCTGAACCGTCTGCTGGTGGAGGGCCTGATCGTCGCCGAGGGCCAGCGCGGCTTTGAGGTGATGCCTGTTTCACCCGAGCGCTGGCACGAGATCGCGGCGATGCGCGAACTGCTCGAATGCCACGCGCTGCGCCAGTCGATCGAGAGCGGCGACGTCGAATGGGAGGGCCGCGTTGTCGCCGCCCATCACAAGCTGGCGGCGATGGAAAAACAGTTGCTGTCAGGCGATCGCTCGCAGACCGAGACCTGGAAACGCTACGATTGGGAATTTCACCACGCGCTGATCTCCTGTTGCGGCTCCAAGGCCCTGCTCGACGCGCACTCGGCGATCTTCGACAAATATCTGCGCTACCAGATCATTGCCGTGGTGTTTCGTGGCGAGGCCGCAGCGCGCGAGCATCGCGAACTGCTGAAGGCGGCGCTGAAGCGCGACGCCGATGCGGCCGCGGCCGTGTTGGTGAAGCACATCCGTGACTGCGTTCAATACACCCTCAAATCCGGCGCCCTCGCCCCCTAGACCATGGCAGCAATGGCTCAGAACACCGACGAAGGCACCACCGGCGAGCGCGCCTATCGCCGCATCCGTGGCGATATCCTCCAAGGCCGTCTCGCGCCCGCCGAGAAACTCAAGCTCGAGCGGCTCAAGGAAGATTATGGCGTCAGCGTCAGCACCCTGCGCGAAGTGCTGAGCCGCCTGTCGTCGGAGAAGCTCGTGGTCGCCGAGGGCCAGCGCGGCTTCGAGGTGGCGCCGGTGTCGGCGGAAGAACTCAAGGACATCGCATCGCTGCGCCTGTTGCTCGAGGTGCATGCCATCGCCCAGTCGTTCCAGAGCGGCGACATGGACTGGGAGGCGCGCGTCGTCGCCGCCCATCACAAGCTGGCAGCGATGGAAGACAAGAAGAAGACCGAGGGCAGCCCGGATATCGAGACCTGGAAGCGTTACGACTGGGAATTCCACCAAGCGCTGATCTCGGCGTGCGGCTCGCGCGAACTGATGGAGACGCACGGCGCCGTGTTCGACAAATACCTTCGGTACCAGATGCTGGCTTTGACCGACCGCGGTGAAATCGCTGCGCGCGAACATCGGCAACTGATGGAACTGGCGCTCAACCGCGATGCCGCAAAGGCCGGCGAAGTGCTCAAGGCGCACATTAACGGCGGCGTCGAGCACGCCCTGGCGGTCGGCCGCATCGTTTGACGGGCCATCTCCATATCGTCTGAGTAAACCGAAAATCTCAGTTGTTCTGCCTGGCGTCCCATGCGAGATTGCGGCCGTCATCTCCTTGGAGGTCCGCATGGGCCCATCGTCCATCCGCTTGGGGCTTATCGGCGACAACATCGCCGCCTCGAGCTCCCCGGCGCTGCACCGGATTGCCGGGCGGCTGACGGGACTCACGGTCACCTATGACCTGCTGCGGCCTGCCGATCTCGGCAAGAGCTTCGAGGAGGTGCTGGCCTGGGCCGAGGCAGACGGCTATCGCGGGCTAAACATCACCTATCCGTACAAGGAGCGCGTCATCGCGCACCTCGACGTGCCCGACCCGGCCGTACGCGCCATCGGCGCCTGCAACACCGTGTTGTTCGGCGCCGGCAAGCCGCAGGGCTGGAACACCGACTTCTCCGGCTTCGTGGCCGGCTATCGCCATGTCTTCGGCGACCGCCCGCCCGGCCGCGTCGCCATGGCCGGCGCCGGCGGCGTTGGCCGTGCCATTGCCTTCGGTCTGTGCCAGCGCGGGGCGTCAGAGCTGCGGCTGTTCGATGTCGACGCCGGCAAAGCTACCGCGGTCGCCGAGGCGCTGCGCAGCCTGCCCGTCAAGACAACCGTTGTCGTCGCCAAATCGATCGCAGACGCGTGCCGCGACGCCGACGGGCTCGTCAACTCAACGCCGATCGGAATGGTCGGCATCGGCGGCTGTCCGTTTCCGGCCGATTGCATCAGTGGCCAACGCTGGGCCTTCGATGCCGTCTATACGCCGGTCGAAACGCCATTCATCGTGGCGGCGCGGCAGGCCGGGCTCGAGGTGATGAGCGGCTACGAATTATTCTTCTTTCAGGGCGTCGATGCCTTCCGCCATTTCACCGGCCGCGACGTGCCGCAGGACGCCTTGCGCGAGGCGCTGAAGCAAGGCGAGGACCAGGTGCCGGCTTAGGAAGCCGCTACCCGGTCAGCGTCGCGCAGCACGACGTAGATTGCCGGGATCACCAGCACAGTGAGCAGCGTCGACGACGCCAGGCCGAACAGCAGCGAGATCGCCAGGCCTTGGAAGATCGGGTCAAGCAGGATCGTCGCCGCACCGATCATGGCGGCGAGCGCCGTCAACAGGATCGGCTTGAAACGTACCGCACCGGCCTCGAGCAGCACGTCGCGCAGGCTCTTGTCCTTGCCGCCGCCATGGCGAATGAAATCAACCAATAGGATCGAGTTGCGCACGATGATGCCAGCGAGCGCGATGAAACCGATCATCGAGGTTGCGGTAAACGGCGCCCCGAACAGCGCGTGACCGAGCACGATGCCGATCAGCGTCAACGGAATCGGCGTCAGGATGACCAGCGGCAGCTTGAAGCTGCCGAACTGCGCCACCACCAGGATGTAGATGCCGACGATCGCGACCATGAAGGCGGCGCCCATGTCGCGGAACGTGACATAGGTGATCTCCCATTCGCCGTCCCACAGCATCGACGGCTTCGCCTCGTCCTCGGGCTGGCCGTGAATCAGGATCTGCGGCTTGCCGAGCTTGCCCCAGTCGTGGTTGGCGACGAGCTTGTCGACGGCAATCATGCCGTAGATCGGCGCCTCATAGGCGCCGGCCATTTCGGCCATGACCATGTCGGCAAAGTGACCGTCGCGGCGGAAGATCGTCGGCGAGCCCAACTCCTGGGTGACACGCACGACGTCGCCGAGTTCGACGATGGTCTTGTTGCCGGGCACGGTGTTGGCCGGCACCGGCGTCGAGGCCAGGAGTTCGCTCCATGACAGATTGCGCTTCGGCAGGCCGACGACGATCTCGATCGGGTTGCGGCCTTCGCCGCGATAGGAATAGCCGATGGTGTTGCCGCCGAACAACGCCTTGATGGTGTCGTAGACGTCCTGCTGCTGCACGCCGAAATATTCGAGACGATCCTGGTCGATGGAAATGTGCAGGCGCGGGCGCGGTTGGCCAATCGAATCGTCGACGTCGACGATGTAGGGCACCGACTTGAACAGCTTGACGAGTTCGTGCGCGATAGCGTGGCGCGTTTGCGAATCCGGGCCATAGACTTCGGCGAGCAGGGTCGACAGCACCGGCGGTCCGGGCGGCACTTCGACGACGCGCGCCACCGTGCCGGCGGGCAGCGCGACGTTCTTCATGCGGCCACGCAGATCGAGCGCGATTTCGTGGCTGGTGCGGCTGCGCTCCGACTTCGGCGCCAGATTGAGATGCAGTTCGCCGAGCTCCGGCGACTGACGCACGTAATAGTGTCGCACCAGGCCATTGAAGTTGAACGGCGCCGGCGTGCCGGCATAGGTCTCGATCGAGCGCACTTCCGGCACCTGACGCGCGACGTCGGCGATCGCGAACAGAGTGCGCTCGGTATCCTCGAGCGAGGCGCCTTCCGGCAGATCGACCACCACCGACATTTCCGACTTGTTGTCGAACGGCAGCAGCTTCACCGTCACGGTCTCGGTGTAGAACAGCACGCAGACCGCCACGGTCGCGACACCGACGCCGATCAGGAACTGCCAGGCGCGCTTGCGCGACTGCAGGATCGGCGTGGCGAAGCGGCGATACAATTTGCCGAGCTTGCCCTCGCCATGCGCCGCCTCGTGCTCGTGAACGGCAGCGCCTTCCGGGTGCAGTTTCAGCATCAGCCACGGCGCGATCACCATGGCGACGAAGAACGAGAACAACATGGCCGCCGAGGCGTTGGCCGGGATCGGCGCCATATAGGGGCCCATCAGCCCGGACACGAACAGCATGGGCAGCAGCGCCGCCACCACCGTGAGCGTCGCGACGATCGTCGGGTTGCCGACTTCCGCCACGGCTTCGACGGCGGCCTGCAGGCGCGAGCGGCCGTCCTTCATCGCCCAATGCCGGGCGATGTTCTCGACCACGACGATGGCGTCGTCGACCAGGATGCCGATGGAGAAGATCAACGCGAACAGGCTGACGCGGTTGATGGTGTAGCCCATCAGATTGGCGGCGAACATGGTCAGCAGAATGGTGGTCGGAATGACCACCGCGGTGACCAGCGCTTCGCGCCAGCCGATGGCAAACGCAATCAAGACGACGATGGAGACGGTCGCCAGGCCGAGGTGGAACAGCAGCTCGTTGGCCTTGTCATTGGCGGTCTCGCCATAATCGCGCGTCACCGAGACCTGGACCTCCTGCGGCACCAGCCGGCCTTCGACGGTCTTCAGCCGCGCCAGCAGATTTTCGGCGACCACCACGGCGTTGGCGCCGGAGCGCTTGGCGAAGGCGACGCTGACCGCCGGCGTGCGGTTCCATTGGCCGCCCTTGGCCCCGTTTGTGCCGGGCATATCCATCCAGACGCGGTGTTCCACCGGGCTCGGGCCGACGACGACGGAAGCAACGTCGCTGACATAGACCGGACGGTTGTCGCGCGTCGTCACCAAGAGCAGGCCGATATCGGGAATGCCGCTTAACGTCTGCCCGGCGGCGACATCGCGCATGATGCCGTTGTCGCGGACCGCGCCGGCGAGGAACGAGCGATTGGCCTCGCGCACCTTGGCGACGAGCTGCTGCAAAGTCACCCCGTAGAGGGCCAGCTTCTCCGGATCGGGCTCGACGCGGATCTGCTCGGGGCTGCCGCCGGAGATATAAGTGAGGCCGACATCCTCGGTCTTCACCAGTTCGTATTGCAGTTCGCGCGCGACCTTGTAGAGATCCTTCTCGGTCCAGCGTGACGCCGCACTGGCCTTCGGCGACAAGGTCAGCACCACGGCGGCGACGTCGTTGATGCCGCGGCCGACAATCAACGGCTCGGGGATGCCGACGGGAATGCGGTCGAGGTTGGCCTTGATCTTCTCATGGACACGCAGAATGGCGTCGTCGGAGCTGGTGCCGACCTTGAAGCGCGCGGTCACCATCACCCGGTCATCGACCGTCTGGCTGTAGACATGCTCGACGTTGTTGATGCCCTTGATGATCGATTCCAGCGGTTTGGTCACCAGCTCGACCGCATCCGGCGCCTTCAGCCCATCGGCATTGACGCGAATGTCGACCATGGGAACGCTGATCTGCGGCTCTTCCTCGCGCGGGATGGTCAGCAATGCGAGCAGACCAACGGCAAGCGCGGCCATCAGGAACAGCGGCGTCAGCGGCGAGCGAATCGTGCCTTGAGTTAGGCGTCCCGAAAGTCCAAGATTCACGGCTGCACCAGGATGTCGCCGGAGTTCAGACCAGAGAGAATTTCAAGCGCATCGGGCATATCGGGCCGCGGCTGCGCACGACCGCGCTGCACCGGCACATCGACGACCTCGCTGCCCTTGCGCACCCGCGCGTAATCGACGCCGAAGCGGGTGATGATGAACGAGGATGGCACGACGATGCTGTCGCGCTTGCCGGCCGCGACCCAGACCCGAATGCGTTCGCCGACGAAGTAGTCGCCCAGACCCTGGACCTTGGCGTCGGCGACGACGCGGCCGTCCTGGATTTGCGGATAGACCAGTTCGATGGTGCCGAACTTGGCGCCATTGGCGCCGAGCTCGGTGCCGTCGACGCGGATCGTGTCGCCGGCCTTCAGCGTGGTGGCGTGGCGTTCGGGCACACGCAAGCGCAGCACGAAATTCTTTTCAGCGATGGTGGCGACGGCTTCGCCCGGCAGAATGACCGCGCCGCTCGTCACCGGCACCGTCAGCACACGGCCGGCGGTCGGCGCCAGAACCTTGCCTTCGGCGAGCTGTTGCTCGACCACCGAACGCTCGGCGACCTTGGCGCGGTGCGTGTTGGTGGCGACGTTGAAAGCAGTTTGCGCCTGATCGAGGTTGGTCCTCGGGATCGTGCCTTTGGCAAACAGATCCTCGGCGCGCTTGAGATTGATGTCAGCCTGGGAGAGCTGCGCTTCGAGCCCGGCGATCTGCGCGTCGAGCGACTTCATTTGCAGGACAAGTTTCTCGTCGCCGATGGTGGCGACGACCTGGCCTTGCGTGACCTCGTCCCCGTCCTTGACGTTGAGTTCGACCACCGTGCCGCCGATCCGTGCGCGCGCCGGGACGACGTTCGCGGTCTCGACAGTGGCGAACACCGCCTTCTCGTCAGCCACCGCACGCGGCGCGACGGTGAACGTCTCGGCCGCCCAGACCTGCGGGGCGTAAAGCGCGAGCAGAGCGGCGATGATCGTACGGCGGTGCATCAGTCTCGTGTCCCGGATGAATTTTGAAATCTTGGCCCGATCTGCACCGGGCCGGCATTGACCTGTCGCAATCGCTATCGCTGTACGCCGCGGGCCTTGGCCGGCGATGGCCCCGGCTTACAAGCCGCGACCGGGGCGCAGTAAATCTGGTAGAGCGTTTCGACCAGTTGGCGCGCCGGCTCGCTGCCGATCGAATACCAGACGGTCTGACCATCGCGGCGCGCTTCGACCAGGCCGTCCTTGCGCAACAGCGCCAGATGTTGCGACACGGTCGAATCGCGGATTTTTAATAGCCCCGCGAGTTCGCCGACCGAGCGCTCCTTGTCGATCAGCTGACAAATGATGAGTAGCCGGTAGGGATGGGCCAGCGCCTTGAGGAGCGCCCCCGCCTCGTCCGCAGCGGCCGTCATCTGGCTCATTTGCGATTTCATCAGCAGCCTTCATATTCTATATTGCGAATATACGAATATTCGTATATATAGTCAATGCCGGCGCGCATTTGAGAACTGATTGTGCGGCTCCGCCGACCAAAAACGCCTGTCGGGCAAGGGTTTTTGCAATCTACACAACGCCCGGAAGGGACGTCCCATGACCATTGACCGTGCCGTCTTCGCCATGGCCGGCACCATGATTCTCGTCAGCCTGATGCTGGCCCATTTCGTCAGCCCGTACTGGCTCCTACTCACCGCTTTCGTCGGCTTGAACCTGCTGCAGTCGGCCTTCACCGGATTTTGTCCGGCGGCAACGGTCTTCGGGAAGCTCGGACTGAAACCCGGCGCGGCCTTCGCCTGCGGTACGGCAGTCAAGCGATAGGCCCTATCGGAACACCGCCGACCGCTGCGGCGGCCGGCTGATCGAGATCAAGGCGCCGGCCATCGCGCCATGATCGAATTTAAAAACACGCGCAGTCTCTCGACAGACGGAACACTGCCGCGAACATTCGGAGGAAATCATGGCTCATATCGTCGTGCTCGGAGGCGGGATCGGCGGCGTGTCGTGCGCCTATGAACTCAAGCAGGCGGTTCGATCGGAAGACAAGATCACGCTGGTTTCGAACAAGCCGTTCTTTCAATTCACCCCCTCCAATCCCTGGGTCGCCGTCAAATGGCGCACCAAGGACGAGATTATTGTCGACTTGGCGGAGACGCTGCCGCGGCATGGCGTCGCCTTCAATGGCGCCGGTGCCGCGCGCGTGCATCCAGCCGAAAACCGCGTCGAACTCGGTGACGGCTCATCGCTAACCTACGACTATCTCGTGGTCGCGACCGGTCCCGAGCTCGCCTTCGATGAAATTGAAGGTCTAGGGCCAAAGGCCAATACGCAATCGATCTGTGACGTCGATCACGCGGTCACGGCCAACGATCGCTGGGAGGCCTTCTGCAAGGATCCGGGCCCGATCGTGGTCGGGGCTGTGCAGGGCGCGTCGTGCTACGGACCGGCTTATGAGTTCGCCATGATCATGGACGCCGACCTGCGCCAGCGCCGCATCCGCGACAAGGTACCGATGACCTTCGTCACGGCCGAACCCTATATCGGCCATCTCGGCGTCGGCGGCATCGGCGACACCAAGGGACTTCTCGAGTCCGCGATGCGGCAGCGCCACATCAAGTGGGTTACCAATGCCAAGGTCGACAAGGTCGAACCAGGCAATGTGCACGCGACCGAACTGGACGACGACGGCAAGGTCAAAAAGACGCACGAACTGCCGTTCAAATATTCGATGCTGCTGCCCGCCTTCCGCGGCATCCCTGCCCTGCGCGACATTGACGGTCTCGCCAACCCGCGCGGCTTCATCATTGTCGACAAGCATCAACGCAATGCCAAGTACCCGAACGTGTTCGGCGTCGGCGTCTGTATCGCCATTCCGCCGCTCGAGCAGACGCCGGTGCCGGTCGGTGTGCCGAAGACCGGATTCATGATCGAGTCGATGGTGACGGCGACGGCGCTCAATATCGGCCAGCTGCTACGCGGCGAACAACCGACCCATGAAGCAACCTGGAACGCGATCTGCCTGGCCGATTTCGGCGATTCCGGCGTCGCCTTCGTCGCCATGCCGCAAAACCCGCCGCGCAACGTCAACTGGGCGTCAAGTGGGCGCTGGGTGCATCTCGCCAAGATCGCCTTCGAGAAGTACTTCCTGCGCAAGGTGCGGATCGGCGCCACCGAGCCCTATTACGAGCGGGCGGTCATGAAGATGCTGGACATCGGCAAGATCAAGGAGCCGGTCTAAGTCCGGTCGCAACCACAGACGCCAGCGCCGCTCCCGCGTCGAACACACGGGGGCGGCGTTTTGCTTTGCGTCTCACATTTCCGGAACCGGTTCGCCCCGCGCGGTGGCGAAGGACTGCGCGTTGAGGCGGATCGCGGCGTTCGGCGCACCATAGCCGCCGTAGCCGTCACGCTGGACGATCTCGAAAAAGAAACCGCCTTCCTGGGTCGCGGTATAGGCCTGGTAAAAGGCGCCGTTCTGATCGGTGTCGTAGAGGATGTTGAACTTCTTCAGCGCCGCCACATCGTCATCCGACAGATCGGTGCGCGAGGCGAGATCCTCGTAATAGTTCTCCGGGATCGGCAGCAATTCGATGCCATTGGCCACCAGCTTGGCGACCGTCGCCCGGATATCGGCCGTCGCCAGCGCAATGTGCTGCACGCCGGAGCCGAAGAAGTCGTAGATGAAGCGCGACGATAAGGTGTGATGGCTCTGCGAACCGTTGAGCACCAGACGCAGCCCCTGCCCCGGCGCGGCGAGCGAGCCGCTCTCGATGACCTGGCTCTGCACGATGCCGCCGGGATCGACCACGGCTTGGCTTTGCGTCCGCTTGGTGTCGAACAGCGACGTGTAGAACAATAGCCAGGTCAGCATTTCCTCGTAGAACATGGTCTGCGAAATGTGATCCACGGCAAACAGCCCGGCGTCCGACGTATCCGCCGGCAGCGGCTCGAAATCGACCGTCGCCCAACGGCCGAGCGCCGACTGGCCGTCGAGGAAATACAACAAGCTGCCGCCAACGCCGCGCACCGCCGGGATATTGAGTTCGCCCGGCCCGATCGCGCCTTCATGCGGCACATCGAGCAGCGCCTTGGCCCGCGCCGTGGTGGCGCCGGCATCCGGCACGCGCAGCGCCATGGCACACACCGACGTGCCGTGCGTGATCTGATAAGAGTGAGCGAAGCCGTCGCTGTCGCTGTTGACGACGATGCGGATGCCGCCTTGCGTCCACAGATGGACGTCTTTCGATTTGTGACGGCCGGTCTTCGAGAAGCCGAGTTGCCTGAGCAGCAGTTCGAACCCTCCGCGGTCCTTTTCGTCAACGGCGAATTCGATGAACTCTACGGCTTCGACGGAGGTTGGCGGCGGCATCGGCACGGCGCCCTTGACCGGCGAGCCATGACGCCGCGACGCTTGGTCGAGCAGATAGATCAGCGAGCGGTGGCCATCGAGCGCCACCGAGCGAGCCGAGCCGGCGCGGAAACGGTCGTTGAAGATCTCCAGCGACAGATAGCCGTCATAGCCGGTGGCAATCAGCGCATCCATGAAGCCGGCGAGGTCGAAGTCGCCCTGCCCCGGCAGGCAGCGCCAGTGCCGGCTCCACGACAGGTAATCCATTTCCAGCTTCGGCGCGTCCGCGACCTGGACGAGGAAGATGCGGTCTTTCGGGATGTTGCGTATTGGCTTGAGATCGATGCCGCGGCATTGAATATGGAACGAGTCGAGCACGATGCCGACACGGTCGGAACCGGAGCGCCGCACCACTTCCCAGGAGTCGCGATAGTCGAAAATCTGCCGGCCCCAGGCCAGCGCCTCATAGCCGACGCGCATCTTGCGCTTGGCGGCGCGTTCGCCGAGCATGGCGAAATCGTCCGCCAGCCGATCGATGCCGCCGGAGGTTTCGGTGGTGACGCTCGAGCAGACGAACAGCAGGTCGGAGCCGAGTTCCTGCAACAGATCGAATTTGCGCTCGGCCCGGTCCAGCGCCTTGAGCCGCTTGTCATCCGGCAGGCCCTCGAATTCACGGAACGGCTGGCAGGTGACAACGGCGAGGCCGAGATCGTCGCAGATTTGCCGCACCTGCTTCGGCGAGGCCGGATAGGCGATCAGATCGTTCTCGAAGATTTCAACCGCCTTGAAGCCGGCCGAGGCGATCGCTTCCAGCTTTTCGAGCAGATTGCCGGCCAGGCATACGGTTGCGATCGAGGTCTTCATCGCCCTATCGTCCTCACTGCGTCACAGCCGCCCCTGCAGTCCGCCCCTATGCGGGGGCCTGGCGTCCAATCGCGAAGACATAGAGCCTCGGCCAAACCGAGGCAATTTCATAGACCTCTGTCGCAGGTGACCTCAGGTTATTTTGGCGCGCCGGCCCGCAAGCCGGTCAGCTCACGCCGCCATCGACGATGAAGCTGCGGCCGGTCAGCCAGCCGGCGTCCGGCGAGGCCAGGAACAGCGCCACGCCGGCCACGTCATCGGGTTGGCCGATGCGGCCGAGCGGCGTCATCGCCTTGATGCCGTCACCACGTTCCTTGAGGATTTTGGTGGTCATCTCGGTCTCGATGACGCCGGGGGCGATGGTGTTGACGGTGATGCCGCGCGGACCGAACTCCTTGGCCAGCGCATGCGACAGGCTGGTGATCGCGCCCTTGGAGGCCGAATAGATCGACGCCGTCGGGATCGGCCGGGTCGCCAGCGCCGACGAGAAATTGATGATGCGCCCGCCCGGCGCCGGCAGGTGCGGCAGCGCCGCCTGGATCATGGCGATGGTGCCGAATACGTTAGTGTCAAAAGTTACGCGAAACAGCTCAAGATCGGTCTTCTCGAACGGTCGATACTCGGCAACGCCGGCGCAGTTCACCAGTACATCGATGCGGCTGAAGCGCGCCACCACCTGTGCCACCATCGACTTGGCGTCGTCGGCCTTGGCGATATCACCGGCGACGGCCAGCGCTTCGGTACCCATCGCCGCGATATCCTTGACCACCGCGTTCGCGGCGTCGGCTCCACTGCGATAGACAACAGCTACCTTGGCGCCGGCGGCGCCAAAGCGCTTGGCGACCGCGGCGCCGATGCCGCGCGATGCTCCAGTCACGAGTACAACCTTGCCGGTCAATGAATAGGCGCCGCGCGCTGTTTGTTCGGTCATGTAATGGTTCTGTCGATGAATTCCCATGTCGCGCATCAAAGCGCCGGCACTGCGGCCTCGGTGATCTCCATAAGCCGTTCGCGCCATTGCGCGAGATAGGCCTTGCGGCCGGCCTCGTCGATGCGCGGCGCGGCATAGGCAACGAACGGTGGATACGACTTCATGCCGAGATACTCGACCATCAAATGCTGCGTCGGATACAGCACCTGCTCGACCGGGCCATAGACATTGCCGGCCGAGAAACGTTCAACCGTGCCGCCCGTCGTCAGACACAGCAGACCGATTTTGTGCTTGAAGAAGCCGCTGTCGAAGCGCCTGCCGTCAGCGTAAGCGAAGCCGAAGGCCATAACGCGGTCGAACCAGCCTTTAAGGATCGCCGGTAGGCCACCCCACCAGATCGGGAAGAGCCAGACGATTATGTCCGCCTTCGACACGCGCTCCTGCTCTCGCACCAGATCAGGCGCGAAGGCGGCATGGGTGTGCGCGTAACCTTGTTCATTTTGATAATGGAACCGGCTGGCGTCATGGACAGTGGTAAAATCGTGTCGCCCCGCGACCGGATTGAAGTTTTCCGCGTAAAGATCGGACACTTCGACGCTGTGGCCGGCGGCGGTCAAGGTCTCAATCGCCACATTCCGTAATGCGGCGGTAAAGGATGTCGGTTCCGGATGCGCGTAAACCAGCAGAACGTTCATGTGCGATACTCTGCGACGAAGATCAGTGCTTCTTGGCCAAGCCGCCGAACAAGCCCTTGGGGAAGAACAGCAGCACGATCAGCAGCACGGTGAGCGCGATGACGTTCTTGTATCCGGCGCCGAATACCACGATCGCCGCCGATTGCACGACGCCGAGCAGGATGCCGCCCGCCAGCGCCGCCGGCGCGCTGCCGAAGCCGCCGATGATCGCCGAGATGAAGCCATTGACGCCGAACGGCGCACCGACGCTGTAGGCGGTGTATTGCGTCGGCGTGATCAGGATGCCGGCCGCAGCACCGAGACCGGCACTCAAGGCAAACGACAGCATCAGCATGCCGCCGACCGGGATGCCGAGCAGCGCCGCTGCCTCGCGATTCTGCGAGCAGGCGCGCAAGGCGCGGCCGACGCGCGTCTTGTTGAAGAACAACTGCAGCAGCACCACCATCAGCGCGCCGCAGCCGAGCACCCAGAACAGCTGATAGCCGATAGCGATCGGTCCGAGCTTGAGCGGACCACCGAGCGTGAACTCCGGATAGGTGCGCGGCTGGTCGCCCATCGTCAGGATGACGATCTGTTCGATGAGCAGTTGCACCGCCAAAGTCGCCAGGATGATGGCGAACATCGGCGCCTTGCGTTCCCACATTGGCCGGATAATGAAGATCTGCACCAGGACGCCTATGCCGGCGACCACGATGATGCTGGCCGCGGCGGCCAGCGCCAGCGGCCATTTCAGCGTGACCAGAAAACTGTAGGCGAACATGCCGCCCAGCATCACGAACACGCCCTGGGCAAAGTTCACGATGCCGCTGGCGTTATAGATGACGCAGAATCCGATTGCGATCAGCCCGTAGACGAGGCCGATTCCGACGCCGTTGACCAGGCTTTGGACGAGTTCGACAACGCTAGGCATTCTCGGTCTCCGTCCCCAGATAGGCTGCAATCACGTCGGGATGCTTCTTGATTTCGTCGGGCGTGCCCTCGGCGATCTTGCAGCCGAAATCGAGCACGGCGATGCGGTGCGCGATGCGCGTCACAAGGCCGACGTCGTGCTCGATCAGCAGCACCGTGATGCCGCGGCCGTTGATGTGCTGAATGACGTCGGCGAGAGCGTCGGTCTCGTGGGCGTTGAGGCCCGCAGCCGGCTCGTCGAGCAGCAAGAGCCGCGGGCCGGCCGCCATCGCCCGCGCCACTTCCAGCAGGCGTTGCTGGCCGTAAGGCAACAACCCCGCGTCCATGTCGGCCTGCGCACCGAGCCCCACGAAATCGAGCAACTCGCGCGCCTTGACGCGAATGTCCTCCTCCTGGCGCCGCAACCATGGCGGCCGCACGAGCGCCGCGCCAACGCCGCCGCGGGTCTTGAGGTGGAATCCGACCTCGACATTCTCGGCGACCGTCATGTTCTGGAACATTTGGACCAGTTGAAAGGTCCGGATCAGTCCCATGGCGGCGATCTTGTCCTGCCGCATCGTCGTGATGTCGGTGCCGGCAAAGGTTATGGAGCCGGCGGTCGACGGCAGGAAGCCCGACACCATGTTGAAGAATGTGGTCTTGCCGGCGCCGTTCGGGCCGATGACCGCGAACAGGCTGCCTTCCTCGACGTCGAGACTGATCTCGCTATTGGCGGTCAAGCCGTCGAAACGTTTGGTCAGGCCACGAACCGAAAGGAGCGTCATGAATCAGCTCCCCGGATTTGTTGTCTTGGCCGGTCGCGGGCGGCCGATACCGAACAACGCCGAAAGGCCTTTCGGCACATAGATCAGCAGCAGAATCAGAACCAGGGCATAGGCGATGTCCTGGAAGCGGCCGGTCGAGCGCACGATCTCGGGCAGCAGCGAGGCGATGACGGCGCCGATCGCCGGGCCGAGCACGGTGCCGACGCCGCCGACATAGAGCATGGTGAAGGTCACAATTACCATCTGCGCGCCGAACACTTCGGGGCTGATGAAACCGACGACGTGAGCGAACAGCGAGCCGGCGGCGGACGCATAGAGTGCGGCGATGACGAAGGCGGCGAGCTTGTAGTGAGAAATGCGGATGCCGAGCGCCGACGCGCCCAGTTCGCTGGTCGAGATCGCGCGCAGGGCGCGGCCGAATCGCGAATTGCGCAACCGGCCTGAAATCCACAACCCGAACAGCACGATGACCATTAACACGACGAGCTTCCAGCGCTCGTCCTCGACCGTGAATGGGCCGATGCCGAGCGGTGGAATGCCGGAATAGCCCATGTAGCCCTGGGTGACGCTCTGCCACTGCACGGAAATGTCGTAGGTGATCAGCCCGAGGGCGAAGGTCGCCATAGCAAGGTAATGGCCGCGCAGCCGCAGCGTCGGATAGCCGACGACGACCGAGGCGACGCCGGAGATCGCCATTGAGGCGAACAGCGCCAGAATGGGTTCCCAGCCGTATTGCACGCAGAGTACGGCGGTGCCGTAGCCGCCCAGCGCCGCAAAGGCGTTCTGGCCGAATGAGGCTTGCCCGGTGTAGCCCATGAAGAAGTTGAGGCCGATACAGAAGACGCCGTAGATCATGGCGAGCTGCATCACCGTCAACAGATAGCCGCCGCGGACGAAGACGAACACAAACAGCAGCCCGAGCAGGATCGCGCCGCCGACGGCCAGGTAGCCGTGTTGGCCGAGCCTAGTGGAAATAGAACTTGGCAAGGTCATGGTGCGACTTGATCTCTTGCGCCGGCAATTCCGCCCGCACGCTGCCAGAGGAAAGAACGTAAACCCGCCGCGCCAGCTTGAGCGCCAGCGGCGCTTTCTGCTCGACCAGAAGGATGCCGAGGCCGTTACGGTTGAGTTCGCCCAGCGTATCGAGAATGCCGGCCGCAACTTTCGGCGCCAACCCGAGCGACGGCTCGTCCAGCATCAATAGTTTCGGCCCCGCCATCAGCGCGCGGCCGACCGCCAGCATCTGCTGCTCGCCGCCGGACATAGAGGACGCCGCCTGCGACGAGCGCTCGCGCAACCGCGGAAACAAGGTGAAGACCTGCGTGAAACGCCGCTCCACCTCATCCCTTTGATTGCCGACGCCGTAGGCGCCGAGCAGGAGGTTCTCGTAGACCGACATCTCGCCGAACAACCCGCGGCCTTCCTGCACCATGATGATGCCGAGCTTGGCCAGTTGATGGGTGTTCAGCTTGCTGATGTCCTGTCCCTTGAACTTGACCTGCCCGTTACAGGCGATCAGCCGGGAAATGGCGCGGAGAAGCGTGGTCTTCCCCGCCCCATTAGGCCCCAGGATGGTGACGAACTCGCCCTCTTCGACACGAAGATCGACGGGCTTCAGCGCGGCGACGCGACCGTAGCTGGCTGAAAGCCCGTCGACTTCGATCAAATGCGGCGTGGTACCGCTGGTCGACGTCATTTTTTGAAGGCGATCTTGCCGTTCACGACATGGGCCATCGCATACGGGTTCTTGGTGACGCCGACATGCTGGGTGGCCGAGAAGTCGTAGGACGCGCCGACACCGTCATAGTGGCCGATCTTCTCGACGGCCTCGCGCACGGCCTCACCGTCGGTCGACTTCGCCATCTCCATCGCCTTGGCCATCATCATGATCGAGTCGAAGGCGCGCGACGATTGCGCCGGGTCGATGTCGCCGAACTTGGCCTTCATGCGCTTGAAGAAGTCCTCGACGGCGGCCTTGGTCGTCGGATTGGTGATGACGCTCGGATCGTCCTGCGCCACCTGGATGAGCGGCGCCGGAAACATGAACTGGTCACCCAGAATTTTGCCGGCGGCGAGCACGAGATCGCGCTCGTTGATGCTGGAGAGCAGCAACATCTTGTTGAGGCCGAGCTGCTTGATGTTGTTGGCGGTGGTGATGACGGCGTTACCCTGACCGATCATGATAATCGCGCCACCGCCGCTGGCGTTGATACGGCCGATCTGAACGCTGAAATCGGAGTCTTCCTGCTGATAGGACTCGTTGGCGACCACGTCCATGCCAGCGGCCTTGGCTTCAGCCAACGCAATGTTGCGCATGATCGTGCCGTACGGGCTCGGATCGCCGAGAATGCCGATTTTGGTGATGCCGATCTTCTTGAGGTATTCGTAGCGGGTCTCGACCTCGAATTTTGGTGGCGGCAGAAAGCTGAACGCCCACTTCTGTTCGTCCGGCAGGCGCGGCAGGATCGAGCACAGGAACATCGGCAGCTTGGCCTTGGTGACGAAGCTCGCCGCCGCGAAGTTGCCGGCGGAAATACAACCGCTGTCGAACACGACGGCCTTGTCCTCGCTCATCATCTTGCGATAGACGACAACGGCCTGCTGCGGCGTCGACTTGTTGTCCTCGTAGACCAGCTTCAGCTTTTTGCCGAGCACGCCGCCCTTCTCGTTGATCGCCTCGATCGCGATGGTCATGCCATCGCGCCAGTGGCCGTCGGTGATCGAACCGTAGCCGGTCAGCCCGAGCGAGGAGCCGACAACGATATCTTCAGCCGATGCATTTGCAGCCATGCCGACGGACAGCATCGCCGCCAGGACGATTGATTTTCCGAGTTTCATTTTCAGTTCCTCCCGAGATTCGTTCTTCTTCAGATTGCCCAGAGACACAGTCGAGTTGCGCTCACGCGGATTTCGCCGCGACCTCGCGGATTTCGCCGAGACCCTTCATCGCCGCCTGCCGCAGGAAGCCCTGATCGGACGACAGAATGAACACGCTGGCGCCGTGCGATTTGAGCCAGGCCGCCTCCTGCGCGCTTCCCACGTAAACGCTGATCGGCTTCCCGGCTTTGCGCGACGCTGCCGCGATGCGTTCCACCGCGCGGACGACCGCCGGCGGATCCTTGGTTTCGTCACCGAACGCCGCCGTCAGATCGCCGCGGCCGATGAACAGCGAGTCGACGCCGTCGACAGCCGCGATTGCGTCGATTTCCTCGAGCGCCACCGGATCCTCGATCTGGGCGACGAAGGTCATCTGCGCATCCTGCTCGGCGATGTGCTTCCACATCGGCACGGCCGTATAGCCGCCGGCGCGCGTCGAGGTGGCGAAGCCACGGGCGCCGTTGCGGTAGCGGAACAGCGCCGCGACTTCACGCGCATAGGCCGCGCTCTTGACGTGCGGCACCAGAATGCCGGTGGCGCCGCAATCGAGGACCGAAAGGATGCCCTCGGGTCCCGGAACGCGCACCAGCGCCGGTATGTCGTGGCCGCGTGCCGCCATCAAGGCGATGTCGGTCGTGGTGCGGTCGAACGGGGCATGCTCCTGATCGATGACGACGAAGTCGAAACCGGCGCCGCCGAGAATCTCGGTGGCGTGGCTGGTTGGCGTCTTCAGGAATGAGCCGACGAGCTTGTCGCCGGCCAGCATGCGTTGGCGAAAGGTGGACGTCTTCTGCATGGTCTGACCTGTCGCCTTCCTAGTTCTGGCCCGGCATCGGATAGTCGTCGGCGTTCAGGATCCAGCCGGGCTTCTGCGAGAAATCCATGCGCGGCGGACAGAAGATATCGACGAGCTGGTTGCGGCCCTTGCCGCAGGCTTCAGTGGTGTGAATCGATGGTGGCGGGATGATCGCGATCGACGGCGTACCGCACAGCTCGTGATCGTCGTCCAGCCAGTTGTTCTTGTTGACCACCCACGGCCAGCGCAGGTGGTGCATGAATTCGCCCGAGATCGCGAGCGAGCACTGCTCGAAGTCGTCGTGATGGTGCGGCGACAGTTTGCTGGCGTCGCGCGGACCGTCGTAATAATCGAGGAAGTTCACCATGATGGTGGTGCAGCGCCAGATGCGGCCGAAGCGGCCCGGCTCCGGCGCCACATCGAGGCTGTAGACGCGCAGTTTGAAACCGCCCTTGGGCTCGGGCCAGTTCACGACCGGCGCGACATAAGGCTTGGCCGTCTTGAAGTGATCCTTGTTGCTGCACCTGGCGTTGAGGTCTTCCGAGCGGGTCGTGAACATCGCGTAGATGCGGCCCGGCTCGATCACCTTCATCGACGACTTGCCCGGCGGCAGGAAGGCTAGATTGTTGCCGGTGACGCGCTGGGTGCCGTCCTTGGTGGTGAACTCGACGACGGTCTTTGGGTCCGGCATCAGAACCGCATATTCGTCGACCTGCGCCTCGCGCGACAGGACGTAGTCCTTCTTCGGCTCGATGCAGACCATGACGAGGTTCTGGCCGCGCGCGATCCAAGTCTTACCGCTCGCGTTATCTTCCTGCGGCGGCTCCTCGTAGAACCGCACATATTCCGCGGCGCCGAACGGCCCGGTGACGGGCCCCTTGCCGGCCGGCGCCTTGGCGGCCAGCGCGGAACGCGGATCACTCGCGTCGTACATCGTCTTTACTCCCAAATTTCCTTAATCGCTTCTGACCGCCAGACCTTCATTGCCGGGCCGGCAGGTCCGCTTCGATTCCGAGCATGCGCGCCGCATTGAGCGAGAACATCTTTCGGATGTCGTCGTCGCTGTAGCCGAGCTTGATGCACAGCTTGACGCCGCGGCGCATGCCGTCGAGCGGCAGGAACGTACCCGGCTGGCCGAGGTCTGAGCCGATCACAGTCTGATCGATGCCGCCCGCCTCGATGAAGTGGGCGAGTTCTTCTTCCCGACGATGCTGGAATTTCGAGCCGTCGAGGAACATGCAGATCGAGTGCTCGATGAAGGCGCCCATCGCGGCGAGTCCCTTCACATCATTCAGCGACGCATCGACGATCTCTTCCGGGTGGGTCACGCACATGCGCTTGACGCCGCGCTTCTTGGCTTCCTCGAGAATGATCCAGGTTTCGCTGATGTGCATGTGGCCACTCGCCAGAACCATGCCGGTCTTGGCGAGGATATCGATCACTTCCTTGACTTCGTCGCGCACCTGCTTGCTTCCGTCGAGCACGGGAATGGGCGTAGCAGGACGAATCTTGTCGGTCGAAGCCGGATGCGTGCTCGATGCCTGCGCCTGCCAGCGAAAGTGCTGTTCGGCCGCGAGCGTCGGAAACCACACGACCTTGCCGCCGGCGGCCGCGGTGTGTTCGACGGCGTACGGATTGAATCCGCCGATCACGTTGTTCAGCGCGATGCCGGAATAGACCTTGGTCGTCAGTTCGGGAAAATTGTCGGCAATGAGCTTGGCGGTCATGACGCCGCTGTAGTCGTGGTCCTTGGTGACCACCGCCGCGAAGCCGGCCTTGGAATATTGACGTGCCAGTTCGACGTGATCGACCGCGCGCTTGGCAATCGAGGGGCCGCTATGGACGTGCGGGTCGATGGCGCCGACCAGCAGGTTGTCGACGCGTTTTTCGATATCTGTGTCGGGAACTGCGCTTGTCGCCATGCGTAACCACCCTCGAGCTGACCGTGCATTGCAGCAACGGCCCTTGTTTCCGCCCCTTCAGTGCCGTTCGCGACTGCGTAACAGCGTTTCGCTTAATCTATCGGGGCGGTTTGCCCGGAGTCAATGGCGGCGGCTGCTGGATCGCAAATATCCCGCAACTCGGCCATTTCCGCGTGCAATTAGCGCTTGGCGCGTGTTTAGATCATGCGTATGGTGTTTCGCGGTTGCGAACATCGAATTCAAGGGTGAGGCGTGTAACGATGGCTACGGAAGGTTCGGGCGGCGTTCAGTCCGTCCATCTCGCAATCGATGTGCTTGAGGCGGTGGCCTTTTCCGACGATGAACTGGGTGTGACGCAGATCGCCGAGCGGCTCAAGGTCACCAAAGGTTCGGTGCATCGTCATCTGACGACGCTGGTCGAGCGCGGCTATCTGGCGCAAAATCCCGCGACCACCCGCTACACCATTGGTCCGAAAAGCCGTTTGCTGGCGCGCCTGTCGCCGGACACCGATCTGGTGAAGGTCGCGGAAGGTCCGATGCGCGAATTGCGCGATGCGCTTGGGCAGACCGTGGTGCTATCGGAGATGACGCCACGCGGCGCCATGGTGCTGGTGACCATTCCCGGCACGTCACCGATCGAGATCGGCGTACGCCCCGGCAGCGAGTTGCCATTCTATAACTCCGCGCAAGGCAAGGTGTTGCTCGCCTATGCGCCGCGTCCGTTTCAGATGCGCGTGCTGCGCGGCCCCTTCGAGAAGGTGACCGTCAAGACCGTGGTCGCGCCGGATCGGCTCGACAAGTCGCTGCAGGAGATCATCAAGCGCGGTTACGGCGCGGCGCCGGAAGAATCGATGCTCGGCATCAATGCGGTGGCGGTGCCGATCTTCGACAGCAACGACGCCTGCGTCGCGGCGCTCGCCGTCGTCGGCTCGATCCAGTACCTGCCGGAGAAGGCAAAGCCCGGCGACATCGCCGCGCTGATGCACGCGGCGGAGCAGATTTCGCGCAAGCTCGGTCACGACAGCGGCACGCCCTTCGCGCAAGGGCGTCACCGCAGCATTTCGGGCCGCTAAAGCCTCGGCGGATCAGCCGAGCGCGCAGATCGTCGCCGCCAGCGCCTGCGTGCGCGGCAATAACGTTTCGAGACGACAGAACTCGTCGTCGGTGTGCGCCTTGCCGCCAACCGGACCGAGCCCACACAAGGTCGGCACACCGAGCGCTGCGGTAAAGCCGGAATCGGCGCAGCCGCCAGTGAATTCACCGTCGACCGAAAAGCCGATCGCCGCCGCCTCTTTCTGGTAGAGCTCGAACAGCGACTTCGAATGCTTCTCCTCGAGCGGCAGGAACAGCGACTTGGTCACGATCTCGCCGCTGGTGCCCGGAACATCCTCGGTTTTGACGATCTTCTCGATCTCGGCGATGAGCCCGGGGCGCTCCGCCAGGGTCATGAAACGCAGATCGAGCTCGGCCTCGGCCCAGGGCGCGACGGTATTGTGCGTGTTGCCGCCCTTAATGACGCCGACATTGGTGGTGACGCCGGTCGAATAATTGGTCAGCGCGTGGAGCCGCACGATCTTGCGCGCGAGCGCCTCGATGGCGCTGGCGCCGTCTTTGTGATTGGCGCCGGAATGCGCGGCGCGGCCTTTGATCGTGATGTGGAACGAAGCGCCGCCCTTGCGGCCGGTCACGACATTGCCGGTGACGCGGCCTGGCTCGGAGTTGAACACCGCGCGGGCGCCCCTCGCCGCCGCCTCGATCTCGGGCTGGCCAGTCGGCGAACCGATCTCTTCGTCCGAGGTGAACAGCGCAACTACCGGAAACGGCAGGCCGCCGACCGCCTTGATCGCGCGCAGCGCAAAGATGTTGGCGACGAGACCGCCTTTCATGTCGGCGACGCCGGGACCGAAGGCCATGTCGCCCTGCCGCGAATAACCGCGCTTTTCCACCGTCCCTTTAGCAAACACGGTGTCGCGATGACCGAGCATCAGCACATGCTGGTTTTGGCCGTGGCCCGAGACTTCGGCGCGAAACACGTCGCCGTAGGTGTCGTTGGCGATTCGGGTGACGGTGATGCCCTCGCTGGTCAACAGCTTGGCGATATGCTCGCCGACGGCGTCGGTGCCGGCCTTGTCGAAACTGTTGGAGTCGATGTTCACCAGTTCCTTGAGCAGCGCCTCCATCTCGGCGGCGCGCGGCGCCAGCCACGCGTTCACCTTTTCCGTCAGCGCCGTGCGATCGGCCGACATCGTCGCTTGCTCCGTCATTTGGACCTCTTCTTCATGATCTTCTGCCCGTCTTCTCCGAGATCGTAAAACAGTCCGGCCATGATTTGCAGCGCTTCGCGCGCAACGGAGCCCAGCAAATGTTCATCGGGCGCGTGTTGCGAGCAAGACGGATAGGAGTGCGGCACCCAGATCGTCGGCATGCCGAGGATGTCGGCGAACACGTCGTTCGGCAGCGAGCCGCCGAGGTTCGGCAGCAGGGCCGGCTTCTTGTTGGTGGTCTTCGACATCGAAGCCAGCGCCCAGGTCACCCAAGGATCGGTCGGGTCGAGCCGCGTCGCCGGAAATGTCTCCATGCGCGCCGGTCTGACCGCGACGCGCTGCAGCCCGCGCGCATCGAGATGGGCGCGCACCGCCGGCAGGATTGTGTCTGGGTCAGTTCCGACGACGAAACGCAGTTGCATCGTCGCCTTGGCGGACGGCGGAATGGCGTTGAGCGGCGCCTCGGGCGTTCCGGTCTTGAAAGCCAGCACTTCGAGCGTATTCCAACCGAAAATTCGTTCCTCGGTGGTCAGGCCAGGCTCGCCCCAGTCCGGATCGACTTCAGGATCGCCGGGCTCCTGCCCGATTTTCACATCGGCCAAAGCCGCGCGCACCGCGTCCGGCAGACTTTTGGGCTTGAGTGCATCGACCAGAATGGCGCCCTTGGCATCGACCAGCGAGGCGACGGCATGCGCCAGCAAAGTGCCGGCATTGGCGAGACCGCCGCCCCAATTGCCGGAGTGATGGCCGCCCTCGCGCAGATCGACGACCATTTCGAAATTCATGGCGCCGCGCGAGCCGAGGAACACGGTCGGGCGCTGGGCCGACAAGCGCGGACCGTCGGAGCCGATCAAGACATCTGCGGCAAGCGCATCGCGTTCGTCAACCGCCAGCTTGCGCAAACCCGGCGAACCGGACTCCTCGCCCATTTCGAGGAGCAGCTTGCAATTGAAGCCCAGCTTGCCGCCGCGCGTCGTGATCACCTGCTCGAGCGCGGCGAGATTGATGGTGTGCTGACCTTTGTTGTCGGCGGTGCCGCGGCCGTACCAGCGGTCGCCTTCGACTGTGATCTTCCACGGGTCGAGACCGGCGCGCCACTGCGCGGCATGACCGAATACGACGTCGCCGTGACCGTAAGTCAGCACGGTCGGTAGCCCGGCGCCCTCATGGCGCTCGGCGATCAGGAACGGGCCGTAGCCGGGCGTCGGGTTGTCAACGATACGGCAGCGGAACCCGAGACGTTCGACGAACGGAATGATCTCGTCGGTGAGATAAGCGCGCAGCACGTCGAGCTTGTCGCCGCCCTGGCTTTCGGTGGGAATGGCAACGCGGCGAGCCAGCACTTCCTTGAACGCGCCGTTGTCGAAATATTCAGCCGCGCGAGCGACGGCGTCCTGACGTGTCATTGTTAAGCTACGGCCTCTTGTTGCAACAGATGGCAGGTGGCCCAGCCGTCCGGCAGCGCCGAAACGGGAGGCGGTGTTGTCTTGCAGATGTTCAGCGCTGTTGGGCAGCGCGGCTGAAACGGACAACCGGCGTGTTCCGCCATGGGGTTGGCCATGGCGCTGCCGATATGGGTGTCCGGAACGCCGAGGTCCGGGTCCGGCGTCAGCACGGATTCGAGCAGCGCCCGCGTATAGGGATGACCCGGCTGCGCAAACAGCCCGGCGCGGGTGCGCTCCTCGACGATGCGGCCGAGATACATGACGGCCACACGGTCGGCGAGATGCTCCACCACTGCCAGGTTATGGCTGATGAAGAAATAGGTCAGCCCGAGCTCGCGCTTCAATTCGAGCAGCAGGTTGAGGATCTGCGCCTGCACCGAGACGTCCAGCGCCGAGGTCGGCTCGTCGCAGATCACGACCTCCGGCCGCATCACCAGTGCGCGGGCAATAGCGACGCGCTGGCGCTGACCGCCCGACAACTGCCCCGGATAGGCGTCCAATAGCCGCCGCGGCAGGCCGACGAGATCCAGCATCTCGACGACCTTGGCGCGACGCGAGGCGGCATCGCCGACATTGTGCACGACAAGCGGCAAGCCGACGAGCTGGGCGATCGACTTGCGCGGGTTGAGCGAGGAATATGGGTCCTGGAAGATCGGTTGGATGCGCCGCGCCACCGCGATGCGGTCGCTGGCGGCTATCGGCGTGCCGTCGATCAGGATCTCGCCCGACGACGGCGGCAGCAAGCCGAGCAGCATCTTGGCCAAAGTCGACTTGCCGGAGCCGCTCTCGCCGACCAGGGCGAAGACCTCGCCGCGTTTCACCTGCAGCGACACTTGGGCGACCGCGGTCAGCGTGGCGCTGCCCTTGAAGGCGCCCTGCGACACCTCGAAACGCCGCGATACGTCCCTAAGCTCGAGCACAATGTCGCTCATGCGACCGCTTTCTGCGCCGCGAGGCGCACGCATCGCACGTCGTGGCCGGGCGTCGGTGTTTCGAAATGCATCTCGCCGGCACATTCCGGCGCCGCGAAATCGCAGCGATTGCGGAACGCACAGCCCGCGAGCCGGCCGATCAGGTTCGGCACCTGGCCGCGGATCGCGCCGAGCGGCGCGCCCGGCGCGGTGCGGCCCGGCACCGGAATGCAATTCAGCAGCCCGCGCGTATAGGGATGCGACGGCGCCTTGAACACCGCGCGCGCCGAACCTCGTTCGACCACGGCGCCGGCATACATCACGGCGACCTTGTCAGCGACGCGGGCGACGACGCCGAGATCGTGGGTGATGAGGATCATCGCCATGTTGAGCTCCTTCTTGAGCTCGGCGAGCAGCCGCAGGATCTGCGCCTGAATGGTAACGTCGAGCGCCGTGGTCGGCTCGTCCGCGATGATCAGGTCCGGCTTGCACATCAGCGCCATCGCGATCATGACGCGCTGGCGCAGGCCGCCCGACAACTGATGCGGATACTGCAACAGGCGGCGCTCGGCGCCGGCGATGCCGACGCGCTCGAGCAGCTCGATGGCGCGCGCCCGGGCCGCTTCCGCGCCGACATCGTCATGACAGCGCAGCGCCTCGGTGAGCTGATTGCCGATGGTGTAGGCCGGATTGAGCGACGTCATTGGCTCCTGGAAGATCATCGCCATGCGGCTGCCCCGCAGTTTGCGCATCTGCCGCGCGGGGATGGTCAGGAGGTCGGCGCCGTCGAAATTGAGCCGCGTCGCGCGGCGCTGCGCCACGCGCGGCAACAGGTCCATGATGGCGAGCGAGGTCAGCGACTTGCCCGAACCGCTCTCTCCGACGATCGCCAGGGTCTCGCCGCGCTCGACCGTGAATGACACCTCGCTGACGGCATGCAGCACGCCGCCGGCCGTTGGAATATCAATGACGAGGTCCTGAACGTCGAGCAGCGCCATGGCGGTCAGGTCCGGTTCTCGGGCGCGGTGACGTCGCGCACGCCGTCACCGACAAGATTGATCGCCAGTACCAGGAACACAAGCGCCACCGCCGGCACACCGATCATCCAGGGACTGAAGAACATGTACTGCTTGCCCTCGGCGATCATCAGGCCCCAGGACGGCAGCGGCGGCTGCACGCCGAGACCGAGGAACGAGAGCGCCGCCTCGAGCAGAATGGCATGCGCCATCTCCAGCGTAGCGACGACGATCAGCGCGTTCAGGATATTGGGCAGAATTTCCGAAAACAGTATCCGCGATGTCGAGCAGCCGATGGCCTGCGCCGCCGCGACGTAATCGGCGCGGGCGATCTGCTGCGTCGCCGAGCGCGTGACGACGGCAAAGCGATCCCACAGCAACAGGCCGAGCACGATGATGACGCCTTGCAGCGAACCGCCGACCAGAGCCGCCGACGCCAGCGCGACCAGCACGACCGGCAGCGCCAGGCGCGTGGTGATGACATAGCTCAGCGCGGCATCGACGCGGCCGCCGAAATAGCCGGCGCAAATGCCGAGCAAGGTGCCGATGGTGCCGGAAATCGCCACGGTCAGGAGGCCAATCAGCAACGAAATGCGGGCGCCGAACAAGAGCCGGCTGAAGTAGTCGCGACCCAATTTGTCGGTACCCAAGACGTGATCCCAGGTGCCCTTGGGATGCCAGATCGGCGGAATCAGGCGCTGCGCAAGATTCTGCGCGTAAGGATCATGCGGCGCGATCAGCGGCGCGGCGAGTGCAGCCACGACGATGACGAGCAGGATGCTCGCACCCAATAGCAGGCCGCCATGACGCCGGCCGCGGCGCAGGAAATTGGCAAACGGCGATTGCCGCGGCGGCGGCGCATCGAACGGCTTGTCGCCGCCCGCCGAAGTCATCATGGTCGGCATCGCATCGGTCATGCGAGGCGAATCCGCGGATCGAGGAACGCATTGGCGACGTCGGCGAGGAAAGTCAGGCCGACATAGATGGTCGCCAGAATCAGCACCACGGCCTGCACCACCGGAAAATCGTTGCGCGCGATCGCCTCCCAGGCGAGGTAACCGAGGCCGTGCATCGAGAACACCGCCTCGATGACGATCGAGCCGCCGAGCATGAAGCCGAACTGGACGGCAGCGAGCGCCACCACCGGAATGATGGCGTTGCGCAGCGCGTGCTTGAAGATGACCACTGCGGGCGCGACGCCCTTCGCTCGCGCGGTGCGGATGTAGTCCGCCGACAGCACTTCGAGCATGCCGTTGCGCGACAGCCGCATCACAGCCGGCACGGCGTACCAGCCGAGCGCGATCGACGGCAGGATAAAGTGTTTCCAGGTCGAGGCGCCGGACACCGGCAGCCAGCGCAACGTCACCGAAAACACGATGATGAGACCGAGGCCGAGACAGAAGGTCGGGATCGCCTGACCGATGACGGAGAACGACAGCGCCAGCCGGTCGATGATCGTTCCGTTATAGACGGCCGCCAGCACGCCGAGCGGCACCGCCACGACCAGCGACAGCAGCAGAGAAATGGCGCCGAGCGTCAGCGTCACGCCGATGCGTGAGGCGATCAGCGAGACCACCGTGTCGCGAAAATAAAATGAATTGCCGAAGTCGAAATGCACGGCCTTCCACAGCCAGTCGAGATATTGGACGACCAGCGGCCGGTCGAGACCGAACTGATGGCGGATTTGCTCGACCTGCGCCGGTGTCGATTCCGGGCCGGCGATCGAAATCGCGATGTCGCCGGAGAGGTGCAGCAGAAAGAAGGCGACCACCGACACCGTGAAGGCCACGGAGAGCGCGACGATCAGACGCTGCATGGTGTACGCAAGCATGACACGCCCTGACGGAACACTTGATCACCGCTGGCATCGCCTCTGCAACCGCCAGCAGACGTCATTAAAGCGTAACGCCCGGCCTCCGACCAGGAGACCAGGCGCCTTTGCTGAACCTACTTCCAGTGTGCCGCGTAGAAGCGCGGCAGTTCATCCGGCTGCGCGGTGAAGGCCAGATCGCTGGTGTAGGCATAGTTCGCCGGATAGGAGAACATCGGCAGCACATAGGCCTTCTCGGCGATGGTCTTCAGCGCCTGCTGATAGAGCGACAGCCGCTTGTCGACGTCGACCGAAGTATCGGCCTCGGTGAGCTCCTTGGTCACGGCCGCATCGTGCGACATGTCGTCGGCCGAGCCCTTGAAATAGACGCCGGTGAAGGCGGAGGCATCGGCGACCGAGAATGAGCCCCAGGTCTGGAACGCGATCGGCGCCTTGCCTTCGCGGATCAGCGTGCGCATCGCCGCGTATTTCAGATAGTTCAGGTTCACCTTGATGCCGACGGCGGCGAGATAGCCGATGACGGCTTCGGCATATTCACGCTCGCGGTAGGCGACCATGTCGGTGGTGAAGCCGTTCGGATAACCGGCATCCGCCAGCAGCTTCTTGGCCTTGGCCGGATTGTACGAGTAGGTCGGCACGCCCTTGTCGGTGCAGCCGAACTGATCGATGAAGCAGGCCGAGTTCATGATGCGGGAGCCGCCACCGACCAGATTGTCGATCATGGCCTTGCGGTCGATCGCATAGGAGATCGCCTGCCGCACGCGCGCATCCTTCAACGGCGTGGCGGCCGGGGTACGGCCCTGGGAGTCGAATTGCAGGAAGCCGACACGCATCGTTTCCGCCGACAGCACCGAAATGCCCGGCGCCGACTTCAACTGCTTCGCCTGATCCACCGGCACGCGCCAGATCCAGTCGACACCGCCGGTCATCAGTTCGGCCATGCGAGTCTCGGCGTCCGGAATGACGCGGAACACCAGCTTGCCGATCGACGGCTGGCCGAGCGGACTACCCTTCCAGTAGTTGGTGTTCTTCTCCATGGTCACGCCCTTGCCCGGGGTGACCGCGGTGACCTTGTAGGGACCGGAACCGATCGGCGCCTTGGCGAAGCCGTCGAGACCGACCTTCTTGAAATACTTCTCCGGGTAGATCGGCACCGGACCGGCGAGATATTCGATCGCCGCCGGAAACGGACCAACGAGATGGATGCGGACCTGATCGGCGCCGACCTTCTCAGCGCTCTTGATCCAATCGACGTTCTGCTTGGTGACGACCTTGGCCTCCGGGCTGACGACATAGTTCAGCGTGAAAACGACGTCGTCGGCAGTCAGAGGATCGCCGTTGTGGAAGGTGACACCCTTGCGGATGGTGAGATCAAGCGTGGTTGGGTCCACCCACGTCCACTTGGTCGCGAGTTGCGGCAGATACTTGCCGGTCGCCGGATCGCGATCGATCAGCGTATCGAACACATGCCGGGCGATGATCACGCCCTCGCGCAGGTTATTGTGGTACGGGCTGACGTTCTCCGGTTCGGAATCCGACGCATAGACCAAGGTATCATTGGCCTTGTTCGCCAATGCGACCTGGCAGGTCGTGCCGATGCCGATCAGAAGCGCGGCCGCGCTTGCGATTAGAAGGTGCGCCTTCATCTTCATGCCTCCATCACCGACGCCACCGCGCCGTCCCTCTGCTGTTATTAAATTGTAATACCGGCAATTAAATGATAATGAAGCCTAGGAGTCGATCTCCGGGCTGTCAAGAAAACGCCGGGTCACTCCGCGCATCAATTCAGTGCACTTCGCTGCGACGGGAGACTTCGTCTTGAGCAAACGCGAGCAGAACACACTCTTCGTAGGTTCGCTCGAAAAGGGAATGCGCGTATTGGCGGCATTCGACCAGAACCACACGGCAATGGGGTTGACCGAACTTGCCGAGCGCACCGGTCTCGAGAAAAGCGCCGCCCAGCGCCTGAGCAATACGCTGCATAAGATCGGCTACCTGAACAAGGATCCGGACACGCGGCGCTACAGTCCATCGCTCAAGTTCCTCGAACTGGCCAACGCCTATTGGTGGTCGGACTCGCTCATTCAGCTTGCGATGCCGAAGCTCATCGAGCTCGGCAAGAAGTTCCACGAACGCATCAATCTCGCCCGCCTCGACGGACAGGAAATCGTCTATGTCGTTCGCATTCCCACGCAGTTGACACGTTACGAAGCCATGATTGCCGGCCGCCGCCTATCCGCGCTGACGACATCGAGCGGCCGCGCCATGATCGCGCGTCTTCCGGAGGCCGAACGCCGCAAGGCCATCCGCACCTGGCCGATCGTGGCGCTGACTTCGAAGACGACGCGCGACCGCACCAAGATCGGCGCCGCGATCGAGGAAGCGGCGAAAAGCGGCTACGGCCTCACGCAGAACGAAAGCATGCTGAACGAGATCGGCATCGCCGCGCCGATCCTCGGCCATGACGGCCGGCCGATCGCCGCGGTGCAATGCTCGGTGTCTAGCCTGCGCTGGAGCCTCGACAAGGTGAAGCGCGAGATCGCGCCGCGCCTGATCGAGGTCGCCAACTCGTTCAATCCGATGAAGCCCGGCTGAACGCCGGCGGCGCGGCGTCCCCATGCGCGTCAGCCGTTGCGATAGGTGTAGCTGTAGCCGTTGAGCGCCGGCGCGCCGCCGAGGTGCGCGTACAGGACCTTGGCGCCGTCCGGGAAGTAGCCCTTCTTGACGAGGTCGATCATGCCCTGCATCGATTTGCCCTCGTAAACCGGATCGGTGATCATCGCTTCAGTGCGCGCCGCAAAGCGGATCGCGTCACTCGTCTCGGCGCTCGGTACGCCATAGGCCGGATAGGCATAGTCTTCGAGAATGACGATCTCGTCGTCGCGCACCTTGCGGCCGAGTTCGACCAGTTCCGCGGTGTTGTCGACAATCTCGCGGACCTGGGCACGGGTCTGCGCCGGCGTACCGGACGCATCGATGCCGATCACCTTGTCGCCGCGGCCGTCGGCGGCGAAGCCGACGATCATGCCGCCCTGCGTCGAGCCGGTGACGACGCAAACAATGATGTAATCGAACTTGATGCCCATCTGCGCTTCCTGAGCGCGCACTTCCTCGGCGAAGCCGACATAACCGAGCCCGCCATATTTATGCACCGAGGCGCCGGCCGGAATGCCGTAAGGCTTGCCGCCGGCGTCCTCGACCGACTGGATAGCGTCTTCCCAGCTCTTGCGGATGCCGATATCGAAGCCGTCTTCGACGATACGGCTGTCGGCGCCCATCAGACGGGTCAGCAGAATGTTGCCGACGCGGTCATAGACGGCGTCTTCGTGCGGCACCCAGCTTTCCTGCACTACGACGCATTTCATGCCGATCTTGGCCGCGGTCGCCGCCACCATGCGGGTGTGGTTCGACTGCACGCCGCCAATCGACACCAAGGTGTCGGCGTTGGAGGCGATGGCGTCCGGCACGATGTATTCGAGCTTGCGAAGCTTGTTGCCGCCGAAGGCGAGGCCGGAGTTGCAGTCGTCGCGCTTGGCGTAGATCTCGACCTTGCCGCCGAGCGCCTCGGTCATGCGCGGCAGGAACTCGATCGGCGTCGGACCGAAGGTGAGCGGGTAGCGTTCGAACTTGTCGAGCCTGAGCATCGAATAGGGTCTCCGGGAGCGCCGCGAGGGGCGAAATACCGCGAAAACCTAGCGGAAACGGGAAGAAATGTGCTTCCAATTATTCTGTATCGGTTTTATGTATTTTCGGATTTTCCGGCTATTTAGCGAGAACTCCATCGTATTTAGGCTCTTAAATGAAAGAACCTTCCGCCCCCGCTCCGCTCGACCGCATCGACCGCCGCATTCTGCAGCGCCTGCAGGGCGATGGCCGTATGAGCAATGCCGACCTCGCCAAGGCGGTGAACATCAGCCCGGCGACCTGCCACCGCCGCACCCAGCGGCTGTTCGACGAAGGCTTCATCCGCTCCGTGCGCGCCGAGATCGCGCCGCGCAGCGTCGATCGCGGCGCCCTGGTCATCGTCGGCGTCGTGCTCGACCGCTCGACGCCGGACAGCTTCGCCGCCTTCGAGGCCGCCATCGTCAAGCTGCCATTTGTGCTCGACTGCCATCTCGTGGCCGGCGATTTCGACTTCTTCCTCAAAATCCGCGTGCGTGATATCGACGACTTCAACCGGCTGCACGGCGAACAGCTCATCGCCCTGCCCGGCGTGCGGCAGACCCGGACTTTCTTCGTCATGAAGGAGGTCGTCGATAACCGGCCGCTCGATTTTTAAGAGCGCCGCCGCGACGGAGACGATACCGTGACACTCGACAAACTGTTCGACAAAGGTGCAGCGCCGGCGGCGAGCGCGCAGGCCGCCTCCCTCACCATCAAGCGGCCCGACGACTGGCACGTGCACCTGCGCGACGGCGACATGCTCAGAAGCGTGCTGCCCTTCACCGCGGCGCAGTTCGCCCGCGGCATCATCATGCCGAACCTGGTGCCGCCGGTGACGACCAGCGCCATGGCCGCCGCCTATCGCGACCGCATTCTCGCCGCGCGACCGCAAGGCCGCGACTTCACGCCGTTGATGACCTGCTACCTCACCGACACGACGTCGCCGGACGACATCGAGCGCGGCTACAAAGACGGCGTCTGGGTCGCCGCCAAGCTTTATCCGGCCGGCGCGACCACCAACGCGCATTTCGGCGTCACCAGCATTGCCGGCCTCGCACCCGTCCTGGAGCGGATGGAAAAGATCGGCATGAAGCTCCTCGTGCATGGCGAATCGACCGATCCGGCCGTCGATATCTTCGATCGCGAAGCCGACTTCATGGAAAAGGAGCTGCTGCCCCTTCTCAGACGTCATCCCGGGCTGCGAATCGTCGTCGAGCACGCCACGACGATGGAGACGCTCGATATCGTTCGCGCCCACAAGGATCGCGCCGCCGCGACGCTGACGCCGCATCATCTCGTCATCAACCGCACCTCGATCTTCCAGGGCGGCCTGCGCCCGCATCTTTATTGCCTGCCGGTCGCCAAGCGCGAGAAGCACCGCCTGGCGCTGCGCGCCGCGGCAACCTCGGGCGAATCCTGCTTCTTCATCGGCACGGATACGGCGCCGCATACGCGCGCCAACAAGGAGCGCGAGTGCTGTTCGGCCGGCGTGTTCGGCGGCGCCACGGCATTGCAAACATACGTCCAGGTGTTTGACGAAGAGAAGGCTCTCGATCGTTTCGAGGCCTTCGCCTCGCTCAACGGCGCCCGCTTCTACGGTCTGCCGGTCAACACCGGCACCATCACGCTGCAGCGGCGCGCCGGCACCATGCCGCCGGCAGTCCCGGTCGGCGACGACGAAGTGGTCGTGTTCCGCGGCGGCGAAGAGCTGCCTTGGTCGATCGAAAACGTGCAGCCCTAGCTGCCTGCGCCGCAAGTAAAAGGTCCTGTCCAAGTGGATGCATCGTCACAGAATGAGCCGGTTCGGATCGACCCGAAGGAGCGCGACGCCGATAAATGCTATCGCCTGCTCACCGGAATCGTCGTGCCGCGGCCCGTGGCCTGGGTCACAACCTTGTCGCCAAGCGGCGGGGTCAATGTGGCGCCGTTCAGCGTCTTCACCTTCCTGTCGGCCAAACCGCCGATGCTGGGCTTCAGCGTCGGCCGCCGCGGCCGCACCTACAAGGACACCGCGCAGAATATCCTGCGCAAAGAAGAATACGTCATCCATATTGCCAACGGCGCCCTGATCGATGCCGTCCATGAGAGTTCGACCGAATTTCCGGCGGACGTCAGCGAAGTCGACCACCTCAAGCTCGAGACCGTCCCGAGCGAGAAAGTCGCACCGCCGCGGATCGCCGCCGCGCCGATCGCCATGGAATGCCGATTCCGCCAGTGCCTGGAATTCGGCGAAACGCGCAACCGCTTCATCGTCGGCGAAGTCGTCATGATCCACGCCCGCGGTGGCCTGATCGCCAACGGCAAGATCGACACCATGGCGCTCGACCCGCTGGTGCGCATCGCCGGGCCGAATTACGCCCGCCTCGGCGAAATCGTGACCATGCGATCGGTGTTTCAGGCGCCGAAAACGGTAGCCAAGGACGACTGAACGGCCGCCCAACGTCGTCCCACAGTGGGCGCCACGGCGCCTGCCGATGGGCAGCCGTTGCCGCGCCGCGCGCATATCGTCTGACGAATTGCGTTGTCGGGCCGTCTTGGCTACCAGTCGCCGCGGGGCGCCGATCGCCGCTCCATAACCAAGGCCCGAACGTATGACCGCCAAACTCGTCGACGGAATAGCCGTCGCCGCCAAGATCCGAACGGAATTGAAGGAGCGCGCCAGCCGCCTGACCGCCGCCGGCCACCAGCCCGGCCTCGCCGTCATCATGGTCGGCAACAATCCCGCGTCGGCCGTTTACGTCCGCAACAAGATCCGCGCCTGTCAGGAAGTCGGCATCCGCTCCTCGCGCTTCGATTTTGCCGCCGATGTCGATCCGGCCGAGGTGCTGTCGTGCATTCAGACGCTCAACGCCGACCCGGCCGTACACGGCATCCTTGTGCAGTTGCCGCTGCCACCACACTTTCCGATCCCGCCGCTCCTGCAGGCCATCTCGGCGGAAAAGGATGTCGACGGCTTCCACCTCTATAATGTCGGCGGCCTGGTAATCGGCGACACCGTGTTTCCGCCCTGCACGCCCTATGGCGTCGTCAAGCTGCTCGAGCACGAAGGCGTCGAGATCGAAGGCAAGAACGTCGTCGTGGTCGGCGCCAGCAATATTGTCGGCAAGCCGATGGCCTTGATGCTGATGCAGCGCGAGGCGACGGTGTGCATCTGTCACGCCAAGACGCGCGACCTCGCCCAGTTCACCATCCTCGCTGACATCCTTGTCGTCGCCGCCGGCAAGCCCAATCTGATCGTGCCGCAGATGGTGAAGACCGGCGCCGTCGTTATCGACGTCGGCATCAACCGGATGCCCGACGGCAAGCTGGTCGGCGACGTCGATTTCGCCGGCGTGTCGCAGAAGGCGTCGCTGATCACGCCGGTGCCCGGCGGCGTCGGCCCGATGACCATCACCATGCTTCTCGCCAATACCATCGGCTCGGCCGAGCGGCGCATGGCCGCGGCGAACCGGACGGCAGCCTGACCGCGTTACAGATTGTGGCAGGCGACGACCTTGTCGTCGGCTCCGATCGGCCGCAGCTGCGGCACTTCGGCACGACAACGCTCGCTGACGAGCGGACAGCGCGCCGCATAGGCGCAGCCGGCGGGGCGGTTGAACTGACTCGGCGGCTCCCCGGTCTCGATGGCTCCGGCAATGCGCTGCGACGGATCGGGTCTCGGCACCGCCGCCATCAGCGCCCGCGTATAGGGATGCGCGGCGCGATCGAGGATGCTGCGCGCGCCGGACATTTCCACCACGCGGCCCATATACATCACCGCGACACGATCGCTGATCTGGCCGATGACGCCGATGTCGTGCGAGATGAACAGCATCGACAGTCCGAGTTGCTCGCGCAGATCCATCATCAGGTTGAGCACCTGCGCCTGTACCGACACGTCGAGCGCCGACACCGGTTCGTCGGCGATGATCACCGCCGGCGCCGGCAATATGGCGCGGGCGATGCCGGCGCGTTGGCGCTGGCCGCCGCTGAGTTCGTGCGGGTAGCGCGTGGCAAATGACGGTTCGAGACCGACCGCGGTCAAGGTCTCGGCGATGCGTGCCGCGCGTTCGGCGCGGCTCGTGAACACCTTGTTGATGTCGCCAGCCTCGGCCACCGAGTCGCCGATCGAACGGCGCGGGTTGAGCGAGGCGTAAGGATCCTGGAACACCATGCGCAGATTGAGCCGCATCTCGCGCAACGTCTGACCACGGGCACTGAGCACATCGGTGTCCTTGAACTCGATCGCGCCACTGTCCGGCTGCACCAGCCGGACGATCGAGCGGCCGACCGTGGTCTTGCCGCAGCCGGACTCGCCGACAATGCCGAGCACCTCGCCGGCGACCAGCGACAGCGACACGCCATCGACCGCATTGACCCGATATTTGCGGCCCGACCGTTTGACATTGAAGGAGGTCTTGAGATCGCTGACCCGAAGGATCGTGGTGGTCATGAGGGCCTCCCGGCATCAAGCGGAAAGGCGCATAACGCCTCATGGCCCTCGCCCAGCGCCAGCCGTGGCGGCGTCGCCGTGCGGCATACGTCTTGTGCCGCCACGCATCGCGGCGCGAACACGCAACCGGTCCTGATCGTTCCTGGTCGCGGCGCCTGGCCGGCAATCGTCGGCAGACGGCGGGCGCCGAGATTGCGCACCGGCATGCAGTCCATCAGACCGCGCGTATAGTGATGGCGCGGTTCACCGAACAATGTCGCGACATCGGCGGTCTCAACGATGCGCCCGCCATACATGACGGCGACACGATCGGCGAGTTGCGCGATCACGCCCATGTCGTGGGTAATGAACAGGATGGACATGTCGAGGCGGTTACACAGATCGCGCAGCAGACCGAGAATCTGGATCTGGATGGTGACGTCGAGCGCCGTGGTCGGCTCATCGGCGATCAGCACCTGCGGCCTGCAGGCCAGCGCAATGGCGATCATGATCCGCTGACGCTGGCCGCCGGACAGCTGATGCGGATAGGCGGAGAGCTGTAGGGCGGCGTCCGGAATGCGCACCTGCTCCAGCAACTCCCGCGCTCGCGTCCACGCCGCCGCGCCGGAGAGGCCGTCATGCACGCGCACCGCTTCGGCGATCTGATCGCCGATGCGGCGCACCGGGTTGAGCGAGGTCATCGGCTCCTGAAAGATCATGGCGATGCGGCCATGGCCGGCTTCGACGCGCTGCCATGGCTGCAACGTCGTGACGTCGGCGCCAACCAGTTCGATACGGCCGCCTCGGATGCGCGGTCCAGGCTGCGGCAGCAGGCCCATCACCGCCAGCGACGTCATGCTCTTGCCGCAGCCGCTCTCGCCGACAAGGCCGAGGATCTCGCCCTTGCCGATATCGAACGATACGCCGGATACGATATCGACCGGCGCCGCGTCGGAACCGATGGAAACCGTGAGGTCGCGGACCGACAGCATCACCTAGCCCTCACCGCTGAAGACGTCGCGGAAGCGCGGATCAAGTCGATCGCGCAGCGCGTCGCCAACCAGATTGAGCGAAAAGGCGGTCAGCACGATCATCATGCCGGGGAAGAACAGCAGCCACGGTGCACGGGTGATGAAGGTGCGCGATTCGGCCAGCATGTTGCCCCAGCTCGGAATGTCCGGCGGCGCGCCGAGGCCGAGGAAATCGAGCGAGGCGGCGCCCAACTGCGCGAAGGCAAAGACGAAGCTCGCCTGCACCAGGAGCGGCGAGATGAGGTTCGGCAGGATGTGCTTGACCACGAGCCACCCGGTTCCGGAGCCCATGCTGCGCGACGCTTCGACGTAGGTCTCCGCGCGCAGGCGGAGCGCCAGGCCGTAGATGATGCGGGTGGTCGTCGTCATATAGCCGGCGCCGATGGCGATGATCGAATTGGCAACGCTCGGCCCGAGAATGACGATCAACCCCAGCGCCAGGAGCAGCGACGGAAACGCCATCAGCACGTCGACCATGCGCATCAGCACATGACCGAGCCGCGGAAACAGTGCTGAGAACACGCCGATCGGAATGCCGGTGATCAGCGCGAACAACACGACCCCGGCGCCGATCAGCAGCGCCATACGCGCCGAATAGATTGCGCGCGACAAGGTATCGCGGCCGAATTGATCGGTGCCGAACCAGTGCACGGCATCGGGCGGCATCAAACGGGACACCGGGTGGATAGCGTAGGGGTCGTACGGCGCCAGCCACGGCGCGAAAGCCGCGGCGATGACCATGGCCAGAAGTACGCAAAGCCCGATCAGCGCGATCGGCCGCGCAAGGAACGGCGTCAGCCACATCGTGATGCCGTCGCGGCTCATTGCAGTTCCACCCGCGGATCGAGAAAGCGGTAGGCCAGGTCGACGATCAGATTGATGAACAGATAGAGCACGACGATGACCAGGATGATGCCTTGAATGACCGGATAGTCGCGGCGCAGGATCGACTGCACGACAAGGCGGCCGATGCCCGGCAGCGCGAACACCGTCTCTGTGACGACCGCTTCCGACATCAACGCTGCGAACGTGAAGCCGAAGGCCGACACGACGGTGAGCAACGCGTTGCGCAGGATATGCCGACGCACCACCTGCCACGGCCTTATGCCCTTGGCACGCGCCGTTCGCACATAGTCCTCCCGCGACACGTCGAGCATGCTGGCGCGCGTCAGGCGCAGGATGAGCGCGGCGTTCGGCGCCGCCAGCGTCAGGCTCGGCAACAGCAGATAACGCAGATTGCCGGAGCCGCCCTCGAAGATCGACGGGTAGCCCGAACTCGGCAGCCAGCCGAGCGTCGCGGCGAAAATGAGAATGAGATAGAGCCCGACCCAGAAGGTCGGCACCGAGGCGAAAAACATGGCAACGCCGGACAGGCCCTGATCGAGCCAGGTGCCGTGACGCACCGCGGCGATGGTGCCGATCGGCACGCCGATCAGAACGACCCAGACCATCGTCATGGTGGCGAGCAGGATGCTGGTCTCGGCGCCGTCGGCAATTACCCTGGTGACTGGCGCCTGGAAGAAGATCGACTGGCCGAGATCGCCGCGCAGGGCGTGGCCGGCCCATTGCAGGTATTGCACGACGATCGGCTCATCGAGGCCGAGTTCGTGGCGCAGCCGGTCGATCTGGTCAGGCGTCGCAGTGTCGCCGAGCAGCACGTAGATCGGGTCGCCGGGAATGAGATGGATGAAGGCGAAGATAATCACCGACGCCGCCCAGAGCGTCACCAGCGTCGCCCCTGCCCGCTTCAGTGCGTATGACCACATTCAAACCTGCCGGGTGATCCGCGACGGCGACCATGCGACCGGCGGTTCGGGCGCTGCGCAGAGCCCGAACCGCCGCAATCGACATCGGACGGCCTACTTGGTGGAGACGTTCCAGAAAGCGGGGCCGTTCGGGTTGAGGTTCTTCAGCTTCGGCGACGCGATGTCGTAGGTGTAGGCATCGCCGACCTTCATTACCGGCACCTGTTCGTAGATCAGGGCCTGGATCTTGTCCCAGGTCGCCTTGCGCGCGGTCTGATCGGACGAGTTGACCAGTTCGGCACGCAGCTTCTGGATTTCCGGCGTGTCCCACCAGCCCGGATAGCTGGCGTTGAGGAAGGTGAACAGGATCGGATCGGGGAAGAACGAGTGGTGGGTCACGAAGATGTCCCACTGCTCTGGCTGGCCGCGCATCTTCAAGAGGGTCGCCCAGTCGACGACGTTCATCTGCACGTTGATGCCGGCATCGGCCAGTTGCCGGGTGAACACTGCAGCTTCATCGTAATGCGCCTGATAGTTGGTCGAGACCAGGAGGCGGATCGGCTGGCCGGTGTAACCGGCTTCCTTCGCCATCTCCTTGGCCTTCTTGGCGTCGTGCGGGCTGTAGGCCTCGATCCCCGCGGTCGAATACCACGGCGTGCCCTTCGGCACGATCGAGCCCTCCGCCTTCCACAGGTCCTGCGGGCCGAAGGCGACGCGCAACGCCTGCGATTTGTCGAGCGCCGTCTGGATGGCGCGGCGCAGCTTGTAATTGTTCTTGAGGATGCCTTCCTTCGAGTTCATGAAGAACAGGCCGAAGATCGGCGCGTTGGTGCGCTGCACCTGAACGGACTTGTCCTTGCTCAGCGAGTCGTAGAGGTCGCCGGAGATCATCTCGGCGTAATCATAATCGCCGGCCTGCACGCCGCTGACGCGGGTGCCGACATCCGGCACCGGGATGAAGCGGATGGTGTCGAAATTGGCGACGCGGGCGCCGGCAAAGCCATCGCCCTTCTCCTTGCGCGGCTTGTATCCGGCGAACTTCTCCAACTCGACATAGCGGTTCGGCCGCCATTCCTTGAACTTGTACGGCCCGGTGCCGATGTAGTCCTTCTGTTCGATCGGCTGACCGGTGGCCTTCGACGCGATCTCTTCCGGATAGATCGCGAGGCCGCCATTGACGTCGGACAGCAGGTTCTTCCAGGCGCCGTTCGGCGACGACAGCTTAAGGGTGACTTCGTATTTGCCGGTGGCTTCGACCGAGGTGGCGCTGCCCATCAGTAGCTTACCGCGCGAGCCGTACTTGCCCCAGCGCACCATCGAGGCGACGACGTCCTTCGCCGTCATTTCCTTGCCGTTATGGAAATGAACGCCTTCGCGCAATTTGATGACGATGGTCTTGCCGCCGTCCTCGACCTTGTCACTGTCGGCCAGCATCGGCTGCGACGCGTAGTGCGAATCCCAGGCGTACAGCGTCTCGAACATGTGGCGGCCGATGGTCGTTGCGACGTCGGCGGTGGTCACCATGACGTCCAGCGGCGGCGGTTCGCCGATGGTGGCTTCCCGAAGCATGCCGGCGGCATTGGCCGGTACTTGGGCCTGCGCATTCAGAAACAATGCCGTGACGATGGCCGCGGCGCCGCGCGCCAAAAGCCCGATTCCGGATTTCATGGTCATCCTCCCCTTTGCGGAACGTTACAAGCCGGCTCTGCAGTCCTGTCTCATCCGTGGCGCGGGTAAGTCCCGCGCCGATTGTTTCCACCAACATTATGATCCATTGTTTGAAAGTTACATACACTCTGTGGTAAAGTTCAAGTCCAAATTCGAGTAACGGCGTGCTTTTGATGAGTGCAGCCGCTCGAGTCTGTAACTTTATTACGATTTCGTGGCTGGATGCAGGAAGGGCAAGGCCGTGGTTCGACAGACGAAAAGGCGGGCGATGGCACGACCGGCAAAGCACCAGCAACGCGCAATCGATGCGCCAAAGGCGGCGGCGAAGACGTCGCCGGCCAGCGACGGCTTTGGCGCCGGTGACATCATTTCGGTGATCCGCCAGATCGGACCGACGCTGAGCCCGTCCGAGCAGCGCGTCGCCACCGCCCTGCTCGCCGACGTCGACTTTGCCGTGCATTCGAGCAATGCCGATCTCGCCCGCCGCGCCGGCGTCAGCGAACCGACCGTGACACGCTTCAGCCGCTCGGTCGGGTGCCGCGGCGTGCGTGAGCTCAAGGTGAAGCTGGCGCAGGCCATGGCGGTCGGCCGCATCTATCTCGAATTGCCGCCGCATGTCGGCACCGATCTGGCGCGCCCCGCCCTGTGGCGCTCGGTATTTCAGGAAATCCGCAACGCCATTAATACCGTCGAACAGCAATTGCAGAAGGACGACGTCGAAAAGGCGGCCGAAGCGATCGCCGGCTGTTCGAAGCTCGCAGCCTTCGGCGTCGGCGGCGGTTCGACGGTTGCCGTCGCCGAAGTGGAAAATCGCTTCTTCCGCCTCGGCGTCGCCGTAAACCACACCTCGGATCCGCGTTTGATGCGCATGATCGCGGCGACGCTCGGCCGTGGCGATGTCGTGCTCGCGATATCGACGACTGGAATCATCGCCGAGGTGATCGAAGCGGCGACGGTGGCCAAACAATACGGCGCGCTCGTCATCGCCATCACCAAACCGCAAAGCCGATTGGCGGCCATCGCCGATATCACCCTCGGCTTTCACGTCCCCGAGGCGCCGGACGCGCTCAAGCCGACCGCGTCGCGCTACGCCCTGCTCGCGGCCATCGACCTGCTCGCGACGTCGACCGCCTATCTCAAGCCGCGCGAAGCGCAGGAACGCATGCGCCGCATCAAGTACGAACTGCTGAAGGCCACCAAGGAAGACGCGGCGGGTCCGCTCGGCGACTGAACGGCATCCCGCCGCCCACCGCTCCACGATAACAGGACGACAGTGACATGACGTACGATCTGATCCTCAAAGGCGGGCGCGTCATCGATCCGGCGCAAGGGCTGGACGGTGTGGCCGATGTCGCCTTCGCCGGCGGCAAGGTCGCGGCCATCGAGCCCAACATCGCAGCCACCAACGGCGCCGATGTGCGTGACGTCAGCGGACGGATCGTGGCGCCCGGCTTCATCGACTTGCACACCCATGTCTATTGGGGCGGCACTTCGCTCGGCGTTGATCCCGGCGACTTCGCGCGCCGCAGCGGCGTCACCACCCTGATCGACGCCGGCAGCGCCGGCCCCGGCAATTTCAAGGGCTTTCTCAAGCACGTCATCGAGCCGAGCGAGCCGCGCATCCTCGCCTATATCCACATTTCCTTCGCCGGCATCTTCGCGTTTTCCAAGCGCATCATGGTCGGCGAAAGCAGCGACATGCGGCTGATGAGTCCGGCCGATGCGGTCGCCGTCGCCAACGAGAACCGCGACAGCATCGTGGGCATCAAGGTCCGCGTCGGCCGCAATGCCAGCGGCACCTCTGGCGCCGCCCCGCTCGACATCGCCCTGCAGGTCGCCGACGAACTGTCGATGCCGCTGATGGTGCATATCGACGAGCCGCCGCCGACCTACGAGGACGTTCTGGCCCGGCTGCGGCCGGGCGATACGCTGACGCACTGCTTCCGCCCCTTCCCCAATTCGCCGGTCACCGGGCAAGGCGCGGTCAAGAGCGCCGTGATCGAAGCGCGCAAACGCGGCGTTCTGTTCGACGTCGGCCACGGTATGGGCTCGTTCTCGTTCAAGGTGGCGCGAGCCATGCTCGATGCCGATTTCATGCCGGACACCATCTCGTCCGACGTACACATTCTCAACCTCGACGGCCCGGTGTTCGATCAGGCGACCACGCTGTCGAAGTTCCTGTGCCTCGGCACGCCGCTGACCGACGTCATCCGCGCCACCACGGCCAATGTGGCCGCGGCCATCCGCCGGCCGGATCTCGGCACCTTGCGCCCCGGCTCGGCCGGCGACGCCACCATCTTCACCGTTAACGATGGCAGCTTCCCGTATGTCGATTCGACCGGAGAGCGCATGAACGGCAACAAGAAGATCCTGATCGAAGGCATTGCCCTGCACGGCCATTGGTGGCATCCCGCCGGCAACCGGTAGCAGGCTATTGCCCTCGTAGGCACGATTCCCGGCCCGGATATGGGCCGCCCGCGCGCCGCCGGGCTCGCCCCTTTACGCCCCCCGCCGAAGGGAATAGACCGCCGGCACCAACTCCGATCGTTACGGCAGGACCGCGGGCTTCGACCCGCCGCGTTCCCGCTTTCGTGCCGCGAACCCCAAGGCGCCCTCGTTCATGCCCTTTATGTCCGACCAACCCCAGATCGCCCGCGCTCTGGAGGAACGCCGTTACACCGAACCGACGCCGGTGCAGAAAGCGGTGCTGGCCAATGACGCAGTCGGGCGCGATTTGCTGGTGTCGGCGCAGACCGGCTCCGGCAAGACCGTCGCTTACGGCCTCGCCATCGCCGCCGATCTTCTGGGCGGCGCCGAACGCTTCGGCCGCGCCGGCAAGCCTCTGGCCCTGATCGTGGCGCCGACGCGCGAACTGGCGATCCAGGTTCAGCGCGAACTGACCTGGCTCTATCACTATTGCGGCGCTCGCGTCGTGTCCTGCGTCGGCGGCATGGACCCTCGCCGCGAACAGCGTGAACTCACCGAAGGCGCGCACATCGTCGTCGGCACGCCGGGCCGCCTGTGCGATCACTTGCGGCGCGGGCGTCTCGACCTCTCCGAATTGAAGGTCATCGTCCTCGACGAGGCCGACGAGATGCTCAATCTCGGCTTTCGCGAGGACATGGAGCTTCTACTCGAGGCGACGCCGGCGGAGCGGCGCACGCTGTTATTCTCCGCCACCTTGCCGCGCGGCATCGTCGCACTAGCCAAGCAATATCAAAAGGACGCGTTTCGCGTCGAAGTCCGCGGCGACGAGCAAGGCCACGCCGATATCGAATATCGCGCCGTTCGCGTCGCCGCGCACGAAACCGAGCACGCCGTGGTCAACATCCTGCGCTTTTATGAGGCGCCGAGCACGCTGGTGTTCTGCAATACGCGCAGCGCCGTAAAGCACCTGCAGGCCGCATTGCTGGAGCGCGGATTTCTTGTCGTCGCATTATCCGGCGAATTGACCCAGAACGAGCGCACGACCGCATTGCAGTCTCTGCGCGACGGCCGCGCGCGCGTCTGTGTCGCGACCGACGTCGCCGCGCGCGGTATCGATCTGCCCGGTCTCAGCCTCGTCATCCATGCCGAGCTGCCGAACGACCCGGAAGTGATGCAGCACCGTTCGGGCCGCACGGGGCGCGCGGGCAAAAAGGGTATCAGCGTTCTGCTGGTGCCGAACTCACGCCGCCGCCGCGCCGAGATGTTCTTCCATCAGGCCGGCGTCAGTGCGATCTGGGCCGCCGCGCCGCAAGCCGACGAGATTCGCAAGCTCGATCAGCAGCGCATGATGCAGGACGAGGTCCTCACCGAACCGGCCAGCGAAGACGATCTGGCGCTGGCGCGCATGCTGCTCGCCGAAAAATCCGCCGAGGAGATCGCAGCGGCGCTGGCGCGACTCTATCGCGCGCGTCTGCCGTCGCCGGAAGACATTCTTGATCCCGGCCCGGATCGCGGCAACCGCTTCCGCGACGATCGCCATGACAGGCATCGCTCGCGCGACCGTGAGGCCGGCGCGGGCGATGACGGCGCGCCGCGCGAGACCGGCAAGCGCACGGGCTTCCGCCGCCCGATGGAGGGCGGCAGCGTCTGGTTCAAGGCTGCTGTCGGCCGACGCAAGAATGCCGAAGCACGCTGGCTGCTGCCGATGATCTGCCGCCGCGGCGGCATTGGCAAAGGCGATATCGGCGCCATCAGGATCTACGACACCGTTACCGAATTCGAGATCTCCGCGAAGGTGGCGGACAAGTTCACCACCAAGATTCAGGCGCCCGATGCGGAAAACATCCGCATCGAACCGCTACCGGACGGTCCGCAAGGCGGCGGCACACCGCCGTCCAGGGACGACCGCAGCGCGCCGGCAATGAAGAACGCCGCCAAGCCGCATTTCAAGAAGCGGCAGCAGGAGCACCTGGCAAAGGGCGCAAGGCGCGATGACGGCGAAAGCCGTTTTGACAAGCCGGGCAAAAAGTCCGAATTCAAGAACAGTGATTTCAAGAAGCCGAAATTTAAAAAGAAGAAAGACAAGCACCGGAACCGGTCGGGAGACTGATGTGGACGACAGAACGAAGACACTGGCGCAACTGACGACGCCGGCGGTGCTGATCGACCTCGACAAGGTCGAACGCAACATCAAGCGGCATCAAGATTATGCCGACCGGCACGGTCTGAAGCTCCGTCCGCACATCAAGACGCACAAGCTGCCGCGGATTGCGGCGATGCAGCTTCAGACGGGCGCCATCGGCGTCACCTGCCAGAAGGTGTCGGAAGCCGAGGCGATGGTCGCTGGCACGCCGGAGATCAAGGACGTCCTGATCACCTACAACATCATCGGTGCGGAAAAGCTCGACCGGCTGGCGGCGCTCGCGACCAAGGTCAAGATGAGCGTCGTTGCCGACAACGAGACCGTCGTCGCCGGCCTGAGCCAGCGCTTCGCGCACGAGGCAAGGCCGCTCGCCGTGCTGGTCGAATGCGACACCGGCGCCCATCGCTGCGGCGTGGCAACGCCCGAGGATGCGGCGGTGCTCGCGGAAGTGATCGCAAAGTCGCCCGGTCTGACATTCGCCGGGTTGATGACCTATCCGCCGCCCGACGGCGCGGCCGGCGTGCAGGCCTTCATGGCGCAGGCCAAGGCTTTGATCGAAGCCAAGGGCATTGCGGTGCCGGTCATCACCTCGGGCGGCACGCCGTCGATGGCGAAAGCCGGCGATGCGCCGGTCACCACCGAGTATCGCGCCGGCACCTATGTTTATAACGACCGCTCGCTGGTCGCGCGTGGCGCCTGCACCTGGGACGACTGCGCACTCACGGTGCTGGCGACCGTGGTGTCGGTCCCGGCACCGGATCGCGCCATCATCGACGCCGGCAGCAAGACGCTGACCTCGGACCTGCTCGGGCTTCAGGGTTACGGCCACGTCCTCGGACGCGACGACATCCGCATCGACCAGCTCTCGGAGGAGCACGGCCGGCTCGTCAGCGACGGCCCGATCGGTTTCAAGGTCGGCGACCAGGTCCGCGTCGTGCCCAACCACGCCTGCGTCGTCACCAACATGGTCGATCGGCTTTATTTGACCAAAGCCGGTGCGATCGTCGCCACGGCGCCGGTGGTAGCCCGCGGCTGTATCACATAGCGCGGCGCGTTCAAGCTTTGCGCAGCTGGCTCGCGGCGCGAGCCCGATTTTCGATGGCGCTCCAGGCGCCATTCTTGATGTCGGCGGCCGGCGCGATCCACGAGCCACCGACGGCAATAATTTTCGGGTGCGCCAGCCACTCGGCCGCGTTGGCTTCGCCGATGCCGCCGGTCGGGCAATAAGTCACGCCGGGAAACGGCCCGCTCAAGGCGCTCAACGCCGCCAAGCCGCCAGCCGGCACCGCGGGAAAGAACTTCACCACATCGAAGCCCGCGGTGACGCTGGCGGTCAGCTCGGATGCCGTCTGGATTCCCGGCACATAGGGCAGATCGCCATCCGCCGCCGCGCGCAACAACTCCGGCGATGTACCCGGACTGATGGCGAAAGCCACACCGGTCTTTGCTGCCTGCTCGAGATTCTTCGCCGTAAGCACAGTGCCGATGCCAACGATTGCGTCGGGCACCTCGGCGACGATGGCCGCCGCCGCCGCCATGGCCGCGTCGGTGCGCAAGGTGATCTCGATGACGCGCAAGCCGCCCTTGATCAACGCGCGTGCCAGCGGCACCGCGTCGGACACGCGCTCGATGGTGATCACCGGAACGACCGGAGCGATGGCGAGAAGTTCTCTGGCTTTGCTCGAAGACCTGTTCACGCTGTCGCCCCACTTTCCGCCGCCGTGTTTTCGCCCATCAAGGCATAGACCTGCCGTGCCGTCGGGATCGGCGTGACGGCGCCATAGCCCTGGGTCGACAATGCCGCGGCCGCGGCGGCATAGCGCCCTGCCGTCTCGATTTCGTCGCCAGCCACGATGCGGGCGACGAAAGCACCGCCGAAGGTATCGCCGGCGCCGGTGGCGTCGATGGCCTTGCACGGATACGGCATGATGCGGTGCCGCTGCGTTGCGTCGGCCACGAGTGCCCCGGACGAGCCGAGTTTCAGCGCCACGATCTTCGCCCCCGCCCTCAGGCAGCGATCGACAATGGCATCGGGATCGGTGAGATTCGACAACTGCACGACGTCGTCGTAGCTGGGCAGGCAGATGTCGGAGAGCGAGATGACATCCCAGATGATGGCGCGGGCGCGGCCGAGCGGCCACAGCTTGCGCCGCAGATTGGTGTCGAACGATACCATGACATTGTTCGCACGGGCGTGCTCGATGGCGCGGTAGCCGGCATCGCAGGCCGATGTTGAGATTGCCAGCGAGATGCCCGAGAGATGCAGCACCTTGGCGCGGGCGATGGCCTCGAGCGGTAGATCGCCAGGCTTGTAGCGGCTCGCGGCCGAGCCGCTGCGGCAGAAATCGAAGCGATGGCCGTCCTCGCCGTGACTGACGAAATAGACGCCGGTCGGCGCCTCCTCGTCGATTCTCACGTATGTGTCATCGACGCCTTCGGCACGCCACATCTCGCGCAGCAGCAAGCCGTTGCTGTCGTTGCCGACGGCGGAGAGGTAGCAGACGCGTGCCCCCTGCCTCGCCCCAGCGACCGCGAAGTTCGACGAGTCGCCGCCGCAGCCGCGCAGAAAGGTGGCACCGTCGCCCTCGCGCGTCTGGTTGAATTCGACCATGGGCTCTCCCATGGCGATGACGTCGATGGTTCCGATCATCTAGTCTGCCTGACGAATCGCAAAGGTAACTTGGCGCAGAGAAAGCAAAGCCGAATACAAGCCTATATCAAAGATGGCGGCCTGGACCCAAGTCTTGTTCGGCGCGATCGGAGTTTTGGGCGTAATCTCGACGTGGGCGGCCGGCTCGGTCGTCAGCTGGCTCGGGGCCAGCCGCCACGGCCTTGCGCATCTATCGCGACCGGCATCCGGGCCGGATGCGGACAAAGCATCGTTGCCAGCCGACAAAACGGTTCAATATGCCGCCCGGTTCGGCTAGTACCGTGTGCCGGATGACAGCCGCAGCGAAGTGGTGCGGCTGAAGGAAATCAAAACCATGGCAAACGTCATCGTCCTCGGCGCCGGTATGGCCGGCGTCTCCCTGATCGATCGCACCGAACCGGGGCTCGAAACCAGCTACGGCAACGCCGGCATCATCCAGAGCGAGGCCGTCGAGCCCTACGCCATGCCGCGCGATATCGCGACTTTATTGTCGATCGCTATCGGCACGTCGAATGCCGTCCACTATCGGCCCCTGACGCTGCCGCAGCATCTCAATTCGCTGCTGAGCTACTGGTGGAATTCGGCGCCGGCGCGCTACCGGCGCATTTCCAAGGCTTACGCATCCATCATCGCGCAGGCGACCGCCGAGCACGCGCCGCTCATCGCCGAGGCGCAGGTCGAGCATCTTGTGCGACGGGAGGGTTTCCGCGTCCTGCACCGCGCGCAGGCATCGATGGATAAGGCCGTGGCCAACGCCGAACGCCTCAAAGCCGAGTACGGCGTCGCCTTCAAGGCGCTGTCGCCCGAGGAATTCGCCAAAGCCGAGCCGGCGCTGGTCAACCCGGGCGCCGGCGCCATTCACTGGCTGGCGCCGTGGACGGTCCGCGATCCTGGCACGCTCACCGCCGCCTACGGCCAGCTTTTCCAGCGCCTCGGCGGCACCCTGGCGCATGGCGATGCCGACAGCCTGCAGCGCACAGCGTCCGGAGCCTGGCAGGTCACGGCGGCCGATGGACCGATCGATGCCGAGCACGTCGTCGTCGCGCTTGGGCCGTGGTCGTCGCAGTTCCTGGCCCGCTTCGGCTACTTTTTCCCGATGGTCCGCAAGCGCGGCTATCACCGGCATTATCGCGCGCAAGGCATGCTCGAATTGCCGATCATGGACGATGCCAACAGCTACGTCATCGCGCCGATGGCCAAGGGATTGCGCATCACGACCGGCGCCGAACTGACCGGTGACGAACCGAACGCCATGCCGATCCAGTTGCGCCGGGCCGAAGAGGCGGCCTCGACGCTGCTGCCGCTCGGCGCGCCGGTCGAGAATCGGCCATGGGCCGGGGTGCGGCCTTGCATGCCGGACATGCTGCCCGTTATCGGCGCGGCGCCGAAACACACCGGCCTGTGGCTTCATTTTGGTCATGGCCACCAGGGCTTCACGCTCGGGCCCGCCACCGCCCGCATGCTCGCCGAACTGATGACGGGCGAAACGCCTTATGTGCCCGCCGAACCGTTCCGACCCAGCCGCTACGCCTGACGGCGCCAGCCGGCCGCGATGACCGGCCCGCGGCTAGCCGGCGCGGCTCTTGTACGAGCCCGTGGCGATCCATGCTTCGATAGAGGGACCGACGTCGGCGCCGGTGATCAGCCCCTCCCGCCAATCGTCGTCGGCCGGGCGAACGATCAGCATCCAGCCTTCGCCGAACGGGTCTTTCGTCAGCAATTCCGGCCTGTCGACAAGCTTTTCGTTCTGGGCGACCACGACGCCGTCGAAGCCGGCGCGCGCCGCACCGATCCATTTGCCGCCCTCGATCATCGCGAACCAGCGGTCCTTCTCGAAGGCGTGGCCGATCCGCTTTGGCGTGAACACCAGCACCTCGCCCATCAGCGCTGCCGACCAGGCTGTGAATCCGGTGCGGAAGGTGCCGTCGGTATTTTGCGCGTACCAAATCTGATTCTCGATATCGTAGAGCAAGTCCTCCGGGAATTCGTGGCCTTGCACGATCGTCACGGCGCGCCTCAAAACGTCAGCACGCGACAATCGTCGTCCATGATCGTCTGGATCATGGCGGCGGCGCCCATCATGCCGTTGCACTCGGCGATCAGGTCGGTCTCCTCTTTGTCGAACAGCTCGAGATTGGCCGGACAGGCCCAAAGACGCACGCCCTGTTCGTGGGCCTCCTTGATCCAGTCATAGACCGTCTTCGGATCGCCCGGCATAACGTGCAGCTTATCAGCGACGCCCTTGAACATCAGTTTGCCCGACGTGGCGGTGCAAAGAAGGTCGACTTCGTAATCCATCGCCGCCGCGACGGCGGCGTAATAGAACGGCGCCGCCAGTTCTTCAGAATTGCGCGGATCGGTGTTCAGGAGAACGACGACGAGACGCTGCCTTTTGCGGACCTCAGAAGTCGACACGCGGCGTCTCCGGCATAAAGTTCTCGAACAGCGCCCAGAACATGCTGCCGCGCGTAGTCGCGTACCAGCTTTCGAAATCGTGCAGCGCGGCGACGACATCGTCGGGCATCGCGGGTTCTTCCGGGTCGATGCTGGCGAACACGGCTTTGGTCACCGGCATGAGACGCTCCAGCACCTCGCTGCGCGCTTCGCTTTCGCTGGCCCAACCGAGCTTCGCCTGCACCACGGCATTGGCGGCGGCGACTGCCATCGCCTCGTGTTCCGCGCTCGCCACCGCCTCGGCGACGGCGCGCATGAAGTTGAGCCGCCGGTGCGCGAAGGCACGCTCGCGCTCCAGTGCCTTGGTGCGCTCGGCGATTTCATGGCGAAAATCGTCCTCCGCGCGTGCGGCGGCATCGGCGGCAAGCTTCAGCGCATCGAGAAAGGACGAAGCCGGCTTCATCCTGCTCTCCTTGAATTTGGCGGAAGAGAGAGGGAGTCGAACCCACCAAGAGCCGTCTCGCGGCCCCTTCCGGATTTGAAGTCCGGCCGCCCCACCGGGGACGATTCTCTTCCAGAAACATGCCCTTCCGTCATGAAGGCCTGACCTTCGGTCATGAACGCGTCGCCGGCCGACCGGCGGAACAGGTCGAGGCGATGCTTGTTGATGCGGCGCAGGTCGCCGCGGCGCAAGGTGACGCCGTGACGGTCGAAAAATTCGAGGATCTGGATCGCCACCTTGCGGCCGTTATCGACGCGGTCGCGGAACTGCGCGGCGGTGAACTGCCCGTCCGGCGCCTTGGCGGCGCAGTCGACGATGATCGCCACCATCTCGGCGACCGTAGGCCGCAGGAAGAAGTGATCATGCGCGACCTCGTCGGCCTTGCCCATGCGGCCGACCAGCTTGAGCAGGCGGCGCACCTCCGGCTCCTTCACCTCAAGCATTCCGGCGATGTCGCGCACGCGCGGCGGCCGGAACCGCTCATCGCCGCCGATCAGCGGCAAGACGCGACGCCACAGCCCTTCGTCCTGCGGCGTCAGCCGTACTTCGTGGCCTTTGAGGCGCACCCAGGCGCCATCGAGCGCGATCTCGCCCGCCTTCGTAAGCCCCTGAAGAAATGCGATAAAAGCGGGCGCCGGGGGCCGCGGCAGCATCTGCATCCGCAGCGGCTCAAGGCCGAGACCCGGCAGGTCCGGATGCGCGGCGTGGAACTTCTCCAGCGCCGTCAGCACCGCGCGTTTGAGGTCGAGCCAGCGCGCGGCCGACAACGCCACGATGCCGCCGGGCGTGACGACGGTGAGCGCCTCGCAGCGCGACACCAGCGACGCCGCATCCTCGTCGGTCAGCGCCCGATCACGCGCGAAAGATGTCAGGTCGACATAATAAGGCGGTCGCTCGAGCAACGCGGCAAGCGCCGCCTGCGGATCGGCGAAGGCGTAAGCCGCCAGTTGCGCCAGGCGCTCCGGCGTACGGCGTTTGCGCGGCGGCGCGCGCAGATCGAGAAACTTACCGCCACCGATGGTCCGCTGCGCCGTGGTGTCGCGCAGCACGAAGCGATCACCGGCCGCCGCGGCGATCGGCTGGTCCAGCACCAACTGCACCGGCGCCTCGATACCCGGTGCGATCGGCGCGTCGCCGAGCAGCACGACACGCGCGCCGACCTCGGCCGAAGCGTGATGCAGCCGCGCCGGCATCCATTGCGTCACCGGCTTGTTCTCGTACGGCAGCAGCTTGAACATTGCATCGATGCGATCGGTCGGTTTGTGCAGCGCCGGATCGAGCACCATCTCGCCGCGCGCAATCGCATCCTTGCTGACGCCGTCGCCCGCGAGGTTGAGCGCGCATCGCTGCCCGGCCAGCCCGCGCTCCGCCGGCCGGTCTTGCGCATGGATCGAGCGCACCCGCGCCTCGAGGCCGCTCGGGCTGACGACGACATGGTCGCCAACGGACACCGTGCCCGACAGTACCGTGCCGGTTACCACCGTGCCGGTACCGGACAAGGTGAAGCAGCGATCGATCGCCAGACGAAAACGGCCTTGGGCGCTACGGACATGAATGTCGTTCGAGGCGGCAAACAGATGCTGCCGCAAATCGTCGATGCCCTCGCCGTTCACGGTCGAGACCGGCACGATGTCGGCGCCGGCCAGCGACGTCGCCGCCAGCGCTTGCCGGATGTCGTCGGTCACCGCGGCCCGCCGCTCGGGCGAAACAAGGTCCGCCTTGGTCAGCGCGACGACACCGCGCTCGATGCCCAAGAGATCGACGATCGCCAGATGCTCGCGCGTCTGCGGCATGACGCCGTCATCGGCGGCGACCACCAGCAGCACGAAGTCGATGCCGGTGGCGCCGGCCAGCATGTTGTGCACGAACTTCTCGTGACCAGGCACATCGACGAAGCCAAGCACCGAACCATCCGGCGCCGGCAGATAGGCGAAGCCGAGATCGATCGAGATGCCGCGCGCCTTCTCTTCCTTGAGGCGGTCCGTGTCAACGCCGGTCAGTGCCCGCACCAAGGTAGTCTTGCCGTGATCGATATGGCCAGCGGTGCCGACGATCATGCGCCGCCCTCCTGGGTCTCCAGCGGCAAGCCGGCGCGGCGTTCGGCTTCCGCGTAAACAGACGACGACAGGCCGGCGCGCGCGGTGTCGACGAAGCGCGTCGCCAGCGTGCTGCCGCCGTTGCGCGCGCGGATCAGCCAGGACATTGCCGCCATCGCATCGTGCGCGACGCCCATTCCGAGATGATACGCCGCGCCCAGCATGGCCTGAGCATCGGCATCGCCGCGCACCGCGCCTTGCCGCCACCAGGTCACGGCCTGCGCCGGGTCGCGTTCGACGCCGAGCGCGTTGTGGAAGATCATGCCGAGCCGCGTCATCGAGGCGGCAACGCCCCGCGCCGCGGCAGCTTCCGCCCAGCGCCGCGCCTCGATGGGGTCGTTGTCGATGCCCTCGCCTTCCAGGAGCATCCAGCTCAGCATATCCTGCGCGATGGCATCGCCTTGTTCGGCGGCGGCGCGATACAGCGTCAACGCGCGGGCATTGTCCTGCGCCACGCCGTCGCCTTTGAAGTACAGCGCCGCCAGATTGCGCTGGCCGACCGCATCGCCGCCCTCGGCGGCAACGGTGAGCCAGAGTTCGGCCAGTTTGGCGTCGCGCGTGACGCCCAATCCTTCGGAAAAGCAGGCGCCGATATTGTTGGCGGCGCGGACGACGCCGGCATGGGCGAGCGGCGTCCAGATCGACAAGGCGTTTTCGTAGTCGCCGCGATCGGCCGCCTCATAGGCCGCCGTCATCCGATCCGCCACAGACGGTTCGGTCTTCCGTCTCACGAGGGTGTCGAACAGGCCCATCAGACCGCCTCCGGCGGTTGAAGCGTCGCCAGATTGGCAAGGAATCCGTCAATATTCTCCAGACAGCGCAGGTCGAACAGCAGCGCGTCCTTCTCGATGCGGCCGACCACCGGCACCGGCAGCTTGCGCAAGGCGTTGGACAGCGCCGTGAGCAGGCGGCCGCCGCCGCGACCGTTCACCGAAATCGACACGGCAAGACTCGGCAGGCTTTCGACCGGCAGCGCGCCGGAGCCAACCTGGCTGCTGCACGGCGCCGTCGTCACGGCAAAGCCGGCGCCGAGTTTGTCCTGCAGCGCCGGCACGATGTGGCGCGCCAACTCCTGCATGTCCTTGAGCGGCCGCGCCAGCAGGCGATAGGTTGGCAGCTTTTCCGCCAGCCGGTCGGGATCGCGATAGAGCCGCAAGGTCGCCTCGACCATCGCCAGCCGGATCTTGTCGACGCGCAGCGCGCGCTTCATCGGATTCTTGTTGAGCTTCTCGATCAGCGCCTTGCGGCCGACGATAAACCCGGTCTGCGGGCCGCCGAGCAGCTTGTCGCCGGAAAATGTGACGAGATCGGCGCCTTCGGCGACGGCCTCGGCCACGGTTGGCTCATGCTTAAGGCCGAAGCGGGTGAGATCGACCAGAGTGCCGGAGCCGAGATCGTTGACCAGCGGCACCTTGTGCTCATGCGCCAGCGCCGCAAGTTCGCGCGCGCCGACTTCCTTGGTGAAGCCCTCGATGCGGTAGTTCGAGGTGTGCACCTTGAGGATCAGGCCGGTCTTCTCCGACAGCGCGCCGACATAGTCTTTCTTGTGGGTACGGTTGGTGGTGCCGACCTCAACCAGCTTGGTTCCCGCCCGGCTCATAATGTCAGGCATGCGGAAGGCACCGCCGATCTCGATCAGTTCGCCGCGCGAGACGATGGCCTCGCGGCCCTTGGCAAAGGTATTGAGCGTCAGCAGCACGGCGGCCGCGTTGTTATTGACGAGGGTGGCATCCTCGGCGCCGGTCAGCTCGCACAACAGGTCGCGCACCAGTTCGTCGCGCTCGCCGCGACGGCCGCCGCCGAGATCGAATTCCAGCGCCACGGCGTTGCGCATCGCCACGGTCGCCGCCTCGATGGCGGATTCGGCGATCAGCGCGCGGCCGAGATTGGTGTGCAGCACCGTGCCGGTGAGGTTGAACACCGGCTTCAGATTGGGCTGCGCCGCGGCTTCCAGCCGCGCCACCGCGTCACCAGCGAAGGCCGCGACGTCGCTACCCGCGGCGCCCTGCTTCCTCGCCTCGGCCAGTACGGCGCGGACAGCCGCGACCGCCGCAATGCGGCCGAATTGCGCGATCGCGGCGGCCAGCGCATCGCTGCGCATGACTTCATCGACCGAAGGCAACTTGCGCAGCGCAGCGACCGGCTTGTCCATCGCGCGCCTCAATAGCCGAGCATGAAGGGGTTGACCGCGCCGCGCCGGTAGCCGAGCTCGCGCACCAGCAGGTCGAGCGCCAGGCTTGCCACGTCATCGGCGACCGGGTCGAGTGCCGGGTTCTGAATCTGTTGGAGGATCTTCACGTAGGTGTGACAGGTGTCGCAGGTCTCGGCGCGCACCAGCTTGTCGTGCTCGACATGCTGATAGCTGATGCCCTTGGTCGAGCCGCAGATCGTGCATTTGATGCGCACGTAGTTCCACTGCGTGGCACACAGCGAACAGACGCAGTATCGGCTGTTGTGCGCGCCGGACCAGCCGACCACCAGCGAGGCGACCGGCGCCCCGCCGCAGGATGGGCAGGCGCCGTCGCCGACCTCACGCAGGCTCTTGGCATCGAGCAGCGCCGCCTGGCGCGCATAATGCACCTGCAAGGCGGCGGCGATGAACAAATGCTCGGCCAGCGCTTCAACCGGAATGGCGTCATCCAACACCGCGCGCAACATCGCCGCGCGCTGTCCAGCATCGGCGGCGCTGACGCGGCCGAGCGCGACCCGCGCCGGCTCCGGCATTTCGATGGAATCGGCACGCGCGACCAGCCGGTCGAGTGCCTCGTCGAACGCGGCGTCCGCTGTGAATTTGCCGCGATCGAGCGGCGGCATGCCGTGCTCTTTGGCGCGCGCCAGGGCGCCGGCGCCCGGCATCTCGGGCGACCGCAGGCCTTGCTGGACTTCATGCTGCACCAGGCTCAGCGCGGCGAGAAAATTCAGATAAGGCCCGAGCTGATGCCCTTCCGCCAGAGAGCGGAAGCGCGCGGCACGCGTTTCGAACAATGTCGAGGGATCGGGCAGTCGGGCAAAGGGCGGCTCGGCGACCTCTCCGATCGGGATGGGTTCGTGCCGAGGTGTACTGACGCCACTCACTTCACGAACCCTCCGGGCCACGTGTTCAGTGGAGAACGCCGCCACCGTGGCGGCGTTCCCGATGTTAGACTTACTTCTTGCCGCTCACCAGTTCGCGCAGCCATTTGCGGTGATGCCGCCACGCCCAGCCGCCGGTCACGCGACCCTTGGTCATCGCGCTGATGGTGCCGCGGACCCAGATCGCCGCATAGACGTGGACGATCCAGACGCAGATGATGGTCACCGCCGCCATGGCGTGGATCAGCACCGCCCAGCGCTTCTGGTCGATGGTGGTATATTGCGCGAAGTACTGGTCCCAGATGGCGAAGCCACTGACGATCAGGACGATGATCAAGAGCGACATCGCCCAGAACACCACCTTCTGGCCGGCATTGTACTTGCCGATTTCCGGCAGGTTTTCCTCATGTCCGCCCAGCACATCCCGCATGCGCGCCATCCAGGTGCCGTCCTCGGCCTTCCACAGATTGGCCTTCCAGAACCGCACGAACAGCCCGAAGAAGGAGACGAACAATACAACGCCGATCCACGGATGGACCGTCCGCGTCCACTGGCCGCCGCCGAACAGACCGGTGAGGAAGTAGAGGCTCGGCGTGAACAGCGCCAGCCCCGACAGCGCCAACAGCACCAGGCAGATGGCCGTGACCCAGTGGTTGAGCCGTGCGCCCGCCGTGTAACGGTCGACGGTCACCGGACGGCCGGGATGGACCTGATCGCCGCTTTCGACATCATAGGCTGTCATGGCCGGCCTCCGGTCAGTTTCTCGGCGTTGGCCTCATCCTCGGGCGAGACGCGGTTGGCGCCGGTGACGACGTGATGCACCAGACCGATGACCGCGAAGGCGCCCATCGCCGCCAGACCGGCATATTTGGTCAGCCCCTTCCACACTTCGACGATCGGGCTGATATGCGGATCTTTCGGCAGATTGGCATAGATTTGCGGCTGGTCGGCGTGATGCAGGACGTACATCACATGCGTACCGCCGACGCCGGGCGGGTCGTACAGCCCGGCATTGGCGAAACCGCGGGACTTCAGGTCCTTGATTCGGTCGTCCGCGTGCTTCTTCATCTCGTCCTTGGTTCCGAACACGATCGCGTGCGTCGGACAGGCATGAGCGCAAGCCGGCCCTTGGCCTACGGCGACGCGGTCGGAACACAAGGTGCACTTGTAGGCCTTGTGATCGACCTGGCTGATGCGCGGGATGTTGAAGGGACAGCCCTTCACGCAGTAGCCGCAGCCGATGCACTTGTCGTGGTCGAAGTCCACGATGCCGTTCGAGTATTGCACGATGGCGCCGGGCGCCGGGCAGGCCTTGAGGCAGCCCGGGTCCTCGCAATGCATGCAGCCGTCCTTGCGGATCAGCCACTCCAGGTTCTGGCTCTGCGGGTTCACCCACTCGGTGAACCGCATCACCGTGAACATGTTCGGCGTCAGATCGGGTGGGAAATCATATGACCCGACGTTTTCGCCGACTGGAATGCGCTTGTCGTTCCACTCGAGACACGCCACCTCGCAGGCCTTGCAGCCGATGCACTTCGACACATCGATCAGCTTGGCGACCGGCGTGAGCGCCTTGGCCGGCGGCGAGACGGTCGACGCCGAGCGCTTTACCAGATCGCCATCGCCGAGCCCGACCTTGATGTCCTTGGTCGGCGCCGGAGAGGTAACGAATTCGAAGTTCGCCATCGTCCCCTCCCCTTATGCCACCGGCCCAGCGATGGGCTCGATGTCGACCAGGAACGCCTTGTACTCGGGCGTCTCGATATTGGCGTCACCGACATAGGGCGTGAGCGAGTTCGGGCCGAAGCCCTTCTTGGTCTCGCCCATGAAGCCCCAATGCAGGGGGATGCCGACGATGTGCACTGTCTTGCCGTCGCAAGTCAGCGGCTGGATGCGCTTGGTGACGACGGCTTTCGCCTTCACCGAGCCGCGTTTCGACCACACCCGGACCCAGCCGCCGTTCTTGACGTTCTTCTCCTTGGCCAGCTGTTCGCTGATCTCGACGAAGAACTCCGGTTGCATGGACGCATTCACTTGCGAATGCTTGGTCCAGAAGTGGAAGTGCTCGGTGAGACGGTAGGAGGTCGCCGCATAGGGGAACTCCTTGGCGTCGCCGAACTGCTCCATGTCGCCCTTGAACACGCGGGCGGCGGGGTTGCCGCGAACCTTCGGCGCCAGGACGTTGGCGATCGGCGCCTCGAACGGCTCGTAATGCGCCGGGAACGGCCCATCGCGCATCATGCCGCGCGTGAACAGCCGCGCCGTGCCCTCCGGGTTCATGATGAAGGGGCCGACCACGTCCGGCTTCGCCGTGGGCGCGATATCCGGCACGTCGTAGCCGGTCCACTTGGCACCGTCCCACCACAACAGCTTGCGGCTGTCATCCCACGGCTTGCCGTTGATGTCGGCCGAGGCGCGGTTGTAGAGGATGCGGCGGTTGACCGGCCAGGACCACGCCCATTTGAGATAGGCGCCGGTCGAGTCCGGATCGGACGTATCGCGACGGGCCATGTTGTTCCCCGCCTCGTTCCAGCAGCCGGAGTAAATCCAGCAGCCGCAGGCCGTCTTGCCGTCATCGCGCAAGGCGGCGAAGGACACCACCTGCTTGCCCTTCTGCAGGACGAGCTTGGTCGCATCGTTCGGGTCCCGTACGTCCTCCACGACGTAGCCGTTGACTTCCTTCGCCAGTTCTTCCGGCGTCGGATTGCCGGCGTCCTTGTAGCGCCAGTCGAGCTTGAGGATCGGATCGGCGAAGGCGCCGCCTTCCTTCTGGTATAGCGCCTTCAGACGCAGGTGAATCTGCGCCATGATCCAGGTGTCGTGCTTGGCCTCGCCCGGTGGCGTACCGCCGGCCCAGTGCCACTGCAGCCAGCGGCCGGAATTGGTGAGCGAGCCCTCGTCCTCGGCGAAGCACGTGGTCGGCAACTCGATCACTTCGGTCTGGATCGAGGCCGTCGGGACGTCGTTGTATTCGCCGTGGTTCTCCCAGAACCGCGCCGTTTCCGTCTGCAACGGGTCCATAACGACCAGGAACTTGAGCTTCGCGAACGCGGCCGTCAGCTTCTTGCGATTAGGCGCCGACAAGAGCGGGTTGAAGCCCTGGCACATGTAGCCATTCACCTTGCCTTGGTGCATGAGCTCCATGATGCGCAGGATGTCGTAGGCCGGCACGTCGAGCTTGGGCAGGTAGTCGTAGGCGAAGCCGTTGTCCGCCGTCGCGGCGTCGCCCCACATCGCCTTCTGGAAGCTCACCATGAACTTCTTGTAGTTCTGCCAGTAGCTCATCTGGTTCGGCCGCAACGGCTTGAAGCCGCGGGTCGACATATACGTGTCGAAGGTCGCTTCCTTTTCCGTGGGGATGGTCAGATAACCCGGAATCAGGTTCGACATGAGGCCGAGGTCGGTCAGTCCCTGGATATTGGAATGACCGCGCAACGCATTCATGCCGCCGCCGCGCACGCCGATATTGCCCAGGATCAACTGGAGCATCGCCATGGCGCGGATGTTCTGCGAGCCTTTCGAGTGCTGCGTCCAGCCGAGCGCGTACATCGACGTCATCGTCTTGGTCGGCGTCGAGCACTCGGAGATCATCTGCGCCACCTTCAGGAACTTGTCCTTCGGCGTGCCGCAAATGCGCTCGACCATCTCGGGCGTGTAGACCGAGACGTGCTTCTTCAGGAGATTCCAGACGCTGCGCGGATGGTCGATATCGGATTTGACGTAGCCGTCATCGCCCAGTTCGTAGTCCCAGGTGGAGCGATTGTAGTCGCGCCGGGTCTCGTCGTAGCCGGTGAACAACCCGTCCTGATAACCAAAGCCTTCCTTGATGACGTAAGGCGCGTTGGTGAACGCCCTCACATAATCCCACTGCACCTTGTCGTTGGAAATGCAGTAGTTCATAACGCCGAGCAGGAACGCGATGTCCGTGCCCTGACGGATCGGCGCATAGAAATCGGCTACCGACGCCGAGCGGGTAAAGCGCGGATCGACCACGACCAGCTTGGCACCGCGGTTGGCTTTCGCCTCGGTGACCCACTTGAAGCCGCAAGGGTGCGCTTCCGCGGCGTTGCCACCCATGATGACAACGAGATCGGTGTTCTTGATATCCGTCCACGAGTTGGTCATCGCACCGCGACCGAATGTTGGGGCCAGACTGGCCACCGTCGGTCCGTGTCAGACTCTCGCTTGGTTATCGAATGCCAATATGCCGGTTGAGCGCACCACCTTGTAAGTGGCCCAAGCCGTTTCGTTGGTCGTCGCGGACGCTGCCAGGAAGCCTGTGGTTGTCCACCGGTTGACGGTGACACCATCTGCATTCTTGGCAACGAAATTCTTGTCGCGATCGTCCTTCATAAGCCGCGCGACACGGTCCAACGCCTGGTCCCAGGACACGCGCTCGAACTTGTCCGAACCCGGCTTGCGGATCTGCGGATACAGCGTGCGCGTCTTGGCGTGAACGATATCGAGGAGACCGGCGCCCTTCGGGCACAAGGTGCCGCGATTGGTCGGGTGATCCGGGTCGCCCTCGATATGGACGATATCAGCCTTCTCACCCTTCTTCAGATCGCCCTTGGAATACATGATGATTCCACAGGCGACCGAGCAATATGTGCAGGTGTTGCGGGTCTCGGTCAGGTTCGCAAGCTTCCAGGGTCGGATGGAACTTGCGAAGGCTTCTTCAATATCTCCGAAGCCAAGCGCGCCGAGCGTCGTACCGGCAATACCCACGCTGGCGCCCTTCATAAATTGGCGCCGCGAGAGCTCCATATTCATCGTCTTTGCCCTCCTTGAGAGCGTTGCCCCGACCGGGGACAGGCGCGACACGTTCCTCCGAGCGGGTCGCCGCGCGTGAATACGCGCGTGAGAAGGCTATTTTTTAAGTATTACAATGTCAAACCACGAGCCAATTTGTCACAGCCGTTTGACTTCGGTTCTTGCCGCAACGCGGAATCGTGCGCCATTTCTCGCACCCAAAGCGCATCAGAACTACGCGTGATGCTACATACGTCACTGTTCTTTACGCGGCGGTTATGTCAGCGGCATTGACGCATTCCGGAACACAGAGCTTCGCGCAACGCACGTGGCGTTCATGACACGTTGTTGCGCGTTGCTACCTTCTGACCGATTGACCGCGACGCGAAGGCAAGAGCAGTATTCGCATCGTGGTGTCATACGCGGCTCCCGAGTCTCGGGGCGTATCATCCTTTTGTTCGATAGCCGCATGGATCGGCGCAACGACAGTTGCGGCCGCGACGCTGCTCTTTAGCACTTCCGGCTCGGCCGCCGGGCTGACGCCGTGGACGGGACCGAGTCCACCGGCTTTCGCGCTGCCTCAATTCGGGGGGCCTCAAGGCGAGTCGATTGCGCTTTCAAGCCAGCACGGTGATGTCATTCTCGTTCACTTCTTCGCGAGTTGGTGTGAGCCTTGCCGCGATGAACTGCCGGCGCTGCAGCGCCTCGCCGACCGTGGCACTCCCAGCCTGAGAGTGCTGGCAATTGCCGTTGCCGATAGCGGCGCACCGCTGAACCGTCTCATCGACGCAACCGGCGTCACTTTCCCCGTTCTGATGGACCGTGACCGCGCCGTGGCCCGGGCCTGGACCGTCAGTACTCTGCCTTCGACCGTTGTCCTCGACTCACGACATGTCGCCCGGCTGTTTGTCGAATCCGACTTCGCCTGGGACACCATCGAGCCGACGCGACTGATCGAGCGAGCCGTTTCACAAGGCCATGACGTCCAACAAAGTCTTGTCATCCAGGGAGGACAACCCCATGCACGTTGATCGTCGCACGCTTCTGAAGGCCGGGGCCGCCGTCACGTTGACTGCCGGCCTGCCGCGCTTCGCCTCAGCCGCCGGCGCCTTCAATCCCACGCCGGGCAACTGGCGCACCTTCGAGATCGTGACGCGGCTCGAAATTGCCAAACCCGAAGGCAAGACGAAAGCCTGGATTCCCGTTCCCGCCGTCAACGAAGCCGCATGGTTCAGATCGCTCGGCAGCGAATGGACCACCAATGGCGCGGCCCAACTCGCGCGCGATCCGAAATATGGCGCCGAATTCGTGCAGGCGGAGTGGAAGGACGGAGAAACCGCGCCGGTCATTCAGGTCGTCAGCAGGATGGCGACGCGCGACCGAGCCATCGACCTCACCAAGCCCGGCGCCGCCGCCGATCTCTCCGCGGCCGACCGTGAACATTACACAGCAGGCACCGATCTGATCCCGGTCGACGGCATCGTGAAAGAAACGGCCGACAAGATCACGGCCGGCGCCAGAACCGACCTCGACCGGGCCCGCGCGATCTACGAGTGGATCGTCGAGAATACGGTGCGCGATCCCAAGACCCGCGGCTGCGGCATTGGCGACATCGCGTCGATGCTCAAGACCGGTAACCTTGCCGGTAAATGCGCCGATCTCAACGCGCTCTATGTCGGGCTTGCCCGTGCCAGCGGCCTGCCGGCGCGCGACGTCTACGGCATCCGCGTGGCGCCCTCGCAGTTCGGCTACAAGAGCCTGGGCGCGGGCTCCGCCAACATTACCAAGGCGCAGCACTGCCGCGCCGAAACCTTTATTACCGGCCATGGCTGGATCGCCACCGACCCCGCCGATGTCCGCAAGGTCATGCTCGAGGAGCCGCCGGGTCATCTAACGCTCGACAATCCGAAGGTCGCCGACGCCCGCAAGACGCTGCTCGGCGCCTGGGAGGGCAACTGGCTCGCTTACAATTTTGCCCACGACGTTGCACTGCCCGGCTCGACCGGCCCGCGGCTCGGCTTCTTAATGTATCCGCAGGCCGAATGCGGCCCGAACCGGCTCGATTGCCTCGATCCGGATACCTTCAAGTACACGATCACCGCGAAGGAAGTGACAGCGGCGTGATCGCTTACAACACCACGAGGCGGACGCCGCGAGGCCGGCGTCCGCTTCGGCCTTCGACAGACCTTCCCGGAACCTCCAGGCCGGCTCGTGCATTGGTCATCATCCTATTGATGGGAGATGACCATGCGGACAGCCATTCTTATTGCCGCGGCGTGGTTGGCGCTTTCATCGGCGGCGGTGGCACAGAGCGGCGTCGGCGGCAATGGCGATGCGCCGCACAACAAAGGCTCCACCGGATGGACCGGCGCGCATCCGGAAACCGGCGGGGTCACCCTCGACAAGGGCGCGCCGGGACATCCAAAGAGCCAGACGACCGGGCAGAGCATCACGGTCCACGATCAGGACGCCGCGAAATCGCAGCCGCTCATGGCGACCGGCGAGGATCTCAAAGGTCCGGCCACGCGATTCCCGCCAAGCAAGACGCCCGAGTAAGCCTCAAGACCCGGCTTTCGCGTTCAGGCGTCGCCCGATGACCGCGCCGGCGCAGACCATTCTCGACCTGCGCGGCCTGCGTTGTCCGCAGCCGGTGCTGCGCGCCAAGAAGGCGCTGCGCACCTTGGCAGCAGGCGACGCGCTGGTACTCGAGTGCACCGATCCCCTGACCGTCATCGACGTTCCGCATTTCTGCCATCAGACCGGCCACCGGCTCGCCGCGCAGGCGCGCAAGGACGAGCTCTATGTCTTCACCATCGTTAAACGAAGCTGACGCCGCGCAAGGGAGAGCGACATGAACATGCAGACGCCGATCCGGCTCAGCCATCTCTCTCACGGCGGCGGCTGCGGCTGCAAACTGGCGCCCTCGGTACTGCAACAACTGCTGTGCAGCCACCCCACCGTTTCACCCTACAAGCAATTGCTGGTCGGCGTCGAAACCGGCGACGACGCTGCGGTGTGGGAACTCGATAATGGCACCTGTATCATCGCGACCACCGACTTCTTCATGCCGATGGTCGACGATCCGCGCGACTTCGGCCGTATCGCCGCCACCAATGCGATCTCGGATGTCTACGCCATGGGCGGCATGCCGATCATGGCGCTCGCCATCCTTGGCATGCCGGTCGACAAGATTCCGCCGGAAATGGTGCGGCAGATTCTCGAGGGCGGTCAATCGGTGTGCGATACGGCCGGAATTCCGATTGCCGGCGGTCATTCCATCGACTCGCCGGAGCCGATCTACGGCCTCGCCGTCATCGGCATCGCCCCGAAAAGCGACATCCGCCGCAACGCCGACGCGAAGGCCGGCGATGCGCTGATCCTCACCAAAGCGCTGGGCGTCGGCATCTACTCGGCCGCCTTCAAGAAGAGCGCGCTGTCACGCCCCGCCTATGACGAGTTCATTGCCACGACGACCTTGCTCAACCGCGTCGGCGCCACGCTCGCCAAGGACACCGCCGTCCACGCCATGACCGATGTCACCGGCTTCGGCCTCCTCGGCCATGCGCTGGAAATGGCTCGCGGTTCGAACAAGACCGTGACGGTGACAGCCGATGCCCTGCCCTTCCTTAAGGACGCGGTGAGTCTCGCCCAGCAGGGCTTCATCACCGGCGCCTCGGGCCGCAACTGGAAGAGCTATGACAACAGCGTCGTTCTGCCGAACGGCATTTCCGAGTGGCAGCGTCAGCTCTATTGCGATCCACAGACCTCGGGCGGGCTGCTCGTGTCCTGTTCGGCGGACCGCGCCGGCGACATTCTCGAGACCATTCAGAACGCAGGCTATACCGCCGCGCGGATCATCGGCAGGCTCGACGACGGCAGGCCGCAGGTCGTCGTGGAGGCGCGCTAGTCCGGGGCCTATCGGCCCGGCCGCAATGCGGCTTCAATGCAGGCCGCAGCCGCCAGCAACTGCCGATCGGCATTCTTGCGCCCCAGCAGCATCATGCCGACCGGGAGACCGGGAGCATGAACCGGCAGCGAGATCGCGGGACAATCGAGCAGGTTGGCGATCCTCGGGTTGCGCAATACCAGGCCGTTGGCGTCGTGAAATGCGGCCGTTTCCTCGACGGTCGAGATCGGCGGCGCTACGATCGGCGTGGTCGGCACGACCACGAATTCGTCTTCGGCAAGCGCCCGGTCGAACGCCTCGATGGCCGCCTTGCGGCGCCGGGTCATGAGCACGTAATCGGTGGCGGAGACATTCTTGCCGGCTTCGATGCGAGCTCGCGTCTTCGGATCGACGCCATCGAGGGAGGTGACGCCAAGCTCGGCCAAGGTCGCAGCGACCTCGACGGACGGAAATGTGCCGAGCTTGTCGATCCGGTCGGTGAGTTCCAGGATCGGGTCGAGCGAGCCTTCCTCGACGGCAATTCCGGCCGTCCGACACTTCGTCAACGCATGCTCGAAGGCCTGGAGCACATGATCCTCGCATCGCGCGAACGGGCGGCCACGGCCGACGGTCAGTCGGAAACGGCTCGACCCGGCAGCCACAAGCGGCGTCGTCGCGCAGTGCCCTGACAGGATTTGATCGGCGGCAGCGCAGTCGGCCACAGTCATCGCGAGAGGACCGACCGTGTCGAGGCTCGACGACAGTGAAAACGCGCCGGTCGTCGGCACGCGCTCGCTCGTCGGCTTGAAGCCAACCGCGCCCGACAACGCGGCGGGAATCCGTAGCGAGCCGCCGGTGTCGCTGCCGATGGCGAGGTCGGCCATGCCCTCGATGACCGACACGACCGCGCCGGACGACGAGCCGCCCGGCACACGCGTGCGATCGCGCGGATTGCCGGGCATGCCATCGTGCGGGTTGGTGCCGAGGGCCGAGAAGGCGAACTCCGTCATCTGCGTCTTACCGATGATGATGGCCCCGGCGGCGCGCAAGCGTTCGATCACTTCCGCATCCCGCTTCGCCGGCGGCAGCCCGCGCAAGACGGCGGAGCCCGCATGCGTCACCGTGCCGGCGACATCGAAGAGTGCCTTGACCGAAACGATGCGGCCATCGAGCGCGCCCTTGGTCATGCCGCTGGCGGCGCGACGGTCGGCGGCAAACGCCTCGGCCTTGGCGCTCTCGGTGAAGACCGCGGTAAAGGCCAGCCGCCCCTGGCTCCCGCCGGCTTCGATGGCCGCCAGCGCGGCTTGCAGTCGGTCAGTCGCCGATGTCATGTCAGCTCACAGGGGTTCGGGGATGCAATTCAGGCGAAAGACAGCGCCGCACGGACCAACTTGTCGGGATAGGGCGGCTCGCGGTCGGCACGACGATGCCGGCTCAGCAACAGACCGATACTATCATTCGGCGCAACCGACGATGTCCGGGTCCGTTCGGTCGCGGCGAGCCAGCCGACCAAGCAATCCTGTTCGAGATATTCGGCCGCGAGCTCGATGTCCTTCAAGCGCTCGCGAAGCCGTTGCGCCTCGCCCGCCCGCTCGACCGGAATCGCGGCAATGCCCTGCTTGAGAGCTCGCCGGCACGTCCTGAGCGGCACGACAACGCCGTCCCGCACGCCCGCCACTTCGTTGTCAATCTCCACAAGGTCCGACGCACTCAGCCCGACATTGGCGACGACCGCGGCGTACGCGCAGAACAACAGAATGTTGACGTCGACGCCGTAGTCGTCCTGTAGACACAGGCACTCTTCCTCGACTCCCGGCGCGGTATAAACGGCAAACGAGAAGTCGCGGAACGACTGCATTGAGTGGCGGCCTCAGGTCAGCTGGCCGGCTTCCACCGAAAGACGGTAGCGGTGGATCGACCAGTTTTCAAAGCAGCCGACCTCGACGAAAGGATCTCCGGTGACGATCCTTTCGGCGGTTTCTCGGTCGTCCACATCGAGCAACAAGATCTGTCCCACGCGGGTCTTGCCGTCATCGGACAGGATCGGTCCGCCGAAGCGGATGCGACCGAGGTGCTCCTCCCAATAAGCATCGTGACGAGGCTTCGTCTCGGTGCGGAGCACCTCGGTATTCGGCTTGCTGGTCAAAATCGCGACGTACACGCCCGATCCTTTTACTTCTTGGTCGTGTAGACGATGTCGACGAGATCCTTGAGCTCGTCCGCGGTCAGCGGCTTCGCCAGGAACTTGGCTTCAACCGCCTGCTTCATCGTCTGATCCATACCCTTGATCGGGCCGAAAGCCAGCGTCTTGCGATTGTAGAAGGCGATGCCCTTCTCGGCGATCTTCGCATCTACCTTGTTGAGCTTGCCATAGAACTTCGACGATTCCGCCTTGTTGGCATAGGCCCAGTCGATGCACTTATCGAGCGTCTCAAGGAACTTGGCGACCACCGCGCGGTGCTTCGCCAGATAATCGGCCTTCACGACGATGACGCGGCCGGTGATGTTGGCTTGCGACTTGACGTCATCGCCGGCGAATAACACGCGAATCTTGCCTTCATCGACGGCAGCGAGACCGGACGGCGGGATCGAGTAACCGACGTCGACCTGTTTGGTCATGGTCATGGTCATGGTCGCATCCATGCCACCGGTCGCGACGGGTTTGAAGTCGAGCTTGCTCTCGTTCTTGAAAGCCAGCAGCAGTGCCTCACTGGCGCCGCCGGGACGCGGGAATGCCACCGACTTACCATTGAGATCCTTGGTCGACTTGATCGGGCTATCCTTCGGCACGTAGAAGAAGGTGTCGTTCTGTCCGAGGAATTCGGCGCTTACGACCTTCAGCTTGTTGCCCTGGGCATAGGCCGCGAGCACGGCGTTGAGACCCGGCGAGTAACCGATGTCCATGCCGCCGGCGATGACCGCCTGAATATTCTCGGAGCCGCCACGCGTCGAGGTCACATCGACGTCAAGACCCGCCTTGGCGAATTCGCCGCGTTCCTTGCACAAAGTCGGTTGCGATGTGTCCCACAGTCCAAGGAAGGTCGTGGCCACCTTCACTTTGTCCTGAGCCAATGCAGGCTGCGCGATCATGCCGACGCCGGCCGCCGCCAAAGCTACTTTCATCATTGTGCGCATCGTCCGATTCCTTCTTTCTAGGTTGTTAATCCCGGACTTCCAGTTCCCCCACTCAGACCAAGACGACCTGCGCGGGGCCAATCGCTCCATACTTTGCCTTGTTGCCTGTAATCTCGATCGCTTCGGGCACCTTTTCGATGCCCTGAAGAACATGCGTAACCGTCGGTTCTATCTGCACCCGCTTCGAGGCAACCAGATCGATCGCGTAGTTGATGATGCGCGGCGACGGGCTGCGCGTACCGATAACGTGCAGGCCCTTCTTGTCGATCGGCCCGATCGGAACCGTCGAACCGACCGGCAGGTGGCCGAATTCCGAAATGCGGCCCTCGTTGCGCAACATCGCCAGGCCTTGAATAAACGTATCGACGCCGGCGTGGCCCTGCTCCTTGCTGCCGCCGGCGCATTCGAGCACGACGTCGCAGCCGAGCCCCTTGGTGATTTCCATGACCGCTTCGACCACATCGGTCTTCGTCGCATTGATGGTGTGGGTCGCGCCGAGCTGCTTCGACAGCGCGAGCACCGGATCGCGCCGCGCGATCGCGACGACCTTTGCCGCGCCAGCCACGGCGGCGATCTGGGTACAGAACAGGCCCATGGGGCCCTGACCGATGACCACAACGGTGTCGCCCATCGCGATGCCGACGCCTTCGATACGGCCCATCACGGAAACCAGCGGCTGCATCCCACACGCTTCCTTATCGGTAATTTCCGAAGGGATCGCCGCGATCGTGCTCGCGGGGATCGGGAAATACTCGGCGAGGCAACCGGGCGTGTCTTCCGAAACATTGATGACCGAGCGGCAGAGATGCGACATCCCGGCGGCGCAGTACTTGCAGGTGCCGCACGGCACGCCGCGATGATAGAAGACGCGATCGCCGAGCTTGACGTTGGTCACGCCGGCGCCGACTTCGACGACCTCGCCGCAGAATTCGTGGCCCCAAAGCTGCATCGGCGCGCGCTCGGCGAGCATGCGCTTGATGTTGTCATGCGAGGGAACGGGCAGCCCGCGAAACTCGGCGATCTCCGTGACCGACAGCTCGGCGTTGCGGACCTTGCACACGACCCAGCCGGGCTCGGCGTGCGGCATCGGCACCTCTTCGAGGCGCATATCGTTGAAGCCGTAGGAGAGCCAAGCCTTCATATCAATATCCTATAGTTTATCTATGTTATGTTTTTTTGTATAGTACCCCGTCTGAAGGAGCAGTCAATCGGGCGGTTCCGGTTTGTGCCGCGGCCATGGTCCGAACTTCTCACGAGATAGGGTGTTTGCTCGAGGAGATTCTCCGCGGTAATGACGTCCGACGATTTCCGCGAACCTGCGACATCCTGACGTCATCTCCGCACCGTTCATGCGCGCTTGGCGTTTTGTAATGCCGACCACACGTTCTGGGCGGTGGCCGGCATGTCGATCCGGGGGACGCCCTCGCGGACCAGCGCATCCGCGACAGCATTCATCACCGCCGGCAAGGCCCCGACCGTGCCAGCCTCGCCCGCCCCTTTGGCGCCCAGCGGATTGGTGGCGGTCGGCACGGCGTGGCTGACGACCTCGAAAAACGGCAGATGACTCGCGCGCGGCATGCCGTAGTCCATGAACGAGCCGGTCACGAGCTGGCCATCAGCGTAGGCAATGTGCTCCATCAGCGCCTGGCCGACGCCTTGCGCGATGCCGCCATGCAACTGGCCCTTGAGCAGCAGCGGGTTCATGACCTGGCCGACATCGTCCACAACGGTGTAGGCGACGAGCCGGGTCACACCCGTCTCGGGGTCGATCTCGACCTCGCAGATGTGACAGCCATTGGGGAAGGTGGCGTCGCGCGGCGTCACGATTGCCTTGGCATCAAGACCGAAATCCGCGCCAGGCGGCATCCGCGCCGGCAGATAGGACGCCCGGGCCACCTCGGGCAAGCCGATCTTGAGATCGGTGCCCGGCACGGCGAAAGCGCCGTCGGCAAATTCGACATCACCCTCGCCGACCTCGAGAAGATGCGCCGCGACCTTCTTGCCGCGATCGATCACGCGTTGCGCCGCGGTCGCAAAGGCAGTTCCGGCCGCCATCATGGTGCGGGAGCCGAACGATCCGCGGCCATGGGCGACCTCGTCGGTATCGCCGCTGACGATGCGCACCTGATCGGGCGCCAGTCCGAGATACTGCGCCGCGAACTGCTTGAGCACCGTCTCATGGCCCTGGCCGTGCGAATGGCTGCCGGAGACGATGGTGCAGCTGCCGCCGGAATCGAAGCGGATTTCGACCGCCTCCTCCATCGGCATGCCCTGCGGGCCGCCGGCGATCTCGATGACGCAGGCGATGCCGATGCCGCGCAGCCGGCCGCGCGCCAAGCTGTCGCGGCGACGTGTCTCGAAACTTTTCCAGTCGGCCGCCTCGAGGCAGCGGTCCATCACCGCTTCGAACTCGCCGCAATCATAAGTGTAGACCAGGCCGGTCTTGTACGGCATCGCGCTCGCCGGGATGAGATTGCGGCGACGCAATTCGGCCGGATCGACCTTCAGTTCGCGCGCGGCGAGATCGATGATGCGTTCTATGCAATACGACGCCTCTGGCCGCCCCGCGCCGCGGAACGGACAGGTCGGCGGCGTGTGGCTGAACACGCCGGTCACGCCGACATCGAAGGTCGGGATGGTATAGACGCCGGCCAGACCGCCGAGATTGTTGGTCGATGAGTGCAGGCCGTTAAGCGCTATATAGGCGCCGATATTGGCGACGGTTTCGACGCGCAAGGCCAGGAAGCGGCCGTCCTTGTCGAGCGCCAGCGCCACGTCGGAGATATTGTCGCGCGCCTGATGATCCGACAGGAAGCCTTCGCTGCGCTCGGCGACCCATTTCACCGGCTGGCCGACCATGCGCGAGGCCCACAGCACCAGGACCTGTTCGGGATAGACGCTGCCTTTCATGCCGAACGAGCCGCCGACATCGTGCGCCACCACGCGGAAGCGGTTGGCCGGCTCGCGGAAAATCGCGGCGATCTCGCGCTGGATGGTGTGCGGCGATTGCAGGCTGGAATACAGCGTGTAGCGGCCGTCTTTCGCCGTGTAGTGGCCGAGCGCGTTGCGCGGCTCGATGGAATTCGTGGTCATCCGTGTGATGACGAGACGGTCGCGAACGATGTGGTCGGCGCGCGCGAAGGCGGCCTCGGCGGCGGCCTTGTCGCCGAGCCGGAAGACGAAGCAGCGGTTGTCGGGCTGGCTGTCCCACACCAGCGGTGCGTCGGCCGCGAGGCACTGCGCGGTGTCGGTGACTTCCGGCAGCACCTCGTAGTCGATCACGACCAGTTCGGCGGCGTCCTTCGCCTGCGCCAGAGTCTCGGCGACGACGGCGACGACGGCGACGCCGCTGTGCGGCGCGACGTCGACCGCCAGCGGATAGTACGGCGGCACGAAGTTCGGCTCGCCATTGGCCTTGTGGCGCTGCACCCGCGACGGCAGCGGACCGAAGTTATGGGAACGAACATCCTCTCCGGTGAGGACCGCGAGAACACCTGGCGCGGCTCTTGCCGCCTCGGCATCGATGCCGACGATGCGCGCCGCGGCATGCGGCGAGCGCACGAGATAAAGCGCGGCGGTACGGCCCAGATCGACGTCGTCGGTGTAGCGGCCGAGCCCACCGGTCAGCCGTGCATCCTCGCTGCGCGTAACAGCCTTGCCGATACCCCAATCGAGTTCACGCATGCCGCGACCGAAGCCTCATGCACCGGAGGTCGCGGCGAGCGCGGCCTTGTCGGCGGCGCGTTCGGCCGCCGTCGGCTTTCGGCCGCGATTGCCGAGGAATCCTTGCAGCAGGCTCAGCACGTAATTCATGAAAGCGGCCGTGGCGAAGATCAGAATGGCGTCGGCATAGACCGAGGCGATGCGGAATTGATCGGCATAGCGGATCAGCCGGAAGCCGAGGCCGCCTTGCGAATTGGCGATTTCGGCGGACAGCACGCCGATTATCGACATCGACATGGCGAGCCGGAGACTGGTGAGCACGGGGTTGGCCATCGCCGGCAGATAGACCTTGCTCGCCATCTGCCAGGTGGAAAGATTGAAGCTGCGGCCGGTCAGCAGCAGGATTTTCGGGATCTGCACGAAGGCGCTGGTCGTGCTCAGCACCACGGGAAAGAATGCCGACAGCGACGCCTTGGCAATCTTGGATTCGATGCCAAGGCCGAACACCAGGAAGATGATCGGAAGAAAGATCACCTTCGGCGTGCCGCCCAGTGCGGTGATGAACGGCTCAAACACGCGCCTAGCAAAGGGCTGCAAGCCAAGCAGAATACCGAGTACCAGCGCAATCAGCGACCCGGCGACAAAACCGGCGGTCGCGCCGAAAACGGTCAGGCCAAGATCTACGTAAAAGTCCGGCGACATGAGCTCCTGCACCAAGGCAACGATGACGGCCCAGGTCGGCGGGATGACGCCCTCGTAGAACAGGCCCGAGCGCGCCGCGAATTCCCAGGCCGCCACGAGAGCGACGATGGTCAGCACCCGAATCCAGAGGACCTGGAGATGCAGCGCGTGTTGTCGCGGGTCGAATATCTTCATCGCGACCGGATCCATTGTTCGCCGCGACCGATCAGCCAGTTCAACAGCACGCTGACCGCGGCGACCGCGACGATCGCCGAGTAGGTCCCCGGGATATCGAAGCGGAAATAGCGATCGGCGACGATACGGCCGAGACCGCCGACATCGACGAGATATTCGACGGCGACGATGTTGATCAGCGTGTACATCAACGCGAGCCGGACACCGGTGGCGATGGTCGGCGCCGCCGCCGGCACCATGATACGCCAGAAGATCGCGGACTTGCTGAGCGCATAGCTGTGGCCGACATTGATGAAGGTCTGCTTCACGCCAAGGAAACCCTCCTGCACGTGCAGGATGAGCGGAATGACGCCGGGCAGGAAACCCATGACGATCAGCGTCACCTGGTTGCGGCCGAACACGACGAGAAACAACGGGTACAGCAGGAATATCGGCGCCGCCGACAGCGACGCCAGCCAGCTCGTATAGGCGATGCCGACGGCCCGGCGTTTGTACATCAGGTGACCGAGCGGCACGGCAACGAGGATTTCCAGGCCGACCGCGATCAAGGTCGAGGTCAGTGTCGAGCGCAGCGCGCCAAGGATGTCGACCTTGGCCTGAAGATCGGCAATGCCGAGGATCGTCGTGCTCGGCTCGGCGACGATGGCCCGCGATACCAGACCGCTGCGCACCAGCCCTTCGAGCAGCAGCAGGAACGCGACCAGCACCAGCAACGAGCAGAACGCCGGCGAACTGAAGAGCCGGATCAGAAACGGTCGAATAGTTGCGGGCTGGTTCGACATGTCAGGCATCGCTCAGCCAGTCGAAACTGGCGCCCCGCGAGGGATCGATCAGAACGTCGATGACATAGGGCTTGCCGGCCTCGACGGCCTTGATGCCGCGTTCGAGCGCAGCGAATAGATCGCCGGCCTTCTCGATCGGGCCTTCGGCGGCTACGCCATAATCGCGCGCCAGACCGGCCAGATCGACCGCCGGATCGTCAATACGCTGGCCGATCCAGCGATTGGCGACCGGGCGCTTGCGCTCGCGCGCCACGGTCTCCTGCTGGATTTCGTCGGTGAAGTAAGACCGGTTGTTCGCCACCACCATGAGCAGCGGGATATCGTAATGCGCCGCCGTCCACAAAGCCGACGCCGCGCCGAGGAATTCGCCGTCGCCCATGATGCCGACGACGACTCGCCCCGAACCGGCCAGCGCCAGCGCGGCGCCGACGCTCATGCCGGGGCCGGAGCCGACGCCGCCGCCACCGTCATAACCGAGATAATCGAGCGGCTCGCGGAACGGATAACTGGCCGACGGCCAGTTCAGCGGCGCACGGGCCAGCGTGATCTGGCGACCTTCCCGTAGCTTGGCCATGGCCTGACCGAGGTCCGTGAGCGTCGGCGTCAGCGTCGGATCGCCGGTGAAATCGGGTGCCTTCTTCTGCCGAATGGCCATCGGCTTGGCCGGCGGCTTGAGACGCTCGAGCAGCGCCGCGACCGCCATATGCGGCTCCACCGCCATGTCGAGATCGACCGGCGCCAGGCGCTGATGGTCGCCGCTGTAGGAATTGTGCGCGTGATGATCGACCGTCACGCTGATCACCTTGGCCTTGCCGCCGGCTTGCAGCATGGTGTCGGCGAGATCGTACCAATCGAGGCTGAGCACGAGATCGGCCTTGCCGATCGCCGCCTTGTCGTTCGGCGACAGGAACAGGTCCTGCGGTCCGCCATGCAGCGGATGCTCGGTCGGGAACGAGGCGCCGAGGCGCAAATCAGTGACGACGCACGCATTGAGGCGCTCGGCGAGCGCGACCCGCTGGTCCCATTGTCCGCGGTCGAGCGAAACGCGGCCGATGAGCATCACGATGTTCTTCGCTTCCGTCAGCATCGTGACGGCGCGGTCGAGCATCTCGGCGGATGGCGCGGCCGGCGCCTTGGGCTTGTAGCGGGCGATATCCGGAAGCGCGATCTCGCCGTCCAGCGCATCTTCCTGCAGACGGCGATCGAGGATCACGTAGGACGGGCCGCATGGCGCGGTATTCGCCGCCTGATAGGCGCGCAGGATGCTGTCGATCTGAGCGCGCGGCGTCGTCGGCTGCTCGTCCCATTTGACATAGTGCCGAACCAGCGCGCCCTGGTCGCGGAACGTGTGATTCCAGTCGATCCAGTTGCGCCGCACGGCCGAGTCCACCGCGCCGGTGGCGCCGAGGATCAGCATAGGCACGCGGTCACACCAGGCATTGAAGATCGACATCGTGCCGGCCATCAGGCCGACATTGCTGTGCACCACGACAGCCATCGGCTCGCCGGATGCCTTGTAGTAGCCGTGCGCGATCGCCACGACCGATTGCTCGTGCAGCGACAGCAGCATCTGCGGCTTCTCGTTGCCGAGATAGTTGATCAGGCTGTCATGCAGGCCGCGGAAGCTCGAACCCGGATTGACACAGACATACTTGATACCGAGCCGACGCAGGAGTTCGGCGACGATGTCGCTGCCCCAGCCCAGAACCGGCTTTGCATCTTTTTCTGTGAGGTCCGGTTTCATCGTCGTCTACTGATAGGTCTCGGTGATGGTCTTGACGTTCATGTGCTCGAGCAGACCTTCAATGCCGGACTCGCGGCCGACGCCGCTGTCCTTCATGCCGCCGAACGGCCCTTCCGGCGCGGTCACGGTAACACCGTTGATCGCGATGACGCCGGCCTGCAGCGCCTCGCCGACCCGCGCCGCGTAGGATTGTGAGCGCGTGAAAGCGTAGGCCGCAAGCCCGTATGGCAGCCGGTTCGCTTCCCTGACGACACCATCGAAATCCTTGAACGGCACCAGCGGCGCCAGCGGACCGAACGGCTCGGTGTTCATCAGGCTGGCCTCGTTCGACAGGCCGGTGATGACGGTCGGCTCGAAGAAGAATCCGGTGTTACCCTTGCGGCGGCCGCCGGTGGCGATCCGCCCACCCCGCGCCTCGGCATCAGCCACCAGCTTTTCCATGGCGTCGATGCGGCGGCCATTGGCCAACGGGCCCATCTGCGATTTCGGATCGAGGCCGCTGCCGACCTGCAAGGCCGATGCCGCCGCGGTGAAGCCGGCGGCGAACTTGTCGAACAGCGACTCGTGGATGAAGAAACGCGAACCGGCGGTGCACACCTGGCCGGCATTGCGGAAGCGGCTACCGACCGACAGCGAGATCGCGCGGTCGAGATCGGCATCCTCGAAGACGATGACCGGCGCGTGTCCGCCCAGCTCCAGCGTGACTTTCTTGAAATCATGGCTGGCGAGAGATGCAATATGCCTGCCAACATGGGTCGAGCCGGTCAGCGAGATCTTGCGGATGATCGGTGACTTGATCAGGCGCTCGGAAATCTGCGCCGGTTCGCCGAACAGAATATTGACGACACCTTTCGGCACCCCGGCCTGCTCGCAAACCTTGCCCAGCGCCACGGCAGTGCCGGGCGTCTCTTCGGCCGGCTTGAGCACGATCGAGCACCCCGCGGCGAGCGCATGGGCGATCTTGCGGCCCGGCATCATGCAGGGGAAATTCCACGGCGAGAACGCCGCCACCGGACCGATCGGCTCATGCACCACCATGGTGCGCGTATTGGCGACGCGGCTCGGTACCAGCCGGCCGTAGATGCGGCGCGATTCCTCGGCCAGCCACTCGAACAATTCGGCCGTGGCGCCGACTTCGGTACGCGCCTCGACGATCGGCTTGCCCTGCTCCAGCGTCATGATATTGGCGATGGCGTCCGTCTGCTCGCGCAGCAGTGTCGCGATCTTGCGAATGACCTTGGCGCGTTCCTGCGGCAGCACCTTTTTCCAGACCTCGAAGCCGCGCTCGGCGGCCACCAGAGCGCGGTCGATGTCGTCCAGCGACGCGAACGGCACGCGGCCGATCTCCTCGCCGGTCGCCGGATTGAGCACGGCGCCGCTGCGCTTGCCGTCGCCCGTGCTCCACGCGCCGTCGATGAAGAACGCCAACCGGTCGTGCATGATCAAACCAATCTGCCGTTCGGCAAATGCGCGAAGGTGCTCATCTCGTGGCAGGGCCCGAGCGGGTCAACCGCACAAACGTAATCCTTAGTCAGTTCCTTGAACGAGACGAGACCGAGCAGCGCCAGCGTGTTGGTGATCTCGCGCTCAATCAGTTCCAGCGAGCGCACCAGCCCGTCGGCGCCGCCGGCGGCCAGCGCCCAGCCCTGCATGCGGCCGATCAGCACGGCGTCGGCGCCGAGCGCCACCGCCTTGATGACGTCCGAGCCACGCAGGAAGCCGCCGTCCACGAGAATGCGGGCCTTGCCGGCCGCCGCTGCGACAACCGTCGGCAGCGTTTCCATGGCGCCCAAGCAGTGGTCGAGCTGGCGACCGCCGTGATTGGAGACATAGATGATGTCAACGCCGCGCTCGATGGCCAGCTTGGTGTCGGCGGCCGTCGCGACGCCCTTGAGAATGAACGGCCCGCCCCACTCCGCCTTGATCCAGTCCATCAGTTCCCAGGTAATGGCGGACTGCAGGTGACGGTTGGTCTGCGCCTTCACGCTCGGCGGCTGATATTGATTCATCAATTGGCGTTCGCGGATGCCGTAGACCGCCGAGTCCACGGTCAACGCCAGCGCGGCATAGCCGGCTGCCTTGACGCGGCCAATGATGTCCTTGAGCCAGGCCTTGTCGCCGCGCACATAGAGCTGGAAGATCTTCGGTCCTTCCGCCGACTTGGCGCAGTCCTCGAGGCTCGGCTGCGTGATCGACGAGATCATCGGAATCGTGCCGAATTTCGCCGCCGCAGCGCAGGACGAAGCGCCGCCGCCTTCATGGATCGCCTGCAGCGAACCGATCGGCGCCAGCATCACCGGGATGCGGAGCTTGTGGCCGAGGAAGGTGGTGGACGGATCGACCTTGGAGACGTCCCGGCAGACGCGCGGCAGGAACGCCAGCTTGTCGAGCGCATAGCGGTTGCGCCGCAAGGTGGTTTCGGACTCGGCCGCGCCGGTCAGATAGTCCCACACATCCTGGGTCAGATTCTTGCGGGCAACCTCGATGATTTCCTGGTTGCAGGTAAAGTCCGCGGCCATCCCTGAGCTCCGTTACCCTATGCGTGTTGTTCAGTTCGCCGTCGCGGCTTCCACTTCCTTGATCGCCTCAAGGAAGATATCGATACCCTTGCGCAGATGCGCCTCGGTAATGACCAGCGGCGGCATCAGGCGGAACGTGTTACCATTGCGGCCGCAAGCCATGACGCGAACGCCGCGCTGCTCGCAGGCCTTGGCGATCTGGCCCATATATTTGGCCTCGAGCGGCGTGCGCTTGTCCTTGTCGCTGACCAGTTCGACGCCGATGAACAGACCCCGGCCGCGCACTTCGCCGACCAGCCGGCAGCTCTTCTGGAAGTCGAGCAGACGCTGCTTGAGCTCGCCGCCCAACTTGGCGGCGCGGCCGATCAGATCGTCCTTCGGATCGCTGAGAATCTCGAGATTGGCGAGACCGACGGCGTTGACCACGGCGTTTTCGGCGCTGGTGATGACCTGCGAGCTTTGCGGCAGCTTCTCGTAGAAGCTCTTGTGCACGGTAACGCCGGACAGCGGCATGTCGCCGCCCACCGCCTTGGCCCACACCAGCATGTCCGGCTTGATGCCGTAGTGCTCGACCGCCCACATCTTGCCGGTGCGGCCGGCGCCCGCCTGCACTTCGTCGATGATCAGGATGATGCCGCGCTTGTCGCAAGCTTCGCGCAGCGCCTTCATGAATTCGATCGGCGGATCGATGTAGCCGCCGTCCGCCTGCATCGACTCGACGATGACGGCCGCGACGTCGTCGGCGCCGGTGTTCGGCGTGTTGAGCTTGAAATCGAGATATTTGCCGCAGGCCTGGGCGCAGGTCTTGCTGTCGAAGCCGGCGAAGCAGCGGTAGCAATAGGCATAGGGCATGTGGATCGCGCCCGGCATCAGCGGCATGAACGGCACGCGGAAATTCTCGCGCGTCGTCAAAGCCAGCGAGCCGTGGAAGACGCCATGATAGGCGCCTTCGAAGGCGACGATCTGGTGCTTGCCGGTGATCGCCTTGGCGAACTTGATCGCGGTCTCGACCGCGGCCGAACCGCTCATGCCGAACACCGTGAAGCATTCGCCCCGCAAACCCTCCGGCATCAGGTCCGACAGCTTCTGCGCCAGCTTCACCGTGCTCGACGAGACGAGGCCGGCCGAGTGCATCAGCTTGCCGGCCTGCTCGCGCACCGCCTCGACCACCTTGGGATGGTTGCGGCCGACGCTCGACACCGCAACGCCGGCGGAGAGATCGATATAGACGTTGTCGTCCGGGTCCTTGATGCCGGCGCCGAAGCCCTCCTCGATGACTAAAGTTCCGCGTACCGACGGCCGCGTCGGCGTCTGCACCTTGAGGGCGTCGTCGATGACCTGCCGGGCTTTGGGGCCCGGCAACGCATTGGAGACGATCTTCGGCATCTCCGGATAAGACAGCTTGGCCAGTTCCTGCTCGGAAATCATGGAGACGCCTCGGACGGAGATGTTCGGGTTTGGACGATCGGTGAAAGTCAGGCTTGCCGGCGGCTAGCCCGCGGCTAGCCCGCGGCGGCCTTGACGCCGCGCTTGGCGCGACGCTCCAGTTTGCCCGGTGCCAGCGCCGTTTCGAGATTGAACAGCCGCTGCGCATTACCGCCGAGGATATCGCGTTTGCCTTGCTCGTCCAGGAACGGCAGGTCGTAAATCGTCATCGGCAGGTCCATGTCCCAGTGCGGATAATCGGATGAGTACAGGAGCTGCGTTTTGGCGTTCATCATCTTGAAAGTGACTTCGAGCGCCTCGAGGTTGTCCACCATCTCCATCGGCTGGCTGGTGTAGTACATCTCGCGCATGTAGTCGCTCGGCTTGCGCTTGAGCAGCGGCGCGTCCGAGGTGCGCATCATGAACTCGTTGTCGAGGCGCTGCATCAGGAACGGCACCCAAGCGAGCCCACTCTCGATCCAGATCAACTTCAGCTTCGGGAAGCGCTCCGGCATGCCGTTGACCAGCCAGTTGGTCATGTGAAGCATGTTGTGCCAGGTGAAGCCCAGTGCGTGCACGGCCATGAAACGGTTGGTCAGCGACAACTGTTTGTCGCTCCAGGTATAGGCGGCGTGGAAGGCGAGCGGCAGGTTGCGCTCCTGCAGCATCGAATAAAGCTTCATGTACGCGTTGTCGTGGACCGAACGGTAGTGCGTCGCAACCACCATGAAGCCAATCACGCCGGGCTTGTCGCCAAACTTCTCGACGATGTCGACACAGGCCGCCGGATCGTTGAACGGCAGGTACAGCATCGACTTCAGGCGGTTTTCGGTCTTGAGGATATTGTCGCAAAGCCAACGATTATAGGCCCGGGCGAGCGCCACCTCGACCTCGATGCGCGGACAGGTCACTATGTTGAGCATCGGCGTCGGGAACATGCAGGCCACGTCGACGCCCATCGCGTCCATCCAGCGATACATCAGCGTGATGTCGCGATGCGGCTCGGGAGGCACCTTTTCATTCTTGCGCTCCGGATAACGGATAACGCGCCCCGTCATTTCCTGATAGGAACCGTCCATCGAGGCAATGCCGCCGCGCGACATGCCCTGAAACTTAGCCTCTCGGCGCAGCACCGGATCGTCGATGTAATCGGCAATCTCGCTGAACGCCTCGGTCTCGTAATGGTGCGCGTCGACGTCGACGATCATGAAGTCGTCGTAGCCGCGCTTGGCTGCCTGCGCTGCGGCGTTGCGAAGATGCGCCGTCGTGTCGAAGCCTTCATTGGTGACGTTGCGGGCCATCGGTTTCGACATCAGAAACGCTCCAGTTCAGGTTCTTCGTGACGGATGCGGCCGACGCTCGACATCGCCTGCCAGGCGCCCAGTTCGAATAGCGCAAGATTGACGGCGTCGAGCATGGCGGTGCAGCCGATCGCAACATCGGTCGTAGTCACGCCACTGTTGCGGCCGAATGGCAGCACCGACTCGCCGGCCTGCGCCTTGGCGGCAAAAAGCTGCACAGCCGATGCGAAGACCTGACCGAGAGCGTCCGAAGGCACATCGTCGAACCGGCCGCTTTCCACCGCTTCGAGACACCGCGCCGAGATTTCAGTGGCGAGATCGGAAAAGGTCCGCGCGCCGGGATCAGAGCGTGACATAGATATTCCCTCCACGCTCCGTGATCTCGTATTTCTTGAGGCGCACGTTGGGATCGACGGCGTGCTCGCCCGTCGCGATCTTGAACTCATAGCCGTGCCACGGGCAGACGATATGCATATCGTCCTCTTTGAAGTTCTGGCAGACGAACAGCCCGTTTGGGTCGATCACATCCTCGACCTGCGGCATCAGCCTGCCGTCGCACACTGGTCCGCCCTGATGCGGGCACACATTGCGATAGGCGACGCAATTGCCCTTGTGTCGGATCACGCCGATCTCGATGTCACCGATGGCGAACACCTGGACTGCGCCCTCCTTGAGGTCGTCGCTCTTGCACACAAGCACAGGCTCGCTCATGGCCGTCTTACTCCTTGCTCGCACCGCGGCATCATTGCTAAGGTACCAATTCATAAGATACCTTATAAATAATATAAGTCAACTAAGCTTCTTATGTCAATTGTCCGAGGGAGAAATCATTGGTCGACGTCAAGCGCCGTCGCGTCGAGGACGCCACCCAACCGCCGCCCATCGGCATTGGTAAATTGTTACGTCGCTCACATCTCGCCTTCAGCAAGATCTTCCGCGATCGCCTGAAAGACCACGGCGTGAGCTTCAGCGAGTTCGTCCACCTTGAGCGGCTATGGTACAACGACGGCCTCAACCAGACCGAGCTGTCGCGGCGCGTCGGCATTGAAACGGCGTCGTCGACGACCGTGCTCGACGCGCTGGAAAAGCGTGGCTTTATCCGCCGCGAGCGGGATTCGCGCGATCGGCGCAACGTCAGGGTCTTCCTTGAGCCCGCCGGCGCCGTGTTCGAAGCCAAGCTGCTTCAATGCGCGGCGGAGATCAACGCCATCGCCCGCGAGGGCTTGAGCAAGGCCGACATCGCCAACTTTTTCCGGATCATGGCGACGATCGCCGGCAATCTCGAGGCGCAGAATCGCGGGGCGTCGCGGAAAGCGAGCGAGACTTCCCCGTCCGGCGAGAACAAGCCGTCGCCGGCCCGCCGAGCGCGCCGGGCGACCTGATCAGGAGGCGCGCTTGCGCTCGGCTTCCTGCATACCGCGCGAGGCTTCCTCGCGCAGGTCGCTCCAGATCATGCCGACGAGTTGACCGAAGCGCTCGCTGCTCATGATCTCCGACGAGCGCGGCCGCGGCAGATCGATCGGGATGATGCGCTTTACGGTGCCGGGGCGGTAGCTCATCACGACCACCCGGTCGGAAAGCTGCACCGCTTCCGTGATGTTGTGCGTGATGAGCAGCGTCGTCTGCTCGAGCTCCTGCTGGATCTGCAGCACCTTGTCGCCGAGCAGCAACCGGGTCTGTTCGTCGAGCGCGGCGAACGGCTCGTCCATCAGCAGGATCTTGGGATCGAAAGCGAGCGTCCGAGCAATCGCCGTGCGCTGGCGCATGCCGCCGGAGAGCTCGCTTGGATAATTGTTTTCGAAACCTTCGAGGCCGACCAGCTTTATGAAATGGCGGGCGCGTTCGACGCGTTCCTTCTTTGGCATTCCGGCTGCTTCCAGCGGAAACATCACGTTCTGCAGCGTCGTGCGCCAGGGAAACGTCGACTCTTCCTGGAAGACCGTGCCGATGGTGCGGTCGCCCGGTTTGCCTTGGCCATCGAGTACCACCTCGCCCTCATAATCTTTGAGGAAGCCGCCGATGATATTGAACAAGGTTGACTTGCCGCAGCCGCTCGGCCCGATAATCGAGATGAATTCGCCCGGCTTCACGTCGAACGACATGTCTCGCACGGCGACAATGCCGGCGTGACCACCAAACCTCTTGGTGACGTTTTTGATCTGCAGCGCGTGTCCGTGCGACATCGTCTCGATCCTCTGACTGGTCTGGCTCAGGTCCCGGCGCCGTCCAGCACGACATTGATGCTCTTGAGCTGCGTGTTGTCCAGCAGCTCTTCGATCGACTCCTCGCGCCCCAGGCCCGACTGCTTGTAGCCGCCGAATGGCACGCCGTAGTAGTGCGTGCTGGCGCCGTTGACCCAGACATAGCCGGCTTCGACGCGCGCCGCCGCGCGGTGGGCCACCGACAGGTTCTTGGTCCAGATCGACGCCGTTAAGCCGTAGCTGAGTTCGTTGACGGCCTGGAACATCGCCTCCTCGTCGCGCCATTTAAAGACGCTCAACACAGGCCCGAAGATTTCCTCGCGGGCGATGCGCATGCTGGGCGTCACGTCGGCGAAGATCGTCGGCTCGTAATAGAATCCCTTGGCAAAGGCCGGATCGTCCGGGCGGCGTCCGCCGATGACAAGCCGCGCGCCGTCCTGCTTGCCGGCCTCGACGTAGTGAATGACCTTGTCAAGCTGCGCCAGGCTGACGAGGCAGCCCATCTCGGTGTCCGGATCGGTCGGGATGCCGAAGCGCAGCGCCTTGAGCTTCTCGACCACGCGGTCCAGCACCGCATCGTGAATGCCCTCGTGCAGGAAGGCGCGGGACGTCGAGCCGCAGGACTGGCCGAGCCAGACGAAATTCATGCCCTGGATCACGCCCGCTGCGAGCTTGTCCGGGTCAGCGTCGGGATAGCCGATGAGCGCATTCTTGCCGCCGAGTTCGAGCGACACCTTTTTCAGCGAGTCCGCGGCACCCTTAAGGATCGCCTTGCCGGTCGGGATGGCGCCGATCAGGCCGACCTTGGCAACCAACGGATGGGCAACCATGGCCTCGCCGCAGGCCCGGCCGCCAGACAACACGCTGACGACACCCGGCGGGAATAGTGGCCCGATCAATTCGGCCAATCGCAATGTCGACAACGGCGCCTGCTCCGGCGGCTTCATAATCACGGCATTGCCGGCGGCCAGCGCCGGCGCCGCGTGCGTCGCCGCGAACAACATCGGATGATTGTAGGCGTTGATGCGCACGACGACACCGAGCGGTTCACGCACCGTGAAGCTCAGCACATCGTCGCCGCCGGGAATGGTGTCGCCCTTGATCTCGGTGATCAGACCGGCGAACTGTTCAAATGCCTGCGCGCCGCCCTCGCTGTCCTTGATCATGCGCTTGAACGGCCCGCCGCAATCGGCCGCGTCGAGCATCGCCAGTTCGTCGGCATGCTGGCGGATGACGTCGGCCGCCTTGCGCAGCACGGTCGCGCGCTCCAGCGGCTTCATACGCCGCCACACCTTGAAACCCTGATAGGCAGCCTTGACGGCAGCGTCGACATCGTCGGCGCCGGCCAGAGAGACCGAGCCGAGGCTCTCACCGGTTGCCGGATTGAAGGTTTCCTGCGTCGCGCCGGAGCGCGCCTTGTGCCAGGCGCCGCCGTAATACAGATCGCGTTTCACGGTGGGCAGAACGAATGCAGCAGACTTCTTCAACGCAGTCGCCATGGCGGACCTCAGAACGGTAACGACACAACAAGGCCCGCCATCAGGGCGAGCCGACTTCCTTGGTTTCGGTGAGCGCGGCCACGGTGCTCGGCGCGTAGCCGGGCGCGACATGCACATCGACGACCACCGTCTCACCGGCCTTCACGGCGGCCACGGCTTCGGCCAACGTCTTCGCCAGGTCGGCATGGCTCTTGACCGGGCCGAAGGCGGTCGCGCCCTGGGCGCGCGCGAACATTACGATATCGGGTTCAGGGTCGGCAATACGCTGGCCGATCCAGCGGTTCTCGACCGGCCGGCCGCGCATCACGGCGACGCGTTCCTGGTGGACTTCGTCGTTGAAATAGGAATGGTTGTTGGCGACGACCGTGAGCATCGGCACCTTGTAATGCACGGCGCTCCACAGTGCGGTGACGCCCATCAGATAGTCGCCGTCGCCGAGGATGGCGACCGGCAGCCGGCCCGTACCCTTCAGCGCCAGCGCCGCGCCGACGGCCATGCCGGGGCCCGAGCCGACGCCGCCGCCGCCGGAGTGTCCGATCTGATCCAGCGGATGCTCGAACGGCCAGTAAGAGCCGTCCCAGCCGAGCGGCAGGCGCGACAGGCACACTTCGTCATTCTTCACGGCGTCGCGCAAGGTCAACGCAATGTCCTTGAGCGTGATCGGGCCCTCGCCCGTTCCCTTCGCCACCTTGGCCGGCGTCTTGCCGTAAGCGCGCTTCGGCGCCGGCAGCGTCTTGATCAGCGCGGGCACCGCCGCTTCCGGCGTCACGGCGAGCCGCACGTCGACCGGCGGCAGCGCCATGTAGCCCATATCCCATCCGTTATGGATATGGTGATCGACCGAGACATGGATCACCTTGGCCGGGCAGCCCTCGGGCCAGGCCTGTTTCAGCGTGCCGGCGAGGTCGACCCAGTCGAGGCTGAGCACGACGTCGCTACTCTGCAGCTTGCCGAGTGACTCCTTGCTGATGAACATGCCACGCGGCATGGCGTGCAATTCGTGCTCGCTGGGGAAGCTGGCGCCGACCTTGAGATCGGTGAACACCGTGGCGCCAAGCTGCTCGGCCAGCCGCACGCGGTCGGCCCAGGCCTTCGGATCGCGCGACACGCGGCCCGACAGGATCACCGGCGACTTCGCATTCGACAAAAGACGGAGCGCGGCATCGAGACTGGCCGGATCGGGCGCCGGCGACGGGATCGCCTTGTAGCGCGCCATGTCCGGCATCGGCGCGCCGCCGGCGTGTTTGGCTTCCTGCATCGCCGAATCGAGCACGATGTAAACAGGGCCGCAAGGCGCGGTCGTGGAAATCTGCAGGCCGCGCAACAGCGCCTCTTCGGTCGCCTCGACGGAAGCCGGCTGGTCGTCCCACTTGGTGTAATGCCGCGTCATCGACGCCTGGTCGCGCGACGTATGGATCCAGTCGATGAAGGGGCGGCGCTTGTTGGCATCGACCGGGCCAGTGGCGCCGAGGATCATCATCGGCACCCGGTCACACCAGGCGTTGAAGATCGCCATCGTGCCATGCATCAGACCGACATTGCTGTGCAGCACCACCGCCAGCGGCTTGCCGGCGATCTTGGCGTAGCCGTGCGCGATGGCGACCGCCGCCTCCTCATGCAGGCAGAGCAGCATCTGCGGCCGCTCGTTACCGAGTAGATTGACCAGGCTGTCGTGCAGACCGCGGAAACTGGCGCCCGGGTTCAGGCAGATGAACGGCAAATCAAGTTCCCGGATAATGCGGGCAATGCGGTCACTGCCCCATCCGTCCTCGATCGCATTCGGTAGCGCCGGCACCTCGGGAATACCGGAATTGCTTCTCTGCTCACCTGACTTGTTACGCACGCCTGAGCTTCCTTCCACCGCCTGCGACTGCCGCTATTTCGTCGTACCGGCGCCCGGGCCGACATAGAACATCAGCGTCGACAGCGCGGTCTCACGCTCGTCGGTCGTCAGTTGGCTGGTGAAATAGTCGACGTGGGGTTTGACTTCGTTGTCGATGCGATCGCAGATCGCCCGGCCCGCCGGCGTGATCTTCAGGATCGTGACGCGCCCGTCGGCGGCGTCGGAGTCGCGCTTGAGATATTTGGACTTGACCAGCCCCTTGATCAGGTTCGAGGCGAAGGCCGGCGCGATATCAAGCCGTTCAGCGAGTTCGCTCACCCGCAGTTCCTGGTTCGCGCTGCCGTACACCTGGAGCAGCGCCTGATGCGCCAGCGACTCAAGCCCGACTTCCTTGGCCTTCTCTTCGATGATGCGGAAGACCCTGCGCAGGATGTAGCGCACATGGGCGACCGCAGCGAAATACTCGTGCTTATCGGCGCCATTGCGCGAGCGGGCGGCGGCGGCCGAGCGCTTTTCAATCTTCGCGAAGTTGAGGACGTTCATCGATTATTTCCCGGCATTTCACCGCGATCCGGCTACCATAGGTTTGGCGGCGCCGATCGCGTTGTTGATTCGAATTAGTTAGTTAACATATCTTTCTGGAAATGCCAGCGCAATTTCCGACCAGGTTGCGGCGGCGGTATCGGACGGTATGCGCTGCGGCGCACAGGGTCAGCCGCCCGGCGATTTATGTATGTTTACAACCTTAGTTCTATAATATATGCCAGATAGTTGCCCACCGGCGGCGCGGAGCCGCGGCGGCGAACAGGATCGTCACGTGACCAAGCGTATCATCGTCGGCATCAGCGGCGCCTCCGGGGCGATCCTCGGTATCCGGACGCTTGAGGCCCTGCGCGCCGCCGGCGTCGAGACGCACCTCGTGGTCTCCAAATCGGCGCTGCTGACGATTTCGAGTGAAACCGATATCACGCCCGCCCAGGTCCGCGATCTCGCCGACGTCACCTACAAGGCCGAGAATGTCGGCGCCGCAATTGCCAGCGGGTCGTTTCGGACCATGGGAATGATCGTCATCCCCTGCTCCATACGCTCGCTCTCCGAAATCGCCTACGGCAATACGACGAGTCTGCTCACGCGCGCCGCCGATGTCATCCTCAAGGAGCGCCGCAAGCTCGTCCTCGTCGTGCGCGAGACGCCGCTGCATCTTGGCCACCTCAAGACCATGACCCGAGCCGCCGAAATCGGCGCGGTGATCGCGCCGTTCATGCCGGCGCTTTACACCCGGCCGCAGACAATCGATGACATCATCAATCACACGGTCGGCCGCGTTCTCGACCAGTTCGACATCGATACCGGAGCCGTCAAACGCTGGGGCGAGCAAGTCCCGGCCATTGGCGAAACGTGAAGATAAAGGAATGCCGGGATGTATCGCGACTTGCGTGAATTTATCGATCTCGTCGATGGCCTGGGAGCGCTGCGGCGGATCGACAACGCCGACCCTATGCTCGAGATCGGCGGCATCACGGAAGTTGCCGCCGGCATGCCGGAATGCCCGGCATTGCTGTTCGACAACATCAAAGGCTATCCGAAAGGCTACCGTATCTTCAGCAACGCCACCGTAAGCGCGCAGCGCGCCGCGCTGGCGCTCGGGCTAGATCCGCATCTGCGGCCGCTCGACGCGCTGAAGGCCTGGATGGCCAAGAGGCAAACGCTGAAGACCTTCGATCCGATCGAGGTGAAGGACGCTGCCTATCTCGAGAACTCGATGACCGGCGACGATGTCGATCTGGCGCGCCTGCCGTCGCCGCATTGGCACCCGGATGACGGCGGCCCTTATATCGGCTCCGGTAGCCTCGTGATCATGGGCGATGCCGACGAAGGCTGGGTCAACGCTTCGATCTATCGCGTGCAGGTGCATGGCCGCAATCAGGTGACGATCCAGTTCGATCATCAGGGCCGCCACGGGGCGATGATCTCGAAGAAATACTGGGAGCGCGGCAAGCCCTGCCCGGTGGTCGTCGTCAACGGCGAGGATCCGGCCTTGTTCATCGCCGGCTTCGAATATCTGCCAGCGGGCCAGTCGGAATACGCCTTCGCCGGCGCCATCAAGGGCGCACCGATCGAAGTGTATCCCGGCCCGGTGACGCGCCTGCCGATCCCCGCTTATGCCGAGAGCGTGCTGGAAGGCGAATTACTGCCGATGTCGGAGACGAGCCTGCTCGAGGGCCCGTTCGGCGAATTCACCGGCTACTATGCCGCCGACAAGCGGCCGGCGCCGGTGATGAAGGTCACCGCCATCCATCACCGCACCAATCCGATTCTGCTCGGTTCGCCGCCGATGAAACCGCCGCGCTTCCATTTCGGGTTGCCATTCCGCGGCGCCGGCATCTGGCAGAACCTGATCGCCTGCGGAGTCACCGACGTCATCGGAGTCTGGCAGCACGTCTCCCAGCTCATGACCGTGATCGCGCTCGAACAGCGCTATCCAGGCCACGCCAAGCGCGCCGGCTTGATCGCGGCGGCGAACAGCTACATGGGCCGCCTCGTGGTCATCGTCGATGAAGACGTCGATCCATCCAATCTGGCCGACGTGATGTGGGCGGTGACAACGCGTTCGGAGCCGTCGGAATCGGTCGACATCGTCCGCGGCGGCTGGAGCTCGGGCCTCGATCCGCGCCTGACGCCGGAAGCCCGCGACCAGGGGCTAACGCAGAATTCAAAAATGATCATTGACGCCTGCCGACCGTTCGGCTGGCGCAAGAAATATGCGAAGACCTCCGCGCTATCGATCGCCGAGACCCGCGTCATCGAGGACAAATGGATGGCGAGCCTGAGGCCTGCTGTCCAAAGCTGAGAAAAGCGCGCCATGGGCAAACCCAAGGTTCTCGTCTTCGCGCCGCTCGCCGGCACCGAAACAATGATGAGTGAACTCGCCGCGCACGGCTACGACCTGGTGCTCGGCGATCCGCGCTGGCAGCAGCCCGGCAAGGCGCGGGCAGCGGAAATCGCCGTCGCCGCGCGTGACGCGGCGGCGCTGATGGGCACCTCGATCCGCGCCACGCCGATCACCCGCGAGGTGATCGAGGCCTCCCCGCATTTACGCACCGTGACCAAGTATTCCGTCGGCGTCGACGACGTCGACATCGCCGCCGCCACCGAACACGGCATCCTCGTCTGTCACGGCCCGACCGAAGACAATTGTTTCGCGGTCGCCGAGAACACCATAGCCTTGATGCTCGCGCTGCTGAAGAAGATCAGCCGCCGCAACGCCGACGTGCGCGCCGGCCAATGGCGCGAGGAGCGGCACGCCGCGACCTTTCTCGGCGCCCGCGTCTCGGACGGATATCCGGGCATCACGGTCGGACTGGTCGGCCTCGGCCGCATCGGTACACGCGTCTCGCAATTGCTCGCCCCGTGGCGGCTGCGCGTTATTGCCTACGACCCTTACGTGCCACCGACCAGCTTCATGCTCGCGGGCGTCGAGCGCGTCGACTACGCCACGCTGCTGCGGCGGTCCGACGTCATCTCGTTTCACGCGACGCTGAGCGACGAAACCCGGATGATGTTCGCCACGCGCGAGATCGGCCTCACCAAGCCGGGCGCGGTCGTTATCAATACCGCGCGCGGCAAAATGATCGACGAGGCCGCCGTCGCCGCCGCGCTGCATGACGGCCGTCTCGGCGGCGCGGCGATCGACGCCTTCGAGGAAGAACCGCTGCCGATGGACTCGCCGCTGCGCGCCATCGGCGACACGCTGATCCTGTCGCCGCACGCCACCGCGAAGACCGACACCGTCGAATTGCGCGCCGGCGCCGAATGGGCGGGGCGCTCCGTGCACGACGCGCTCAGCGGCCGCGTGCCCGACAATGTCTACAATAAGGACGCCATCGCGCTGTGGAAAAAGCGCTTCGGCGGCGTCGATCTGTCGAAATCCTGACCGTCACAGAAAAAAGGCCGCCCCTGCGGGCGGCCCAGTCACCGGGAGGGGATCCGGCGGATCCGGCCTTGTTACGCCGCTATGGCGGCTTCGGCCGAAACGTATGGCAGGCTGAGACTGTCGGCGACCGCCTTGTAGGTCACCTTGCCCTTGTGAACGTTGAGGCCGTTGCGCAGATGCGGATTGGCCAGCAGCGCCTTCAGGCCCGACGAAGCTAGTGCGAGACCGAAAGGCAGCGTCGCATTGTTGAGCGCGTGGCTTGAGGTCACCGGCACTGCGCCGGGCATGTTGGCGACGCAGTAATGGATGACGCCGTCGACGACATAGGTCGGCTCGGCATGCGTCGTCGCATGCGAGGTTTCGAAGCAGCCGCCCTGGTCGATGGCGACATCGACGATCACTGCGCCATTCTTCATCGTCTTCAGCTTGTCACGGCTGACGAGCTTCGGCGCGCTGGCGCCCGGCACCAGTACCGCGCCGATCACGACATCAGCCGCCGCGACTTCGTTGTCGAGCGCGTCGGAGGTCGAATACAGCGTGCGGACCCGGCCCGCGAACAGGTCGTCGAGTTCGCGAAGGCGCGGCAGCGAGCGGTCGAGGATGGTCACTTCGGCGCCGAGGCCGACGGCCATGCGCGCCGCATGGAGGCCAACAACGCCGCCGCCAATCACCACGACGCGACCCGCCGGCACGCCCGGGACGCCGCCGATGAGCAGTCCGCGGCCGCCGGCTGGACGTTTGAGTGCGACGCCGGCTGCTTCGATCGCCAGCCGCCCGGCGACTTCGCTCATCGGCGCCAGCAGCGGTAGGCCACCGCGATCGTCGGTCACCGTTTCATAGGCGACCGCCGTACATCCCGACTTGATCAGCGCCGCCGTTTGTTTCGGGTCGGGCGCCAGATGGAGATAAGTGAACAGGATCTGGCCTTCGCGCAGCATAGCGCACTCGTCCAGTTGCGGTTCCTTGACCTTGACGATCATATCCGCCGCCTTGAACACCTCGGCTGCGGATTTAGCGATTTCGGCGCCGGCCTGGCGATAGGCATCGTCGCTGGCGCCAATGCCGTCGCCGGCACTGCTCTGCACCAAGACTTTGTGGCCGCGCTGGACGTATTCCCGGACCGACGCCGGGGTCAGCCCGACGCGATATTCATGGGTTTTGATTTCGCTTGGCACGCCGACGAGCATGGGATCCCCTCCTGTGTTGGCTGCAAACTAGACCAAGACGAAGTTGTTTTTCCGGCGTTTCATGCGCTATCTTCTCCTCTTGCGCAGCATTCCTGCGCGTCCTCACGATAGACGGCTCGTTTCATGCACGACTTGGACAGGATCGACATCGCTTTGCTGCGTGAGATCGCGAGCAATGCCCGCGCCTCGCATGTCGAACTCGCCGAACGCGTCGGTCTGTCGAGCACGGCCTGCTCGCGGCGGCTGGCGACGCTCGAGGGCGAAGGTTTCATCGCCGGCTATCACGCCGCGCTCGGCCTGCAGGCCCTGGGGCTCGGCACCACGGTGATCGTGCGCATCACGCTGGAAAGCCAGAGCGAAGACGCGCTGCAGGCTTTCGAGGCCGCGGTGGCCAAGTGTCCGTCGGTCGTCCGCTGCCTGCTGATGTCGGGCTCGGACGACTATCTCGTGACCATTCTGGCACGCGGCATCGAGGACTTCGAGCAGATCCACAAAACGCAGTTGTCGCGGCTGCCGAAAGTCGCGCGCATCCATTCGAGCTTCGCCATCCGCAATGTCGTCGAGCGGCCCTTCCCGCCGACCGCTTTGGCTGAGAGCACCAAGCGGTCGAAGCGGTAGGACGTTGGCTTACCTCGTGTCGCCGATCGGCGGCAGCGCCAGCGCGCTTTCGACCATGCCGGTGGCGCGGGCGAAATCGAAGTTGCGATAGACGTTCATCTTCACCAGGAACGAGGCGCCGCCGTAGAACTTCTCGTACTGCTGGTGGCGGCTGCCGAACTCCGAGCCGATGAAATCCCAGGCCATGCGCATGACGGCGACGCGACTCCTGGCATCGGCGACGCCGGACTGCATGAAACGGTCGATGTCAGCGCGCATATCGGGGTTCTGGAAGTCGGCATAAGCCGACGGCACGGTGATCATGCCGGCACCGCTCAGTTCGCGGATGATCTCGAGCATTCGCGAATTAAGCTCGGACTGCAGCGCCATGACCGAATACAGGCCGGTCTTGGACGGCCAGAGCACGCCGTCTTTGTCGATGGTCGCCGTGGTTTCCTGGGACAGCAGCATGTTCTCGACGATCGAGACGAGCGAAGCGAGCTCGCCCATTTGCACCTGAACCGCCGGGTTGGAATCGTTGCCGGTCATCTCGTTCATGCGCTTGGCAAGGCCGATCATGAAACGCAGTTTGGTCGAATAGCGTGCCTGCGCCTGGTAGTTGCCGTAGAGATGCGACGGCGTCTTCCACCACTGGTCGCGGCACACCGCGGTGTTGCGATAGATGAAGACGTTCTCCCACGGCACGAAAACGTTATCGAGCACGACGAAGCAATCGACTTCATCGAAGCGCGACGACAGCGGATAGTCGTACGAATTGTCGGCGACGTTGGCATAGGCCCGGCGCGGGTAGAGCTTGAGCCCTGGCGCGTTGGCCGGAATGACGACGCCGTTCGCGTAATTCTCGTCACCCGCCTGCAGGGGATGAATGCAGCTCAGGTAGATATAGTCGGAAAAGAGACCGGCGGTGGCGAGCTGCTGGGCGCCCGACAGCACGATGCCGCCATCGGTTTCCTTGACGACGCCAGCATACAAAGTCGGGTCGCTCTGCTGATGCGCCGGCTTGCTGCGGTCGATCTGAGGCGGAACGATCGCGTAGCTGAGATACTGATGGGTATCGCGGATCTTTTCGTAGAAACTGACGACGTTGTCGGCAAAGTTCTGACCGCCAGCTGCGAAAACGCTTGGCACCGCGGCGTACCCGGCGAAGAAGCCGGCCACGTGGTCGGGCGTCCGCCCCATCAGGCCGTAGGTCGCTTCCGCCCAGGTCTCGGCCGCGAGGCGCTTGGCCTTGAGGTCGGCGTGGGTCTTCGGGATCTGGTAGGCGCGCCAAACCGGATTTCCGGTCTTCGGCGAGGTGAAGGTCATGCGCTCGCGCATCTCCGGCGCCGCAGCGATGTCGAACAGGCGCGCCAGCGACCGCGCGCCACCGGAGAACGCCGGATGGGTGGTGACGTCCTTCACCTTCTCGCCGTCGACATAGACCTGGCGGCCGTCGCGCAGGGATTCGAGATAGTCGGCGCCCGTGCGCAGGCCAGTGCCGGAACTCTTCAGGGAACTCCCCCTCGTCACGTTTCCAACGACGTTCATGGCGTTCCTTAACCTCCGCGATCCGGTGAAACCCTCGTCCGGATGGGGACAACCACTCCCGAATCCGGCTCTTGCATTATGCTATAAAACATAGGTATGTTAAATTAGCAATCCATATTCCACACCCGGCCGGGACAATGAGGAAAACGCGATGACAGCAAGTTCGATTTCAGCGACCCCGGCCGCAGCCAATCCGGCAGCAAAGCGGCGCTGGCTGGTCGCCGGCGTGCTGCTGCTGGTGGTAATCGCCGGCTTCTTCGATCGCATCAGCATCGCGGTGCTATTCACCAACAGCGAGTTCAACCAGGCGATCGGCATCGGCTTCAACCCGCCGATGCTGGGCCTGCTGATGACGTCGTTCCTCTTCGCCTATGGCGTCTCCGGCGTGCTCTTGAGTTTCATCGGCGACATTTACGGCCCGCGGCGCAGTCTGGCGGTCGGCGCCACGCTGTGGGGCATCTTCATGGTGCTGATCGGCGCTGCCAGTTCCTTCACCTCGATGATCATCTATCGCGTGCTGCTCGGCCTCGCAGAGGGGCCGCAATTCGCCCTGGTCAACAAGGTCGTCAAGCGCTGGTTTCCCAAGCATGAGCAGGCCCGCGCCAATTCGGTGTGGATGGTCGGCAGCCCGCTCGGCTCCGCTATCGGCTTTCCGCTGACCATCGCGCTGGTGGCAGCGTTCGGCTGGCGGTCGTCTTTCTATGCCTTGGCAATTCTCAACATCGTCATCATTGTGCCGTTGGTGCTGATGCTGGTGCGCGACTGGCCGCCGCATCGTGAAGCCGAGGCGCGCGCCGAGGAAGCCTCGACCACCACGATGACCGGCAGTATCGGTATCTTCCTGAAGGACTGGCGCTTCTGGATGATCCTGCTCTTTAATTCGGCTTGTCTGGTCTATCTCTGGGGTCTCAATGCCTGGCTGCCGAGCTATTTGCAGAAAGTGCAGCATTTCGACCTGAAGTCGCTCGGCTTCTTCGCCTCGCTGCCGTTCATCCTGATGTTCTTCGGCGAACTGCTCGGCGGCTACATCTCCGATCGCATCGGCCGCCGCGCCATCGTCTGTTTCGTCGGCCTGTTCATGGCAGGCGCGCTGATCTATGTCGTGTCCTTCGTCTCGAACCCTTACGCCGCCGCGATGGTGATGGCGCTGAGCGCGGGCTTCTGGGGCTCGGCGCTGCCGCCTTTGTTCGCCATGGCGGCGCAGATCATCCCGCCTCAGGTCACCGCCTCGGGCGTCGGCGTCTATAATGGCGCCGGCAACCTGATTGGCGCCTGCTCGCCGCTGCTGATGGGCTGGATCATCGGTACGGCCGGCAATTTCAACGCCGGCCTCCTGGTGCTGGTCGGCGCCGGCGTGATCGGCTCGATCGCCATGCTGCCGCTCATCAAGCGTTACTGATCGCAGAGGAACCCTTTATGCCCGAGATCAAGTTCACCTTCTCTTCCGACGACGCCAGCGGCGACATGAATGTCACCGTCTCCTCGCTCGTCATCGCCGGCTGGACCGGACGCGACCCGGCGGCCATGGAGGCGCATATCGTCGAACTGGAAAAGCTCGGTGTAAAGCGGCCGGCCTCGACGCCGATCTTCTATCGCGGCGCGACATCGCTGCTCACCCAGGCGTCGGAGATCGAGGTCGTCGGCACCCATTCGAGCGGCGAAGTCGAGCCGGTGATCTTCAGCCTGCCGGACGGCTTGTGGCTCGGCGTTGGCTCCGACCACACCGACCGCCAGGTCGAGACCGTCGGCATCACCATCTCCAAGCAGATGTGCGCCAAGCCGGTGTCGAAGCGGCTGTGGCGCTTTGCCGACGTGTCGGCGCGTTGGGACCAACTGTTGGTGCGCTCCTTCGCCACCCGCGGCGGCAAGCGCAGCCTCTATCAGGAAGGCCCGCTCGCCAAGATGCGGCACCCGGACGACCTCACCGCGCGCTATCTCGGCGCCGGCGCCAAATTGCCGGTCGGCACTGCGATGTTCTGCGGCACGCTGGCGGTGCATGGCGAGATCGCCGGCGCCGACCTGTTCGAGCTCGAGCTCGAGGATCCGGTCGCCAAGCGCAAGATCACCCACCGCTACACCACTCTCACCCTGCCGATCGCCGGCTAAACCGCGAGGTCCCATGCCCTTCAACAAGCCGCATCTTGAATTCCACACCCTCGACATGAACTCCGGCTGGGAGACGCCGCCCGGCTATCCGACCGGAATCAAGCAGAAGATCCTGGCGAGCGATCTCGACGAGACGAAGAAGACCGGTAGCCGCTCGCGCATCCTGCGCTTCGATCCCGGCGTCTTCACCACCGACCCGTTCGTGCACGATCACTGGGAAGAAGTGTTCCTGTTCTCCGGCGATCTCACCGTCGGCAACGACAGAAACGGCAAGGGCGGCGAACCGTTCAACCCGCTGACCTATGCCTGCCGGCCGCCGGGCGCCTATCACGGCCCGTTCAAGTCGGAGAAGGGCTGCATGCTGTTCGAGATTCACTACTACGACGAAACCCAAAACAAGAAGTAGCAACCGATGAAGATCGCGGTCCCCGACCTGATTTCGAACTCGTATTTTCCGGCGGCGGCCGCGGTCGAACTCGGCTATTTTAAGGAAGAGGGCCTCGACGTCTCGCTCGAACTGATCTTCCCGGTCGATAAGTGCTATGCGGCCCTGCGCGACGGCACGATCGACTTCGTCGGCGGCTCGGCGCATTCGGCGCTGGCCGCCTTTCCCGAGTGGAAGGGCGTCAAGCTCCTGTGCGCGCAGGCGCAGGGCATGTACTGGTTCCTGGTGATGCGCGCGGACCTCAAAGCCGCACGTAACGATCTCAGCATCGTCAAGGGCAAGCGCATCGGCGCCGCACCCTGGGTCGAGATGGGTCTGCGGCAACTCTTGAAAGCAGGCGGCATCGATCTCGAACGCGACCAGGTGTCGATCGCTCCGGTGCCGGGCGCCGTCGGCGCCACGGTCAATTTTGGTCTCACCGCGGCCAAGGCGCTTGAAGACGGCAAGATCGACGGCTTCTGGGCCAATGGCATGGGCACCGAGGTCGCGGTGACGCGCGGCGTCGGCAGCGTGGTGCTCGATATCCGCCGCGGTGACGGGCCGAAGGGCTGCTTCGACTACACCATGGCCTCGATCGCGACCTCCGACCGCTTCATCGCGCAGTCGCCGGACAAGGCGGCGGCCGCGGTGCGCGCCATCGTCAAGACGCAGGCCGCGCTGAAAGCCGACCCGGCCAAAGCGACCGTCGTCGGCCGCAAGCTGTTCCCGCCGACGGAAGCCGAATTGATCGCCGACCTGATCCGCCGCGACCTGCCCTATTACGACGCGTCGATCACGCCGTCATTCGTCGAGGGCATGAACGCCTTCGCCCGTAACATCGGCATCCTCAAGGGTCATCCGCGCTACGAAGATGTCGTGGCGACGCAATTCAGCCCGTTGTGGTCCAAGGCGTGAGCGACAACACCGACACCAAACTGGACGCCCGCGCGTTCCGCAATGCGCTTGGGCTGTTCGCGACGGGCGTCGCCATCATTTCCGCCGAGGTCGACGGCAACAGGATCGGTGCAACGGTCAGTTCGTTCAACTCCGTATCGCTTGATCCGCCGCTGGTGTTGTTCAGCATCGCGCGCAATGCCTACGGCCTGCCCTTGTGGAAGGCGGCCAGGGCACTGGCCATCTCGGTTCTGGGCGAACATCAGATCGAGTTGTCAAATCGCTTCGCGCGCGCCGCAGGCAGCAAATGGGACGGTCTTGCCGAGCGGCGCGCCGGCAACGGCAGCCCGTTGCCGCCGGACATTCTCATACACCTCGAATGCCGGCCCTACGCCACCTATGATGGCGGCGACCACGAGATTTTCGTCTGCGAGGTCACCGGCTACACGATCCATCACCCCGGCGCCCTGCCCCTGTTGTTCTTCTCCGGCCGCTACAAGCGCCTTGCCCACGACGACGGCCCGCGGGCCCCTGACGATAATCTGTGGCTCCATGGCTGGTGACATGCGCATCGATGTTCCGCCGCACGACCCCTTCGTGTATTTGATGAGGCCTTCTGCCAGGGGCAAAGAGGCATCGATGCCTAGAAAACGTTCTCCAGCGCTAAAAGGTGCGCCGGCCGCCGGCGCCAGGAGTACGGCGAAAAGCCTGACCGTCAGCCTGCCTGAACTCCTCGTCGACGGTTCCGATCTCAAGTTCCGCGAACTGGTCGCCGACCTCTTCGCCGCCGCGGCGGGCATGCTCGCGCTGCGTCGCGCTTTGGCAACATCGGTCGGCCTGAGCGCCGCGGAATATGCGATCCTGCTGGCGACCTGGCATCTGCAGAAAAAGGGCGCGGTGGGCATCAACACGCTCGCCGGTCAGTTGCACGTCGCCGCCGCCAATGTCACCGCCGAGGTGGGCAAGCTCGTCAAAAAGGGCATTCTCGACAAACAGCCGCATCCGAAAGACAGCCGCGCGGTGCTCATCCGCCTGACCTCGGACGGCACCGCGATTCTGCACGAACTGACGCCCCTGCTGCGCCGGATCAACGACCGCCTGTTCTCCGGAAACAGGGCGCGGGATATGGACGCCGTAGCGAATTTTCTTCATCACATCGCCGAAGAAACGCCGAACTCCATCCACCTGGCAAAGAGTTTTCACCCCGGCACATCCGTTCGGCGCGAGCGGCAGCGGAAAACGGTCGCCAAGGAAAGCCGTCAATAATGCAAGTCCTGGTGATCGGTGCCGGCATCGTCGGCCTCGCTGCGGCCCGCGCGGTCGCGCAAAAGGGCCACGAGGTCATCGTGGCCGAAGCGGAAAACGCCATCGGCACCGGCGTTTCATCGCGCAATTCCGAGGTCATTCACGGCGGCATGTACTATCCAACCGGCTCGCTGCGGGCCAAGCACTGCGTCGCCGGCCGCCGCCTGCTCTACGCTTTCTGCGCGTCGCATGGCGTGGCGCACAAGAAGGTCGGCAAGCTGATCGTCGCCACCAACGATGCGGAGACCGCCAAGCTCGAGCAGATCGGGGCGCAGGGCAAGATCAACGACGTCGAAGGCCTGACCATGCTCAGCGCCGCCGAGGCCATGGCGCTTGAACCCGCGCTCGCCTGCACCGCCGCGCTGCTGTCGCCCGAAACCGGCATCGTCAGCGCCCATGACTACATGCTGGCGTTGCGGGGCGACATCGAGGACGCCGGTGGCGCCATTGCCTTCAACACACCGGTCACCGGCGCGGTCCGAAAGGACGGCCAGTGGCAGGTTTCATTCGGTGGCAGCGACGCCGGTGACATGGAATTTGATGCCGTGGTCAACTGCGCCGGCCTGTCGGCGCAGAAGATCGCCCGCGCGATGCCGGACTATCCGGCCGCGCGAGTGCCGAAACAGGTCTTGGCCAAGGGAAATTATTTCACCTATGCGGGCAAGCCCGCCTTCACCCGGCTGATCTATCCGACGCCGGTGACCGGCGGCCTCGGCGTTCACGTCACGCTCGATCTCGCCGGCCGCATGCGCTTCGGACCCGATGTCGAATGGATCGACAAGGAGTATTACCCGGTCGATCCCAAACGCGCGGACGCCTTCTACGACCGCATCCGCACGTATTGGCCCGCGCTCAGGGACGGGACGCTGGCGCCGGACTACTCCGGCATCCGGCCGAAGCTCACCGGCCCCGGCGAACCGGCGGCGGATTTCCTGATCGACACGCCCGCCGATCACGGCCTGCCTGGGCTGGTACAGATGTTCGGCATCGAGTCGCCAGGCCTCACCAGTTCGCTGTCGCTGGCCAACTACATCGCCGCCGCGCTCGACGCCTGACCTCGCGCAACGCCGCCTACGCATTCCGGCGTTGCCCGGAATGTGGGGACAAAAAGATATACACAACTAAGCTATATGTTATAGTTTCTTGCCGGGCGCATTGTTGCCGCCGGCCCATCAACATGCCGTCGCTACGCGCGTTCCGGGAGACCTGCCGTGCAGAACATCGACCGCCCGACCGTCCCGGTGAAATCCAACGACCTTGCCTGGAAGAGCGATGTGGTCGCACAGCTCCTGCGCCAGTCCGAAATTCCCTTCGTGGTTCTCAATCCCGGCGCCAGCTATCGCGGACTGCATGACAGCCTGGTCAACTATCTCGGCAACACGGCGCCGCAAATGCTGCTGTGCCTGAACGAGGACCACGTCGTTTCGATCTCGCACGGCTATGCCAAGGCGACCGACGAGCCGCTCGCTTGCGTCCTGCACAGCAATGTCGGCCTCATGCACGGGCTGATGGGCATCTTCAATGCCTGGGCCGATCGCGTGCCGATGCTGATCCTCGGCGCAACGGGTCCGGTGCAGCCGGAAAAGCGGCGGCCGTGGATCGACTGGATCCACACCGCCAAGGATCAGGGTGCCCTGCTCCGCCACTACGTGAAATGGGACGACGAACCGCGCTCGGTGCAAGGTGTCATCGAAAGCATGACGCGCGCGCTGCAAATGACGACCAGCGCGCCGAAGGCGCCGGTCTATGTCTGCCTCGATGCCGGTCTCCAGGAAGAGCCGATGGCCGACACGATCGATATCCCTGACTTCGATCGTTTCGCCGCGCCGGACGCGCCCTGCGGTACGCCCGCCGACATTGCCGGGGTCGCCGATATGGTCGCCGCCGCCAAGCGCCCGGTCTTTCTGATCGGCCGCGGCTCGCGCGATCAATCGCATTGGGACCGGCGTGTCGCACTGGCCGAGACCGCGGGCGCCGCCGTCATTACCTCGCTGCGCGAGCGCGCCGTGTTCCCGACCAGCCACGCGCAGCATATTTCGCCGCCGAGCGGTTGGATGACCGCCGGCGCCAAGGCCGCTATCAAGGACGCCGATCTGATCGTCAGTTTCGACTGGGTCGATCTCAACGGCTATCTGCAGCAATTCGACCGCAAGACCCACAAGCTCGGTGCCCGCATCGTGCATGTCTCACTCGACAGCATCCTGCACAATGGCTGGAGCATGGATCACTTCGCGCCGATCGCCGCCGACCGCCATGTCATGGCCGACGCCGATGCCTTCATCGAACAGCTTCTGCCCGCCATCAGGTCGCGTCTCGGCAAGCCGCGCGCGCCGTGGCTCAAAGGCGGCCCGGCGACGCCGCGCGGCTTCAGCGATGACGCCGAACGCGAAATGGTCCCGCACGATATCGAGGCACTGCTCGCCGAGCTGGCGAAAGATCACGCAATTACGCTGGCGCATACGACCATCGGCTGGGCCTCGACCGATTATCCGATGCAAGGGCCGCTCGATTATCTCGGCCATGACGGCGGCGCCGGCCTTGCCGCCGGTCCGGGGCTGACCATCGGCGCGGCGCTGGCGCTACGCGATAGCGGTCGGATCGTGGTCGGCGTGCTCGGCGACGGCGATTTCCTGCAAGGCGCGACGGCGTTGTGGACCGCCGCACATTACAGCGTTCCCTGCCTATTCATCGTTTCGAACAACCGTTCGAACTTCAACGACGAAGTGCATCAGGAGACCGTCGCCAAGACGCGCGGCCGCCCGGTGGAAAACCGCTGGGTCGGTCAGCGCATAGACGATCCGGAGGTCGATCTTGCCGCTATCGCGCGCGCCCAAGGTGTCGAGGCCATCGGCCCGGTCAATACGCTCGGCGAGCTACGGGGCGCCGTGCACAAAGGCATCGATGCCGTGAAGAGCGGCAAGCCATTCTTCATCGATGCCCGCGTCAAGCCCGGCTACGCCAATATCATCGTATCTCGCCACGGCTGAGCCGTCGCAAGCGCTCAACGGGGCCGCCAGCGGCGCTACGGTTTGGCGTCGGCCTTCACCGTCGCGGCGATCTCGTTCCACTTCGCGACCTGATCGCGAATGAAGCTGTCGAACTCGGAAGGCGATGTCTTCTGAGTGTAGACGCCGATCGATTCGAGTCGCTTCCGCAAATCGGGCCTGTCGAGCGCGCGATTGAGTGCGGCATTCAGCTTTTCGATGATCGAGGCCGGCGTACCGGCCGGCGCAGCCAGGCCGTACCAAGTGCCGCGCTCGAAGCCCGGTAGATCCATGCCCTTCTCGGCGAAGGTGGGAACGTCAGGCGCCTCCTTCAGCCGCTCGCGGCCGGCCGCCGCGAGCATCTTCAGCTTGCCCTCCCTGACAAGTCCAACGGCGCCTGGCGGGGCAACGAACGCACCGGCAATACGTCCGGCCAGCAAATCCGTTATCGCCGGCGTCATGCCGCGATACGGCACCATCAGCGGCTTGATCCCGGCCACCTTGGCGAAAGACAGGGCGGCGAGATGCGGCGTGCTGCCGATGCCGGCATTGCCGATCGATACACCCTCGCCGGCCTTGCGCGCATTCTGGATAAAGCTTTCGAGGTCCTGAGTCTTGCTGCCGGCGGGCACGACCAGCACGAGGGTCGAGCGTGAGGTTTGCCCAACCATCTTGAAATCTTTGACCGGATCGTAACCGACATTGTCGTGGAAGTGCGACAGCACCACGAATGACATGTCCACGGCGACCAGCGTGTAACCGTCCGGCTTCGCTCGCCCAACATAGCCGAAGGCAATGGCACCGCCGGCCCCGGGCTTGTTTTCGACGACGACCGTGCCGTTGATCTCCTTCGATAAGCCATCGGCGACGGCGCGGGCGATGACGTCGACAGGGCCGCCCGCCGCGAACGGCACGACGAGCGAAATGGGATGATCGGTGAAATCCGCGGCCGCGGCGGGCACAAAGGTCGAGCCGGGCAAAGCTCCGAGGACCGCAAGCGAGCAAATCCAAAGGCGCTTCAAGCAGAAGCTAACGATTTTCATTCTGACGCTCCAGTTCAAGTCCAACGACGGGCGTTCTGGAAGCCAGGCGGGCTATGTTCCCGGTCTCTCAGACGCGTCGCGTCCAGCCGCGGTTTCCCACCCCGGCCTGCGGGTCCCAGCGGCAAATTAGCTTCGCTAGTTTACCTACTTTACTTTACTATTTTCAATATGTATCGTTCGGAACGTCGGCCAAAATCCGGCAATGGATGGGTCTTTGCGCTCCGAAGCGAACCGCAGGAAGAGATCGCGTGTGAACGAGCCTGTTGTCAGTTTTGTCAACGTCAACAAAACATATGACGGCAAAGCCCTCGTCGTCGACGATCTCAATCTTTCTGTACATCGCGGCGAATTCCTGACTCTCCTCGGCTCGTCGGGATCCGGCAAGACGTCGTCGCTGATGATGGTGGCCGGCTTTGAGATGCCGACGTCCGGCGACATATTACTTGATGGCAGGTCGATAACCCGGCTGCCCGCCTACCGACGGAACATCGGCGTCGTCTTCCAGAACTATGCTCTCTTCCCGCATATGACCGTGGCCGAGAACTTGGCGTTCCCGCTGCAGGCGCGCAAAGTCGGGAAGGCGGAAATCGTCAAGAAGGTCTCCCGGGTTCTCGAGATCGTCCGGCTGACCGGATACGAAGCGCGCAAGGCCACACAACTGTCGGGCGGCCAGCAGCAACGCGTCGCCCTGGCTCGCGCTCTCATTTTCGATCCCGCGCTTATCCTGATGGACGAACCGCTCGGCGCGCTCGACCGGCAGCTGCGCGAGGCGATGCAGTACGAGATAAAGCACATTCACGACACGCTCGGCATCAGCGTCATTTACGTCACCCACGACCAGGACGAAGCGCTGGCGATGTCGAACCGTGTCGTGGTGCTCGAAAAAGGCAAGATCGAACAAGTCGGCACGCCGAAGGAGCTCTATGAGACGCCTGCGACCGCATTCGTCGCCGGTTTCGTCGGCGAGAACAACTGCATGAAGGGCCGCGTCCGGCTGGCAGAAAGCGACCGTTGCGTAATTGCGATGCCGTGGGGCGACGTTTCCGCCATTACAGTCGGCCCCGCCGGCGCCGGCCGCGACACCACATGGTCCGTGCGCCCCGAACGCATCGAATTCGATTCCGGCAGCGGCGATCTGGACAATGTCTATGACGGCGTCGTCAAGGACGTCGTTTATCTCGGTGATCAGATCCGGATTTACGTCGCGATCGGTGGCAATACCTTTGTTTTGAAAGTCACCAATAAGTCCGAGCTCGCCGTCCTGACGATTGGCCAGCGCGTCAAGGTCGGTTGGCGCGCAAAGGATTGTCGTGCATTCGGACTACCACACTGAATCGATATGCGCCGGCCGAACGGCATGCGTGTTGGCACTGTCTGCTTAGCGTTCACTCCAGGGGAGACGACCATGATGTCCACATTGCCGCGTTATATCGCTCTTGCCGCCGTAGCTGCCTTTGTCACATCCGCCGCTTCAGCCCGCGACCTGACCGTCGTCTCGTGGGGCGGGGCCGTGCAGAAGGCGCAGAGCACGGCGTTTCTTGAACCGTTTGCTCAGGAGTCGAAGGCGCCATTGCGCCAGGCCTCGTGGGAGGGCGGCATTGGCATCCTGCGCGCCAAAGTGCAGAGCGGCAACGCCGACTGGGACGTCGTCGAGGTCGAGTCCGACGAACTGGCGATCGGTTGCGAGGAGAACCTGTACGAGAAGCTCGATTGGAGCAAGATCGGCGGCAAGGACATCTATTTCCCCCAGGCCGTCAATCCGTGCGGCGTCGGCGCGCTGCTGTACAGTTTCGTTCTGGCGTACGACCCCGCTAAAGTGAAAGACGCGCCGAAAAATTGGGCCGACTTTTACGATCTGAAGAAGTTTCCGGGCAAGCGCGCATTGCGTTCCGGACCGAAGCTGACGCTGGAAACCGCGTTGATGGCGGACGGGGTCGCCCCGGCCGATGTCTACAAAGTGCTCGGCACCGAGGAGGGCGTCAATCGTGCATTCAAGAAGCTCGATACGATCAAGCCCAACATCATCTGGTGGCAGACCGGGCAGAAGCCGGTGGAACTGCTCGCCTCCGGCGAAGTCGCCATGACCGGCGTGTTCAATGGCCGCATCACCGCGGCCAAGAAGGCCGGGAAGGTCTTCAACATGGTTTGGAACCAGAGCATGTTCACCTGGGACAGCTGGGTCATTCTGAAGGGATCGCCGAACGTCGATGCGGCGTACAAACTGTTGAACTATATGAGCGACGCCAGCCGTCAGGCCAAGCAGATGTCCATGCTGGCGAACGGCACGTCGAACAAGCAGAGCATCGCCATGGTGGACGCCAAGGATGCCGCCGATTTGCCCTCGGCGCCGGACAACGCCGCGCACGCGATGGAGGTCAGCGCCCAGTTCTGGCTCGACAACTTCGACAAGCTCAGCGACCGCTTCACCAAATGGGTCGCACAATAAGGGATCAACGGGCGGGCATCGGCCCGTTTGCTGACATCGGTAAGGGCCGGAGACGTCACTCGGGCCCTTACCTGCATTTCACGGCGTCGAGACGGTAACCCGGGTTCATGACCGAAGTTCATATCCTGAGCCGCCAACTGCACCGATCCAACCGCCCCCGCCACTTGGCTTCGTTCGCACTGGTACTGCCGCTTTTCGCATTCTTGGTCTTCTCGTACGGATTCCCCATCGGAACGATGCTGTGGCAGGCGGTAAGCGACAAGGAAGTCGGCATAGCCTTGCCGAACACTGTCGCCGCGCTTGCATCGTGGGACGGCAAGACCCTTCCAGATGAAAAAGTATTTCGCGCCCTGGCGGCCGACATCAAGAAGGCGCGCGCCGACGAGACGCTGGCTCCGGCGGCACGGAGGTTGAACTACGACGTCAGCGGCTTCCGAGAGGTTCTGTTTCGCACGGCAAGACGCCCACCCCCGGCGAATACGGCATCGGTCAAAGACTATATCATCGGTATTGATTCGGCGTGGAGCAACCCTAATTACTGGGGCGCCATTCGCAATGCGGCTGGTCCAGCCTCCCTATATTATCTGCTTTCGGCGATCGATCTGCGTACGAATCCAGTTGGGTCGATCATTGCGAAGCCGAACGACTCGTCGATATTTATTGACATTTTCGTGCGCACGTTTGAGATGTCGTTGATCGTCACATTGATTTGCGTCGCGCTGGGTTTCCCGGTCGCGTATCTGCTGACTAGCCTGCCGGCGCGGTTGGCCTATCCATTACTGGTCCTCGTCCTGGTGCCGTTCTGGACGTCGCTGCTGGTTCGTACCGCGGCGTGGGTCGTATTGCTGCAGAACCGAGGCATCGTCAATCACGCATTGATCGATCTGCATATCCTGAGCGAACCGACCGCACTGATCTATAACCGGCTCGGCGTGTACGTTGCCATGACGCACATCCTGCTGCCTTATTTCATCCTGCCGCTTTACAGCGTCATGAAAGGCATCTCGCCGAATTACATGCGCGCGGCCGCAAGCCTTGGCGCCAGACCGATCCGTGCCTTTATCAAGGTCTATTTGCCGCAATGCGCCTCCGGCATCACCGCCGGTTGTCTCCTGGTCTTCACTGTGGCGATCGGCTTCTACATCACGCCCGCTCTTGTTGGGGGCGCGGCAGACCAGATGATCAGCTACTATATTGCGTTCTACACCAACACCGCCGCGAACTGGGGCCTCGCCTGCGCACTCAGTGTGTGGCTGCTGTTGGCGACATTCGTCCTGTACTTTTTATATGGGCGGCTGGTGGGTGGCGTCGCGGGGCCGGTAACATGACCTTCGGTCATGAACACCGCCCGCTGTCGCAGCGGCTGACGCGCCTGGCGTTATGGGTCATCACCATCCTGGTGCTGACCTACCTGATCGCGCCCCTCCTCGTCATCGTTCCGCTGTCATTCAGCTCGAGCGCCTTCCTGAACTACCCGATCCCGTCGTTTTCGCTGCGCTGGTACGAGGACTTCTTCTCCTCGCCGGATTGGCGGCTGGCGATCTGGAACTCGCTGCTCGTCGGCTCGATCAGCGCGCTGCTGGCGACCTCACTCGGCACGCTGGCCGCTCTCGGCCTCAACCGCGCCAACTTCCCCTTCAAGCGGGTCGTCACCGCCTTCTTCATTTCACCACTGGTGGTGCCGGTCATCATCCTAGCGGTGGGCACATACTTCTTTTTCGCCCCGCTGCGGCTGACCGGAACCTACACCGGGATCATCCTCGCCCACACGACACTGGCCATCCCCTTCGTCATCATCACGGTCGGCGCAACCCTTTCGAGTTTCGACGAAAATCTGGTTCGCGCCGCCTTCAGCCTCGGCGCCCACCCGGTCCGTGTCTTCTTCAAGGTGATCCTGCCGCTGGTGCTGCCGGGCGTCGTGTCCGGTGCCGTCATCGCCTTCGCCACCTCGCTGGACGAAGTGGTCATGATCCTGTTCCTTGGCGGCCCGGAGCAAAACACCATCCCGCGCCAGATGTTCAACGGCATCAAATATTACTTGAGCCCGACCATCACCGCAGTCGCCACCGTTCTGATCGTGGTGTCGATCCTGATCCTCGGCCTGGTCGGCCTGCTGCGCCGCCACATGCAGAAGCTGCGCGCGGCGGACGTCGAGCACTGAGGCCCGCACCGGGTCGCCGCGGACAAGATGCTAGCGACCGATGCGGCCTTGCGCCGACGCCTTCGGCAGTTCCGGCCGGGCGATATGGACGTCGATCAGGAACGGCCTGCCGTCGCGCACCGCGGCCAAGCCCTGCTTGATAGCGGCGCGAAGTTCCTCGTGCGACGTCACCGGTCCGGTCGCTTCGACGCCCTGCCCTTCCGAAATCTTGACCAGGTCGAGTTCCGGATCGGACAGCCGTTGCCCGATCCAGCGGTTCTCGCGTGGCCGGTCGCGCAGGCTCGCCATGACGTTCTGATGAATCTCGTCGTTGAAGTTGGACGCGTTGTTGGCGATGATGAACAGCGCCGGAATTCGGTAATGCGCGGCGGTCCACAGGGCCGTCGCGCCTTGCAGAAAATCGCCGTCGCCGATCACCGAGATCACCGGCCGGCCGCTGCCCTTCAAGGCCAGTGCGGCGCCGATGGTGATGCCCGGCCCGGCGGCCAGACCGGCGCCGCCATCATGGCCGAGGAAATCGAGCGGCTCGCGATAGTCATACACGCCGCCGCTCCACACCAGCGGCAAATGCGCGATGGTGAATTGTTGCTCGCCGCGCTCGTCGGCCAGCGCCACCTCGATATCGAAATAAGTCAGTTGGCCGCCCGGAGCGGCAGCCGGGCGTTCAGCGGCAACGACTTTGCCCTCGCCCGTCGGCCCATCGCGACGCAGTTCGCGCAGGCGCCTCAGCATCTGGCCGACGACCGCGTCCGCGTCGGCCTTGATCTGAACATCGACCGGCGGAATGCCGAAGTGATCCAGGCTCCAGCCATTATGCAGCGCCACGTCGAGCGAGACGTGAACGACCGTCGCCTTGAGCGGCTTGCCACGACCCGCCATCTCCTGGAACAAACCGTTGAGATCGACCCAGTCGAAACTGACGATAAGGTCGGCCGTCGCCAGCGTCTCGGTGGCGGCGGCGGTCAGGCCGTCGATGGGCGGCCCGGCATGAAGGCGATGCGCGGTCGGGAACAGCGCGCGCTCGCGCAGTGAGGTGATAACGGCGGCGCCGCTGAGTTCGGCCAGCGCCACGCGGCGATTCCAGTCGTCTTGCGCGCGTGAGCCGCGGCCGAATAGCAGCACCGGCCGCCTCGCCTGCGCTAACGCCTTCACGGCTGCAGCGACATCGTCTTCGGCACCGTGCGGAGGCGACGCCGGCGCGTAACGGCGCGGATCCGGCAACGCAATGTTGGCGCCGATGGCCTGCTCCTGCAGACCGGCATCGAGGCAGACATAGACCGGCGCCTGCGGCACATCGCGCGTCATCTGCGCAGCCTTCAGGAAGGCCTGAACGATGCCCTGGCTGGAGCGCGGCTCGTCGTCCCACTTGGTGAAATGGCGCAGCATCGCGCCCTGGTCCTTGCAGGTGTGAATCCAGTCGATCCAGGGGCGGCGCTTCTCGAACTCCACCGGGCCGGTCGCACCGACGACGATCATCGGCACGCGGTCGCACCAGGCGTTGAAGATGCCCATCAGGCCGTGCATCAGCCCGACATTGCTGTGCAGCGCGCAGGCCATCGGCTGGCCCGTAACCTTGGCATAGCCGTGGGCGATAGAGACGACGTGATCCTCGTGCAGACAGACCAGCATCTGCGGGCCGCGATTGCCGAGATAATTGACGAGGCTGTCCTCGAACCCGCGGTAGCTGGCGCCGGGGTTGATGGCGATGTAGGGCACATCGAGGATCCGCAGCATTTCCGCCGCAAGATCGCTGTTCCACTTCATCTCACGATTTGACGCGATGTTGTCGGGCTGCTCGCGCGCGACGGACGTGTCCATGGCCGCCGTCCCTTACGCGGGCTTCCGGAGCGATTTGCCGCCAACCCAGGTCTCGGTGTTCTTGACCGCCTGCTCGAGCATGTCGAACAACTCGTTGAGCTGCGCTTCGGTGATGATCAAGGGCGGACAGACGGCGATGGTATCGCCGATGGCGCGCGTGATCAGGCCGAGCTTCTGGCACTCGTTAAGGCAATAGGCGCCGACACCCTGTTTCGGGTCGAAGAGCCGCCGCGCCTTGCGGTCGGCGACCAGTTCGATGCCGCCGATCAGGCCGATCGAGCGTGCGCTGCCGACGAGCTCATGCTGCCCGAGCCGCCGGATGCGTTCCGCGAACACCGGCGCCAGCGCGCGAATGCGGTCGAGGATGCGTTCGCGCTGATAGATCTCGATGGTTTTGATTGCGATGGCGCAGCCAACCGGATGACCGGTATAAGTAAAGCCGTGGCCGAAGACGCCGATCTTTTCGCTTTCCTTCAGCATCGCCTGATAGAGCGGCTCTTCGATGGTGATGGCGCCGAGCGGGAAGTATCCCGACGTGATGGCCTTGGCGACCGAGATCGAGGTCGGCTGGAAGCCGAGCGATTGCGCGCCGAACCATTCGCCGGTGCGGCCGAAGCCGCAGATCACCTCGTCAGAGATGATGCGCACGTCATAGGCCGCCAGCACCTTGTTGATCTTGGGGAAGTAGGACTTCGGCGGAATGACGACGCCGCCCGCGCCCATCACCGGCTCGGCGATGAAGGCGGCAACGGTATCCGGTCCCTCTTTCTGGATCAGTTCCTCGAGATCGCGCGCCATGCGGTCGGTGAACTGATCCTCGGTCTCGCCTTCGGCGGCGCCGCGGTAGAAGTCCGGGCAGGACGTATACGCGACGTTCTTGATCGGCAGGTCGAAATCGGTGTGGATCGCCGGCAAGCCCGTCAGTGAGCCGGACGCAACCGTGATGCCGTGATAGGCGCGCATGCGGCTGATGATCTTCTTTTTCTGCGGCAGCCCGCGCGCGTTGTTGTAGTACCAGGTAAGCTTGACCTGCATATCGTTGGCGTCGGAGCCGCCGCTCGAGAACAGCACTTTGGACGGCGAACCCGGCGCAAGCTCTTTGAGCTTTTCGGCCAGTTCGATGGCCGGCTCGTGCGACTTGCCGGTGAACATCGAAGAGAACGGCAGCTTACGCATCTGGCTGGCCGCCGCATCGATCAGCTCTTCGTTGCCGAAGCCGAGCGAGGTGCACCACAAACCCGCCAGGCCATCGATGTATTTCTGCCCGCGGTCGTCGAACAGATGGATGCCTTGCCCCCTGTCCAGGATCGTCGGCCCGGTTTCCCGATGGCGCTTGAGGTTCGTAAACGGGTGGACGAGGGTTTCGATATCGCGAACACCCATGTTGGTCAGTGTCATTTCCGAGGTGCCTCAAGCAAAGATGTGGATACCGAGCGTTCGGCGGATCGATCGCAGTTGGTCGTTCGACGATTGTCTGTCATCGGCAGCGCCCGAATACTATAAACTATAGTTGACTTAGTTATACAAGTTATGTTTTCATTCCGCTGTGTGGACCGCCGCGCGGCGCGAACCCGGATTGGGCTGTCATCAAGCCTGAGCTCAGGAAGCCCGGAAGAAGCGGCGCCGCGCTTCATCCTTCAAGAATGCCGCGCTTCATCCTTCAAGAATAAAGACCCATCACGCGATACCCGCCGGTGGACGCACCCGAGCCGTGCTCGTGGCCATGCCTAATAAATCGTGACCGTGCCTCTGCGATCTTTAGAGAAAGCGCAGACCCGCCCTTCACTGCGATTCGGAAGATGCCCTCAAAGCGGGGCGGCGTTTAACCGAGCAGAACCAGCCCGCCGCCTACGACTCGTCCCCACAGAACAAGCGGACGTGGCGCCACCGATCGCGACCAACGCCCGCAAATGGGGCGTTGAGTGCCATGGGGATGCGTCGCGTATTAGCGATGACGCTGGGACTTGTCGGTCTTATCGTCGTGGCGCCGAGCCAGGCCACATCGGCGGATGAATCGCCGCTGGCCACGATAGCGACGGCGCCGGCCTCGACGGCGATCAGTCTCGATACTTTCAAAATTGCGATGGCGCCCTCGCCGCTCGCCCTGATGCCGATGCGCTTCGAACGCATTGCATTGCCCTCATTCGAACTGGAACCACCGCAGGCTCCGGCGCGCGTCAACCCCTATGGACTCGAATTGGCCGTCGCGCCAGCGGGCGCGCTATGGACCAAGTGGCGACAGGTGGTCGCCGACGTCGATGACGCCGCACCCGCGCTCGAGCATTGCCGCAAGGATTTCCGGCGCTGCTCGCCGGCCGCGCGCCGCTTTGTCGCCCTCATCAAGCAGGCCGCCCGCGCGGAAGGCCGCACCCGCCTCGCCATCGTCAACCGCGCGGTCAATGCCGCCGTCACCTACACCAGCGACGCCGATCAATGGCATCGCGACGATGTCTGGTCGGCGCCGTTCGATTCCCGCAAGACGGGTTCATTCGAGACCGGCAAAGGCGACTGCGAAGACTATGCGGTCGCCAAATACGTCGCACTGCGCGGCGCCGGCGTAGCTGCCGACGACCTGCAAGTGCTGGTGGTCAAGGACACCACGGCCGGCATCGATCACGCCGTGCTGGCGGCACGGTTCGACGGCCGGTGGCTCATTCTCGACAATCGTTGGTCGCGCCTACTCGAGGAAGACGAAGCTGCTTTCTTCAAGCCCCTGTTCGCGCTCGACGCCGGCGGCGTCAGACGGTTCAGCGCGCCCGAGGCGCGCACGGTGCGCCTCAGGCCGCACCAGCCAGCGATGCCGCTCCTGTACATCGCCAACCGGGCGTGAGAGGACCATGCGCCGTTAGCGCATGGCCGCCTTATCACAACGTCACGGCAAAGTAGGACGTCGGCTTGAACGCCTTGAGCTGACTCCACGCGGCGGCCGGAATGTCGATCGAGGCGTTGCCGACCGACGCTGCATCGCCCAGCGGCACCACTCGACGCGTCGCCGGATCGATCGTGCCCGTCACGCTGCCGACGGTCTTCGTGGCCGCGTCGTAAGCCAGAACCACCTGGCGACCCGAGATCGGGTCGTTGGCGATGATGCCCTTGCCGTCGGCGGTCATTTGCAGGGCCAGCAGCCAGGGCGTATCCGCCGTGGCACCGGCGGACTTGACGCCACCCAGCATCACCGGACCGCTCTTGAGCAACGCGGCGATATCGGTCGTGCCGTTGACGAAGGCAAAGCCATTGTCGCCGGCCGGCTTGCGATCGGTGCCGTTGCCGTCGCTGAACTGCGCGGTCTTGGCCGTGCCGTCGTTCAGATTGCCCCACGACGCGCCGTTATTCTGCCATAGCGAGTCGATCTTGGGCTCGGTGCGGTTGTTGATGCCCGCGCGCGCGACCATCGCCAGCACCGCCGCCTGCCCGGCATCCGCCGCGTAACCCGGCAGCGCGTCCGACGTGTACTGGGTCTTGTCGAACTGCGAGAACGGGACGAACAGCGCCAGTGGGCCGCCGCTGGTCGCGATATTCTGCGCCGGGTCCGCAGCCGGCGCCGTGGCGACGTTGGCGTTGGCCGGCGGATTGGCCGCGACCCGCGGCGCGTTGACGACAGAGATGGAGGAGACGCCGGTCGGGTTCGGCTGATAGCTGATGTTGACGACCGGCGACGCGCTGCCACCGGTCGAGGCGACATAGCGGCTGGTCGCGAAGTCGTCATTATTGGTCGGCGCGGCCGGCGCCGGCGCCGGCGCCTGGATCGTGAGGTTGGCGCCGACATAGACGAGGCTGTAATTCGCGGACGCCGCCAGCGAGCCTTTCAGGATCGCGTACAGGCCGGCGGTTTCGCCGGGATTACGCGTCAACGTCCCTGTCAGCGTATCGGAGCCGACCAGGTTGCCGGACGTGATCTGATAGCTGAACACCGGATCGGCAGCGCCCACGGCCTTGCTCTGCGCATCGGCGGTGACCGTCAGCGCCCGCGGCGTGACGGTGAAGCCATTGGCGACGGTGGCGTAGGTGATGGCGTAGTTCGACAGGCCGTTGCCGGTGGC
>JAFECJ010000090.1 GCA_018242205.1 Pseudomonadota bacterium
CGACATCCCGCACAGCGTCGCCTCCGAGACCAAAGGCCTGCGCTCGGCGGCGCTCGATACCGATCAGTCGTTCTCGTTCACATTCACGACACCCGGCGCGTTCAAGTACTTTTGCGGCTTGCATCCGCACATGACCGGCTCGATTGTGGTCGAAGGTACGACGGGTAGCGCCGTGCCGAAGTGATCGCGTGGCTCTCGCGGACGATATGATGATTGCGGGATTCGAAAAAGGTGACGACGCGGCGCAGCGCTTTCGTGCCGCGGCGTTGCCTTATCTCGATGATGTTTACACGCTGGCCCGTTATCTCATGCGCAACTCGCATGATGCCGAAGACGCGGTGCAGGAATGTTACCTGCGGGCCTTCCGGCATTTCGCCACCTTCCGCGGTGGAACGATCAAGCCCTGGCTGCTGGCGATTCTGCGCAATGTGTGCCGTGCCGAATATGCGCGGCGTAACATGTCGATCGTGGTAACTGGTGATGATGACGAGACCGCCCAGCAATCGAGCGAGGGATTATGGGACGAGACGCCGTCGCCGGAAGCCGAGGCGCTGCGCCGTTTCGATGCGGCGGCGGTCCAGGCGCTGATAGCCGGTCTGCCCGAGCCGTTCCGAGAAACTCTGGTACTGCGTGAGATCAACGATCTAACTTATCGCGAGATCGCCGAGGTGATCGAAGCGCCGGTCGGAACGGTCATGTCGCGTCTGGCACGGGCCCGCGCCCTGCTGCGCGAGGCATGGCTTGCCGAGGAGAAGGGGACATGACCTGCGACGAAGCCGAGGTGCTGATTCATGCGCTGATCGACGGCGAACTCGACGCCGGTCACGCGCGCGAGGTCGAGGCGCACATCGCCGGTTGTGACCGCTGCGCCGCCCGACTGGCTGCGTGGCGCGAACTGCGCGACGCTCTACCGATACAGGGATTGCGTCATGCCGCGCCGGCCTCGCTGCGTGGCAGCATCGAGCGCGCCATTCCGTCGCCGGTCAAGACCGACCGCCGCGCCTGGCTGAAGGGTTTTGTCGCCGGCGGCGCGATGTCGGCGCTGGCGGCGGCCAGTGTCGGCGTCGTCATCCTGCATCAGGATCGCGATAGTATTGTTGTCGGTGAAGCGATCTCGGCGCATCTGCGCTCGCTGCAGGCCGATCATCTGACCGACGTGCTATCGACCAACCAACACACCGTCAAACCCTGGTTCAACGGCCGCATCGATCTGGCGCCGCCGGTTGTCGATCTGACGACCCAGGGCTTTACCCTGATCGGCGGCCGGCTCGACTTCATCGACGGCAAGCCGGCGGCGGCGATCGTCTACCGTCGCCGTGTCCACGTCATCAACTTGTTCGTGCGGCAAGGCGCCGAAGGCGTCTCCGATACGCCGCAGTTCCAGGTGGTGCAGGGGTTCAATGTCATTCGCTGGAGCGACAACGGCCTGAACCTGCTCGCCATCAGCGATCTTAATCGCGATGAACTGGACGAGTTTGTCGCCAAATTCACCGCCGCAGCGCGGCAGGCTCGGCAGAGCTGAACGGCGGTTGTGGGCGGTGCCGGCGGCCCGGTCGGCCGCTATTGGCGCGATGCCGGCGCGCGTATATACGGCTGGCATGACGACGCAGACGGATCGCCTAGCCGGGCGCGACCATGCACTTGCCGGCATCGCCCTGATGCTGATCGGCATCTTCTTTTTCTCCGTCAACGACACCATGGGGAAATGGCTGATCTCGACCTATTCGGTCGGCCAGGTGCTGCTGCTGCGCAGCCTTTCGGCGGTCGTCATCCTGTCGCCGTTCATCGCCAAGGTCGGCATCGGCGCCTTTTTCCGCGCGCCGCGGCCGTGGCTGCAGGTCACGCGCGCCGCTTTCGCCACCTTCGAGGTTGCCTGCTTCTATTGGGCGCTGTCGGGCATGTCGCTCGCCGACACCATGACCTTCTATCTGGCCGGACCGATTTATGTGACGGCGGTGTCGCCGTTCCTGCTCGGCGAGCATGTCGGCTGGCGGCGCTGGATGGCGGTGGTCGGCGGCTTCTTCGGCGTCATGATCGCGCTCGGGCCGACCGGCGGCGCATTCTCGCCGCATGCGCTGGTCGCCATCGCCGGCAGTCTGTCGTTCTCGATCTTCATGGTGTGCACGCGGCTGGTACGCGGTACGTCGGATGTGGTGCTGGTCGGCACGCAAGTCATCGCCGCGCTGATCTTCGGCGCCGTGACCGCGCCGTTTACCTGGGTGGCGGTGAGCTGGTTCGACGCCGGCCTCTTGGCGCTGCTCGGCGCCGTGGCGATGACGGCCTTTCTCTGTATCAACCGTTCGCTGAGTCTCGCGCCGGCCTCGGTCGTCGTGCCGTATCAGTATACGAGCATCGTCTGGGCGGTGCTGCTCGGCTACATCTTCTTCGGTGACGTGCCGTCGCGGCATGTGGTGATCGGCGCCGGCATCATCATCGCCGCCGGCTTCTACATCTTCATCCGCGAACAACGGCTGGCCAAGCCGCCGGCGTTCAACGAACCGCCGCCGGCTTAATCGGCCTGATGCGTTGCGTCGGGGCCGGCGAGGCAAAAGGTCCCGCGGCCCTGACGTTTGGCGCGATAAAGCGCCGCGTCCGCCTGCCTCAACAGTTTATCGATTTCCGCTTCGTCTTGCGGGCAGCGGGCAATGCCGATGCTCAGCCCGGTCGAGGCTTCGACGTCGCCAATGCGATAGCTGCCGGCGACTTCCTCGAGCAGGCGGCGGGCCAGCCGAATCGGATCGCCGGCGCCGCCGGCGGCGGTTTGCAGAATGGCGAATTCGTCGCCGCCGAGCCGGGCGACGGTGTCCTCCATTCTTAGTGTGCTCTTGAAGCGCGCCGAAACCTCGATCAGCAGGCCGTCGCCGACGGCATGGCCGTGGCGATCATTGACGTCCTTGAAGCCATCGAGATCGATAAACAGCACCGAGAACGGCGCGCCGTGGCGCCGGCTGTAGGAAATGGCTTGCTCGAGGCGTTCTCGAAACAATACGCGATTTGGCAGTCGCGTCAGTGGATCGTGTCGCGCCAGATATTCGAGGTGGCGTTCGGCATGTTTGCGCAACGTGACGTCCGTAAATGTGCGCACAAGCGAGCCATCGGCCATCGGAACGGTACGAACCTCGATGACGTCGCCGTTGCGTCGCTCGCGTTCGTGCACGATGGTTCGGCCGAGCTCGAGGCCTTCGCGATGCATGAGAAGTTTGAGGTCCTCCGGCGTGTGTTCAAACACGCCGTTGGCGCGGCGATATTCAATGGCTTCGGCGATCGTCGGACGCTTTTTGAGAAATTCGACCGGAACATCATTGATCGCGGCGGCGGTCTCGTTGAACAACCGGATTTCGCCATCCGGGCCGATGACGACAAGGCCCTGATCCATGGTGGATAAGGTTGTCTCGAGCAGTTCGGTCTTGCCGGCGAGCTCGGTGGTCCGCTCCTCGACTTTGCGTTCCAATGTCCGGTTGGCGGCGTTGAGCGCTTCGGCGTGCTGACGCAGCTTCTCCGAAGTCGCCTGCAGCGCGGCACTGACGATGTTGGCTTCGACGATCGGCGTCGTGAAAGCGCCGATAGTCCTGCCCTCGCCGAGTTCGACAGCGGCAGTGATAATCTTCCGCGATGCGGCGGCCAGCACCCGGCTGAGCAGATACGCGATCATGCAGCCGATAGCGAAAGTCGTCACTGCCAGCGTCGCGAGCCACAATAGTGAGTTGTGCAGCGGGGCATTCAGAAGCTTTCGGTCGATGCCGGTGGTGACACCCCAACCTGTCATTTTCGAGCGGTTGAATATGCCGAAAACGGCAATACCTTGCGGATTGACGCCGCTCCAGGTGAAGGTCGGCGGGAGATTGCCCACGAGGCCGTTCAGCTTGCGGCCATAGTATTTGTCGCTCTCCGCCGAGCGCGCCAGGATCAGGCCGTTGGCGTCGACGATCGAGGCGAAGTAGCCTTGATCGATCATCTGTTCGCGCATGAGCGAGTTAAGGCTCGGCAGCGCGATACGGCCGATGACGTAGAAACGTACTGCACTTGCGATGACGACCGGTGTAGAGAAGTAATACGCCGACAGAGCGAAAGTCTTGCCGATTACGATGCCTGACAATTCCGGCGGAGCCTCATTGGGGCGTAGGAATTCCGGCGGCAGGTCGCTTGCGATGCCGGAGCCCGTGTCCATGAGCACCCGGCCGTCGGCATCGCGCAGGATGATGTTGGTAAGCGCCCCGACGGCGCCGACCATGGCATTGGCCTGAGTACGAAAGGCCGCTATCTCGCCGTTACGCAGGGCCGGCGAGGTCGCGAGCGCGCGTAACGCAGCCATGTCCGCGCTATGCTGCCGCTCAAGCGCGAATATGATCTGCTCGTTGGCTTCGTAAAGGTTGTTCTGGAGTCGGGCATTTTCGGACTTGGCGAGGGTCCACATCATAAAGCCGGCAATCGCCATGACCGGCAGCGTGAGCGCCGCACTGAAGGCAATAAAATAGAACCAGATCGGTCGTGGTCGAATACTCACGATCCCTGCCCTTGAATTTGCCCCTAAGGGTCAGGGTTAATTGCTAGCCGAATGGATTTCCTTAATTTCGATGGTAATTAAGCGGTCTTAGTTGTCGATACCCTAACGCGATGGGTCGGGATGGTTGCGGTTCGCCGTCCACACCCCAAACAGTCGCAGATGCCTTGCGCTATGGAACTATCGCATCAGCTTCGATCTCGATCAGCCAGCCGGGATCGATGGCCTGCACAATCTGGATCATGGTCGATGCCGGGCGGATGTCGCGGAAGAACTCGCCATGGGCGCGGCCGGCGTCCTGCCAGGTGCCGATCTCCTTGAGGAACATGCGCGTGCGGACGATGTGTTCGCGCCTGCCGCCGGCCTCGATAATCGCGGCCTCGATGATCTCGAGACAGCGCAAGGTCTGGCCGTAGAGATCGCCGGGACAGGCGATGCCGCCGCCCGGCGCCACCGGCGCCGTGCCGGCAACGGCAATATGTGAGCCGACCCGCACGGCACGCGAGAAGCCGATGACCGGTTCGAACGGCGAGCCGGAGGAAATGAGCGTACGTTGCATAACGCCGTCCGTTTCTAGCTGATCTTGCCGCGCGCGATGAGCGCATCGGCCATCGCGTCGGCGTTGTCGCTGAGTCCGCGCAGACCGGCGGCGACGCCGGCCTGATCGGCGGCCGGCCGGTTCTGGCTGACCTTCCATTTGCCGTCGATACGCAAAATCGGAATCTCGAGTCCGACGATGCCTTTGACCTGCGCGGCGATGAAATCATCCGGCGCATCGGCAACGTGCCACGGCGCTGCACGCGAGCCTTCTTGATGGCGCGTCAGATCGTCGATCTGTTGCCGGAGCCATGCGGCATCGTCGACGACTTTCGGCGCGCCATAGGCCTGGACGGTGATGTAATTCCAGGTCGGCACGACCTTGCCCGTCTCCCGTTTGGTCGCATAAAGCGACGGGCTGATGTAATGCTGCGGCCCCTGGAAGACGACGAGACATTCGGTAACGGCCGCGAGCTCCTTCGCCTGCTGATTGGCGCG
>JAFECJ010000091.1 GCA_018242205.1 Pseudomonadota bacterium
CTGGCGCCGCTGCTGAAGCAGTTAGCGCCGCATGTGCGACAGCACCGCCGCCGTCGGCCAGCAATCGACCTTCAAGCCGTTGCGCTTCTGATAATGCCCGACCGCCGCGCGGGTGAGCATGCCGGCCTTGCCGTCGATCTTGTCCTTGTAAAATCCGAGCTCAGTCAGGCGCTGCTGCATCGCCTCGACGTCCCTGGTCTTGAGCTGTTCGCTCTTGCTCCACGGCGTGACGAAGGCCTTGGCACCGGCGATACGATCCGACAAATGACCGACGAACAGCACATAAAGGTCGGAGAAATTGTAGTCCTTGATGACGAAATAGTTCTTCGGCGTCAGGAACGACGGACCGTATGAGCCTTCCGGCTGCAACAGCGAGGCCGGCGTCGCCAGTGCTTCCTGCGTCATCTTGCGCGGCGGAATGATGAGATAGCCGCGCTTCACCCATTCGCCGATCGGCATCTTCACATCCGGCACGCCGATCGAGCAGTCGCCGTTCTCTGGCGCGCGTACCTCATAGGCCCAGCGCTCGCCGCGCTGCCAGCCGCGACCGGCGAGCTGTTTGGCCGCCGAGGCCAGGGCATCCGGCACCGAATGGAAAATGTCGATGCGGCCGTCATGGTCGAAATCGACGGCGTAGCGGTAATAGTCCGACGGCAGAAACTGCGTGAGTCCCAGCGCGCCCCCCCAGGACGAACGCAAGTCGGAGCGCGGCACGCCGTCCTGCAGCATCTTCAGCGCATAGGCGAACTCATCCTGGTACATCGCCTTGCGCCGGCCCGTGTAGGCCTGCGTCGCCAGCACGCGAATGCCGTCGTGCGGCAGCTTGTAGGAGCCGTAGTCGGTCTCGCGCGCCCAGATCGCCAGCACGACATTGCCGGGCACGCCGATCTCCTGCTCGATACGGCGAAGCGTGTCGCGATATTGCGCCTGCAATTGCTGGCCACGCGCCGCCAGCCGGTCAAAGCTTTTCTCGCGCAGATATTGCGACGGCGTCTGCACGAATTCCGGCTGGCCCGGCGGCGGCTTCTCCGGCCGGCCGGCGATCTCGAGATCGGGCAGCGACAGATCCGGCGTCAGGCCCCTGATCGCGGCATCGAACACCGGCCGCGTCACACCGATTTTCTCTGCCCGCGGCCACATCGATTCGAGAAAGCGGTCGAAGGCCGAATCCGCGAAGGCTGGCGCCGCCAGCCAGACGAAGATGGTCAACAAGACAATAACGCCTCGAATCAAGCCGATCATGCTGACAAAGGTAATGCGAACGAGACCCATCGTCACCTCTAAGGCTGCGCGTCGGATTCCGATGCGGTGACCGATACTCTGCGTTAAACAAACTATGTTTGGTTCGGTCATCCCGCCGCGGCGAGGCCTCCAAGGCATGACCGACCATAACGTGCTGACAGAAAACGTTCGCCTTGCCGAGCTGCTGGGCGCGCTGAGCCACGCGCTCGATATGGTCGAGGGCCAACCAGCCGGCCATTGCCTGCGTTGCTGCTGGATCGGCATTCATATCGGCCGCGCCATCAGCATGAGCGAAACCGACATCAGCGATCTCTACTACACCTTGCTGCTCAAGGACCTCGGATGCAGCAGCAATGCCGCACGAATTTGTCAGCTCTACATGACTGACGACCTGGTCTTCAAACGCGACGCCAAAAACATCGACGGCAGCCTGCCGCAGGCTTTGCGTTTCGTTCTATCGCACACCGGTCTGCAGGCCGGACTGGCCGATCGCATCCGCGCGCTGGTCACCGCCTTTCTGACCGCCGGCACGGCGCCGAAGGAACTCGTCGAGACCCGCTGCCAGCGCGGCGCAGAGATCGCGCGCACCATGCGTTTTTCCGAACGCGTGGCGCAGGGCATACAGAATCTCGACGAGCATTGGGATGGCAGCGGCCTGCCTTTGCGGTTGCAAGGTGTCGCGATCCCGCTCTTTTCCCGCATCGCCTTGATGGCGCAGGTGATCGACGTCTTCTTCACCAGCGGCGGGATCGACGCCGCCCGGCGCGAGGTCGATAATCGCTCCGGCACTTGGTTCGATCCGATGCTGGTTGGCGCTTTCGATCGTATCGCCGATAACGCCGAGTTCTGGTCCATGCTGGCATCGGCCGACCTGCAAAACGCGCTTTATGCGCTTGAACCCGCGCAGACGATCAAGACCGTCGATGATGACTATCTCGATGACGTCGCTGCCGCCTTTGCCAAGGTCGTCGACTCAAAAAGCCCCTATACTGGCGGCCATAGCGAAAGGGTGACCTTGTTCACCGATTTGATCGCGGAAGAGATGGGCTATTCACTGGAGCGGCGTCGGTGGCTCAAGCGCGCCGCCTTGTTGCACGATATCGGCAAACTCGGCGTCAGCAATTCCATTCTGGACAAGCCAGCTAAACTCGACGCCAACGAGTGGGCGGCCATGAAACTTCATTCGCTATATTCGGAACAGATTCTCTCCAGAATCGCGGCCTTCAGCGATCTTGCCGTCGTTGCCGGTGCTCACCACGAGCGGCTCGATGGCAAAGGCTATCCACGTGGGCTCACCGCAGATTGCATCCGACTGGAGACCCGGATCATTACTGTGGCGGATATTTTCGACGCCCTGACGGCCGAGCGGCCCTATCGCGCCGCCATGCCGATCTCGCAAGCATTTGCCATCATGGCCGAAGAGGTCGGCACCGCCATTGATGGCGAATGCTTCAACGCCTTGCGCCGAGCCATGGCACGGCTCGAGCAAGTCCAGGCGGCTTAGACGGCAGCCACACGAATCGCATCGCGTCTATCGTTTGGCGGACTTCTCGTGATTCGCGTCGAGTACGCGGTGTCCGCACGCCATTGCCGCTAGATGTGGTCGGGATACCTGTCGCCGACACAGCATCAAGCAAAAATGCGAACGTTCGAGGAACATCCGCGAATCGGAGAACGGATCGTGGCCGGTAAATTCAATCTTAATGCGGCGGCATTCTCGGCGCACGTCACTTGCCGTGCGGGATGGAGGTATCAAGCTTGTGCCTTGAACGCTGCGACCGGCCGCAGCTAGTCAACGCTGGTACCTTTTATCCTCGTCTCACAGGTGTCCCATGGCTCTCAAACTCAACATCATCGTCGGTTCAACGCGTCCCGGCCGTATCGGCCTTCCCATCGCAAAATGGTTCACCGAGGCCGTCAGTAAAGATGCGCGTTACGAGCCGACTTTGGTCGACCTCGCCGACATCAACCTGCCGATCTTCGATGAGCCGAAGCATCCGCTGATGCAAGACTACCAGCATGAGCACACCAAGAAGTGGAGCGCGATCAACGCCGCCGCCGACGCTTTCGTGTTCGTGACGCCGGAATACGACTATTTCCCGCCCGCTTCGCTGATCAACGCCATCACCTATCTGTCGAAGGAATGGAATTACAAAGCCGCCGGCCTCGTCAGCTATGGCGGCGTATCCGGCGGTCTGCGCTCGGCGCAGGTGCTCAAGCTGATGCTCACGGCGGTAAAGATGATGCCGCTGCCGGAAGGCGTGCCGATCCCGTTTGGCGGCAAGCAGATCGAGCAGGGCGTGTTCAAGTCGAACGAGTTGATCGATTTGAGCGTCAAAAACATGCTCGATGAGTTGGCCAAGTGGTCGGGCGCGTTGGCATCGCTACGCCAGTAATTTATCGCCGCCGTCGAGTAATCAGGCGCCCGCTCGCGCTGGCGAGCGGACGCCTTCAAGACCTCATGCGCCTCAGTGATGGTCCGGGTTGCTGTAGGCCGACTGGCCGATCTTCTCGACATAGGCGATACCGATCGCCGAGAAGACGAACAGGCCGTGGATGATCGCCTGCCACATCACGCCGGTCGACGTGTAAGACGAGCCATCCTGGCCGAGCTGGCCGGCATAGATGAAGGTCCGCAGCAAGTGGATCGACGAGATGCCGATGATCGCCATCGCGAGCTTGATCTTCAGCACGCTGGCATTGACGTGGCTGAGCCACTCCGGCTGATCGGGATGACGCTCGAGTTCGAGCCGCGACACGAAAGTCTCGTAGCCGCCGACGATGACCATGATCAGCAGGTTCGAGATCATCACCACGTCGATGAGGCCGAGCACCACCAGCATGATCTCCTGCTCGGTAAACTTCATGGCGCCGAGCACCAGGTGCCACAGCTCCTTCAGGAACAGGACGACATAGACGCCCTGGGCGACGATCAGGCCCAGATAAAGCGGTAATTGCAGCCAGCGCGACGAAAAGATGAGTTGCGGCAGCGGGCGCAACTGACCGGCGAGTTCTCGCGGCGGGGTGGGAACGTCGGCCGACATCGACATGGCGGAATAACCTTTGGTGGCCCACGCCCGGCGGGACGCCGGACGGCTGGCGAGCGCAGGATTTATAGGCGATTCGGGTGTCGGCAAGGACTTCGTCCGCAACGCCACCTGCGCCAAGACGCCGCGCATGCCTGTAACAAAAGAATGCCATCGCCCTGAGTCGCGCCCGCGCATAGCCCCCTTCCATGGCGCTCCAAACAGTGGGACTGTTCACCTACCGTCGGGCAATCGGGGGGGCCGGAGATGAGAAAGACACTGTTGCGGGCCTGCCTCGCGGCGTTCGGCCTGATCGCGATGACGGCAGCGGCTTCGGCGCAGGTCTGCGTTCTGGCGATTTTCGGCGCGGCGATCTATGTCGCTGCGACCGAGAAGCGGGAACTGACGCAGAAGGAAGCGATGACCTGCGGACTGTCGCGCCTCGTTGAGGACAAGAAGAGCGACGAGAATAAGACGGCCAAAGCCAAGGGCAAGAAGGCCGTCAGGGCGGCAAAGACCGCGGCCGCGGCGAAGAAAAAGGACTGAGGGACGGAAGGACTGACGACATGGATATCAAGCGCAGCGGCTCGCGGCCTTCGGCCAAGCCATCACCCGATTACTTTACCGGCGCCGTGCGTCAGGACCCGCTGCACGAAGCGCCGGAGCCGGCGCGCATGCGCGCCGTGTTGGTCACCTTCGAGCCCGGTGCCCGCACCGCCTGGCACACGCATCCGCTCGGCCAGACGCTGATCGTCACGTCGGGAATGGGCTGGGCCCAGCGCGAAGGCGGCCCAATCGAGGAGATCCGGCCGGGCGACGTCGTCTGGTTTCCGCCCGGCGAAAAGCACTGGCACGGCGCCTCGGCGACGGCGGCCATGGGCCATATCGCCATCCAGGAAGCACTCAACGGTAAAGCGGTTGAGTGGATGGAGAAGGTGAGCGACGAACAGTACGGCGCACGCGCCAACGCCAAGGCTTAATACGCCGAGCGCGGCTCACTTTCCGTAGCTGCCCTTGTAGCGGCCTTCGCGGATGGACTGCAGGATGTCCTCCTCGCGCTTGACCTGGGCACGCACCGCCTCCAGCAGCGACGGTGCAATGGCTTGCGAGAAGGCGACGATGCCATCTTCGTC
>JAFECJ010000092.1 GCA_018242205.1 Pseudomonadota bacterium
TTGATCGCCGGCCACAGCAGCGTGCCGGCCTTCTGCATGTCGTAGAGGCGGTGCACGCCGGTGGTGGTCTCTTCCGACACGCCCTTGATGTTCTTGGCGAGCGTGGCGAAGTAGCCCTTCGGCTTCTCCTTGAGGATGCGCTTGATCAGCGCGAAGAAGATCTCTTCTTCTTCCGAATTGTGCTGATCGAGGAACATGGTGTCGCCCTGTTCGGCGCGATAGCCCTGATGCACGAACATGGTGGCGTCGCCGCCGTCGTCGAGGATCATGTTCGGCGTGCCGCCGTCATGCCACTCGAACAGCTTGGCGGTGTAGTCCCAGTAGTCCTTGAGGCTCTCGCCCTTGATCGCGAACACCGGCACGCCGGCGGCGGCGATGGCGGCGGCGGCGTGGTCCTGCGTCGAATAGATGTTGCACGACACCCAGCGCACGTCGGCGCCGAGCGCGACCAGGGTCTCGATCAACACGCCGGTCTGGATGGTCATGTGCAGCGAACCGGCGATGCGGGCTCCTTTAAGCGGTTGCTTCGGGCCGTATTCCTCGCGCGTCGCCATCAGGCCGGGCATTTCGGTCTCGGCCAGCGACAGTTCCTTGCGGCCGAAGTCGGCGAGGCCGATGTCCTTGACGATGTATTCCTTGGCGATGGGCATACGTGATCCTTCCCGGTCCGGTCGTGGGTTTGGTGGAATGGCCGTGCCTATAACAGGCCTGGACCGGGGCCGCAATGCATATATAAAGATTTCTTTATGTGGTTTTGGAGGGCGGATTTGTACCTAAATTGGAGAGGAGAGGGCTTCCGGCACCGGCCGGACGGCTTGCGCCGCGGCAAGAATAGGTTTTACCGGAAAGGGACATGACGACCCTCTACGACTTTACGGCACGCGATTTCGAAGGTCGCGACGTCGCGCTCGAACGCTTTCGCGGCCAGGTGCTGCTCGTCGTCAACACCGCGAGTCAGTGCGGCTTCACCAAGCAATATGCCGGGCTGGAGAAACTGTACGACGATTTCGGCGACCGCGGCTTCAGCGTGCTCGGCTTTCCGTGCAATCAGTTCGGCGGCCAGGAGCCGGGCGATGCCGCCGAGATCGCCAGCTTCTGCACGCTGAACTACGGCGTGCGCTTCCCGATGTTCGCCAAGATCGACGTCAACGGTGCCGACGCGCATCCGCTCTATCGGTGGCTCGAGGGCGAGGCCAAGGGCCTGCTCGGCAGCGAGGCGATCAAATGGAATTTCACAAAATTCCTGATCGATCGCGCCGGTCATGTCGTCGATCGCTTCGCGCCGACGACCGAACCTGACGCCATCCGCGCGCAAATCGAGCTCTTGTTGCAGGAGGTTTAGGTCGTCGGGCCGGGCGCGGCGCGCGGCTCCGCGGCGGTCGCTACTCTTCCTCGCCGAACCGGTCCGACACCAGGGCGTACAAATCGTCGACGGCGGCCTGGGCCTCTTTGCCGGTGGCCTTGATAGCGATCATCGAGCCGGGGCCGGCGGCCAGCATCATCAGCCCCATGATAGAGGTGCCGCCGACGGTCTCGCCGCGGCAGGTCACGATGATGGCGGCGTCGAATTTTTCGGCGTGCTGCACGAATTTGGCCGAGGCCCGGGCGTGCAAACCCTTCTTGTTGACGATCTCGACTTCGCGGCTGACGCCGGCACCATGCGGATCGGGAGCGTCGCTGCGCGGCAGGGTCATTTGCCGTTCAGGACCCGGCTGGCGATCGTGCAGTACTTGCGGCCGGCTTCCTGAGCGGCGGCGACCGCGTCCTCCAGCGGACAGGTCTCGCGCACCTTTGCGAGCTTGATCAGCATCGGCAGATTGATGCCGGCGAGCACCTCGACCTTGGGCTGGCTCATCACCGAAATCGCGAGGTTCGACGGGGTGCCGCCGAACATGTCGGTGAGAATGGCAACGCCTTCGCCGGAATCGACGCGTTTGACCGCATCGAGAATATCCATGCGGCACTGTTCCGCGTCGTCGTCGGGGCCGATGGTCACAGCCTCGATCTGGGTTTGCGGACCCACAACGTGCTCAAGAGCCGAGCGAAACTCGGTGGCGAGTCGCCCGTGGGTCACTAATACGAGGCCGATCATTCCGAACTCCTCGCGGGCGCCTTGTTCATCTTGTTGCGCCGCACGAATGGGGGCGCATTGAGGCGCATCCGCAGCCCGGTGGCAAGGGCTTGACTTGCTATATAGGCTGTCTGCTGCAACGCGGAAAGGCGATGTCAAAAGCAGGCTCTATCTAGGGTTTTGGCCGGACGGCACGCTACGCCCGTTATGGTTAATTTTTCTTAAGGAAACGCGGCGTGAGGGCGTAGCGCAGGCCGATTCCGCGGTCAATCGCCGTCACCGCCTATCCCTCGCCCATGGACCCGGACGCTTGCCAGGCCTGCAGCAAGGGCAGGGCATCTGCCCCCGGTGCGACGGCAAGCCGCGGCATTTCGATACCGGAAATGACCGTCCGGTGGGCCTCCGGCGGCGGCAGCCGCTCGGCGTCGCTGGCGGCGAGGTCGATCACCAGCCCAACCACAGCCACCGGCTCGTGGGGCAGGCGGCGGATGCCCAGGCCGCGGATCTCGATGAGGCCGGCCAGCGCCGGCGCCGGACGCACCAGCAGGCGGCCGTGACGGGCCTCGAGGCTGGCGCGGTCGTCGGCGACCAGCCGGGCGAAGGGTAAACCGCCGCGCCCCGCCGTCCGGATCAGGTCGAAGGCCAGCCGCGACTTGCCGGCGCCTGACGGTCCGCGGATCAGCACGGCGTGCGCGCCGATCAGGACAGCGGAGGCGTGGGTGGTGGGGGTGTCTGTTGCCATGACACTCAGTATAGCGCCGTCACCCTGAGGTGCGCGCCTCGTGGCGCGCCTCGAAGGGCGACGGCCAATGAATCCCCGGGCCGTCGTCCTTCGAGGCTCGCGCGTACCGCGCTCGCACCTCAGGATGACGGGTCTGATACGGATGAGCGGAGATTAGTGTGCGCCTAAACGAAGCTTACTTCGCCGGCAGGCGGACGATGAAACGGGCGCCGAGCACACGCGGCTCGTCCTCGCCGGTCTCCTCGTTTTTCCGCGTGCCCGAGCCGATGCGGTTCTCGACCCAGATGCGGCCGCCATGCGCGTCGACGATCTGCTTGGAGATCGACAGGCCGAGGCCCGAGTTCTGGCCGAAGCCCTGATGCGGCCGGTCGGTGTAGAAGCGCTCGAACACTTTCTGCAGGGCGTCCGGGCGAATGCCGGGACCGTCATCATCGACGATGATCTCGATCTCGCCCTTGAGCTTGCGGCAGGTGACGCGGACGGTGCCGCCTTCCGGCGAGAACGAGCGCGCATTGTCGATCAGGTTCGACACCACCTGGCCGAGTCGCGAATCGTGCCCCGGCATCTTGAACTGTGTCGGTTGGCCGCCCTCGAAGGTCAGCGTCACCTTGACGTTGTTCTTGTCGACTTCGTTGGCCGCCGACACCAGCGCGTCGAGCAATTTGGCGAAATCGACGATCGCCACTTCCTGCCGCTGCAATTCAGCATCGAGCCTGCTGGCATCGGAAATGTCGGAGATCAGCCGATCGAGCCGCCGGATATCGTGCGCGATGACGTCGAGCAGTCGCTTGCGATTGGTCTCGGTCTTGGCCATCGGCAACGTCTCGACCGCCGAGCGCAGCGAGGTCAGCGGGTTCTTCAATTCGTGCGACACGTCGGCGGCGAAGCTCTCGATCGCCTCGATGCGGCTGTACAGCGCGTTGGTCATGTCGCGCAGCGCGCCGGACAGTTCGCCGATCTCGTCGTGGCGTCCGGTGAAATCCGGAATCTCGACGCGCGTCTTGATGCGCCGGCGCACGCGTTCGGCGGCATCGGCGAGGCGCCGCACCGGGCCGGCGATGGTGCCGGCGAGCAGGATCGACAGCACCACCATGACGCCGGCGGCGATGAAGAACACCTTGACGATGGCGAGCCGCTCGGCCTCCACCATATCGTCGATGTCGGCGCCCTGGGTCGACAGCATCAGCGCGCCGCGCACGGCGCGGAAACGCTGCACCGGCACCGCGACCGAGACGATGACCTCGCCGCGGTCGTTGACGCGCACCATGCTGGCGTGATGGCCGGCGAGTGCGCTCGCGACCTCCGGATAGCTCTTGCCGTTTTCGGGGCCGAGTTCCTTGTAGAGCGGCAGGTCGCCGCGGCCGAGCCAGCGGCGGATGGCGATGAACGCGCGCTCCATCAGGCTGGGCTGCTCGGCGGTCGGCGACGGCAGGTCGAAGCGCAGCACGTCGCCGCGGCCGTAAAGATTGCGGCTGTCGAGGATGAGCACGCCTTCGCGATCGTAAATGCGGGCGCGTGTCTTGGTCGGCGATACCAGGCGGCGCAGCACCGGCGCGACGCGCTCGGGATTGATCGGGAATTCGATGCCGGACAGCGAGTCGTCGGGGCCATAGCTTTCGCCGGCCTGCAATTCGAGCAGGCGATCCGGATCGATGGTGACGGCGTCGCTTTCGACCGTGGCGGACGCGGCGATGGCGCCGGCGATGATTTCGCTCTGCACCAGCAAGCTCTGCACGCGCGCGTCGATCAGGCCGGCGCGGAACTGCGACAGATACATCTGGCCGACCAGCAGCGCGACCAGGCCGGCGAGGTTGAGGAAGACGATGCGGCGCGTGAGGCTGGAGAAGCTCAGCGTGATGAAGAAGGCCCAGGCCGAGCGCACGAAGCGCACCGGATTCCAGTCGCGCTTCTTCAGCGCGGGCGCGTCGGCCGCCGTTTCGGTGTCGACCGACTCGGCCTCGCGCGCTTGCTGCTCTGCGGTTCGATCGAGCACGTTGAGCGACCTCGAACCTCTCTACCCGCTCGTCCCCGTGCATAGCCGTCCAAGGGACGGCGTTCTTTCAGAACGCCTATGCGGGGACCCAGTGCTTGCTAAATTCCAACTATTACGGGCGCGGAGCAAGCCGCTCTGGACCCCCGCTTTCGCGGGGGTGAGCGGAGAGAGGACTACTCCTTGAATCGGTAGCCCACGCCGTACAGCGTCTCGATCATCTCGAAGTCGTCGTCGACGACCTTGAACTTCTTGCGCAGGCGCTTGATGTGGCTGTCGATGGTGCGGTCGTCGACATAGACCTGATCGTCGTAGGCCGCATCCATCAGGGCGTTGCGGCTTTTCACCACGCCCGGGCGGGTGGCGAGCGCCTGCAGGATGAGGAACTCCGTGACGGTCAGCGTCACCGGCTCGCCCTTCCAGGTGCAGGTGTGGCGCTCCGGATCCATGCGCAGC
>JAFECJ010000093.1 GCA_018242205.1 Pseudomonadota bacterium
CCTTCTGCACCATCTGCACGATCTTGCGGAATTCGCCGATCTCGACGCCGGTCTGCGCCGCCAGATCATGCACCAGCGAGCGGATGTCCTTGATCTTGTCCTTCTCGTCGGCGGTGAACTTCTTCCAGCCCTTGGCCGACAATTTGGAGATGCGGTTGAGCCAGCGCGGATCGAGCTCCGAGCCGATGTAGTTTTTCAGGAAGTCGTCGCGGGCGACGCCGTAGGATTCGGCGAGCCGCATCAGGCGGCCTTCGTTCGACACGAGGCTCTTGTTGATCGAGTAGAGCTGCTCGACCAGCGAGTCGATACGCGCCTGGTTGAGGCGCAGCGACTTCACGTGGCCGATGATCTCGTCCTTGAGCTTCTTGTACTTGCGCTCCTGGTTCGGCGACAGCGAAGCGCCGACGCCGGCCTTGAGCCGGTTCTCGATGTCCTGCTCCTGCAGGCGGCGCAGCTTCTTGAACTGGTCGGCGATGTTGTCGAAGGTCTCGACCACCTTCGGCTTCAGCTCGGCCTCGATCGCGGCGAGCGACATCGAACCTTCCATGTCGTCTTCGTCGTAATCGCCCTCGGCCGCGGTCTCGCCCGGATCCTTCTCTTCGTCGTCGCCGGCTTCCTTGAACGGCGTCGCGCCCGCGGGCGCGGTCGGCGCCGCCGCCGGCTGCACGACCTGCAGATGCGGCGCGCCGTTGCCGTTGGCTCCGCCCCCCATGGGCTTGCCGTCGGGACCGACCGGCGTCTGCATCTGCTTGGCCTCGGGACCGGCATAGGTCGCTTCGAGGTCGATGATGTCGCGCAGGAAAACTTTGCCTTCGTTGAGTTCGTCGCGCCAGATGATGATGGCCTGGAACGTCAGCGGGCTTTCGCACAGGCCGGAGATCATGGCCTCGCGGCCGGCCTCGATGCGCTTGGCGATGGCGATTTCGCCCTCGCGCGACAACAGCTCCACCGAGCCCATCTCGCGCAGATACATGCGCACCGGATCGTCGGTGCGTTCGGACGGCTCTTTCTTCTCGACGGTGGCGAGCGCCTTGCCCTTGGTCTCGACCAGCTCGCGGCCGGTGTCGTCGTCATCGTCGTCGTCGGCTTCGTCGGTCGGCTTCTCGCCGTCCTCGTCACCGTCGGCGTCCTCGGTCTCGACCACGTTAATGCCCATCTCGGACAGCATGGCGAGCGTGTCCTCGATCTGCTCGGAGTTGACTTCCTCCGACGGCATCACGGCATTGAGCTGTTCGTAGGTGACGTAGCCGCGCTTCTTGGCGGCCTTGATCATCTTCTTGACGGCGGCGTCGGAGAGATCGAGCAACGGCAGCGGCGTATCGGGCGCGCGTTCGGCTTCCTTCTCGGGAGCCTCCTCGCCCTTGGCCTGGGCGGCCTTCGCCTTCGTCGCCATCTGCTTCTCCTGGACCTTCCCAGCCATCGCCTACTCCGCCCTAAACCAAAACCCGTAAACCCGCGGCATCCCCGGCGCGGATGCCAAAAAAGGGCCGCCGCCGGGGAAATGGCAGGGCCCGAATCAGACCTCAGTGTCGTCGGCGGCGGCTTAAGCCCCGATTAACCGAATGAATCCAACGGGAAAGGGTCTGGCTTCCCCGCTGGCTGAACCTGTCCATCCCCACGTCCCGCGTCCTAGTCCGTGACTCGGCCTGTCGTCCCGGTCAAGCCAAAAGGCTCGAAAAACCGCTCATTTTGGCGCGTCTTCTCGAGCGTCCTTCAGAGAGTCCTGGCGCCCCGGCCGGACGACGCGCCGAACCCTTCGATCAGCGCCTCGGTGCCGTCCACGCGGGACAGCCGTTCTTTGACGTCGCGGAGCCGCAAATAGTTCGCCTCACTGGCGTCCTGGCCCAAGGCCATTTCGGCATCCTTGAGTTCTTTAAGTAGGGAATGCCACTGCCGATGCAAGGCGACAAGCTGTTGCCAGGTCACCAAAACATCATCCGGGGCCGCATCCGGCCGGACGCCCCAGACCGACGCCGTCGTGATCGCGGCGAAGACCCGCTCCAGCGTGTCGGAAAGCCCCCGCGCGGCGAGTTCCGCCCGCAAGGTGTCGGGCTCCAGCCCGGCGGCGTGGTCGACGGAATGGGCGGCGATGTCGATCAGCGCGGCCTTCAGCTTCTCCGCCTCGCCGTGGCGGAACTCCAGCGACACCAGCTCTTCGAGGTGGTCGTGCAGCAGCCAGGGGTAGTTGATCGTCGCCTGCAGGATCAGCGCCTCGCGAGTCGGCACCGACGTGCGGTGGCCGCGATGCACGGGGCTCGCCGCCATCTGCTGACTGAGCACGACATAAGGCGCGCCGGCCTGCCCGGCCCGCGGCGCGCCACCGCGCTGGCCGACGACGCGCGGCTGCCAGCCGGGCCGTCCGCCCTGCCCGCCAAAAGAGCCTCGCTGCCCGCCGAAATTGCCACGCGCGACGAAGCCCTGGTTCTGCGCAGGTTGAAAGAAGGCGCGCAGCCGGTCGCCAAAATCCTGCCGGTAGTATTTTCGCACGGATTCGTCGGCGATCTGCTGGGTGACCTCGTTGATGCGCGCTTCGAGCGCGGCGCGGCGCTCGGGCGTATCGAACGAATGGCCTTCGGTCTCGCGCGCCCACAGCATCTGCGCCAAGGGCTTGGCGGCGTCGATGACGTCCTTGATGGCGTCGGCGCCGGCCGATCGCAGCAGGTCATCCGGGTCCTGACCTTCCGGCAGCAGCGCGAACGACAGGCTCTTGCCGGGCTTCAAGCGCGGCATGGCGAGATCGACGGCGCGATAGGCGGCGCGCACGCCGGCCTTGTCGCCGTCGAAGCACAGGATCGGCTCGTCGGCCATCTTCCACAGCAGCGTAATCTGATCCTCGGTCAGCGCGGTGCCGAGCGGCGCCACCGCGCCGTTGTAACCAGCGGTCACCATGGCGATGACGTCGACATAACCCTCGACCACGACGACCGGGGCGCCATCATGCACGGCCTGGCGCGCGGCGGCGATGTTGTAGAGCGTGTGGCCCTTATGAAAGAGCGGCGTCTCGGGCGAGTTGAGATATTTCGCGGCGACGTCCTTCTCCAAAGCGCGCCCGCCGAAGGCAATGACGCGGCCGCGGATATCGGTGATCGGAAACATCACGCGATCGCGGAAGCGATCGAACGGCACCGGGATGTCGTCGCCGGCGACCAGAAGCCCGGCCTCGATCATGTCCTGCGTCGAAATGCCGTGCGAGCCGAGATGCTCCTTGAGCGCGTAGCGATCGTTCGGCGCATAGCCGAGGCGGAACTTGACCTGCGTCGCGGCATCGAGACCGCGATCGGCGAGATAGCCGCGCGCCTTGGCGCCGAGACGCGACGACAAGGTCGTCTCGAAGAACTTGGCGGCGATCTCCATGACATCGTGCAAGGTCTTGCGATGCGCGTCGCGGCGCTGGTCGTCGTCCGACACTTTGGGCAGCGGCATGCCGGCCATCTGCGCCAGTTGCTCGACGGCCTCAGGGAAGCTGACGCCTTCGGTGAGCATGACGAAGTCGAAGATCGAACCGTTCTTTTGCGACGAGAAGTCGAACCAGGCCTGCTTCTGATCGTTGACAAAGAACGAGGGCGTCTTTTCCTTGCCGAAGGGCGACAGGCCTTTGTACTCGCGGCCCGCACGGACGAGCTTGACGCGGCGGCCCACGACTTCCGAGACAGGAAGCCGGTCCTTCAATTCTTCAAGGAATTGGGGCGTGAAGCGCATAAGGCGGAAAGTCCGATTCGAACCTTCCCTAATATAGGGAGTCGCGGGCGGCGTTTCCCGGAATGGCGCGGTGGGCCCGAAACTCTGGGGTTTCCGCCGGTTTTCCTAGTTATGCACAGGCCCCAGGTCAGGGGAGACGTCGGTCAGCCGTTCAGCTTCGCCTTCACCATCCCGCTCGCCTTGCCGAAGTCCATCTGGCCCGCGTATTTACCGCGCAGGATGCCGATGACCTTGCCCATGTCCTTCATGCCGACGGCGCCGGTTTCCTTGATCGCGGCGTCGATTGCGGCGGTCACTTCGGCATCCGACATCTGCTTCGGCAGGTAGGCCGAGATCACCGCGATCTCTTCTTCCTCCTGCTTCACCAGGTCGGCGCGGTTGCCCTTCTTGTACATCTCGACCGATTCCTGCCGCTGCTTGATCATCTTCTGCAGGATGCCGAGCACTTCGGCATCGCCGAGCGGCTTGCCGGTGGTGCGGGCCTCGATGTCGGCGTTCTTCAGCGTCGAGTTGACCATGCGCAAAGTCGACACCGTGCGCTCGGCCTTCGCCTTCATCGCCTCGGTCAAGGCCTTGTTGATGTCGTCGCGGATCATGGAGGCGTCCTCTTGAGATGCAGCTGGCGCAGAGCGGTTAGTCCACCTTGCCCATCTCCTTCAAGACCTCATTGGCGGCATTGAAGGACGACAGGCTGGCGGGCACGCCGCAATAAGCGGCGGCGTGAATGAAGATCTCTTTAATATCCTCGACGGTCAGGCCGTTATTGATGGCGCCGCGGACGTGCAGCTTGACCTCGTGGGTGCGGCCGAGCGCGGTCAGCATGGCGAGCGTCATGGCGCTGCGCATCTTGCGGTCGAGCGTCGGCCGCGCCCAGGAGTAGCCCCAAGCCATCTCGGTGGTGAGATGCTGCAGCCCCATCATGAAGTCGTTGGCGCTGTCGAGCGACTTGTCGACATAGTCGGCGCCGAGCACCTCGCGCCGGACTTTCAGGCCGCGCTCGAACATCTCGCCAAGCGTCTCGTTGGGATCGTTTTCGTGGCCCATGGTTATGCCTTGTCTTCTAACTTTGGAGAGAATGCCACAAGGTACTCGCCATCGCTTAGCTGCTGAAGGCGACACCGAACGACAGCGCCCCTACCAAATTCCATCTCGTCGTCTTCACCACGA
>JAFECJ010000094.1 GCA_018242205.1 Pseudomonadota bacterium
TGGTCGGCTCCGACGGTGAAGTCGTTCGCGTCGTCGGCACGTTGACCGACGTCACCGACTTCAAGAACGCCGAAGAACGATTGCTGTTCGACGCCGTGCACGACAACCTCACCGGCCTGCCGAACCGCGAATTGTTCATCGATCGCATGGAAGCGGCGTTCGCCTTCGCCCGCTCCGACAGCAATATCCGTCCCTCGGTGATGGTCATCGACCTCGACCGGTTCAAGCAGGTCAACGACTCGGTCGGCATTGCCGTCGGCGACTCCATTTTGCTGACCATCGCCCGCCGCCTCGGCCGCTTGCTCAAGCCGCAGGACACCTTGGCGCGGCTGGCTGGCGACCAGTTCGCCGTCATTCTCCTGTCGGAGAAGGAGCCGGCGCGCATCGTTGCCTTCGCCGAAACGCTGCGCCGCGCGCTGCGCGCGCCGATCGTGTTCAACGATCGCGAAATCTTCCTCACGGCATCGATCGGCCTGGCGCTCGCCGAAGGTGCGCCGCATCGCACCGAGGAACTGCTGAAAGACGCCGAACTGGCGATGTATTACGCCAAGCGCATCGGCGGCGACCGCATCGAAATCTTCAAGCCGGCGATGCGCGCGCGCAAGACCGACCGCCTGACGATGGAATCCGAATTGCGGCGCGCCATCGAGCGTCAGGAAATCAAGGTACTGTTCCAGCCGATCGTCCGGTTGGAAGATCGGGCCATTGCCGGCTTCGAGGCGCTGGCGCGTTGGGATCATCCGAAGATGGGCCGCCTGTCGCCGGCGGAGTTCATCTCGATCGCCGAGGAAATCGGCCTCATCGTCGATCTCGGCCTGTTCGTGCTCGACCACACCGCCAAGCAACTGTCGCACTGGCAGGCCGAGCTGCCGCGCGGCCACGAGCCGGTGTTCGCCAGCGTCAATGTATCATCGCGCCAGTTGCTGCGTCACGATTTGATCCAGGATCTGCGCGGCGTCTTATCGCGCACGCCGCTGACGCGCGGCACGCTCAAGCTCGAGATCACCGAGAGCCTGGTGATGGAGAACCCGGAACACGCCGCGCAGATGCTGACCCGCATCAAGGAGCTCGGGGCGGGGCTGTCGCTCGACGACTTCGGCACCGGGCATTCGTCGCTGGCCTATTTGCAGCGCTTCCCGTTCGACACCATCAAGATCGATCAGTCCTTCGTGCGCACCACGCCGCGCGGCACCCGTCCGGTGATCCTGCGTTCGATCATCGCGCTGGCACACGATCTCGGCATGGAGGTGGTCGCCGAAGGCGCCGAGACCGACAGCGACGCGGTCGAGCTCTACCAGATGGGCTGCGAATACGCGCAGGGCTTCGCCTTCGGCGAGCCGATGACCTCCGAGGAAGCGCTCGGCCTGCTGATCGAAAAGCCGGCACGGGCTCGAACCCTGAAGATCGCGTCGGAATGACGCGAGTGTCCGCGATGCCGGGGCCCGACAGGATCGTCCAAGAAGTAATTGTATATTTTAATGATGCAACCTTGAATTGTTAGCCGATCGGCGGCATTCTTCGATCCTGACGCAGGAAAGGGAGGTCGACGATGCTGCTCCTGAGGTTGCTCGCTTATGCGGCCATCGCGTTCACGCTGGCCTCTGTTTCCGCCGGCGCGCAGGCGAAAGATCCGAAAATGTTCGCGATCTTCTGCGACGGACCTTACGCGCTATGCATCAAGGCGCCGTGCAGCAAGGATATCGTCGTTAGCGGCGGCAAGCAGACGGTGGAATGCTCCTGCACCGTCCAGCATGGCTGGTCGATGGGGCCGGCGGCCTGCATCAGGCGAGTGCCGATCACCGGCGCGAACGGTGTAACCAAGCTGATGTCCACCTATTCGAACTTCTACAACGGTCCGAACCAGAACATGACCTGCAAGGGTTCGAGCCAGCAATGGGCGAACTGCTACGGCGCGCCCTGTGTCACCGACCCGAACGATCCATCGCGCGCCCGCTGCACCTGCCCGGTGCGTACCGGCGAAATGGTCACGCTCGGCGGCGGCTGCGACAAGAATCGCTGCGGCGAAATGTGGTCGGCGGCCCGGCCCAATGAGAACGAGTTCGCCAACAACAACTTCTTCTCCTACATGACGAAGAACTATCCCTATTACCCCGTGAATCCGCCGGCCAAGGTATGCGGCGCGATTTGATCGAACGGCGGGCCCGCCTCAGGCGTGGCCCGCTTCGTTGGACAGATGGCTGAGATCGATGCCGATCTTGCGCAGCGCCTTGTCGTATTTGGCGCCGGTGTCCTTGCCGAAGATCAGCTCGGTATCGGCGCTGCAATGCAGCCAGCCGTTCTGCTGGATTTCCTGTTCGAGCTGGCCCGGCGCCCAGCCGGCATAACCCAGAGCCAGGATCGCGCTCTCCGGGCCCTCGCCATGGGCGATGGCCTTGAGAATGTCGAGCGTCGCCGTCAGGCAGATATCGTCGTCGATCGGCAGCGTCGAATTCTCGATGAAGAAATCGGCCGAGTGCAGGACGAAACCGCGGCCGGTTTCTACCGGGCCGCCCTTCAACACCTTCACGTCGCCGGCTTCCGTCGGCAACTGGATGCGCTCGTTCGCCGGGATGACCTCGAGCTGCACCAGGAGATCGGGAAACTTGATGTTGGCCGCCGGCTGATTGACGACGATGCCCATCGCGCCCTCGCTGGAATGCGCACAGACATAAATGACGGCGCGGGAGAAGCGCTCGTCGCTCATCGCCGGCATGGCGATCAGCATCTGACCGTCGAGATAGCCGCGTGCCAGCGGCGCCGCCGACGCGGTCGAGCGGCGCGAGACCTTGCGGGGAGCTTTGCCGGGGCGCGAAACGTTCATTGTTCGATGCTATCCGATCAGCCGATCGTTTGCCAACGAAACGCCCGCTGACAGAACGTCGCCGTCCTCATCAATGTAGCGCGGAAATATGGCGAAAACGCCGTCGTCGTCGCGAAATTGCCTAGAAGGTGTTCAGGCCTGCTCACAATGAATTCAGTGGCGTGGAACGGCCTTCTCCCATACAGGCTAACGGTATGATGTTCGATCGCCTCAAGGCCGCGCTCGGATTCGCGGCGATTCTCCTCGTGGCTCTCCATCACGCGCCGGCGCGCGCCGAGAACGCCTCGGCCTGGAGCCAGGATACCAAATCCGCCGTGCGCTTGATCGCCGGCAACAACAAGGCCGGTGCTCCGCTGCGCGCCGGCATCGAAATCAAGATGCAGCCCGGTTGGCATACCTACTGGCGCTACCCGGGCGATTCGGGCGTGCCGCCGCGCTTCGACTTTTCCGGCTCCGACAATTTGAAGTCGGCGACGGTGAGCTATCCGGCGCCGCATCTGTTCACCGACGAGAGCGGCAACTCGGTCGGCTACAAGGACGGCGTGATCTTTCCGGTCAGCATCGTGCCGAAGGACCCGGCTAAGCCGGTCAATGCCCGGCTCAAGATCGACTATGCGGTGTGCGAGAAACTGTGCGTGCCCGCCGAGGGCAAGGCCGAGCTCACGATCGGGCCGGGGCCGAGCACCGAGGACGGCGCGCTGGCCGCGGCCGAAGCGGGCGTGCCGAAGAAAATCGCCGCCGCCGAGATCGGCCTGACCGCGCGCCGTGTCAATGACGCTGCAAAGCCGCTGGTCGCCGTCGATCTGCTCGCCCGCGACAACGGACCGGTGCAGATCTTCGTCGAAGGGCCGTCGCCGGAATGGGCCTTGCCCATCCCGAAACCGGCGCCCGGCGCGCCGAGCGGCCACCGGCATTTCAGCTTCGATCTCGATGGCCTGCCGCCGGGCGTGAGCCCGAAAGGCGCTTTCGACCTGACTTTCACCGTGGTCGAAGGCGGCCGGGCCGTCGAAGTGACGACCCATCTCGACTAACCGGCGCCGGCGGCCTAGGTTGCGGCCCGGTATCACGTTAGGCATCGATGCGAGAGGAAACCCATGGCGATCAAAGTCGGCGACAAGCTTCCCGCGGCAACGTTCCGCGTCATGACGGGCGAAGGCCCCAAGCCGAAAACCACCGATGAGGTGTTCAAGGGCAAGAAGGTGGCGCTGTTCGCGGTGCCCGGCGCCTTTACGCCGACCTGCTCGAACCTGCACATGCCGAGCTTCCTCAACAACATCGCCAACTTCAAAGCCAAGGGCGCCGAAGTCGCGGTGGTGTCGGTCAACGACCCCTTCGTCATGAAGGCCTGGGCGGTGCAGAGTGGCGGCGACGGCAAGATCGAATTTCTCGCCGACGGCAGCGCCGAATTCACCAAGGCGATCGGCATGGAATTCGACGGCGCCATGCCGGTGCTCGGCCTGCGCTCCAAGCGTTACTCGATGCTGGTCGAGGACGGCACCGTGAAGGCGCTGAACATCGAGGAAGGTCCCGGCAAGTGCGAGCTCACGAGCGGCGACGCGCTGCTGAAGCAGATGTGAGGCGCTTTCCCTCTCCCCGGACACGGGGAGAGGGTGGCGAGCGCCGCTTGGCGCGATCCGGGTGAGGGGGCGAGTTCGCATATCCGGCCCCTTACCGACCCCCGCTCGGCTATCGCCTCCGCTCGGGCCACCTCTCCCCGCAACGCGGGGAGAGGGAAAGCGAGAACGCTGCGGCGCTTCGGATTCGAATTTCAAACAGCAACGTATAGTCGCGCGTCATCGCCCGCATTGTTTGGTCGGCCCCGGGCAGGCCGTCTTCTCAAGTCG
>JAFECJ010000095.1 GCA_018242205.1 Pseudomonadota bacterium
AGGGCGGGCGTGGGCGTTCGCGCTTTCCCTCTCCCCTTGTGGGAGAGGGTGCCGAGCCGCGTCAGCGGCGAGGCGGGTGAGGGGGCAGTACCCAACCGAAGCGCCGCCCCCTCACCCGGCTCGCGCTTCGCTTTGGCTCAGCGCGACCCACCCTCTCCCACAAGGGGAGAGGGAAGGAAGAAAGCTCAGCGCCCCTCTCTCCGGCCCATGAACGCCAGGCGCTCGAACAGATGCACATCCTGTTCGTTCTTCAACAGCGCGCCGTGCAGCGGCGGAATGAGCTTCTTCGGATCGCGTTCGCGCAAGGTCTCCGGGCCGATGTCCTCGACCATCAACAGCTTGAGCCAATCGAGCAGCTCCGAGGTCGACGGCTTCTTCTTGATGCCCGGGACGTCGCGGATTTCGTAGAACAGCCGCAGCGCCTCCGACACCAGCCGCTGCTTGATGCCAGGGTAGTGCACCTCGACGATGGCGTTCATCGTGTCCGGGTCGGGAAAGCGGATGTAGTGGAAGAAGCAGCGGCGCAGGAAGGCGTCCGGCAGTTCCTTCTCGTTGTTCGAGGTGATGATGACGATCGGCCGGCGCCGCGCCTTCACGGTCTCGCCGGTCTCGTAGACGAAGAACTCCATGCGGTCGAGTTCGAGCAGCAGGTCGTTGGGGAATTCGATGTCGGCCTTGTCGATCTCGTCGATCAGCAGGACAGGGCGTTCATCGGCGACGAAGGCATCCCATAGCTTGCCGCGCTTGATGTAGTTGCGGATGTCTTTCACGCGTTCGTCGCCGAGCTGGCTGTCGCGCAGGCGGGAGACGGCGTCGTATTCATAAAGGCCTTGCTGCGCCTTGGTAGTCGATTTGACGTGCCACTCCAGCATCGGCGCCCCTAACGCCTTGGCGACCTCGATGGCCAGCACCGATTTGCCGGTGCCTGGCTCGCCCTTGACCAGCAGGGGCCGCTCGAGCGCGATCGCGGCGTTCACCGCCACTTTCAGGTCGTCGGTCGCCACATAGGCGGAAGTGCCTTCAAAACGCATTGAATTCCTCGCTTTTGCGGGGCGACACTAGGGATGGGGCGAGGCCTGGGCAAGGGCCGCCGGGTCGGGCCGGCCCGCGGCCTGACGCAGGCGTGATGGCGGGTTGAGCGGGTGTGAATGGCGCAGGCGGTAAAAATGACTACATAGTGAGGTGGAAAAACGGTACCCCTCCAGCCTCTGGCAGGTTCAAGAATGACAACAACCGACACCACCATCGACTTCCTGGCGCTTTCCGATGCCGATTGGAAGAAGCGCCTGACCCCCGATCAGTATCGCGTCCTGCGTCACCACGGCACCGAGCGGCCGGGCTCCTGCGCGCTGAACCATGAAAAGCGCGCTGGCACGTTCTCCTGCGCGGGCTGCGGCCAGCCGCTGTTCAAGTCGCACGAGAAATTCGAGAGCGGCACCGGCTGGCCGAGCTTCACCGATCCGCTGCCGGGCTCGGTCGAGACCAGCGAAGACTACTCTCACCTGATGCATCGCACCGAGGTGCATTGCAGCCGCTGCCACGGCCATCTCGGCCACGTCTTCCCCGACGGTCCGCCGCCGACCGGCCTGCGCTACTGTATGAATGGCGTGGCCATGAATTTTGAACCGGCTGAGTAGCGCGCTGCGCTGGCCGAGCGATTCCACGACAGCATCCGCCCCGGCACGCCCGGGGCGGATTTTTTTTGTGCCGAGGAGGGCGCTTTTCGTCCGGCAGATTTTGCCGGGGCGGCAAAATCCGGCCGGCAAAAGGGCGCGGTGTCGTCTGGTAAAATATTGAAATAACTATGAAAAACGAATGGCATGGCGATTGCCAAGGTCTCCCCGAGATCGTGCGCGCTTAAGGCCCGGAGGGGCGGCGCGGCAGGACGAGGAGAGAAAAGTATGGGTATCTTCGGGGCACTGACGACCGCGGTCACGGGCATGCAGGCGCAGGCGTTCGCGCTTCAGAACATCTCCGGCAACATCGCCAACTCGCAGACAACCGCCTACAAGCGGACCGATACGAGCTTCACCGATCTTCTGCAGGACAACGTCCCGTCGAAGCAGGTCGCCGGCAGCGTCAACGCGTCGTCGCAGCAGACCAACACGGTGCAGGGCGACGTGCAGAACGCCTCGGTGCCGACCTATATGGCGATCAATGGCGCCGGCTTCTTCGTCGTCGAAAAGCCCGAGAACTTCGCCGACGGCAGGCCGAACTTCTCCGGCGTCGACCTCTACACTCGCCGCGGCGACTTCACGCTCGACCAGAATGGTTATCTGGTGAACGGCGCCGGCTATTACCTGATGGGCATCCCGATCGACGCCACCACCGGCAACCTGGCCGGCAGCGTGCCGACGATGCTTCAGTTCCAGAACGGCTTCCAGCCGGCTTCGGCGACTTCCGAAATCGATTATCGCGCCAACCTGCCGTCCTATCCGAAGACCGTGGACGCTAACTCGACGATTCCGGGTTCCGAACTGCTCAATCCGGCGAACTTCACCGCCAACCCGATCAATGGCGCCCCGACGGTCGCCAAGATGCTCGGTTACGGCGCCACGCTGCTGCCTGACGCGGCGGCGACCCTGTCCGGTTCGGCTGACCTGAGCGCTCTTTCGGCATCGGCCGGCACGCTCGACATCAACGGCACGTCGATCACGATTAACGCCGGCGACAACGCCGCGACGGTTGCCGCTTCGATCAACGCCCAGACCGCCACGACAAAGGTCAGCGCCGCCATCGATCCGACCACGCACAAGCTGGTTCTGACCGGCACCAACGCCTCAACGAACATCACTGTCGGCGGCGGTTCGACGCTGTCGGTGCTTACCGATCTGGGTCTGTCGGTCGGCACCACCAACGCCACCAATCTGGTGACGCAAGGCGCGGTCGCGGCCGGCCAGACCATGACCTTGAAGGTCGGCGCCAATGCGACGCTCAACATCACCTTCGGCTCCGGCAACGTGATGACCCTCGCGGATCTCAACGTGCAACTGGCCACCCTGGCGGGCGGTACCGCGGCGGTCGATCCGGCCAACGGCAATCTCACGGTCACCGCGGCGGCCAATACCGACACGATCACCATCGGCGGCACCGCCACTGCGCGCAATTTCGGCGTCCGCACCAGTTCGGCCCTGCCGTCGAACAGCACGGTCGTCGGCCAGGACGTCTCGACATTCCTCAACGAGTCGATCGCCGGCGGCGCGGTCACGGCCTACGACGTCTCCGGCTCGGCCGTAAACGTGCAGTTGCGCTGGGCCAAGGTCGATTCGTCTGCGCTCGGCGTCGGCCATACGGACAAATGGAATCTGTTCTACCAGGTCGACCCGAACGCCAGCGGCACGGCGACCGCCTGGAAGAACGCCGGCGTCGACTACGCCTTTGCCGCCAACGGTTCGCTCAACCCGTCGATCAACGCCATTACGCTCGACAACGTGACGATCAGCGGCGTCAACCTCGGTACGCTGCATCTCGTGCACTCGACCGGCGGCATCACCCAGTACTCCGACTCCAACGGGTCGGTGAAGGTGAACCAGCTCCAGCAGAACGGCTACGCGGCCGGTGAACTGCAGTCCATCGCCGTCAGCGACAAGGGCCGTATCACCGGCACCTATTCGAACGGCCGCACCATCGACCTTGCCGAGGTGACGCTGGCGAACTTCTCCGGCTCCAACGGCTTGAAGAAACTCGACGGCGGCGCTTTCGCTACCACCGCCGAATCCGGCACGCCGACCTACGGTGCACCGGGCAAGATCGTCGGCTCGTCGCTGGAAGGCTCCAACACCGACATCGCCGACGAGTTCACCAAGCTGATCGTCACGCAGCAGGCCTACTCGGCGAACACCAAGGTGATCACGACCACGAACCAGATGGTTCAGGATCTGCTTAACGTGATCCGCTGAGCCGCGGCGCGCGGGCGGGGAATTTTAGGAACAGCGACCGGCCATGAGTCTGTCACAGGCGCTCATCTCCGCGATCTCCGGACTGAACACGACGCAGTCCAGTCTCGCGCTGGTGTCGGCCAACGTCGCCAATGCGGGCACGCCGGGCTATGTCCGCAAGACCGCGGACCAGATCGCCACCGCCGCCAACGGCACGGCGGTGAGCGTCCGCGTTGCCGCGGTGCAGCGCGAACTCGATACGTACGTCCAGAAACAACTGCGCACCGAGAACGCCGGCGCCAGTTACGCGACGATCCGCGCCCAGTTCTACAGCCAATTGCAGAGCGTCTACGGGCAGCCGGGCAGCGACACGGCGCTGGACACGGTGTTCAACAATTTCACCTCGGCGCTTCAGGCGCTTTCAGGTAGTCCGGACGATCCTTCGGCGCAGAGTTCGGTCGTCACCAACGCGCAGCTTCTCACCGAGCAGCTCAACTCGATGACGCAGCAGATTCAGTCGCTACGCGGCGCCGCCGAGCTCGGGATCTCGGACTCGGTCAATCAGGCTAACGACGCGATGCAGCACATCGCGGACATCAACAGTCAACTTGCCGGCGCCACGACCAACGATGCGTCGACCGCGCTGCTGATGGATCAGCGCGACAACTAC
>JAFECJ010000096.1 GCA_018242205.1 Pseudomonadota bacterium
TGTTCGTTTCAGCCGATGCCGCTGACGAATTGTTGCAGCTCGGGTGTCTTCGGCGCGGCGAAGACCTCCTTCGGCGAGCCCGATTCATGCACCTTGCCGTGATGCATGAACACCAGATGGGTGCCGACATCGCGCGCAAAGCGCATTTCGTGGGTGACCAGGATGAGGGTCATGCCCTCCTTCGCCAGTTGTTCGACGACGCGCAAGACCTCATTGACCAGTTCAGGATCGAGCGCCGAGGTGATCTCGTCGCACAGCAGAACCTTCGGCCGCATCGCCAGCGACCGTGCGATCGCCACGCGCTGCTGCTGACCGCCGGACAACTGGCTCGGAAATGAGTCCATCTTTTCCGATAGGCCGACCTTGGCCAGCACCTCGGCGGCGATGGCGCGAGCTTCCTTCTTCGGCGTCTTGTTGACCACCGTCGGCGCCAGCATGACGTTCTCGGCTGCAGTGAGATGCGGGAACAGGTTGAACTGCTGGAACACCATGCCGACGTGGCGGCGCAGCTCGCGCAAGTTGGTATTCTCGCCGCCGACCTCGATGCCGTCGGCGACGATGACGCCCGACTGATAGGTCTCCAGCCCGTTGATGCAGCGGAGCAGCGTCGACTTGCCGGAGCCCGAGCGGCCGATGATGGCGACAACGTCGCCTTTATTGACCTCAAGCGACACGCCCTTGAGGACTTCGAGCGCGCCGAAGCTCTTTCTCACGTCCCTGATGCTAACGAGCGACATTGAGACGTCCCTCCAGGCGTTTGGCGAACCACGACAGCGGGAAGCACAGGCAGAAATAGATCAGCGCCACCAGCGAATAGACCAGGAAGGGTCGGAACGTAGCGTTGTTGAGCATGGTGCCCGCCTTGGTCAGTTCGACGAAGCCGATGATGGAGGCAAGCGCCGTGCCCTTGATGACCTGCACCGAGAAGCCGACGGTCGGCGCGATGGCGATGCGCATAGCCTGCGGCAGGATGACGTAGCGCATCTGTTCGATGTAGCTCATGGCGACGCTGGCGGAGGCCTCCCACTGACCCTTCGGGACTGCCTCGACGCAGCCGCGCCAGATCTCGGTGAGGAAGGCGCTGGTCCACAAGGTCAGCGCGAGCCCGGCCGCCATCCAGGGCGAGACCTCGATGCCGAACAGCGCGACGCCGAAGAAGAAGAGGAAGAGCTGCATCAAGAGCGGCGTGCCCTGGAAGAACTCGATGTAGAGCTTGGTCGGCACTTCAAGCCATTTGACCTGCGAGGTGCGCAGGAACAGCAGGATCATCCCGACGATGCCGCCGCCGACAAAGGCGATCAGCGACAAGATGACCGTCCATTGTGTCGCCCAGATCAGGTTCTTGACGATGATCCAGAGGGAGAAGTCGCTCATGTCAGCTCACCTTCACGAAGCGATCGCCGATGACGCGCAGCACGTAACGCAGCACGATGGCGAGCACGAGGTAGATGAGCGCGACGACGAAATAGACCTCGAAAGCGCGGAAATTACGCGACTGGATGAAGTTGGCGGCATAGGTCAGATCGGGCGCGGAGATCTGCGACACCACTGCCGAGCCGAGCATGACAATGACGATCTGCGACGACAGCGCCGGATAGATCTTGGCGAAGGCCTGGCGCAGCACGATGTAGCGCAGCACCTCGAGCCGGCTCATGGCTAGCGACACGCCGGCCTCGATATGGCCCTTCGGCGTCGCCTCGATGCCGGCACGGATGATCTCGGTCGAATAGGCACCGAGATTGACCACCATGGCGACGAAGGCTGCCGTGGTTTCGGTGAGCCTGAGACCAAGCGCCGGCAGGCCGAAGAAAATGAAGAACAGCTGGACGATGAACGGCGTATTGCGGATCAGTTCGACATAGACGCGCACGATGCCGCTGAGCCAGGCCGGACCGAACGTGCGGGCCGACGCTCCCAATGTACCAACCGCGATGCCGACGGCAGTCGACACCACGGTGAGCACGATGGTGAACAGAAGCCCCCACGCCAAGTCTTGCCAGTACGGCAGCAACGCGGAGAATTCGAGGTGGTAGGTCATTGCGATGCCACCGGATTTGCGAGTGAACCCAAGACTTGGCTCACGCGCTCATCGTGGCCGGGCTTGCCCGGCCACGATAGCGAGATTCAGAAGCTCGCCGGCAGCGGATTCTTCAGCCACTTCTCCGAGAACTTATTGAGCGTGCCGTCCTTTTTGGCCGTCGCGATGATCTCATTCACCTTGGCCAAGAGGGCCGGCTCGTTCTTGTTGAGGCCGACATAGCAAGGCGAGTCCTTCATGATGAACTTAGTGACGGCCGGGCGGGACGGGTTCTTCTCGGTAATCGCGGCGGCGACGACGTTGCCGGTGGCGATCAGATCGACTTGACCGGAAACGAAGGCGGCGATGGTCGCGTTGTTGTCCTCGAAGCGCTTGATGGTGGTGTCCTTCGGAGCGTCCTTCGTGATTTCCTGCTCCTCGATGGCGCCACGGGTCGCGCCGATGGTCTTGCCGGCGAGATCAGTCATCTTCGACACCGCGACGCTCTTCGCGCCAAACACCCCGGAGAAGAACGGCGCGTAAGCGGCCGAGAAGTCGATCACCTTTTCACGCTCGGCGTTCTTGCCGAGCGACGAGATGACAAGGTCGGCCTTATGGGTCTGCAGATAGGGAATACGGTTCGCCGAAGTCACGGCGATAATCTCGGCTTTCACGCCGAGCTTCGCGGCGATGTAGTTCGCCATATCGACATCTAGCCCCTGCGGCTTGAGATCAGCGCCAGCCGAGCCGAACGGCGCGAAATCCTGCGGCACCGCGATCTTGATAACCTTGGCCTTCATGATGTCGGCCAGTGCGTCGGCCCTGGCAGGACCGGTCGCGAAGCCCACGATCGAGGCCAGCAGGAGGGCGGCGAAGCCGGACATCGTCACGCGCGTAAACATGCGGGGAATCCTTTGTGAGGGTCTTGAAACAGGCCGGATGACGCCTCCGGCAAGGCCATCCTCGCACATCTATTGCAGCGCGGAACATGAAGGTCCAATATATTGTTTGTTGTGATCTATAGGTTTTCGATATGGACCTTCGGCAGCTCCGCTACTTCCTGACGGTCGCCGACGAGTTGAGCTTTACCCGTGCGGCGGCGCGCCTGCGCATGTCGCAGCCGCCCTTGAGCCAGCAGATCCAGGAGCTGGAAAAATCGCTCGGCACCGCGTTATTCAACCGCACGAGCCGCCGGGTCGAACTGACCGAGGCCGGACGAACGCTGGCGCCGCATGCCCGCAACCTGCTGGCCCAGGTCGAGGCGACCCGGCGCAAGGTGCGCGCCGTCGGCCAGGGCCGCATCGGCCAGCTGTCGATTGGCGCCACCGGGTCGATCATGCGCGGCGGCCTCGCCGATATCCTGGCCGCGCACCGCCATGAATATCCCGGCGTCGTCACCAAGCTCATCGAGCAGGCCCCCGAGTTGCAGATCATGGCGCTGCAGGAGCACCGCACCGACGCCTGCTTCATCCGCAGCCCGCCGCAGAGCGAGGGGTTGGTCCACGAACTGGCATGGCGCGAAGACGTCGTCGTCGCCATGTCGTCAATCCATCGGCTGGCGAAGCGCAAACGCATCGACATCAGAGAATTGCGTGCAGAGGAATTCATCGTTCTAGCGCCCGAAAGCTCCGACTTCGCCCGCTCGATCATGGATTGGTGCGTCAATGCCGGCTTCTTGCCGCGCATCGCCCATGAGGTGATCGATTCGCAGTCGATCATTGGCCTGATCGCGGCCGGATTCGGCGTCGCCCTGCTGCCGGCTTCGATCGCACGCCTGACCGGCGATCAGATCATCTTCCACACCCTGGGACCGTCGGCGCCGCCGGCCGACGTCTTCATGGTCTACCGCCACGACGATCCCTCGCCGGTGCTGCGCACCTTCGTCGCCTTCGCCCGCCGTTTCACCGGCGGGGCGGACGGCGATGCTGCCGCGTCTTAAGGCACCCAGGCTGGACGCGGCGGCGGCGACGGAAAACCCTGGTCGAGCAGGACGAAATGCGCCGATTGCGGCACGCCGGCCGCTCCTTGAATTTTCACGATGTCCTGCGGACAGGCGGAAAACGCGACGTAGCAATCCATGTCGGCGCGCAAGGTGATGTAATCGCCCGGCTTGGTCACCGTCGGCCCGGTGTTGAGCGTGCGGCCGTCCGGCTGCACCGCGATGTTCATGAACACATTGAACGAAGCGAGGATCGGCATCGGCGGCTCAACGCCCAGTTCGCGCATGCCCTCGAACATGTTGTCGAGACAATTGCGATGGTATTCCTTGACGCCGAGGCGCTCGTAGCGATGTTTGTCGCACGCCGCCATGAAGGTGTCGTGCACGC
>JAFECJ010000097.1 GCA_018242205.1 Pseudomonadota bacterium
CGGCGGGCGTGATCGCGGTCGATGGCCGGGTCCGCGTGCGTGCCGCCACCGCGACCGGCGCCGACCGTATGGCGATCCGGCCTTATCCCGACAGGTTCGAATCCGATCTTCACGTGGCGGGCGATGGCGTCTTCCGGGTGCGGCCGATCCGCCCCGAGGACGAGCCGGCGCTGACGGTGTTCGCCCGCGAGGTCGACGATCGCGATCTCTGGCATCCATCGTTCGCGTTGCTGCGCGTTCGCACCCACGAGACCACGGCGCGGCTGAGCCAGATCGATTACGGCCGCGAGATGACCCTGGTCGCCTGGCAGGGCGATCGCGTCGCCGGCTTGGCGCGCGCGGTCGCCGATCCGGATTTCGACCGCGCCGAATGCGCCGTCATCATCCGTGCCGATCTGCGCGAACTCGGACTGGCGACGGCGCTCCTCGACACGCTGACGCAGGTGATCAAGGCGCAAGGTGTGCGTGCGGCGATGCTGGTGTATCCGGCCACGTTGCGACAGCTCGCGGCGATCAGCGCCGATCTGGGCTTTGCCGCCGCGCCCTTTCCCGGCGACGTGGCGCGGATCGCGGCGGTCAAGCAACTCACCTGACGCATGTCGCGGGCGCATATCCCGGATGACGCCGTTCGGCTGGATTGTCCTTGCATTTACGGGTGATTGCGCTGTTATCGCCGCCGCATAGCGGCGTGGCCGACGGCTGCGTTTTTCGGATAGCGGATAGGGGCTTCATGACCGACAGACCGGATGCGATTTCACGCGGTGCGACGGCCCGCCACCTCGGCCCCGATTTCCGTTGGCCGGGCGACCGCCGCGTTGCGGTGGTGTTCAACGTCGCGTTCGAAGGCTGGTCCGATGGTAAGCCGCCCGGCATCGGGCCGATGGGCAATCCGCTGCCGGCCGGCGCCTTCGACACCAACGCGCTGTCCTGGGGCAGCTACGGGATGGAGCGCGGCATCACCAATCTACTCGACGTGCTCAAGCGCACGAAGACCAAGGCCAGTATCATGACCAGCGGTGTGTTCGCCGAGCGCGCGCCGCATCAGGTCAGGCGTATGGCCGCGGAAGGTCACGAGATCGTCGCGCACTGCTGGGCGCAGGACATCATCCCGGCGGCGTTGACGCCGGATCAGGTGCGCGCCGACATCGATAAAACCACCCAGGCGCTCGAAAAGGTCGCCGGAGTCCGGCCGCGCGGCTGGATCAGCCCGCGTGGCACGCCGCACGCCGACGGCGCCCGTTTCCTCGCCGAGGCCGGCTATACTTGGCAGGGCGACGTTTTCGACGACGACAAGCCTTATGTGCAGAGGTTCGCCGACGGCAAGTCGCTGACCGCGATCCCGCTGACCATGGAGATCAACGACCTGCCGCACGCCATGCGCTTCGGCCGTTCGCCGCGTCAGTTCATCGAACTGTTCGACGATTATGTCGGCGCGGTCACGCGCGGCGGCCACCACACCATCATGGTCGACGTCACCGCGCACACTCATGTCTATGGCCGCGTCAGCGGCGCCTGGGCCTATGAGGCAATCGCCGAGAAGGCCGTCAAAATGGGCGAGATCTGGGTGGCGACGCGCGCCGAGATCGACCATTACGTGCGCAAGACCGTCGGCTGACGAGAGACATTGCCGGCGCGGTTAGTGCAGCCGCGCCGGCAGCCATAGCACGATCTGCGGAAACGCGATCATCAGGACGATGAGGACGAGCGGCGCGACCAGGAACGGCGCCGAGCCCTTGTAGATGTCGAGGATGTCGATGTCTTTGCTCACCGCATTGATGGCGAAAAGGTTCATGCCCATCGGCGGGTGAATGAGGCCGACCTCGATCAGGATCACCAGCAGCACGCCGAACCAGATCGGATCGTAGCCGAACGACAAGACCAGCGGCAGCGTGATCGGTACCGTGATCAGCAGCATGCCGATGCCTTCGAGGAAGGCGCCCATCACGATATAAAGCAGGCAGACGGCGGCGATGACGCCGATAGCTCCGAGGCCAAGACTCTTGACTGCGCCGATGAGCTGATTGGACACGCCGGTCTGAACCACGAAGTACGAGAACACCGCCGAAGCGATGACGATGAAGATCAGGCTCGACACTAGCCGGATCGTCTCGAAGAAGCAGGAGACGGTGTCCTTGACGGTATGTCGGCGCAGCGCCAGACCGAGTGCGACGGCGCCGAGCGCTCCGATGGCGGCGGCTTCTGTCGGTGTGAACCAGCCGACATAGATGCCGCCGAGCGTGACCGCGAATAGCGCGATGACGTGCCAGATGCGGGCGAAGGAGCGCAGCAAACTATCGTCCGCGCGACCCGAGATCCGCAGCTCCGGCCGGCCGCCGGCGAGCCAACGATAATAGATCAGCGCGGTGACGATGTAGAGCACCGTCAGGATGATGCCGGGCACCAGCGCCGCCATGAATAGTTTGGCCACCGACTGCTGGGCGATGATGGCGTAGATCATCAGGATGAGAGACGGTGGGATGAGGATGCCGAGTGTGCCGCCGGCGGCGACGGCGCCGGCCGCGAGCTGCGGCGGATATTTGGCGCGCAGCATTTCCGGGATCGACACCTTGCTCATGGTCAGCGCGGTCGCGACCGACGAGCCACACACCGCGCCGAACATGGCCGAGGCGAAAATGGATGCGATCGCCAGCGAGCCGCGCGCGCCGCGGAACAGCACGCGGCCGGCCTGGAACAGGTCGGACGACAGGCCGGTGCTCGCGGCCACCGCGCCCATCAGCGTGAACAGCGGCACCACCGACAGCGTGTAGCCCGAGGCGAATTCGATCGGCACGCCGCCGAGCATCAGGTTGGCGCGGGAAAAGCCGTCGATCGCGGCATAGCCGAAATAGCCGGTGAGCCCGAGAGCCACCGCGACCGGCACGCGCAGCAGGATCAGCGCGACCAGGCCGGCAATGCCGAGCAATCCGATGGTCGAGGCGGTCATGCGCGGGCCGCCGCGCCGGAACGGAACGTGCGGATCAGCACCACGGCTGTCGTTGCCATCGCCGCGATCAGGCAGAACAGCACCAGCGCGAACAGTGGATAGAGCGGAAAGCCGGTGTCGGGCTTGATGTCGCCGAACCGCCAGGCATCCATCAGCGGCCGCGTGACGTTGACGGCGAGCAGGCCCATGAAGCCGACGGTGGCGATGAGCCCGAGCGCCTTCAGCGCGCCGAGCACGAGCGGCGGCACCAAAGTATCGACGATGTCGACGCGGATCTGCTCGTCGCGCAGGCAGATCTCCGGCAGGCCCAGAAAGGCGCTGCACAACACCATCATCTCGACGATGTCGACCGCGCCCGACAACGGCGCGCGGAACAGCGCGCGGGCGGCGACGTCATAGTCGGTCGTGGCCATCATCACTGTCAGCGCGACCGCGCCGAGCCCGGTGCAGGCTCTCGCCAGCCATCGCAACCCGCGCTCGAGCATCACATCAGACCTGCGCGACCATACCGCGGGCCTTGGTCAGCAGAGCGCGGGCCTTGAGCCCCTTGGCCTCGAGCGCCTTGATCTGTTCCTCGGTCGGCACGTCGGCCAGCTTCTTGAACGGTTCGGTGGCGGCGCCCTCGATGGTGATGATCTCGACGCCGGCCTTTTCGAAGATCTTGCGGCCCTCGGCTTCGGCGGTGTCGTAAAGACCGCCGACGCGGCGGCCGCCTTCCGGGCCGGTGGTATCGGCGATCAGCTTGCTCAGCTCCTTCGGCAGCTTCTTCATCATGTCGGCATTGGCGACCAGTGAGAAAAAGCCGGCCGAGTCGCCCATCACCGACACTTTCTTCGCTGCCTCCTGCAACTGGAACGCCTTGCCGCCCTCAAAATTGAAGATTGC
>JAFECJ010000098.1 GCA_018242205.1 Pseudomonadota bacterium
AAGCCCATTTCCGACAGGCGAGCCCCCAAATTGGCACTGACTCGGCGTGAAACCTCGGGGTCGCCACGCTCGACGAGGACATCGGTCACGACCTCACTCAGGGTGCGGCGGCCGGCGATAGCCTTCAAGTGCTTCTGACTTTTGCTCGTGGCGATGCTGACCAGCGCCTCGTCGCTTAAGCCTTCCGACTTCTCAAGGGCCGGACCGGAAATTGCGATATTGTCAGAGCCGGATAGTTGCGCGACCACGCCTTTGGGCGGGTTGGCGACGTTGGCGAGCCTTGCTGACAGCTCGCTGAGCGAACGTTGGTCCATCCTTTCGATCAAACGCGTAATGACGTCGTCAAAGATCGTGACCTGTTCTTCGCTGTACGAATCGGCACCGAGAATGAACAGATCGGTGATGCTCCGCAGAATCTGCAATTGCCGGAAGTTCGACGCCTTGCTGAGTGCGGCATCGAGTTCCAAGATCAGCGATTGCGTAGCCGTCGTCATCTGCGGCGGTTCCTGAACGCTCGGTCGTGCTGCGGTCGGCAGGCACGGGTGTAATGCCCCAAAAGAGCAAACTTCAATTAACATGACATTTAAGGGTGCCTACGGCCTCGCTAGGCAGCTCTGGTGGCAGAGCGGTCATGACACATGGAGGTGCGTGCCCCCTTTGGGGCGCTACCGCTGGCAAGCAGGGTGCAAGAGCCGGCATGGTGGCGCGACGCGCCTTTGCCAAACTGAAGGCATACACGGACCAACCGCCGCCGATTGTTAATGCTTCATTTCAAATTGTCATATTCCTTCATGTCAATATTTTTCGGTAAACGACAAGGTGTCTGAAGTAAGAGCTTAATTATGCGTTTTGCTTCAACCATAGCTCGGCTTCGAAAGCCGTTGCGCGTATTTGGTCATAATAGACGGCGCGTTTCGAAATAAAAGTGGTTGCAATGAGCGCGTGAACGCGTGTCGGCGAGACGTCTTTTTGCGTGGCGCCGAGATGCCAAGGGGTGAGGGACTGCGGACCCGCTGCATGCAACGTCATGGCGCGTGTTCGCTGGCGATCACACAGCGTGTTGATTTGGATGGGGAGGCCTCCGGAATGTTCAATCTGTCGAATATCCGAATCGGCACGAAACTAGCGATCATGTCCGGACTGGGAGTCCTGTTCGTCATTGGCATGATCGCTGGCCAAATCGTCGGTAGCGCCGCCGTCAATTCGTCCCAGCGTGCCGCGGATGTTCAGAGTGAAGTCGGGCGCAGCATCATGGCGACGAAGGCTTCTCTGCGGGGGTTGCAGATGGCCGTTCAGGATATGCTGACGACCCGCAACGACGCCGACTTGCAGAAGGCGATGCAAATTGCGCGCGCCCGTCTCAAAGATGTTCACGACACAGCGGCCCCGCTCCTTCCGCACATGACGGTTGCCGCGGACCGTGCCCGGATCGAAAAAGTGATCTCGCTCAGCGATAAGTATCTCAAGGTGGCCGAGGCCGTCGTGCCTATCATGACCGAGCGTTTCGCAACCGAGGCGAAGCAGAAGGCCGCCGGCATTCAGAACGCGGGTGAGTATCTCTCCCTCGGAATGGATATCGAAATGCTCGATGCGCAGCAGGTCGGCGCCGCGATGGACACCAAACCGATCGCCGCCGAGGCCGATAAGCTGATCGACGAGACGGACAGGCAGGCAGACGCCGTCCATGACAAGGCTCAGGCGGAAGCGGTCAGCGCGCAGGCCTTTGCCTATCGGCTCTCCATGGGGCTTGGAGTGCTGGCGGCTCTGATGCTGTTTGCGACGGCGGTTCTTGGCGTTATGGCGATTGCCCGTCCGTTGCGTGCTTTAGTGTCGCCGCTGGAGAGCGTCGCCGCCGGCAACTTTGCGATCATGGTGCCGGGCGCGGGCCGCAAAGATGAGGTCGGCCAGATCGCTGCTGCCGTGCAGGTCATGGCGGAAAAGGTCAGTGCGACGATTGCCGAAATCAAGGCTTCCGGTCGTGAAGTGACAAACGCGTCAGCCGAGATTTCGACGGCTACGACTGATCTTTCCCAGCGCACGGAGGAGCAGGCCGCGAGCCTGGAGGAAACCTCGGCCGCCATGGAAGAGCTTGCCGCGACCGTTCGCAAGAATGCGGAAAATGCGAAACTAGCCAATCAGGATGCCAATACCACGCGCGACGTTGCCGAACGTGGTGGCGCCGTGGTGGGCGACGCCGTGACGGCGATGGCCCGCATCGAGGACTCCTCGCGCAAGATCTCCGACATCATCGGCGTCATCGATGAGATCGCACGGCAGACCAACCTTCTGGCACTCAACGCCGCTGTCGAAGCTGCGCGCGCCGGCGAAGCCGGTCGGGGATTTGCCGTGGTCGCGTCCGAAGTGCGCAGCCTGGCGCAGCGTTCCTCGCAAGCGGCGAAAGACATCAAGGACCTCATCACCAACTCCAACGGCCTGGTGAAGAACGGTGTCCAGTTGGTCAACCGCGCGGGCGAATCGCTGACCGAAATCGTCGAGTCGATCAAGAAGGTCTCGGTGGTGGTCGCCGAAATCGCCAACGCTTCTGCCGAGCAAGCCACCGGTATCGACGAGATCAACCGGGCGCTGACGCAGATGGACGAGGTGACGCAGCAGAATTCGGCGTTGGTCGAGGAGAACGCGGCGACCGCAAAAACACTGGAGCACCAAGCGAAAGCCATGGATGAGCAGGTCGCCTTCTTCCAGATCGCGGCCGGTCACGACATTTCGGGCTCCGTGTCCCAGGGGGGCGCAGTTGTCGCGACGCCAGTCAAGGCGCAGAGCACACAGGCCGTTGCCAACCCCGTTATCAGGCCTGCGGCCACGGCAGCCACCTCTGCCCCATCAGCGAAGCCGGCGCCGATCAAGACGGCATCCGCCCGGTCGCCCTCCGCTTCGGTCAAAGTTGGCCCGGCGCGTCGCATGCAGACAGCACTTGCGACGGCCGTGAACGAAGATGACTGGCAGGAATTCTAAAGTCGGCCTGATGGTGCCGACTGGCATGATCGCGGGGGGAAGAAGTGGGAATGTTCAAAATTTCGAATATCCGGATAAGCGTAAAGCTCGCTGTCATATCCGGGATTGGCGTTCTGCTGGTGGCCGGAATTCTCGCCAACCAAATGCGAGCCGACTCCTCGATTTCGGGTGCCGTCCATAAAGCGAACGAACGTTTGCTCAAAGCACGCGCCTTGCAGTCAATTATGGCCGCCGAGCGCGGCATGCAGTTTGCTGTCAACGAGGCGCTCCTGGCGGCATCGAAGGACGACCTCGCCAAGGCGCTGGTGCTGATCGACAAAGATCACAAGGCGGCGCGAGATCAGATTGACTCGATGATCCCGGCATTCGCTCAGCCCGATCGCCGGGCGCAGGCCGAAAAAATCCGCACCCTTGTGGATCGGTACGCGGCGGATGCCCGGAAGATCGGCGCCACGAAGGGCGAGATTCTCACTCTCCGGAGTAACGGTCTGCCCGACGAGATGGATAAAGCCGACAAACTGACGGCCGAGATCGAACGCTACGGGCGAAAGAATCTGCGTCCGGTCGGTGCCGAAATCGAAGATGGTATCGCCAAGCTCGATCAACTGGTTTCCGCTGACGCGGCGGAGGGGTTCAACGTCGCCGTGGCGACCATGCAATCGAGCTGCACGATCGGCCTTGCTGTCGGTCTTTTGGCGATCGCCATCCTGGTCGCGTCGGTATTTTTCGGCGCGGTCACGATCGGC
>JAFECJ010000099.1 GCA_018242205.1 Pseudomonadota bacterium
GGCCGGCCTTGAGAATCCGCAAATCTCGTTGGATCGAAGGTGACCCTCCGCCCACCGATGTCGGCCTCAATTCGAATTCGAGGGCCGGCGCCGCCCAAGCTCCGTCTTTCGCTGACCTTAAGGACAGTGGCGACGGTGCCGTTGACAACGCCCATTTCGGCGTCGCGGACGAGAAAGCGGATGAGGTCGCCGCGGGCGAGAGTAATATCCGTGGCATGACCAGAAGGCGTTGCTGCCTTGAACGCGATCTCCTTGCCGGCTATCAGGCCCGCCGCTTTGCGTCGTTCGCGCACCTCGCGGGAAATGGCGGCAACGGCGGCATTGGACTTGGCAAGGATAAGGACCGACGCGGCCTGCTCCTTCGAATGCGCCTGGTCGACCACCTCTCTAATGGCGGCTTTGGCGCCTTCCGCTTCGATCAGGAGCCCCCGGTCGGCGAATGCTTCGAGTGCTGTCGCCGCACGGCCGCGGCCGAAGTCGGTGATGGCTTCTCGCGCCCAGGCCTCAGTTTGGCGCACGATGGTGTCCACCCGCGCGGCTGCCACGGCACGCGCCACCAGATCGAGCCCCGGTCCGGCACCGACGGACTGGAGCTGCTTGCGGTCGCCCACGAGGACGAGCTTGGCACCGGCCTTGGCGACCGCACCAAGGATTGCGTGCATGTCGCGTGAAGAACACAGTCCAGCTTCGTCCACTATAAGGACGGTGCGCTTGTCCAAGACCGACTGCCCGGCCTTGATCGAGGCGATCCATGAGGCGGTCGCGCGCGCCTCGACACCGAGGTCGTCGCGCAACATGTGTGCAATACGCCAAGCGGCTGCAGTCGCAATAACGCGACAGCCAAGATCGCGATAGGCATCGACAACCGGCCGTAAGGTCGTGGTCTTGCCAGCGCCCGGGGCCCCTTCGATCATCGCGATTGCCGCGCCATCTGAGGCCGCCGCTACAGCTTCCGTTTGCTCCGTACTGAGGCGAGCGGCTCTACAACGGATCGCCAGATCATTCGGGTCAATAGCCTGCCAGGAACGTGAAGCGAGGATCTGCGCGGTCGCTACCACCTCGCGTTCGATCGCGATCATTTCGCTGGTCGAATAGCGGGGCAGGCCAAGAGCGTCGCGCCCGATCTCCAGAACGGCGCTTTCGCGGAGCAACCGGTCGACTTCTCCCTGCGCGCGTTCGGCCGGCAGACTGGTTCCTACGAGAGCAGCAGTGACTGACCGCACGAGTTCGCGGCGCTCGAAAACACTTTCGTACTCGGTCAGGGATGCAGGCAGCGCCGCCAGTCGCTCGGAGAGAAGTCGTTCTGCAGCGTCACGGTCGAAAACTCTTGCTTGGTCGCGCAGCCGCTCCGTGAAAGTCGCCACATCGATGCCGACCGATTGCGCGGCCTCTTCCCAAACCTCCTGTTGCTGATACGTGTCTTTGGAACGCTTGGAGCTTCGCGTGGCTTTGGCGATTGCCGCGGCAAGCGCCACCGCTTCCGCGCTGGAGACGCCATACTCGGCAAGTTCTTCTTCGATCTGTTGGCGACGTGCACTGAAGTAGTTGATTGTGTGATCGTCGACGCCGGCGATTTCAAAAATTCCGTTCTTGCCGATGCGGTCGATGACGAAGCCGATCCGTTCAAGTTCGTGTGCGAGAGCGGCGTGATACGTTGCCCCGGCTGCCATTTTGAAGTCGCGTTGCAGCTTGGAGTGCAGGCCGCCGACCGTGCCGTCGGCGCGCGTCGCCAAATTTATGCACACACAATGCGTGTGCAGATTTGGGTCGGCGAATGTTCGTCCGTCTGCGTGCGCGGCAGCCCGGCTTTCGCTGTGCCGAAACGTGGCTGCGCTTAACCCGACGTGTTCGATATAGGTGCCGTTAAGACCTCTTCGCGCCCACGTCGCTTCGCGTTCCAGCATAGCGAGCGTGACTCGTGCGGCACGCTGCTGCGCAGCTTCGATTTTCTGCTTTGTATCGTACGATGCAAAAGCCCAAGCCAAACTCACCGAGCGCGGCGCGCTCAGCGTTACGTCGAAGGCCGGTGTACGTTCTTTGTGGCGGCGAAGTTTGTCGAGAAGCGGGCGTCCATCTTCGCCGATAGCATCGTAGAGCCGTTTGAATGCCTGGCGTTCCACAGCCGCGCCATCGGCAAGACCGAAATCCCCGGCTGGCGCATACCAGTGCCCGACCGGTTCGTTGCTCCCGGTGTAATACTCCGTCTCACGCTGGCGCGTGTAATAAGTGCTAGACGCTGCTGGATTCCAGGTCGCAACCACAGAAAGGACTCCCGATGGGAGCCCTCTTCAGTAAGCATGTACGGGGCGAATACGATTGAATGAATGCAGCGGGATTATCGATGCGTTTTCCGTGGCTTAAGGGCGCCTGTTCGAAGTAGCCCAATGCCAATCCGCCCCGCGCTCACAGTCGCCGGCGCTTCCGCCAAACTCGGATGGGCCATTTGACTTCGAGTATGTTGCCGAGACCGACTACCAGGGCGATGATCCGACGGTTGCGCACGCCAAGCCGATAGGCGAGGTACTCGGGCCGTGCGATGAGTACCTCTCGCGGCCGCTTCGTGACGGAATGTCTCTCGGTGCGGCCAGTGGGCCCGGTCTCAGTGACGGTCGTCGACTCATCGTCGATCACCCAGCGTTTGCGAATCGTTTGCTCGGCGAGCTCGGCGGCTTCTTGTCCATAGGTTTGGGCGCAGATGATCTTGGTCAAGAAACGTTGAAAGATGCTCGGCGCAGCGTCACCGTAAATTCGCTTGAACTGAGCTACATCCTGAATGGCGGCGATCGTCGACACGCCCTTGTTTCTCGCCGTATCCAGTAAATCTGACCATCGACGAAGCAGGCCGAGGGCCGGCGCTTCGTCGAGAACGAACGTCCGGATGCGCGTTTGATTTACCGGCAACTTCGTGTCGCCGACTGCAGCAGTGATAAAATCCATGACCATGCCGATCCATGCGGCGCTCATCTCAGGGTGCCTTCCCGACCGCTGAACGATTACCACCTTTGGCTGTATTGGATTTGCACCCGACACCCAATCCCCGAACGAAAACTGCCGGTCCGTCGGAGTGTCCGCCCACGCTTGAGCAAGTGGCTGCAACACGCGAAGTACGCTCGCTCGATAGGTGAGTAGAAAAGAGACCGTGGTCTTGCTGGGTTCGCCAGTTGATGCTTCGAACTCGATTAATCCGGCCGCGGGTTTATAGTGCTGCTCGAACGCCTCCTTCAACAGCACCGGATCCTGCAAGCACATGGCGTAAAGCTCCGGAGCGCCCCAGGCTTGTCCCTGCTGTGCCTTGCAAACGATCATGCACCCGGCGAACAGAGTCGCTCCGCCTTTGCCCCAAAAGTTTTCACCTGTCTGTCCGACGATCTGGTCGGCAGCGCTTACGCAGTCAGCGTCATCAACGAAGTCCCTTCCCATCGCCCAGGCGCAAGAGCCCGGACGATCCGGATTGAGCACCGCGAAGGCCCTATCCGCCATTGGAAACCCATCCAGAATCTCGCCTGTCGTATCGTGCACGAAAAGCCCGTAGTCACTCTCCGGATTTCGCAACAGGCGTCCCACTAACTGATCAAGCAGAAAGAGGATGATCCTGGTCTTGCCGGAGCCAATAGCGCCAAGGATCAGCAGATTGCGGATCTCTCGAATGCGCGGAATGCGAACGCCTGGTAACCATTGTATCGTACGATCGAAACGGTTCGTCTCGGTTGCCAAAA
>JAFECJ010000009.1 GCA_018242205.1 Pseudomonadota bacterium
TGTTGGCCCACGCGCCGGAAAATTCCTTTCCGAGCGACCATACGACATTTTTTCTGACGACCGGTTTCGCGCTGATCGCTACGCGTGGCGCGCCCGGATTTGGCAAACTCGTCAGCCTCCTCGGCGTGCTGGTCGCCTGGGCGCGGATTTATTTGGGCGTGCACTTTCCGGTCGACATGCTCGCGTCCGCCGTGGTTGCCTGCGTCTTCGGCGCCGCGTCCATACTGGTGAACCCGCCGGTTCGCCGCTGGATCGCGCCGACGATCGACCGCATCTACGAAGCGGCGCTGGACGCCTTGCGTCTGCCGCAACGGATCTTCCCGAGAACGAGCCGCTGATCTCGTCGCCTCGTCTTCGAGAGCGCGGCGGCGCGCCTCGAAGAATAGGCCCACACGATATCGGGCTACTCCTATCCCTCTGTCCCTGCCGCATTTTCCTGCATCGCTGCCACAAATTTCGCAGTTGTGCGCCATTCTAAAGTGCGCAATGCTTTCAGCGATCCCGATGCGATCCGGCCACCGCATGTGAAGTGTGTGCGCGTGATCCGCTGGAGCAGGAGTCGCGTGCGTCATGTCCGATTCTGATCCCCTGGTGTCGTTTCGCAGGGTGCAGAAAACCTACGACGGCGAACTGCTCGTGGTGAAAGATCTCAACCTCGACATCCGTCGCGGTGAATTCCTGACGATGCTCGGCCCGTCCGGCTCGGGCAAGACCACATCGCTGATGATGCTGGCCGGCTTCGAGGTGCCGACCCACGGCGAGATCACGCTCGCCGGTCAATCCTTACGTGACACGCCGCCGCACAAGCGCGACATCGGCGTCGTGTTCCAGAACTACGCGTTGTTTCCGCACATGACCGTTGAGGAGAACGTCGCCTTTCCGCTGGCGGTGCGGCGCGTGGCCAAGGCCGAGCAGAAGACGCGCGTTGCCCGCGCCCTCGATGTCGTCAAGCTCGGCGCGCTCGGCCATCGCCGGCCGGGGCAACTGTCCGGCGGCCAGCAGCAGCGCGTGGCGCTGGCGCGCGCTCTGGTATTCGAGCCGAAGCTCGTGCTGATGGACGAGCCGCTCGGCGCGCTCGACAAGCAGTTGCGCGAGCACATGCAGATCGAGATCAAGCACATCCACGAAAATCTTGGCCTCACCGTGGTCTATGTCACGCACGACCAGAGTGAGGCGCTGACCATGTCGGACCGCATCGCCGTGTTCCATGAGGGCGTGGTGCAGCAGCTCGACACGCCGCACGGTCTCTACGAGCGGCCGAGCAACAGCTTCGTCGCCAACTTCATCGGCGAGAACAACATGCTCGGCGGCACCCTCGAACTGGTCGACGCCGGCTCGTGCCGCGTCCGCCTCGACGACGGCACCGTGATCCATGCCCGCGCCGGCTGCGGCGACGGCGCCGGGCGCCGCGTCAGCCTGTCGCTGCGGCCGGAGAAGATCGACATCGAGCCGGCGGACGAGACCGCCAACAAGCTGCGCGCGACCGTGAAAGAGACGATCTATCACGGCGACCATATGCGCGTGCGCCTCGACGTCCTCGGCAACGACGATTTCACCGTGAAGATGCGCTACCGCGCCAACCGCGTGGTGCCGAAGCCGGGCGACGTTTTGTCGATCGGCTTTGCCGAGCGCGACTGCCTGGCGCTCGACGCGCCGCACTGATTCAACAAGGGCCGGCCGCGCACCGCGGCGGGCCGAGCACGAGGGAGACTATCGATGTACACAAAGACGCTGGGAACGATTGTCGCGGCGGCGATCGCCGTGGGCGCGGGCGCGGCCGCCAATGCGCGCGACCTGACCATCGTGTCGTGGGGCGGCGCCTATCAGGCGGCGCAGAAGAAGGTGTATTTCGAGCCCTTCAAGCAGGAAACCAAGATTCCGCTGATCGACGAGTCCTGGGACGGCGGCATCGGCGTGCTGCGCGCCAAGGTGCAGGGCGGCGCCTCGACCTGGGACGTGGTGCAGGTGGAATCCGACGAGCTCGCCGCCGGCTGCGAGGAAGGCCTGTTCGTACCGCTCGACTATGCGAAGATCGGCGGCAAGGACAACTACATCGCGCCGGCCGTGCATGAATGCGGCGTCGGCGCCATCCTCTATGACTTCGTGCTCGGCTACGACAAGGACAAGATCAAGGATCCGCCGAAGTCCTGGGCCGATTTCTTCGACACCAAGAAGTATCCGGGCAAGCGCGCGCTGCGCGCCGGGCCGAAGACGACGCTCGAGATCGCGCTGATGGCCGACGGCGTCGCCCCGGCCGACGTCTACAAGGTGCTGAAGACCAAGGAAGGCGTCGATCGCGCCTTCAAGAAGCTCGATACCATCAAGAAGGACCTGATCTTCTGGAAGGCCGGCGCGCAGCCGCCGCAGTTGCTCGCCTCCGGCGAAGTGGTGCTGACCTCGGTCTATAACGGCCGCATCGACGCCGCCAACCGCAACGACAAGAAGAACTTCGGCATCTCCTGGAACGGCGCGCTCTACACGCTCGATTCCTGGGTGATCCTCAAGGGCTCGCCGAACGTCGACAACGCCTACAAGCTCCTGAACTTCCTCGGCGAAGCCAAGAACCAGGCCAAGCTCCCGGAAGCGATCGCTTACGGCGTCACCGCCAAGGGCGCCAATGCGCTGATCCCGAAGGCGCGGCTGGCCGATCTGCCGACGTCGGACGAAAACATTGCCCACGCCGTGCACATCGACACTGCGTTCTGGATGGAGAACATCGACCGCTTGACCGAGCAGTTCAACAAATGGGCGGCGACCAAGTAGCCGCGACCGATCCGGCGCCGTCCCGCCTGGCGCGGGGCGGCGTCCTTGCTTGCGACCGGAGGTCCCGCTGACCAGCCCCAGCCTTGCCGCGCCGCTCGGCGCCACCGGCACCTCGCTCAAGGCGCAACTGCACCGGGCCGAGCGCATGCGCAAATTGCGCGCCTTCGCGCTGGTTCTGCCGCTGCTCGTATTTTTGCTCATCACATTCGTCGCGCCGATCCTCGACATGCTGCGGCTGGCGGTGGTCGATCGCGACCTGTCGTCGGTGTGGCCGCATGTGACGCAGTCGATCGGCGCCTGGACCGACCGCAGCAAGGTGCCGCCGCCGGCGGTGTTCGACGCGCTCGCCACCGATCTGCACGACAGCTATCACGCCCGCACGCTGCCACTCGCGGCGCGGCGTCTGAACTACGCGCTCGACAATGGCCGCACTTTGGTGTTCGGCACCGCGCGCCGCCTGCCCGAAACGTCGGCGGACTGGCGCGCCACCTTGATCGAGATCGATCCGCACTGGGGCGATCTGAAAACCTGGGCCGCCATCGATCAGGCGAGCGGCCCCGTGACCAGTTTCTTCCTGCTCGCCGCCGTCGATCGGCAGAAAACCGCCGACGGCCATATCGTCTCCACGCCGTCCAGCCAGGCGATCTATGTCGAGGTGCTGACGCGCACCTTCAAGGTCAGCTTCACCGTCACGCTGCTCTGCATCGTGCTCGGCTTTCCGGTCGCCTATCTGCTGGCGACGCAGCCGCCGCGCCGCGCCAATCTCCTGATGATCCTGGTGCTGCTGCCGTTCTGGACCTCGCTTCTGGTGCGCACCGCAGCCTGGATCGTGCTGCTGCAGGAACACGGCATCATCAACCACGCGCTGGTCTGGCTCGGCATCATCGATGCACCCGTCCGCCTGATCTACAACCGCATCGGCGTCTACATCGCGATGACGCACATCCTGCTGCCGTTCCTCATCCTGCCGCTCTATTCGGTGATGAAGGGCATCAAGCCGTCCTACATGCTGGCGGCGAAGTCGCTCGGCGCCTCGCCGACCGAGGCCTTCATCCGCATCTATCTGCCGATGACGCTGCCCGGCATCGGCGCCGGCGCACTGCTCGTCTTCATCTTGGCGCTCGGCTACTACATCACGCCGGCCCTGGTCGGCGGCGCCGCTGATCAGATGATCAGCTACTTCATCGCCTTCTATACTTCGGACTCGGTGAACTGGGGCATGGCTTCGGCGCTCGGCAGCGTGCTGCTGGTCGCCACGCTCTTGCTCTATTGGGTGTACGACCGCCTGGTCGGCATCAGCAACGTCAAGCTCGGCTGAGGAAACGCGATGGCAGCCGGCCGGCAATATCTGACCAAGGAAGAACGTTTCTGGCGCATGGCGCTCTACGTCACGAGCGGCCTGGTGCTGTTCTTCCTGATGGCGCCGATCCTGGCCATCGTGCCGCTGTCGTTCAATTCCGGCACCTTCCTCACCTACCCGCTCGAAGGCCTGTCGCTGCGCTGGTATCACGCCTTCCTCGCCAGCGAGCAGTGGATGCGGGCGCTGCGCAACAGCTTCATCATCGGCATATCGAGCGCCGTGCTGGCGACCGCGCTCGGCACGCTCGCCGCGCTCGGCCTGACGCGCGCCGATTTCCGCGGCAAAGGCCTGATCATGGCGATCCTGCTGTCGCCGATGATCGTGCCGGTCGTCATCGTCGCCGTCGGCTTCTATTTCTTCTTCGCGCCGCTCGGCCTGACCGCGAGCTATACCGGCCTGATCCTCGCCCACACCGCGCTCGGCACGCCCTTCGTCGTTATCACCGTGGCCGCGACCTTGAAAGGCTTCGACGACAACCTCGCCCGCGCCGCCGCCAGCCTCGGCGCCGCCCCGGTGACGACGTTCTTCCAGGTCGTGCTGCCGCTGATCGCGCCGGGTGTCGCCTCCGGCGCGCTGTTCGCCTTCGCCACCAGTTTCGACGAAGTCGTCGTCGTGTTGATGGTCGCGGGGCCGGAACAGCGCACGCTGCCGCGCGAGATGTTTTCCGGCCTGCGCGAGAACATCTCACCGACGATCACGGCAGTCGCCACCATCATGATCCTGGTGTCGGTCGTCATGCTGGCCTCGCTGGAGATGTTACGCCGGCGCAACGAGCGCCTGCGCGGCATCCGCAGCGCCTAGACGAGGCCTTATCCTTCGAACGTCGGCTGGCGCAGATGCACGGCGTCCTTGAAGGCGTCGAAGCCCTTCCAGGCCGGCTCCGGCGGCACGCAGCCGGGCTGCGGCGTGTACATCGATGGCGCGGCAAGCTGCATATCGGGAATGTAGCGCGGACAGTTGGGAAAGATCGCCCGCGCCGCGACCCGGACGATGATCTGTGCGCCGACCGTCGACGCCAGGAGCGGGTCGCCGCGTTCGACACGCGCCTCACCATTCACGCGCAGCCTCTTCGGCTTGCCGTGCATGGCGATAAACAGGAGGCCGACATGACCGTTGACGCCGAGATTGCCGAGGCTCTTGAACATGCCGTTGCCGTCATAATCCGGAAACGCCAGCTCCGATGCGCCGGTCACGCGAACGAAGCCCGGCGGCCCGCCCTTGAAGGAGCAGTCCGGCCGGCCTTCGGAGTCGGCTGTGGCGATGAAAAAATACGGCAGGCTTTCGATATAGGCCTTGTCGTCGTCGGTGAAAGCGGTGCGCGTGAGCTTCTCCTCGAGCCGGTCGGCGATGCGTCGGCTGTCGAAACGGTCCTGCAATTTTCGGTTGCCGTCGTGGTACATGATGGTCATCGGCCACCTCCGTCGCGGCTGAGCGGGAGCAGTGTTTATAATTCTAGCATGTTCCTCGACGCCCGGCGACAAGACGCCGCGCGTCCGCGGCGGCAACGGCGTGCCGGGTCCCGCTAACTCAGCCGGAAGATTCCCAGCCCTTCCCGCACCTCTTCCAAGGTCGCCCGCGTAATGGCGCGCGCCTTGGCCGTACCGTCGCGCAGCACGTCGAGCACGCTGTCGGGATCGCGCGCCAGGGCGGCGCGGCGCTCGCGGATCGGCGCCAGCAGGTCTTGCAGTAGAGCCTCGAGCCGCGCCTTCACCACCTTGTCGCCAAGGCCGCCGCGCCGGTACTGCGCCTTCAAGTCAGCGACCGCCTGCTCGTCCTCGTCGAAAGCATCGAGATAGGTGAACACGACATGGCCTTCGACTGTGCCGGGATCGCTGACGCGCAGGTGGTTCGGATCGGTGTACATCAGATGCACCGCCCGTTTGATCTCGTCGGGCGACGCGGAGAGCAGCAACGCATTTCCCTGCGACTTGCTCATCTTGCCCTTGCCGTCGATGCCGGGCAGCCGCCCGACCTTGGGGATCAGGGCTTCGGCCTCCACCAGCACTGCGCGACCGGCCTGATGATTGACGCGGCGCACGATCTCGTTGGTCTGCTCGATCAGCGGCGCCTGGTCCTCGCCGACCGGCACGATGGTCGCCTTGAAGCCGGTGATGTCGGCGGCCTGCGCCACCGGGTAACACAGGAAGCCCGCCGGAATGTCGCGGCCGAAGCCGCGGGCGCGGATCTCGTCCTTGATGGTCGGATTGCGCTCGAGCCGGGCCACCGAGACGAAGTTCATATACAGCATCGTCAACTCGGCGAGCGCCGGCAGCGCCGACTGCACGCAGATCGAGGTTTTCGTCGGTTCAATGCCGACTGCGAGATAGTCGAGCGCCACTTCGAGCACGTTGCGCCGCACCTTGTCCGGGTCGTGGGCGTTGTCGGTCAGCGCCTGCAGGTCGGCGAGCAGCAGAAACTGGCGGTGCGTGCTCTGGAGCACCAGCCGGTTTCTCAAGGAGCCGACGTAATGGCCGAGGTGCAGCGGCCCGGTGGTGCGGTCGCCGGTGAGGATGACGGGCTTGGGGTCTAAGGGGGCATGCATGGCGGTTCTCCGGTTGGAGCCGCCGCGCTTCGGTGAGGTTGTCGATCATGTGACGTCGCCTGCCGATGAACGGCGGCCACGTCTGATGAATGCAAAGAAATTCGACGCGCCGCTTTTTACAAGCAGCGCCACCAGCAGGTCTGGTTGGATGTCATCGCGTCGAACATGCGCGGTGAGATGCCACAGTTTGCGGGCCCGGGCAAGCCAGAAGCGCCTGCGTCAATGGCTCGAGATCGGCGCCCCCTTGGCGGGCAATGTCTGCGTCGCGGCATCGAAGCAATGGAGCCGCGCTGCGTTATCGGCGATAGCTTTGCAATCCGACGGACTGCCCGCGTTGATCGCCAACAACATGCCAAGGAAGGCGGCAAGGCCGGCGGCGACGAGTACCCAGAAGACTCCCGGCTTTTCCGCTTCGTCGCTGAACGGTTGCTCCGGCCAGTTGTATCGGGGGACCATGGCCGCCTCCATTGTTCGCTTCACTTGAGCAAAGACGAAAATGGAGGGGCCGGTGCAAAGCTTCGATAGGGAAATACGCAGCCGCGCATCAAGACGATATAAAGATCGCAGGGTGTCGCAGCGCCGGGACGTCAGTTGTTCAAATTGCGCCTGCGGCCGGGACCGGTGCTGTCCAGCGCATTTTTGCAGTCGGTAGACAGCTTGGCGCGATTTGCCTCAAGACAGGCGCGGATCGCACCGCCGCCATGTTCCTTGCCTTCGCACAATTGTTGGGTCTCGTTCTGGCACGCAGCCACGACAGGCCCGGTGCCCGGGCCTTGATTGCGCGGGCCGGCCGGCTGCGCATGTGACACGGCGGCAAAGACGATTGCCGCGCCCAGTGTCAACGCGCATCGCCTCGTGATCTTGGACAACATAGGTCGCTCCTTGTTCACATGGCCCCTCGCCCGTGAATACATAGGAACGTCATGGCGTCGACCATTGATGTCGATCAACCGGACCGTCACGGCCGATACATGGCAGCCGGCCGCAATGACATTCGATACCATGCCGGCCGCGTACCGCGCGTCAATGACGGCGGTGCTCAGATCGCCCGCATCAATCCGCCATCGACCTTCAGATTCTGGCCTGTGATGTAGCCGGCGCCTTCGGATACCAGGAACGCCACGGTGGCAGCGATCTCATCGGCCGTGCCGTAGCGCCCCATCGGCACGCTGTCGCGGCGCTCGTCCTTTTGTGGGAGCGAGTCGATCCAGCCCGGCAGCACGTTGTTCATACGTACATTGTCGGAGGCGTATTGGTCGGCGAAAAGCTTGGCAAAGGCGGCAAGCCCGGCGCGAAACACGCCGGACGTCGGAAACATCGGGCTCGGCTCGAAGGCCCACGCGGTCGAGATGTTGACGATCGCGCCCTTTTTCTGAGCCGCCATAACCGGCGCTACCAGCCGCGCCGGCCGGATCGCGCTCAACAGATACACGTCCATGCCGATGTGCCACTGCTCGTCGGTGATCTTCAAAATCTCGTCGCGCGGCCCGTGGCCGGCCGAGTTGACCAGCGCGTCGATGCGGCCCCATTGCGCCATCGTCGCGTCAACCAGGCGCTTCAAGTCGTCGTTCGACTGGTTCGAGCCGGTGACGCCGATGCCGCCGAGCTCCTTGGCCAGCGCTTCGCCCTTGCCCGACGACGACAGGATCGCGACCTTGTAGCCGTCGGCCGCGAGTTTCCGCGCCGCCGCCGCGCCCATGCCGCTGCCGCCCGCCGTCACGATCGCCACTTTCATAAATTCGTCTCCATAACTCTGTCATCACCGGGCATAGCCCGTCAAAGACGGGCGTCAACGCCCTTTCGCCCGGTGATCTCGCTTAGGATGGCAAGTGCTCACCTAAGCGGGATGGCCGGGTCAAGCCCGGCCATGACAGTGAAACACAATTTGCCAGTCATGTCAGAGAGCCCCTCATGCCGATCAAACCGACCGCCGATTTTTCCCACTTCGACGCGCTCGACATCCGCGTCGGCCGCATCGTCAAGGTCGAGGACGCGCAGACGAAGAAGCCGACATACCGAATGACCATCGACTTCGGCGGCGACATCGGCACCAAGGTGTCGTGCGGCGCCTATCGAACCTATCCGAAGGAAGCCTTGATCGGCCGTCAGGTGCTCGCGGTCGTCAATTTCGCGCCGCGCAAGATGGGCCCGGAGGTCTCGGAAGTGCTGACGCTCGGTGTGCCGGGCGGCGACGGCGCGACGATCTATGTGACGCCGCAGCAGGAGGTCGAGCCCGGCGTCGCGCTGTTCTGAAGCAGGCGCTATCCGGGCTTGCCTCCCGAGCGCGGCACGCCATATTCTCCGGGTCACATTGCGAATGGAGAATATAAGATGGCCACCACCCTGAAAGAGCTGATGGCGCAGGCCAATGCTGCCGTGCCGCGCATCTCGCCCGCTGAAGCGAAGGATCTCATCGCCAAGGGCAATACGCTGGTGGTCGACGTCCGCGACGCGCCCGAGATCGAAAACTCCGGCAAGGTGGCGGGCGCGCAGCACGTGTCGCGCGGCATGCTCGAATTCCGCGCCGATCCGGACTCGCCGTATCACGACAAGAACTTTGCCAAGGACAAGACCGTCATTGTCTATTGCGCCTCGGGCGGCCGCTCCGCGCTGGCCGGCAAGGCGCTGAAGGATCTCGGCTTCGGCAAGGTGCTCAATCTCGGCGCCTTCAAGGATTGGGTCGAAAGCGGCGGCGCTGTCGACAAGCCGATCGAGCGCGGCATGTAAGGTCTGAGGCCGAAGCCGATCCGGCGCGACGAGTTTTAGAACTCGTCGCGCTGCGCGCGGCGGGCGCGATAGCGCGGGCGCTCGCTGAAGATTTCCTCGAAGCTGGTGTCCCGGCGCGCGCGACGCCAGTTTTGGTCTTCGACATAAACGCGGCGGCGAGACTGACGCTGTTCGACTTCGACGCGGCGATGCCGTCGCTCGGTCCGGCTGACAATGGCCTCGGGCCGGCTGCCGATCACCTCGATGCGCGTCGCGCCGGCATTGTGCCGCACGAGGTCAAATAACGTCGCGGCATTGCGCGGATGCAGGCGGATACAGCCATGCGAAGCCGGCCGGCCGAGCCGCGACACCTCGTAGCTGCCGTGGATGGCGTAGCCGCCGGCGAAGAAGATCGAATACGGCATCGGCGACCAGTCGTACTTGCGCGAATACCACTGCCGCTCCAGCCGCTGCGGCCGGTAGACGCCGTTCGGCGTGTTGTAGCCCCAGCGCGCCGTGGACACCGGCCAGCGGTAGCGCGTCGCGCCGTCGACATTGACCGTGAGCTGCTGCGTCGATTTGTCGACGGTGATCAGGATCGCGGCGCGCGCCGGCTGACCGGCCAGCGCCAGCGCGACCATGGCGACCAGAGAAGCGAGAAGACGCATGACTTAACTCCGCTTTCTGTTTACCGCGATTTCCCGGAGCAACGACAGCGATCGCAGACTTTGGTTAGCGCACGATCCCGTATTTGCGGTCGAGGCTGCGCAGCCAGGCTTCGCGGCCGCGCAACACCGCCGCGTCGTCGCCGACCGCGGTGAAAGCGCCGCCGCGCACAATCTCGACCTGCGGCTTGTCGTGGCGCGCTGTGACGGCGATGATCCGGGCCTGGTGCGGCAGCGGCTTTTCGACATGCGCGGGCCGCGCCGGCGGCAATGCTTCGACCGGGGCCGCATTAACCTTCAGAACCGGCTTCGGCTCCGGCCGCGGCTCAAGCCTGGCTTCAAGCTTGGTTTCGGGCTTGGCGTCGGATTTGGCGTCGGATTTGGCTTCGAGCTTTCGCTCGATCTTGGTTGCGGGCTTGGCTTCGGGCTTGGTTTCGACCTTGGCTTCAGCCTTGGTGACGACTTTGCGCTCCGGCGGCAGCGGCAGCTTCGCTTCCGCGATATTCGCGCGCGGATCGACCGTCGGCCCCGGCAGCCGGCCGTCGATCACCTCGATGCGGGCGCTGCTCTTGCCGCGCTCGCGCAGCAGCGCGAACAACGTCGTCGCATTGGCGCGGCTCAGCCTCACGCAGCCATGCGAGGCGGCACGACCGAGACGGCGCTCCTCGACGGTGCCGTGCATCGCGTAGCCCTTGTAGAAAAAGATGGCGTGCGGCATCGGCGCCCAATCGTATTTGCGCGAGTACCAGCTGCGCTCCATGCGGATCGGACGGAACGAACCCGCCGGCGTGTCATAGCCGCGCCGCCCGGTGGACACCGGCCAGCGGTAGCGCTCGGCGCCATCGACATCGACGGCGACGCGCTGGTCGGCCTTGCTGACGGTGATGAGAACATCGGCGCGCGCCGATGATGGTAATGCAATGACAGGCGCCAGCATGATCAACGCGGCTGCGACAGCCGGAACACGCGCGCAACGCATGGTACTACCCTTCATTCCCCTGACCGGCTTCCACCGGAATTCACCCGCGCCCTCAGGATCGCCCAACGGGCGGTCGCTTGTAAAGCTTTCGTTAACCATAAAAGCCGTTGGCGATACTGATCTTTTCGTGATCGGCCGCACCGGGAACTTTGGCCGGCCAGGCCTAAACCATGCCGCGCAATTAACCTGACACCCGGCGGTGAAATCGCTTAAATCGCCGTCGTGATGCTCAAACCGGCCGCCATCATCGCCGTCTGCGCCGTCGCGCTCGCCGCCGGCGTCTACGCCTTCGTGCCCGCGAGCCATCGCGCGCCCGAACCGACGCTCGCTGCCAAAGGCGAGCCGCCTGCGCCGGCAAGGCCTCTGAACGACGCACCGCCGCCGCCTCCGGTCGCGATGTTGCCGCGCCCCGGCACCGCGATGGCCAGCGCGCCAACGCCGCCAGTGTCGCTTCCGCCATCGCCGCCTAAAGTGATGGCCGACCTTGCACCGGCGCCAAAGACAGAAACGGCGCCCGCGCCGAAGAGTGACGCAGCGCCCGCGCCGAAGATTGATGCCTCGCCCGCGCAGAAGGCCGATGTCGCGCCGCCACCGGCCATCTCCGCAGCACCGACACCATCACCGGTGCCGCAGAAATCCGCGGCGCTGACGCCGCCGCCTGCTACGCCGCCAATGCCGATCGCGCCGGCCATCGCCGAAGCGACCGCCAAGATCGAGCCCGCGCCGGCGCTCGTTACGCCTCCAGCGCCCGCCGCGGTTCCGGCTTCCGCTGCGCCGGTGCAATCCTCGACGCCCGCACCGGCACCTGTCGTCGCGTCGCTGGCGCCGCTGCCGACAGAGAAGCCATCGATCGTCGAGGAAGCGCTCAAGCTCAACGAGCCGATCCCGGCGAAGAAACTGTTCTCGGCCGAGAAGCTGCCCAGCCTCGGCAAGGCCATGGCGATCGGCTACTATCCGCGCGGCTGTCTGCAGGGCGGCGTCGCGCTGCCGGTCACCGGGCCGACCTGGCAGGTGATGCGCATCTCACGCAACCGCATGTGGGGCCACCCCAATCTCGTCCGCTTCCTCGAACGCTTCGCCCCGGCCGCCGCCAAGGCCACCGGCTGGCACGGCATCCTGGTCGGCGACATGGCGCAGCCGCGCGGCGGGCCGCTGCCGTTCGGTCATCTCAGCCATCAGATCGGCCTCGATGTCGATATCTGGTTCATGCCGATGCCGAACCACGTGCTGTCCGGTGAGGAACGCGAGAAGATCTCGGCGATCAATCTGGTTTCAGCCGACTGGAAACACATCAATCCCAGGACCTGGACGCCGCAGCACTACGATTTCATCCGCGTCGCCGCCGAACAACCCGGCGTCGAGCGCGTTCTCGTGAACGCGGCGATCAAGAAGGAAATGTGCCGGATGCAGGGCTCAAAGCATCCGGAGTGGATGGACAAGGTGCGGCCGTGGTACGGCCACCACGACCATATCCACGTCCGCCTCGCCTGCCCGGCCGACTCGCCGAACTGCCGCAAGCAGCCGCCGGTGCCGGAAAGCGACGGCTGCGGCAAGGCGCTCGACTACTGGTTCTCGGATCGTGTGCTGCACCCGAAGCCGAAGCCACCCAACCCCAATGCCAAGCCGCCGAAGGCGATCACGCTCGCCGACCTGCCGCCGGCCTGCAAGACCGTGCTCGCCGCGCCGGACAAGCCGTTGACCGCGGCCAACGAGTAACTTACTTGCCCCGGACGCGATGCAGCACGAAGTGCTGCTTCGCAGAGCCGGGGCCGTCTCACATTCCGAGCTCGGAATGGTCCCGGTTCTGCATCGCACCGCGAAGTCGCGCTGCGATGCGCCCGGGACACGTTGCCTCACTCCACCGGCAGCACGTTGGTGTACTTCACCTGCTCGAGCGCGAAGCTCGATTCGATCGAGGCGATGCCGTCGAGCCTTGTCAGCTTGGTCTTGAGAAAACGCTCATAGCTCGGCAGATCCGGCACCACGACGCGCAGCAGATAGTCGCGCTGCCCCGTCATCAGGTAACACTCCAGCACTTCCGGCCATCGAGATATGGTCTTGCCGAAGCGCTCGAGCATTTCCTCGCGCTGCTTGTCGAGCTTGATCGAGATGAAGACGGACACCGGCAGCCCGACCGCGCGCTGGTCGAGCACGGCGACATAGCGGTTGATGACGCCGGCCTTTTCCAGGAGCCGCACGCGGCGCAAGCACGGCGACGGCGACAGCCCGACCTGCGCGGCGAGATCGTTGATGCTCATGCGGCCGTCGGCCTGCAGCAGGTTGAGGATCTTGCGGTCAATGGCGTCGAGCAGCGCGGCTGGCATTTTACGCCCCTGAATGACGTTAAATTGGCATAATCAGCTAATATTACTCCACCTAATAGCGCGGATTGGCAAGCATCGCCACGGCGAGAAGCGCAGAATTAAACAGACAAGCTGTGGCGCCGTTCGGCCTCATGGTGAGGAGCGCGGCGCAGCCGCGCGTCTCGAACCATGGGGCCGCGACATCCTTCGAGACGCATTGCTTCGCAATGCTCCTCAGGATGAGACGGACTGAATGCTGCGGTTGCCAAGACAGAGGAAACGCGATGGCCACGGACAAGCTCACCAACCTATCCGCCCTCGAGCGCAAGGTGCTGTGGCTGGCGAGCTGGATGATCCACAACGCCAACCACATCCGCGAGAACACCGACGGGCTCAAGGTCGGCGGCCATCAGGCGTCAAGCGCGTCGCTCGCCACCATCATGACCGCGCTCTATTTCGACGTGCTGCGGCCGCAGGACCGCGTCGCGGTGAAGCCGCATGCCTCGCCGATCTATCACGCCATTCAATACCTGTTCGGCAAGCAGACCCGCGAGAAGATGGAAGCCTTCCGCGGCTACAAGGGCGCGCAGAGCTATCCGTCGCGCACCAAGGACACCGACGACGTCGATTTCTCGACCGGCTCGGTCGGTCTCGGCGTCGCGCAAACCTTGTTCTCATCGCTGACGCAGGACTACGTGAAGGCCCATGGCTGGGCCAAGGACCGCCCGGACGGCCGCATGGTCGCGCTGGTCGGCGACGCCGAACTCGACGAAGGCAACATCTTCGAAGCGCTGCTCGACGGCTGGAAGCAGGGCCTGCGCAATTGCTGGTGGATCATCGACTATAATCGCCAGAGCCTGGATGCCGTGGTGCGCGAGGGCCTGTGGGAGCGCTACGAGCAGCTGTTCAAGAATTTCGGCTGGAACGTCGCCATCGTGAAATATGGCTCGCTGCAGCAGGCGGCGTTCAAGGAGCCGGGCGGCGACAAGCTGCGCCACTGGATCGATACCTGTCCGAACCCTTTGTACTCGGCACTGGTGTTTGCCGGCGGCGCGGCGTGGCGCAAGCGCCTCAATGACGAAATCGGCGATCAAGGCGACGTGTCGAAGCTGATCGCCAGGCGCAGCGATGACGAGCTCGCGGCGCTGATGAACAATCTCGGCGGCCACGATCTGCCGGCGCTGCTCGAGGCCTTCCACGGCGCCGATCCGGAAAAGCCGACCTGCTTCATCTGCTATACGGTGAAGGGCTTCGGTCTGCCGATGGCCGGGCACAAGGACAATCACGCCGGACTGATGACGCCGGCGCAGATGGAGACCTTCCGCGCCAAGATGGCGGTGCGTCCGGGCCACGAATGGGACAAGTTCGAGGGCCTCGACAACGCCGACGCACTGCAGGCGTTCCTGGACAAGGTGCCATTCGCGACCGGCGGCGAACGTCGCCTGACCGCGCCGGCCATTCCGGTGCCGGAGACGCTGAAGGTCGCCATTCAGCCGACCATGGCGACGCAGACCGGCTTCGGCGCCATCCTCAACGAGATCGGCCGCGGCGATACCGAATTCGCGCAACGCATCGTCACCACGTCACCGGACGTCACGGTGTCGACCAATCTCGGCCCGTGGGTCAACCGGCGCGGCCTGTTCGCCCGCGAAACGATGGCCGACACCTTCAAGAGCGAGCAGATCCCGTCGACCTTCAACTGGGAATTCTCGCCGAAGGGTCAGCACATCGAGCTCGGCATCGCCGAGTCGAACCTGTTCATCAACCTGTCGGCGCTCGGCCTGTCGCATTCCATCAACGGCGTGCGACTCTTGCCGATCGGCACCTTGTACGACCCGTTCATCGCCCGCGGCCTCGATCAGCTCAATTACGGCTGCTACCAGGATTCCCGTTTCATGGTGGTGGCGACGCCGTCCGGCATCACGCTCGCCGGCGAAGGCGGCGCCCATCAATCGATCGCCGAGCCGCTGATCGGCATGGCGCAGGATGGCTTGGCTTCGTTCGAGCCGGCCTTCGTCGACGAACTCGCCGAGATCATGCGCTGGTCGTTCGACTACATGCAGAAGTCGGGTGGCGAGCCGTCCGAACGCAACTGGCTGCGCGACGAAACCGGCGGCTCGGTTTATCTGCGCCTGTCGACGCGGCCGATCGACCAGATCAAGCGCGACATGACGCCCCTGCTGCGCCAGCACATCATCGACGGCGCCTATTGGCTGCGCGAGCCGGGGCCGAACTGTCAGGTCATCGTCGCCTATACCGGCGCCATCGCGCCGGAAGCCATCGCCGCCGTCGGCCTGATGGCGGAAGACCGCCGCGATATCGGCCTGCTCGCCGTGACCTCGGCCGATCGCCTCAACGCCGGCTGGACGGCCGCGCAACGCGCCAGAGAGCGCGGCCTCGTTCATGCGCGCTCGCATATCGAGCGCCTGCTCGGCGACCTGCCGCCGCATTGCGGCATCGTCACCGTGGTCGACGGCCATCCGGCGACCTTGTCGTGGCTGGGCGCCGTGCAGGGCAACCGCACGCGCGGCCTCGGCGTCGAGCATTTCGGCCAGACCGGCTCGCTCGCCGATCTCTATAAGCACTACGGCATCGACACCAACGCCATCATCGCCGCCGCCGAAGCGATCGCCCCGGGCCGGCCGATGCGTTATTTGAAGGCGTTGCCCTGAGACCGCCGCACGACGCCCGAAGGACCGCATAATCTAGAAGGAACTGGAACGCGGGTTGGCGAGTTTGGCAACTCGCAACGCCCCCCTCGTCTGTGATCGCGGTCACAGCAGTGACACGAGCTTGAGCGCTACTAGCGCTTCCATCACGGGAGTTCTGGTCATGGGCTTACTTGACGTTCTCAATGGCATGCAAAACGGCCCTCGCGGCGCGCCGCAGCCGGGCAAAGGCGGCATGTCGCCGATCACCATGGCGATCCTCGGCCTGCTCGCCTACAAGGCGATCAAGAGTTTCAGCGGCAACCAGGCATCGCCGACCGCACCACAAGCACCGTCGACAGGAACCGGACTGCCCGGAGGATTGGGTGGCGCCCTTGGCGGCGCGCTTGGTGGCAATTCCGGCGGCGGACTTGGTGGCGGGCTGGGCAATGTTCTCGCCGGCGGTCTTGGTGGATTGTTGGCGGGCGGCGCGGCCGGCAGCGTTCTCAGCGGCGGGCTGAACGATCTGCTCAAGCAGTTCCAACAGAACGGGCTCGGCGATGCGGCCAATTCTTGGGTCGGCACCGGGCCGAACCAGCCGGTCCAGCCGTCCGATCTCGCCAAAGCCATCGGCGCGGATCAACTCGACGAACTCACCAAACAATCCGGCCTATCGCGTGACCAGTTGCTGGATGGCCTGAGCCAGTATCTACCGCAGGCGGTCGACAGCATGACGCCGCATGGCCGACTGCCGAATGAGCAGGAAGCCTCGCAGCTTCTCTAATCTCAATCTCTGACCGTCTCATCAACAGAAGCAGAATGTCATGGGTATTGTCTGGATCATCTTGATTGGATTCGTTGCCGGCCTAATTGCGCGCTGGATCTCGCCGGGCCCGAACGATCCGAAAGGCTTCCTGCTTACCACCGTGCTCGGCATTGCCGGCGCGTTCCTCGCCACATGGATTGGTCAAACCATCGGATGGTACCGACCCGACCAGGGCGCCGGCTTCATCGGCGCCACGGTCGGCGCCATCCTCGTCTTGTTCATCTGGAACAGGCTGGTGGCCAGCAACGTCATTCGCGATCCGGGCAACCGGCCGTAACCGGCTCTACGATCAAGTCTCATTTTCTCCGCAACGAAAGAAGGGCGACATGGGTATCTTCAGCAGCATCATGGGTGCAATTTTCGGCAGTGGCTCGGCACAGGCGCAAGCGTCGCCGACGGCAGCCGCTCCGGCTACGCCACCGCCACAGACCGTGGACGTAGCGGCCATCGTCGACAAGGCGGCCGCATCGACCGGCGAAAAACTCGAATGGCGCACATCGATCGTCGACCTGATGAAGGCACTCGGTCTCGATTCCAGTCTCGGCGCCCGCAAGGAGCTCGCCAAGGAACTGCACTACACGGGCGATACCGGCGACTCGGCCAAAATGAATGTCTGGCTGCACAAGCAGATCATGGACAAGCTCGCGGCCAATGGCGGTGTATTGCCGGCTGATATCAAGCACTGATCGATTGATCGCGACTTCGCGAACGCCTCTTCCCGGCAACGGGAGGAGGCATTTCTCTTTTTCTAGCGCGCGTCTTCCAGAATCATCGCCGCGCCTTTCTCGGCGATCATCATGGTCGGCGAATTGGTGTTGCCGCTGGTGATCGACGGCATCACCGAGGCGTCGATCACGCGCAAGCCGTCGACGCCGATGACGCGCAGGCGATGATCCACTACTGCCCGTGGATCGTCATCGCGGCCCATCTTCGCGGTGCCAACCGGATGGAAGATCGTGGTGCCGATATTGCCCGCGGCCTGGGCCAGCGCCGCGTCGTCATCGCTGCGCACTGTGTCGCCCGGCAGAAACTCGACCGGATGATATTTCCGCAACGCCGGCTGCGAGACGATGGCGCGCGTGACGCGGATCGAATCGGCGGCGACACGGCGGTCCTCTTCGGTCGACAGATAATTCGGCGCGATGGCCGGCGCCTGCCCCGGATCGGCCGACTTCAGCGTCACCGCGCCGCGCGAGGTCGGTCGCAGATTGGCGACGCTCGCCGTGAAGGCCGGGAACGGATGCAGCGGCTCGCCGAACTTGTCGAGCGACAGAGGCTGCACGTGATACTGGATGTTGGCGCGATCCTGCGACGGATCGGAGCGAGTGAAGGCGCCGAGTTGCGACGGCGCCATGGTCATCGGCCCGCGGCGACGGAAGACGTAATCGAGGCCCATGCCGAGCTTGCCGAGCCAGGTCGCATTGATGGCGTTGAGCGTGCGCACACCGTCGACCTTGTAGATCGTGCGGAGCTGCAGATGATCCTGCAGGTTCTGGCCGACGCCGGGCCGGTCGCAGCGCGCGACGATGCCGTGATCGCCGAGATGCGCGGCCGGGCCGATGCCGGACAGCATCAACAGTTGCGGCGAACCGATCGCGCCGGCGGCGAGGATCACTTCGCCGCGACACGCCGCGCTGCGCGAGGCTCCCTGCTGCCGGAAGCGCACGCCGCTGGCGCGCGCACCATCGAACAGAATCGTCTCGGCCTGGCACCCCGTCTCCAGCCGCAAGTTGGCGCGATGCAGCGCCGGCTTGAGAAACCCTCGCGCGGCCGACCAGCGCCGGCCGAAGCGCTGATTGACGTGGAAATAGCCGATGCCTTCATTGTCACCGGTGTTGAAATCGCTCGACTCCGGAATGCCGTACTCGATTGCGGCGCGGCGGAAGGCTTCGAGGATTTCCCACGACAGCCGCTGCTGCTCGACGCGCCATTCGCCGCCTTGCGCGTGCTGCGCACCGGCGAGGAAGTGGTCGACATGCTTGCGGAAATAGGGCCGCACGTCGTCCCACGACCAGCCGGGCAGGCCGAGCTGGCGCCACTGATCGTAATCGGTCGCCTGGCCGAGCATGTAGATCATGCCGTTGATCGCCGAGCAGCCCCCTAACACCTTGCCGCGCGGATAATTGAGCGCGCGGCCATTGAGTCCCGGCTCGGCCTCGGTCTTGAACATCCAGTCGGCGCGCGGATTGCCGATGGCGAACAGATAGCCGACCGGAATGTGAAACCAGATCCAGTTGTCGTTGCCGCCGGCTTCCAGCAACAGCACGCGCTTACCCGGATCGGCCGACAGCCGGTTGGCCAGCACGCAACCGGCCGAGCCGGCGCCGACGATGATGTAATCGAATTCGCCTTCGATAGGCGTAACCGTTGCCATTGACGTTTCCTTTTGCCGCAAGTCTGCGTGACGGCCCGACCGGTGACAAGCGGCCAAAATGTTGCTAGGTATCGCCTGCTCATGGCGCATTGTGCATGCCGCCACGCGAAAGTCGGAACGGCGGTTCCGGCGACGGATCGACACCCAACCCGATTTGACGCCATCGGCGCCTCTATTGGCGCCCGAGGAGTACCGCCATGTTCAAGAGCATTTCCCTTGTCGTCGGCCTTCTGGCCTTTGCCGCCGCCGCGCCGCAGCCGGCGCAGGCCCAGGAGACGCTGACCGTTTTCGCCGCCGCCTCGATGAAGAACGCACTCGACGACACCAACGTCGCCTTCACCCAGGCAACCGGCATCAAGGTGACGGCGAGCTACGCCGCTTCCTCCGCGCTCGCCAAGCAGATCGAGAGCGGTGCGCCGGCCGATGTGTTCATTTCGGCCGATCTGAAGTGGATGGACTATCTCGCCGGCAAGAAACTCATCAAAGCCGACAGCCGCACCAACCTGCTCGGCAACAAACTGGTGCTGATCGCCGGCAAGGATTCCAAGATCGCCGACGTAAAGATCGGGCCCGGCTTCGACATCGCCAAGCTCGCCGGCAACGGCCGCATCGCCGTCGCCGACGTCAAGGCGGTGCCGGCCGGTCTCTACGCCAAGGCGGCGCTGGAGAAGCTCGGCGTGTGGACCGCGGCGGAGCCGAAACTGGCGCAGGCCGAGAACGTCCGCGCCACGCTTGCCTTCGTCGCCCGCGGCGAAACCCCGATCGGCATCGTTTACGAGACCGACGCCAAGATCGAACCGAAGGTCAAGATCGTCGGCACGTTCCCTGACGGCTCCTATCCGCCGGTGACCTATCCCATCGCGGCCACCGCCAACGCCAAGACCGACACGGCGAAGTATCTCACCTTCCTGCGCGGCGCTGCGGCCAAGGCGATCTTTGAAAAGTACGGCTTCAGCGTTTTGGTGAGCACGAAAGCGTCGTAAGGTTCTTGTCTCTCGATGCTCGCACGGCCAATCACCCGTCATCCTGAGGTGCGAGCGCAGCGAGCCTCGAAGGATGTACGGCCGACATGGGCCGTCGCCCTTCGAGGCTCGGCTTTCAGCCGAGCGCCTCAGGGTGACGGAGATAGTCCGTGTTGTCATTAACACCCCAAGAATGGACCGCCGTCGCCCTGTCGCTCAGGGTAGCGGCGGTCGCCACTTTGGTGTCATTGCCCTTTGGCGTCGCCACGGCTTGGCTGCTGGCGCGCAAGAATTTCCCCGGCAAGACGCTGCTCAACGCCGTCATCTATCTGCCGCTGGTACTGCCGCCGGTCGTCACCGGCTACCTGCTGCTGATCGCTTTCGGCCGCCGCGGCCTGTTCGGCGCGTGGCTTGAGAGTGTCGGCATCGTATTCTCGTTCCGCTGGACCGGCGCGGCTCTGGCCTGCGCGGTGATGTCGTTCCCCTTGATGGTCGGCGCCATCCGCCTGTCCATCGAAGCGGTGGATCGCAGACTGGAAGACGCCGCCGCGACGCTCGGCGCCAATCGGTTCTGGATGCTGATCACGGTGACGCTACCGCTGGCGCTGCCCGGCATCATTGCCGGCGCGGTGCTGGCCTTTGCCCGCGCGCTCGGCGAATTCGGCGCCACCATCACCTTCGTCTCCAACATCCCCGGCGAGACCCAGACCATCTCAGCCGCGATCTACACGCTGACACAGGTGCCCGGCGGCGACGCCCAGGCGCTCAAGCTGGTGGTCATCGCCGTCGCGATCTCACTCATGGCGCTGATCGTATCGGAATGGTTCGGCCGCCGTGCCGGCGCCCGCGTGCACGGGGTTTGACGTGATCTCGGTCGATGTCCACAAGCAGCTCGGCGACTTCGCGCTCAGCGCCGCCTTCGACGGCGATGCCGGCGTCACCGCGCTGTTCGGGCCGTCCGGCTCCGGCAAGACCTCGATCGTCGGCATGATCGCCGGCCTCATCAGGCCGGACCGCGGCCGCATCGTCATCGACGGCGAGGCCGTGTTCGACAGCGCCGCCGGCATCGATGTGCCGGCCTGGCGTCGCCGCATCGGCATTGTGTTCCAGGACGGCCGGCTGTTTCCGCATCTCTCGGTGGCGCGCAATCTAGATTACGGCCGCTGGATGACCGGCCAGCCGCGCGACGAAGCGCAGTTCAAACACGTCATCGACCTTCTGGATATCGCGCCGCTCATCAAGCGGCGGCCCGGCGCGCTGTCGGGCGGCGAGCGCCAGCGCGTCGCGCTCGGCCGCGCGCTGTTGATGAAGCCACGCCTGATGCTGCTGGACGAGCCGATGGCCTCGCTCGATGCGCGGCGCAAGAGCGAGATCCTGCCCTACTTCATCCGCCTGCGCGACGATACCAAGCTTCCCATGATCTATGTCAGCCACGACGCCAACGAGGTGAAGGCGCTCGCCAGCCGCGTCGTGCTGCTCGATGCCGGCCAGGTGGTGAAGACGGGCGGGGTTGAACTTCTCTGACGTCATGCCCGCGAAGGCGGGCATCCAACTCTTTCACTTGAATAAGCGCTGGATCGTCCGCCTTCGCGGACGATGACGGTGTAGAGTACCTCCCATGTTCCCGCCGTCCCGCATCGTCTGCCTCACCGAAGAAACCGTCGAGACGCTCTATCTCCTCGGCGAAGACAAGCGCATCGTCGGCGTCTCCGGCTATGCGGTGCGGCCGCCACAAGTGCGCAAGGAAAAGCCGCGCGTCGGTGCCTTCATCTCGGCCGACGTGCCGAAGATCCTGGCGCTCGAACCCGATCTCATCCTCACCTTCTCCGATTTGCAGGCCGATATCGTCGCCGAACTGATCCGTCACAACGTCGCCGTGCACGCCTTCAACCAGCGCGACCTTGCCGGCATCTTCGATATGATCCGCACGCTCGGCGCGCTCACCGGCCAGCCGGCGAATGCCGAAGCGCTGGCGCGCACGCTGGAAACGCGGCTGCACAAGGTCGAGGCGCAATCGGCCAAACTGAAACGGCGGCCGCGCGTCTATTTCGAGGAATGGGACGGACCGATGATCGCCGGCATCGGCTGGGTGTCGGAACTGGTCGAGGCGGCCGGCGGCATCGATGTGTTCGCGGAACGATCGAAGCGCAAGAACGCCAAGGACCGCATCGTCACGCCCGAGGCGGTGATCGCGGCGCGGCCCGACATCATCATCGGTTCCTGGTGCGGCAAGAAGTTCGTGCCGGCCAAGGTCGCCGCACGCCCGGGCTTCGATACCGTGCCGGCGGTCGCCACCGGCTGGCTGCGCGAGATCAAATCGACCGTGATCCTGCAGCCGGGCCCCGCCGCGCTGACCGACGGGCTCGACCAACTCGCCACCATCGTGGCGGATTGGGTGGCAAATGCGCCCGAAAAGGGCGTTTGAAGGCCGTTTGGCCGATGGATTCGGATCGGCCTGCCGTGCTATGACCCACTTCGACGCACAAACGGGATTCAATGCGATGCAAACGACCGCGAACCGCTCCGCCCTGCTGGCCGATCTGGCGCTGATCGCCTTCCTCGTCGCCCTCGACGTGGTGGCGCGACTGCTGCCGCATGCCTGGGGCTTCATGCCGGTCGCGGCGAGCGCGCTGTTCGCCGGCCGCATGCTGCGCAACCCGGTGCTGGCGCCGGTGGTGCCGCTCGCCGCCATGGCGCTGTCGGGTCTGGCGCTGTCCGGCGACGACTGGCGCGTCTCGCTGATCACCTATGTCGCGATCACCCTGCCCGCTTTCGCCGGTATGGCGACGCGCCAATGGCGCGGCGTGCTCGGCACCGCCGGCACCATGATCGGCTGTTCGGCGGCATTCTTCGTGCTGTCGAATTTCGCGGTCTGGGCCTTCAGCGGCATGTACAGCCACACGCTGGCCGGCCTGACGCAATGCTATGTGCTGGCTCTTCCGTTCTTCCAGAACAGCCTCGCCGGCGACATGTTCTGGACCGTGGTGTTGTTCGGTGGCGCCTGGATGTTCCAGCACGTCCCGCAAATCGCCCGCCGCAACGGCTGAGGGTCAACGCGAAAGCGTCTTCCGGACTTTCTGCATCACCGCCTTGGCGCGGCCCCCGATGGTGGCGGCCGGTTCCGGCTCGTCGAGCTGCAAGCCGACCGTGGTGACCTGGCCCTCCTTCACCTTGTGTGCCAGGAGCGCGATCGGGCCGAGTGCGACGATGTCGCCGGCCCGGGCGGCGCGGCCGAGTTGCTCGGCAAAGAACGTCGCCAGGCTGACGTCGGAATGGTCGGCCGCGACCTGGAGGCCGTAGATGTCGGCGAGTGCGCCGAGGCTCGCCTCGCCCGGCACGAAGAAATCGCCGAGCGCTTCCGCGTCGGGCACCCGCGGCGGCGGCGTGACCATGAAGAAACGGTCGAGTGCCTGCGCCTTCTCCGGCGGCGCCAGCAGATAGACGTAGTCGCCTTCCCGCACCGGCGCGGCTTCGGTCGGCGTCAGGATCTCCTCCTTGCGGATCACCAGCGTGGGTCGCGCCCAGTTCGGGATCAGGCCGCGCTTCAAGAACGGACTGTTGGCCGGCACCGGATAGCCGACGATTTCGCGCGACATCTGTCCGGGCAGATCGAGTTCGACGCGGCGCGGCAGCGGGTCGGCACGGCTGAACGACATGTCGAGCTTGCGCGCCGACAGCGCCACGGTCCAGCCCTGGATCAGCAGCGAGGAGACAACGACGACAAAGGCGACGTCGAAATACATCGCCGCGCCCGGCAGCCCGACCAGAAGCGGAATCGACGCCAGGAAGATCGCCACCGCGCCGCGTAAGCCGACCCAGGAGATGAACAGCTTCTCGCGCCACTGGAAATTGAATGGCCACAGGCAAAGGAACACCGCAGCCGGCCGCGCGATCAGCATCAACACCAGCGCTACGATAATGGCGCCGACGAGGTTCTGGCCGAGCCGCCCGGGCCAGACCAGAAGGCCGAGCAGCACGAACATCACGATCTGCGCCAGCCAGGTGATGGCGTCGAGAAACACCACGACCGAATTGTGCGCGCGCACCTGGCGGTTACCGACGACAAGACCGGCGAGATAAACGGCCAGGAAACCCGAGGCATGGACGGCGTTGCCGAAGGCGAACACCACCAGCGCGCTGACGGCGACGAACGGCGCGTGCAGCCCCTGCGGCAGATCCACGCGGTTGAGCACGAAGGCAATAGCGCGGCCGCCGGCGTAACCAATCACGGCGCCGAGGGCGGCGTCCCGGAACAGCGTCACGACGGCGTGCTGCCAGGCCTGACCGCCCACCGACAGGATCTCGACCAGCAGCAAAGCGAGGAAGATGGCGAAGGGATCGTTGGTGCCGGATTCCACCTCGAGTGTGGCGCGGACCCGTGGGCGCAGGCGCAGGCCGCCGGCACTGAGCAGAAAGAAAACGGCGGCGGCGTCGGTCGAGGCAACGACCGCGCCGAGCAGCAGTGCTTCGGTCCAGCCGATGCCGAGCATGAACTTGGCGGCGGGCGCCGTGATCAACGCCGTCACCAGCACACCGATCGTCGCCAGCATGACCGATGGGGCGAGCACAGAACGGATGCTGGCGAAGCGCGTGCGCAGGCCGCCGTCAAACAGGATCAGCGCCAGCGCCACGGAGCCGACCGTATAGGCGACGCCGACGTCGTCAAAACGGATGCCGCCGGGGCCTTTTTCGCCGGCCAGCATGCCGACCACCAGGAACACCAGCAGCAGCGGGGCACCGAAACGCAGCGCCAGCAGGCTCGACAGGATGCCCGCCAGAACCAGCAGGCTGCCGAGCAGAATCGCAATACTGACCGCGTCGAGTGCCGACATCCGAGCAAAACGTCCTTCCGCAAAGAATTGTGGGCAATGGCACGGCCTCTCGTGCGCCGCAATCACCCGAATCCAGGAGATGTCATCTTACAGGGCAATATGCGGAAGCCACGTGGCGATTCCGGGGAAAGCCGCCAGTAGTAAAATAAGAACGAGCATGACCAGCAGAAATGGCAGGACATGCCGGAAGATGTCCGGCAGCGCCACGCCGTCGTCCTCGACCGCCGCCTTGGCGGTGAACACCAGGAGGCCGAATGGCGGAATTAACTGGGCCGCCTCGAGCGTGATCACGCCGAGCACGGCGAAAGCGAGTGGGTCGATGCCGAGTCTTGTCGCGGCCGGCGCAAACACGGCGACGGTCAGCGCCATGATCGACAACTGGTCGAGCATGATCGACAGAAACAGCCAGATGGTGAGCATGATGGCGAGGCCGAGACCCAGACCAAGGCCGACGAGCGTGTCGCCGATCGCGGCAACCGCTCCGGTCATGGTCAGCGCCTGCGCGTAGAGCTGTGCCGTGAAGATGAGCAACAGGATGGGCGCCGAGGCGCGGCCGACCACGAGAATAGCCTCGACAATGGCCGGCAGCCGCATGCCCTTGCGCAGCGCCATCAGCAGCCCGATCACGATGCCGACGCTGGCGGCCTCGAGCGGAGTCAGCAGCCGGGTGCCGATGCCGCCGAGGATCACGATCAGCACCACCGCGATGCCCATGGCACTTTCCATGGCATGCGATGGCAGCGGTGCCGCGCCATCCGTCGTGGCGCCGCCCGGCTTGGCGGCGACGGAAACGGTCATGGCGGCAATGAACGCCCCGAGCAGAATGGCGGGGACGACGGCAGCCAGGAAAAGCGCCCCGATCGGCTGATGGGCGATGAGGCCCCAGGCCGCGAGCAGGACGCTCGGCGGGATCAGCGCGCCGAAGGCGGCGGCGGCGGCGAGCGCGCCGAGAGCGGTGCCGCCGTCCAGGCCTCCGCGCTTCAGCACAGGATAAGTCAGGCGCGTAAACCCGGCCGCGCTCGACGCGCTGGCGCCGGAGACAAAGGCGTAAAACCCTTGGCCGGCCATGGCGGCCAGCGTCGCGCCGCTGGGCAGACCGCGCCATTCGCGGCCGAGTATGCGGAATAGATCGCTCACCGCACCGGAACGGGCGATGAATTCACCCATCAGCATCAAGAGCGGGATGACGAGGTAAGCCGGCTGGCGCAGGCCGTCATAAGCGGCCCCGGCGAGCGCCGCGCTGGCGGCGTGCCAGTCGCCCGCGCCCCACCAAATGCCGAGGAGGCCGACCAGCCCCAAGGCGACCGCGACCTGGACGCCCAAAGCGACCAGGACGACAAGTCCGACAATCAGAAGCGAGGCGGCGCCCAATCCAATCACAGACCCGCCTTAGCACGCATGGCGGTCAGGGCTCCAGTTCGCCCAGATCGGCGATCTCTCCTTCCAGGGTCAGTTCTGGACCGGTCAGATCGAGCAGACCGAGGAGAATGTAATTGATCGTCGCCAGCACCGCACCGGCCAGGATGGCGAACCGCGCCGGCCAGGCCGGGAAACCGGGGCCGCTGCCGCGCAGAAACGCGGTGATCGCCGGCTCCCAATTGGCCACGACCAGCAGGGCAAACAGCAGAGCGCCGAGACCATATCCGGCCGCCAGCACCAGGCGGCGGGTCGGCCACGGCATCAGGCCGAGGATGAAATCGGCGCGCGCCATCGACCGGCAGCGCACCGCGTAGCCGGCCTGCAGGAACACGATCATGACGACCGCGTTGCCGACGATGTCGCCCGCCCCACCGAGCGGACTGCGGCTGAACGCGCGGCTCACGGTGTCGGCGAGGATGACGATCGCCAGCACGAAGGTCAAAGCCGCAGCCATGACCATCATGGACTTCGACAGCCGATCGGCCAGTGCAACCGTCGGCATCGGGGATCTGCGTTCCCGCTTGGGCATCAGAACGCGACTTTGTCGCCGCCCTTCAACGACAGGATCTCGCGGGCGTCGTCGGGGCTCGCGATCTCGAGGCCGAGGCCTTCGAGGATCTGCCGCACCTTCGCGACCTGCTGCGCGTTCGACTCGGCGAGCTTGCCGGGACCGATCCACAGCGAATCCTCGAGGCCGACACGGACATTGCCGCCCATCGACGCCGCCATCGCCGCGATACGCATTTGGGCGGCGCCGGCCCCCAGGACAGACCAATGGTATTGATCACCGAACAGGCGGTCGGCGGTGCGTTTCATCATCATGACGTCTTCGGGATGCGTGCCGATACCGCCGAGGATGCCGAACACCGACTGGATGAACAGCGGCGCCTTGATGACGCCGCGGTCGAGAAAGTGCTTTAGCGTGTAGAGATGGCTGATGTCGTAGCACTCGACCTCGAAGCGCGTGTTGTTCGCGGCGCAGGTCGTGAGGATCATCTCGATGTCGGCGAGGGTGTTCTTGAACATGCCCTTGCGAGTGCCTTCGAGATAAGGCTCTTCCCAGTCGTATTTGAACTTGCCCTTGAACCGCTCGATCATCGGGTAGAGGCCGAAATTCATGGTGCCCATGTTGAGCGAAGCCACTTCCGGCTTGAATGTCGCCGCCGGACGCAACCGCTCTTCGACCGTCATGGTCGGCGCACCGCCGGTGGTCAGGTTCAGTACGACGTTGGAGCGCTGCTTGATCACCTTGAGGAACGGCGAGAACAGCTCGGGAGACTGATCCGGGCGTCCGTCCTGCGGATTGCGCGCATGAAGATGCACGACCGCGGCGCCGGCTTCGGCCGCGCCGATGGCGGCGTCGGCGATTTCCTGCGCGGTGACGGGCAAATGCGGCGACATCGATGGCGTATGAATGCCGCCGGTTACGGCGCACGTAATGATGACTTTGCGGGCTTTAGCCATGAGCTATCCGTCCTTGGGGTAGGTGCGATGTGTTTTTGGTCTTTGGACTTGGGCGCCGATCCTAGAGTATGTGCCGGGCGCACGTCACCTCGCATGGCGCATGGCCGCGCGCCACAAAAAACTGGATTGAGCCGTTGCAGGACAGCCCCCTGAAGTCCGGAATTTCGCCGGGCGGAAAAGTACCCGCCGTTATCATCGGCATCCTCTGCGGCACCGGGGCCGCGCTGGGCTGGGCGGCCGGGTTCGCAGTGGCGAAACACGGCATCTCCATCGGCTTCTCACCCGCCGACCTCGCGCTGCATCGCTATGTATGGTCGGGACTGCTGCTGATCCCCCTCGTGTTCCGCGACGGCATCGCCGATCTCGGCGGCATCGGGTGGGGGCGCGGCCTTGTCCTCGCCGTTTTCTCCGGTCCGGCACAAGCCCTCCTCGCCTATAGCGGCTTCATTCTGGTGCCCTTCGGCCATGGCACTGCCATTCAGCCCGCGACTGCCGCACTCGCCGGCATCCTGCTGGCCGCCATCATGTTACGCGAACGTCTTTCGCCGTCGCGCATCCTGGGCGTCGTCACCATCACCATCGGCCTTGTGGTGTTCGGCGTCGAGTCGCTGACCACGATCGGCACGCACGGCATCGGCGGCGATCTGCTGTTCGTGTGCGCCGGTGTGTTTTGGGCGCTGTTCGGCACCTTCTTGCGGAAGTGGCAAGTGTCCGGGATGCGGGTTGTCGCCGCTGTCGGATTGCTGTCGGTGCTCGTCTACGGTCCGATCTTCTTTGTCTTCATCGGCCCGGCCAACATGCTGCGGTTCAGCTGGGAGGAGAACCTGCTGCAGATCGTTGTGCAGGGTCTGGTTGCCGGCGTGCTGCCGATCTTCCTGTTCGCGCGCGCGGTGGCGCTGCTCGGTGCCGGCCGCGCCGCGACGTTCCCGGCCTTGGTCCCCGGGTTTTCCCTCATCATCGGTTATCTGGCGCTCGGCATCGTGCCGAGCTGGGCGCAGCTGATCGGCCTCGGCATCGTGCTGATCGGGTTCCGGCTGACACTACGGTAGCGCAACGTTCACGCCGTACATGTGCATAACCCGCCCGGGCGGCGCACGGTCCGAGGAGCGGTTTGCTATGCATGGCCGACATTCCCGCGCAGAGGGATCCGGGCATGGATGGCTTTCAAGACATCATTACCCACGTAAGCGTGGCGCTTAAAAGCCTGTTCGCCGATCTCTCGTCGTTCTGGCTGATCGTTCAATTCATCGTGCTGTTCGTCACGATCGCGACCGGCGCGATTTCCGGCGCGATGCTACGCAAGCGGGTCGACATCACGTCGCTCAGCATGGGTTGGCCGCCAATGCTGAAGCTGTTGGCGCGTGCCTTCCTCGATTGCGTCGGCACCATCATATTCATTCTGCTGGCGTTGGTGGCACGCCAGATCATGCTGTCGCTCACCTGGCCGAGCCAATCTTATCTGGTCGGCGTCGCCATCAGCCTCGCGACCGCCTGGGTCATCATCGCGCTCCTCGCCGGCCTGATCCGCAATCGCTTCATTCATCGCGTGGTGGCAACCGCGGCGTGGACCTTCGCGGCGCTCGACATCCTTGGCCTGCGCTCGGCCGTCGGCACGGCGCTCGACAGCTATGCCGTGGTGTTCGGCGGCCTGCGGCTATCGGCCCTCGTCGTCATCAAAGGCGCGATATTGCTTCTGATCGCCATGTGGGTGGCCAACGCGGTCAGCGACTTCGTCGAACGACGTTTGCGCAGCGAGACCGACCTGACGCCCTCGGTCCAGGTGCTGATCGGCAAGATCTCGCGTTTCCTGTTCATCGCCGTGGCGATCATCATCGTGCTGTCGAGCGTCGGCATCGATCTCTCGGCGCTCGCGTTCTTCTCCGGTGCCATCGGCGTCGGCATCGGCTTCGGCCTGCAGAAGATCGTCTCCAATTTCATCAGCGGCATCATCCTGCTGGCCGACAAGTCGATCAAACCGGGCGACGTCATCACCATCGGCGATCAGGTCGGTTGGGTGACCAACATGGGCGCCCGCTACACATCGGTCGACACCCGCGATGGCCGCGAAATCCTGGTGCCGAACGAGGATTTCGTCACGCAGCAGGTGATCAACTGGTCATACTCGAATTATCGCATGATGCTGAAGGCGACGTTCGGCGTCAGCTACGACAGCAATCCGCATCACGTGCGCGAAGTGGCGGTCGCGGCGGCGCAGCGGGTGCCGCGGGTTTTGAAAGATCCAGAACCGGTTTGCTATTTCGAGGAATTCGGCGACTCGTCGCTGAATTTCTCATTGCGTTACTGGATCGCCGATCCCGACAACGGCATCATCACCGTGCGCGCGCCGGTGATGCTGGCGCTGTGGGATGCTTTCAAGGAAGCCGGCATCGAGATTCCTTATCCCGTGCGCGACGTGCGCATTACGCAACAGGTCGCGCCTCCGGCGAAGAAGGCGCCGAAGGGGTGATCGTGGAAGCCGGTCGCTCTTACCCTCTCCCCTCCGGGGGAGAGGGTGGTCGCGGTGAGCGTCGCGAGCCGCGACCGGGTGAGGGGGATTCGCCGAAGAAATCGGGGCGGTTCTGCAACCGCACGGTCAAGTCTTCCAAGACGCCATTCGGATTTCTTAGAACATCGAAATTGCTATAACGAACGACACAGTAGCCCTCGGCTGAGAGCCAGCGGTCGCGCGCCAAATCCGCCGCATTCCCGATGTGATGTCCGCCATCAGCCTCGACAATAAGCTTGCGACGCAGGCAAATGAAATCGGCGATATAAGGCCCAACCGGGGTTTGGCGACGAACCTTGGCTCCTGCGAGCCGCCGGTCTCGGAGCAAAAACCAAAGCTTGCGTTCGGCGTCAGTCGGCTCACGGCGCATTTTCTTTGCGCGCGACCTTGCCTGCGGTGGGCGTTCGTAACGAACCACGACCCCCTCACCCGCCCGCGCTTCGCGCGGGCACCCTCTCCCCCGTTGGGGAGAGGGAAAGAAACGCCCTGCCTTACGCCGCTTTCTTCTTCGCCAGAAACTCGCCCATGCGATCGAGCGCCTTCAGTATGTTCTCGGTCGAGTTGGCGTAGGACAACCGCACATAGCCTTCGCCGAGAACGCCGAAGTCCGGGCCGCCAATGATGGCGACACCGGCATCCTCCAGAAGCGACGAGGCCAGCGCCTTGGCCTTCCAGCCGGTCGCTTTGATATTCGGGAAGGCATAGAAGGCACCCTTCGGCGTCGTGCACGACACGCCGGGCAATTTGTTCAAGCCTTCGACCACGACTTTGCGGCGGCGGTCGAACTCCGCGATCATCTTCGCCACTTCGTCCTGCGGTCCTGTCAGCGCCGCGAGTCCGGCATATTGCGCCGAAGCATTGACGCAGGAATGCAGATTGACCGCGAGCTTGCGCGCCAAGTCGTACAGCTTGCCCGGCCAGATCGCATAACCGAGGCGCCAGCCGGTCATGGCATAGGTCTTCGACCAGCCATTGAGCAGGATCAGGCGGTCGCGAATCTCCGGATACGACAAGAGGCAAACATGCTTCTCGCCGTCATAGACCATGTGATCGTAGATCTCATCCGACATGATGGCGACGTCGGGCCATTTCGCCAGGCCGGCGACGAGCTTGTCGACCTCCGCCTTGGGGGTGACACCGCCGGTCGGATTGGCCGGCGAGTTGACGATGATCAGCCGCGTCTTCGGCGTGATCAGCGCGAGAGTTTCTTCCGCCGAAAAGGCAAAGCCGTTCTCCTCGCGGACCGGGATCGGCACCGGCTTGGCGCCGGTGAATTCGATCATCGAGCGATAGATCGGGAAACCGGGGTCCGGATACATAATCTCGGCGCCCGGCTCGCCGAACATCAGGATCGACATGAACATGGTCGGCTTGCCGCCGGGCATGATCATGACGCTGTCCGGCGACACATCGACCTTGAAGCGCTTGTGCAGGTCGGCCGCGACCGCCTCGCGCAGGATCGGGATGCCAGTCGCCGCGGTATAGCCGTGATGGCCGTCGCGCAACGCCTTGACGGCCGCCTCGACGATGAAATCCGGGGTACGGAAGTCGGGCTGGCCAATGCCGAGATTGATGATATCGCGGCCCTGCGCGATCAAGGCATTGGCGCGGGCGAGCACCGCGAACGCATTTTCCTCGCCGATGCGGTCGAATGCCGCAATCGTCCTGAGCATCGTAGAAGCCTCCCGGCCCGGTCCAATTTTGCGCCGCACTTCACCGCATCCCCCCGCCAAAAGCAAACGGCACACGTCCGGCTGCATTCGAACATCATACACTTTATGGATGTAGAATAGAAGACTGCCCTTCCCGGGGGTGCCGAAGCTGTAATCGGCCTGCAATCTATACCGGCTCAACCGAACGTTAGTTTCTAATGACGGAACAACTGTCTTCGCATAGAATCATTTTTGCGGCGCACCCCGAGACATTATCGAACAGGCAGATCGTAATTGAGGCCCCGAGTTTTTTTGGCGGCGACCCGATTTGCCAGCTCGGCCAGGATCGATATGGAGCCGGTGTCGGAATGATAGAATCGGCAGGTTTCGACCACGCGCAGGAGGCCTTCGATTTCGTGGAACTGCTGGACAAACTTAGCAGCCCCGACGAAATCATGAATCAAATGGAGAAATCGCTCGGCCGCTTCGGCTTCGAGAATTTCATCCTCACCGGCCTGCCCAATCCGCATCAGAAGGCTGAGCAGATGGTGCTCGCCCGCAAATGGCCGCAGGGTTGGTTCGAAATCTACATCAAGGAGAACTACGTCGCGGTCGATCCGGTGGTGCGGCTGTGCCGCAACAGCGTCAATCCGTTCGACTGGGGCGAGGCACCTTTCAACCGCGACACCGAGCCCCGCGCGCTCGAGGTGATGAACCGCGCGTCCGACTTCCGCATGGCCAACGGCTTCTGCATTCCGATTCACGGCCTGACGGGCTACGAGGCCTGCGTGTCGCTCGGCGGCGTCAATCTCGACCTGTCGCCGCGGACCAAGCCTGCGCTGCACCTGATGGGCATGTACGCCTTCGAGCACATTCGTCAGTTGATGACGCAGAAGAACGAGAGCCGCTTTGACCGGCTTACCGCGCGCGAGCGCGAAGTGCTGACTTGGACCGCTGTCGGCAAGACGTCGGCGGAGGTCGCCGAAATCATGAACCTATCGAAGCGCACGGTGGACGAATATTCGGTGCGCGCCGCCCGCAAGCTGCGGGCGCAGAACAAGACCCACGCCGTGGTTAAAGCGCTGCAACAGCGCCTGATCAGCCCGTAATCGTCGCAACCGGCCGGATGTGAAGCAAAGGCGAACGCGGACAACGCGCTAAGCCTGCGTCCGACGCCGCGCTGCGGCGCCTATGTAAACAATTACAATAGTCAGACGACATTAATTATCGCGAACTCCCATTCATGGAACTTTGGGGGTGGAGAGTTCGCATGACCCAAATACACGTAGTGACATCAGCCAATCGGCACCTTTATGAGGACACGCTCGACAGTTATCACCGCATCCGGCACGACGTATTCGTCACCGAGCGCGGCTGGCGAGCGGTGGCGCGCGCGGACGGGCGCGACATCGACAGCTACGATCGTGGCGACACAGTCTATCTCATCGCCATCGACGGCGACCGTGTGGTCGGCGGCCAGCGTCTGACGCCGACGACGGCGTCGCACATGCTGGGCGATATTTTCCCCGACCTTGCTGCCGTTAAAGGCGTTCCCACGGGTCCCAGCGTCTGGGAAGCATCGCGCTATTTCGTCGTACGTGAACGCCGCTCCGGCCGCACCGACTGCATGATGCTCGCCGCCGTCCAGGAGTTCGGGCTCGATGAGGGCATCACGCATTACTCGGCCGTCATTGAGACGTGGTGGTTGCCGCGTCTGCAGGAGGCCGGCTTCGTGGTACGCCCGCTGGGCCTGCCGACACTCATCGAAAACCAATGGGCTCTCGCGGCGGAAGTCGAAGTACGCGAATCGAGCCGCGACCGGGCGCGCGCGCTCGGCGGCATCACGGGCTCCGTTCTGGTTCGGCGCGGGCCGCAAATCCCCCTGATCCCGCAGGTGGAACATGCGACGTAACACGAAGCGCGCCGACGACTTCGACGCCGATAATAGCCACCGCCACAGCGAAGTCCGGGAAGTCATCAAAACGATCATCGATGCCGGCACCGACACCAGTCGGCTGCTCGAACTCTACTACTGGACGCGCGAGCCAGGTATCATCGAGCTGATCCGGGCCTATCTCGACCTGCCGGAACGAACGCAGCGCACGCTGAGCACCTACCTGCTCAACGGCCGGCCGAAGGCCACGGTCGCCACGTTCGATCCGCAAGGGCGCTTGGTCCTGGCACGCTCGTCGGCCCCGGACATGTCTCGCCCGTCGACCAAACCGGCCACCGCGGCGGCCTCGGTCGCCGGCTATGGCGGGTCTACCCGGCGCGCATGATCGCCATGCGGTGGCCGGTCATGATTGGATCCATCAAGGATTGGAATTGTCCTCGGAGGCTTAACCATGGCACCGTCCCGGCCGCTCTTCGAGCGGAGAACACCGGGGCCGGCCATGCCAAGCGTCAATGATAAACGGATCGCCTTCAAAGAACTGCACAAGACCGGCTGCTTCGTCATTCCCAATCCGTGGAACGTCGGCAGCGCGCTCTACCTGCAGAGCCTCGGCTTCAAAGCGTTGGCCAGCACCAGTTCCGGTCACGCCTACGCGCTCGGCCATCCGGATGGCGCCCTGAGCCGCGATGCGGTGCTGGCGCACTACGCCGAGCTCGCCGCCGCGACCGAAGTCCCCTTGAACGCCGATTTCGAGAACGGTTATGCGCACGAGCCCGACGATGTGGCCGGCAATGTGCGTCTGTGCGTCGAGACCGGCGTCGCGGGGCTCTCGATCGAGGACTTCACCGGCGACGCGCAAACGCCGCTTTATGATTTCGACAAGGCCGTCGCCCGTGTGCGCGCGGCGCGGCAGGCGATCGATCAGTCCAGCACCGGCGTCCTGCTCACGGGGCGCGCCGAAGGCTTCCTGCACGGCCGCCCGGATCTCGACGACGCCATCCGCCGGTTGACGGCATTCGCCGAAGCCGGCGCCGATTGTCTCTACGTGCCCGGCATCAAGACCCGCGAGCAGATCGAAGCGGTCGTCAAGGCGGTGGCGCCGAAGCCCGTCAACCTGCTGATGTCGTCAGCCACCGGACTGACGGTCGAAGATATCGCGAGCATGGGCGTCCGCCGCATCAGTGTCGGCGGCGCGCTGGCGCGCGTCGCACTCGACGCTTTCATCAAGGCCGCGACGTTGATCGCCAAGGATGGCAAATTCGACCGGTTGGGCGGCATCATATCCGGCGCCGAACTGGACGCGTTCTTCGCTCGACATGCACCATCGAAACCGTAAGTCGCCATGCCGGATTTCAAACTGCAATCGGAGCCGCTGCCCGGAACCGGACAGCCCGTGGGCCTTAAGGTCGACACCGCACCGGCCAAGCGGCCCGGGCCCCTGACCATTGAAGGCCGCTACGGGCGGATCGAAAAACTGCAGGACCACCACGCCGCCGACCTGTGGGAGGCCGTCAGAGGCCAGGACGAGCTGTGGACCTATATGGGCGATGGCCCCTTCGACGATCCTGAACTGTTCGCCGATTTCATCGCCAAGCGCGCCGGCCTGACGGACCCCTACGCCTTCGCCATCATCGACGGCAACGACCGCGCGGTCGGCTATTTCACGCTGATGGAGATCCGCCCCGAGACGCGCGTCATCGAGGTCGGCAACGTGCTCTATTCTTCGGCGCTCAAACAAACGAAGCTCGGCACCGAGGCACAGTACCTGCTCGCCCGCTACGCTTTCGACACGCTCGGCTATCGCCGCTACGAGTGGAAGTGCAACGCGTTCAATGTACCGTCGCGGCGCGCCGCCTTACGATACGGCTTTGTATTCGAGGGCGTGTTCCGCAACGCCATCATCGTCAAGGGTCGTAACCGCGACACGGCCTGGTATTCGCTGATCGACAGCGAATGGCTGGCGCGCAAGGCGGCGTTCGAGCGCTGGCTGGCGCCGGATAATTTCGACGCACAGGGCCGGCAGAAAATCTCGTTGAGCGAATTGAACGGCATTACGGAATGAACGAGGCGGAAGCGCCGTCGGGCCGGCTGCTGCGCGAACGCGCATTCATTCTGCTGTGGCTCACCCGCCTGTTCGGCACCATCGGCTATCAGGCGCTCGCCATCGTGATCGGTTGGTCGATCTACGCCATCACCGGCAGTGCGTTCGACCTCGGGCTCGTCGGGCTATTGCAATTTATCCCGGCGGTCGTCCTGACCTTGCTGATCGGGCACGCCGCCGACCGCTATGACCGGCGGCTGATCGTGCGCCTCGCGCAATCGGTCTACGCGATCTGCGCCGCCATCGTGACGGCGGCCATGTTCGCCGGCTGGCTGACCCGTGACCTCCTCTTCGCCATTGTCTTCATGATCGGCTGCGCGCGTGCCTTCGAACTGCCGACCGGTCATTCCTTGGTACCGGCGACGGTGCCGGCGAGCCTGTTGCCGCGCGCGGTCGCGGCATGGACCTCGGCCAATCAGGTCGCCGTCATCTGTGGTCCGGCACTCGGCGGCTTTCTATATGCCGTCGAGCCCCGCGCCGTCAGCGCGCTGTGCGTCGTCTTCTTCGTCGCCGCGGTCGCCTGCGTCAGCGCCATGAGGATCAGGGGCAACGTGCCCAGCCGCGACCCGCCTACCTTGCGCTCCGCGCTGGCCGGCTTCGACTTCATCCGCAGCCGCAGTCGCCTGCTCGGCGTCATCACGCTCGACCTGTTCGTCGTCCTGCTCGGCGGCGCCACGGCGCTGCTGCCGGTCTTCGCCAAGGATATCCTCGCCGCGGGCCCCACTGGCCTCGGCCTGTTGCGCTCGGCCCCAGCCATCGGCGCATTGCTCACCGCCATCGTGCTCTCGCGCGTCCCCATTGAGCGCCACCTTGGCCGCAAGATGTTCATCTCGGTCGCGGTGTTCGGCATCGCTACCGTGGCGTTCGGGCTATCGACCAATCTGCCATTGTCGATGCTGGCACTGGCCGTGCTCGGCGCGTCCGATGCGGTCAGCGTCGTGATCCGCTTCAGCCTGGTCCAGATCGAAACGCCGGACCACATGCGCGGCCGGGTCAGCGCCATCAACTACCTTTTTGTCGGCTCGTCGAATACGCTCGGCGACTTCGAGGCCGGCGCGGTTGCCGGTTGGCTCGGGGCGGTCAACTCGGTCTTGATCGGCGGCATCGGATCGTTAATCGTGGCCGGTCTGTGGATGGGACTGTTTCCGGATCTGCGGCACCTCGACCGGTATCAACCGGCCGAGGAAAATGACAAAAGCTAACGCTTAAGAAGTTTCGAGAGGAAACGTGAAATGCATGTGGTGGTGACCGGCGCAGCCGGCATGATCGGGCGCAAGCTGACGGCCCGCCTGGTCAAGGACGGCGGCCTCAATGGCAAGCCGATCGACAAATTCACGCTGACCGACGTCGTGGCGGCGGAAAAGCCGGCGGGCTTTGCCGGCAAGGTCGACATCGTCACCGGCGATCTGGCGGCGCCCGGCGCGGCCGAGAAGCTGATCGCAGAAAAGCCGGAGGTGATCTTTCACCTTGCCGGCGTCGTCTCCGGAGAAGCCGAAATCGACTTCGATAAGGGCTACCACGTCAATCTCGACGGCACGCGCGCGCTGCTCGAAGCCATCCGCCGTACCGAAGGCTATCAGCCGAAGTTCATCTTCACCTCATCGATCGCGGTCTATGGCGCACCGTTCCCCCACGCGATCCCCGACGACTTCCATCTGACGCCGCTCACCTCCTATGGCACGCAGAAGGCGATCAGCGAATTGCTGCTGGCCGACTACAATCGCCGTGGCTTCCTCGATGGCGTCGGCATTCGCCTGCCGACCATCTGTGTCCGCCCGGGCAAGCCGAACAAGGCGGCTTCCGGTTTCTTCTCCGGCATCATCCGCGAACCGCTGGCTGGCCAGGAGGCGATCCTGCCGGTGGCCGATACCGTGCGGCATACCCATGCCTCGCCGCGCTCGGCCGTCGGCTTCCTCATCCATGCCGCGAGCCTGACCCGCGAACAACTCGGGCCGCGCATCAACCTCGCCATGCCGGGCGTATGCTGCACCGTAGCGGAACAGATCGATTCGCTGACCCGCATCGCGGGGCCGAAGGTCGCCGCGCGGATCAAACGCCAGCCGGATGAACTCGTCATGCGAATCGTCTCCGGCTGGTCCGAGCGGATCGATGCCAAGCGGGCCACGGAACTTGGCTTCAAGGCGGAGCAGAACTTCGACGAGATCGTCAAAGCCCATATCGAGGACGAACTGGGCGGTAAGATCGCCTGACGCGACTGGCAGGAATCCTCAAATTCGCCGGGATTCCTGCCGTTTCGGGTAACTTGCCCCTACCGCCGCCAAACCCTACATTGGCGGCATGACCTACATCGACGCCGCCGTATCCCCCCAGCGCAAGACCGGGCAGATCAAGCTTCACGGCCCCGCCGCCTTCGAAGGCATGCGCAAGGCCGGGCAGCTGACCGCGCGCTGCCTCGACATGCTGACGCCTTACGTCAAGCCGGGCGTGCCGACCGACAAGATCGACCAGCTCGTCTATGAATTCGCCATGGACAACGGCGCCCTGCCGGCGACGTTGATGTACCGCGGCTACAAAAAATCGACCTGCACCTCGATCAACCACGTCGTCTGCCACGGCATTCCGAGCGACAAGCCGCTCAAGGACGGCGACATCGTCAATATCGACGTCACCCTGATCCTCGACGGCTGGCACGGCGATTCGAGCCGCATGTATCCGGTCGGCAATATCCCGCGCCGCGCCGAACGCCTGATCGAAGTGACGCATGAATCGATGATGCGCGGCATCGCCGTCGTCCGACCCGGCGCCACCACCGGCGATATCGGCCACGCCATCCAGAGCTATGTCGAGGCGCAGCACATGAGCGTGGTGCGCGATTTCTGCGGCCACGGCATCGGACGGCTGTTCCACGACGAGCCGAACATCGTCCATGTCGGCCGCCCCGGTGAAGGCGTCGTGCTCAAGCCCGGCATGTTCTTCACCGTCGAACCGATGATCAATCTCGGCCGCCCGCACGTGAAGGTACTGTCCGACGGCTGGACCGCCGTGACCCGCGACCGCTCGCTGTCGGCGCAGTTCGAGCACATGGTCGGCGTGACCGCGGATGGCGTCGAGGTTTTCACCTTCTCGCCCGCCGGCCTCGACAAACCACCTTACAAAGTCTGAACCGGCCTCGCCGTTTCCGCGGATTCCCCCTATAGTGCCCGCTCCGGTTGAGCGAGCGCGTCACGCATGGTGGACCCCTTCAGGACCGACGAGGACGCCGACGGCGCGCACGGGCTCGCCGAGGCGACGCCGCACTACCACGGCCACCGCGAGAGGCTGCGCGAGCGCTTCCGCAAGGCCGGCGAGGACGCCGTCAGCGACTACGAATTGCTCGAACTCGTGCTGTTCCGCGCCATTCCGCAGCGCGACGTCAAGCCGCTGGCCAAGGAGTTGGTGGCGAAGTTCGGCTCCTTCGCCGAGGTGATAGCGGCGCCGCGCGCGCGCCTGAAAGAGATCAAAGGCGTCGGCGACGCCGTGATCGACGAACTCAAGATTGTGCACGCCTCGGCCAAGCGAATTGCCCGCGGCGAGGTCGGCAAACGGCCGGTGCTGTCGTCGTGGGGCAGCGTAATCGATTATTGCCGCGCCGCCATGGCCTACGAGGACAAGGAGCAGTTCCGCCTCCTGTTCCTCGACAAGCGCAACCAGCTCATCGCCGACGAGGTGCAGCAGAAAGGCACCGTCGACCACACGCCCGTCTATCCGCGCGAAGTGGTCAAACGCGCGCTCGAACTGTCGGCGACGGCGCTCATCCTGGTGCACAATCATCCTTCGGGAGATCCCACGCCCTCCCGCGCGGACATCCAGATGACGCAGGCCATCATCGAGGTGGCCAAGCCATTGGGGATTGCCGTGCACGATCACATCATCGTCGGCAAAGACGGCCATGCCAGCCTGAGGGGGCTGAAGCTGATTTGAGCAGTTCAGAAGACGACGCAACGTCATGCCGCAAAAAAAGAGCCGCCAGAGTCGGGGGGACCGGCGGCTCTCTTCGACGGGACGCACGCTACGGGGGCACATTCGCGGACGACCCGATCAAGACGGAGGCATTGATCGTAGTTCAACCGGTCAAAGTCGTGGGCAGCCAGAAAGTCAACGACTGTTGACTTTGCGTTTGTAGTGCGCGTCAGTCCGCGAGTCAACACGCGTTGACAAATTTATTTTCTTCAGAGTATCAATAAGTTAATGGAGGCCTATCGCAATTTGCCAAAGCACCGCAAGGCGAACTCCCGCAGCCGCGCTACGACACGCGAGCGCATTCTGCATGCCGCCGTCGAGCGGTTCGCCCGCGCGTCCTACGAACAGACCGGGCTCAGGGACATCGCCGCTGACGCCGGTGTCGACGTCGCCTATGTGCATCGCTCATTCGGCTCGAAGGAGCGGCTCTTTGCCGAGGCCGTCCGCGCCGCCGTGCAGCCGATCGACATCCTCCCCGGTGCAAAGGATATAGGCACCTTGCTGGCAACGCATGTGATCGACAAACCCGCCAAGAACCCGCACGGGCTCGATATCATCATTCGCTCATTCTCCAGCCCGGAGGCCGCACCCGTCGTGCGAGAATTCATAGTCAACACGTTCGTTGAACCCTTGAGCAGACAACTCAATCATCCGGCAGAGACACGCGCCACGCTGATCGGCGCTTTGCTGATCGGAATAGCCATTCTGCGAGAAGTTCTTCATAGCCCCGGCCTGACCCAACCGAACCCAGATGATCTCAAGCGTCTCATCACACGCACCATCGACGAACTGATGCAGACCACCGCGGGAGAGACGACATCGCGTTCGTGAGCGGCCTGCCGCTTCACCATGAGACAAATAATCAGCATCATGGGGCTGCCAGTCAGAGAGCATCGTCCGAGTGTCGGCCTCGCTCAAAGCGCTTCCAATAGGGAGCAAGGTCAGCACACCAAACTCAAAAGGACGAAGCTGATCTCGCAGATTCGTGGCTTTATCTTTCGATGAGACCTTCCTGGAAGCCTGACTGCGCGGCTTTTCCTGCTATAAACGGCCTCGGGAAAGGAACAATCTGATGGCGGCGACGACACCACGATGGACTTGGCTCTGGCCAATCGCCGCCATTGTCACCCTCGGCGCCTCATGGCTGATTGGCAGCAGCAATGTGATGTCGGCGATCGCCGGCGTCGTTCTGTTCGGCACCGTCTTCGCCGCCGTCTACCACGCCGAGGTCGTGGCGCACCGCGTCGGCGAACCGTTCGGCACGCTGGTGCTCGCTCTGGCCGTCACTGTCATTGAAGCCACGCTGATCGTCTCGGTGATGATCGCGGCGCCTGCGGAAAAGGCCGGCCTGGCGCGAGACACCGTGTTCGCCGCCATCATGATCGTCTGCAACGGCATTGTCGGCGCCTGCTTGCTGATGGGCGGTGCCCGCCATCACGAACAGGGGTTCCGGCTCCAGGGCGCGAGCGCGGCGCTTGCCGTCCTCGTGGCGCTGAGCGGCCTGACGCTGATCCTGCCGAACTATGCCTCGGGAGCCCCCGGCCCGCTCTACAGCACGCCGCAACTCATCTTTGCCGGCATCGTGTCGCTGATCCTCTATTGCTCTTTCGTCTTCATCCAGACGGTGCGACACCGCGACTACTTCCTGCCTCTGGAGGTCAGTGACGAGGATGCACATGCCTCGCCACCCACGGCGAGAGCCACGATGCTGAGCTGTGGCCTGCTGATTGTATCGCTCATCGCCATCGTCAGCCTGGCGAAGGCACTCACGCCCGCCGTCGAACTCGGTATCGACAATCTCGGCGTTCCAAAGGCGGTCGTCGGCATCGTCATTGCCGCTCTGGTGCTGTTGCCGGAAGGCCTCGCCGCGCTCAACGCCGCACGCAAGAACCGGCTGCAGACCAGCCTGAACTTGGCCCTCGGCTCTGTCCTTGCGACGATCGGCCTGACCATTCCCGCCGTGGCCGCGGTATCGATCATCCTGCAACAGCCGCTCGAACTCGGCCTTGGCGCCAAAGATCAGGTACTGCTGGCACTGACGGTGCTGCTCGGCATCATCACCTTGGGCACGGGGCGCACGACCGTGCTGCAGGGCATCGTTCACCTTACGATTTTCGCCGTATTCCTGTTCTTCGCCGTGGTGCCGTAAGGCGCGGAGGGCCGAACGCTACTTTCGCACCAGGCTCATCGGCGTCGCCGTTTCCGGAATGCGCTGCCAGGTGTCGGTGTCGTTCTCGACAAAGCGCCACGGCGTGCCCTGCGCCGGCAACAGCAGCAGCTCGCTGCCATCAATGCGCCAGCGGCCGAATTGATGCCTGGCGATATCGTCGCTGCAGCCCGGCTTGATGACGAGCTTCATACCGTCGCCTTCCACCGCAGTCGACAGCGAAATCTCGCACAGTGGACCCGGCCCGGCGATGGTCCAGTCACCGGCGACATCCTCAGGTTTCTTCGGCGGTGGCGCCGCTGCCGCGGCATTCTGCAGGAACAGTACGCCGACGCCGGGCGTCGGCGCCTCGAACATGCCGCTCTCGACCTCGCTAAATTCAGCCAGCGTTTTGCCGCCGGCGTCGAACAGGAACAGGTCGTCGTTTTCCGGGTAGCGCCAGCCGGCCACCTCGGCGACAAGCGGAAACAGGCTGGCGCAATTAGCGTCGAACTCGACCTTGAAACCGCCTTTAACCGCGGTGTTCTTGAAAGTCGCCGTGCAACGCTTGTCGCGGTCGGCGCTGGAGAATTCCCAGGTGCCGAGCATGCCCTTGGCGGAATCACCCATGGCGGCCTGCTGCGCCGATGCCGGCGACAGCACCAGAGCGGCCAAGACAATCAAAGCGATCCGCGTCGCGGTCATTTCTTTTTCGGCGCCCTGGTTTCAAGCTTGGTGAACGTATCGATGCCGGCGACATCCTTGTCGTCGCCGATGGCGATATAGCGCTCGTCCGGCGTTTCCAAGCGTATTCGAGTCTTGCGTAAAGGGTCTATTAAATCGATCGTCCAGCCTTCCTGCAGTCGCCAGGCAGCGATATCGCCCATGACCGGAAAGGCCTTCTCGCAGCCCGGCGCGACCTCGACCTGCCGCCCGCCAATGCCCATCTCCTTCAGCAAGACGATCCGGCAGCGGCGCTTGCCACTTCTGTCGCCCAGTTCCCACGTGCCGAACACGTCGGCCAGCAGCGCAGGCTCGACGGCGCTCTCGTTCATCGGCTGCAGCGGCGGGAAATCATAGGCGCGCGCCGCGCCGGCCGCCGTCACGACCACCAGCCCGGCAAGGCAGAGAGCGCGCCTCATGGCGCCCTACTTCCTCGGTGGGTAAGGCGTTTCCGGCACCGGCGTCAGCGGCGGCTTGCCATCGGCCCAAGCCAAGATGTTGTCGGCCACCAGCCGGTCCATCGCCGCCCGCGTCGCCTCGCTCGCCGAGCCGACATGCGGGAACAGCACGACGTGATCCATGTCGAGCAGTTCCTGCGGCACCTCCGGCTCGTTGGCGAAAACGTCGAGACCGGCCGAATAGATAGTCTTGTTCTTCAACGCCTCGATCAGCGCCGGCTCGTCGATGACGCTGCCGCGCGCCATGTTGATCACGACTCCTTGGGACCCAAGCGCCTTGAGCACCTCGGCATTGATCATGTTCTTGGTCGAAGCGCCACCCGGCACGATGATCATCAGCGTATCGACGTCGCGCGCCATGTCGAGAAGCTTCGGGTAGTGCTTGTAGCCGACGCCGCTCTGCGGATTGCGGCTGTGATAGACGACCTTGGCGTTGAAGGCCTCAAGGCGCTTGGCAATCGCCCGGCCGATGCGGCCCATGCCGACCATTCCGACGATTCGACCCTGCAAGGTCGCCTTGGTCAGTGGATAAGGCGCCTTCGGCCATTTGCCGGCGCGGACGTAACGATCGGCCTGCGGGAATTCACGCAAGGTGCAAAGCAAGAGACCGAGCGCGGTGTCGGCGACTTCCTCGTTGAGGACGTCGGGCGTGTTGGTGACGATGATGCCGTGTTCGCCGGCCCACTTGGCGTCGATCTGGTCATAGCCGACGCCGAAGCTCGAAATCTGCTTGAGATTGGGAAACTGCGACAGGAACGGCCCGTCGATCTTGAGCGCGCTGTGCACGAGCGCAATGGCACCGATCTTCGATCCGACCTCCTTGACGAAGGCGTCCTTGTCCTTGGCCTCGAGATAGGAGTGCAGGTTGACCTTGCCTTCCAGGGTACCGACCAGAACTGGCTTGCGGGCACCGATCAAAAGGACATCGCGTTTTTCGTTAGCCATTGCATTTCCCTCGAAGGTTCTATTGCTCGTCAGACCAGCGCGGCCACCGGATTTTCAACCAAGGCCTTGAACGCCATCAGAAGGTCGGCGGCCAAGGCGGCATCCACGGCACGATGGTCACACGACAAGGTAACCGTCATCAAGCCAATGAATTTAATGCCTCCATCATCTTTCTCTATCGGTGCGCGGCGTGGTGCGCCGACCCCAAGCACCGATGTGAGCGGCGGCGCAAGCACGGTCGTGAACTCCCGGATGCCCGAGGCCGCTGCGACGGCCACCGCACTCGTAACGCCAGCAATCGGCAAAGCATCCTGCGCCGCGGCTTCGCGCGCGATCGCGGTCAGCGTTTTGCCGGCGGCGTCGCAGATTGTCTTGGTGACGCGGCGCCCGTCGACGGTCTCGATCAAGCCGATATCGGCTGTCGACGGCATGGCGCGCTTCAGCGCCACGGCCCACGCCTTCAACGCGAATTCGCCGATGGAGAATTCGGCGCCGGCCGTCTTGGCTTCATCGCGCAGGATCTGGAGGCGGCCGATCTCGATATCGGCAACGAGGTAGAACGTTGTCGTCGCCGTCGCGCCGGCCTGCGGCGCGGTGGCGACGTCGGCGGCGACGATGCGGCCATGCGGGCCTGAGCCGATCACGCGGTTGAGATCGATGCCGCGCTCGGACGCGAGACGCCGCGCCAGCGGCGTGACCTGCCGGCCACCGATTTTGGCCGGCCCGTAATTGCGTTCCGGCGTGCGCACCTCGCGCCACGGCGACATGTCGGGATAGGCGAAGTCGCGCGTAGCTTGCGCAGAACTCCGTTCGTCCCCGCGAATGCGGGGACCCAGTTCTTTCTTCGGCTCAGCTCGGGCCCCCGCTTTCGCGTGGGCGAACGGAGTTTGGAGCTTGGCCGGCGCATTGACGATTGGCGCCGGTTTGATTTCGGCAGATGTCGCCCCACCCGCCCCCGCAATCACCGCCACCACGGCGCCGACCTTGGCCACCTCGCCGACCTGGAAACGAATATCGGAGAGCGTGCCGGCGGCGATCGCCGGCACTTCCATCGACGTCTTATCGGTCTCGATCTCGAACAGGTTCTCGCCCGGCTTGACGGCATCGCCAGCCTGCTTGAACCACTTCACGATCTTGCCCTCGGCGACGGTTTCGCCGAGCTGCGGCATCAGGACGTCCATGCACACTCCCGCGTCACTTGATGCGTTCCCAGATCACTTCGAGCGAATTATCGGCCGACCACAGCGACAGCCGGTCGCCGTTGAACTCGCAGCGGCGCACCAGATCGCCGTCGTCGCCGGGCTGCAGGCTGGCCTGACGATGATGCGTCACGGTGCCGGCGGCCGCATCGACGGTGTAGGTGCCGAGATAGGCGATGAAGCCGGACAGCGCGTACTTCGCCTCCTCCGCGGTCGCCGCCGCGCCGGCGCGCTTGCGCGCGACGTCCGGTGCGATCTGAACCATCATCTCACCATGCGGGCCGTAGTAGATCATACCCTTCGGGTCCGGCCCGAGATCGCGCGGCGTTCCCTTAACGTTGGCGCCGATATAGCGCCACGCCCCGATCAGCTTCGCCGCCAGTTCGTCGCGGCTCACTGCGCTCACCAAGTCACCGAGATATACTGCGTCTCGAGAAACTCCTTCATGCCCTCCTGCGCGCCTTCGCGGCCGAGGCCGGATTGCTTGACGCCGCCGAACGGCGCGGCCGGATCGGAGACGAGGCCGCGGTTGAGGCCGATCATGCCGAACTCGAGCTTCTCGGAGACGCGCAGGCCGCGCGACATGTCCTTGGTATAGAGATAGGCGACGAGACCGTACTCGGTGTCGTTGGCGCGCTTGATCGCTTCGTCTTCGGTCTTGAAAGTCTGGATCGACGCGACCGGCCCGAAGATTTCCTCGTTCAGCATCATGGCGCCGTCCGGCACGTTGGTGACGACGGTCGCTGGGTAGAAGAAGCCGGGGCCATCCGGCACCTTGCCGCCGGTGAGAACCTTGGCGCCCTTCGACACCGCGTCATCGACCAGTTCGATGACCTTGTCGCGGCCTTCCTTGTTGACCAGCGGACCGACGGCAACGCCGTCGTCGAGGCCGTTGCCCATCTTGAGGCCCGCCATCTTGGCCGAGAGCTTATTGGCGAACTCGTCGTGAACCTTCTCATGCACATAGAAGCGGTTCGCCGCGGTGCAGGCTTCGCCCATGTTGCGCATCTTGGCGATCATCGCGCCTTCGATCGCGGCATCGATGTCGGCATCCTCGAACACCAGGAACGGCGCGTTGCCGCCCAATTCCATCGCTGGCTTGAGGATCTGGTCGGCGGCTTCGTGCAGCAGCTTGCGGCCGACCTCGGTCGAGCCGGTGAAGGAGACGACGCGGACGCGCGGGTCGTGCAACATCGCCGAGACGACCTTGCCCGACGAGCGCGACGGAATGACGTTGACGACACCGGGCGGCACGCCGGCCTCTTCCAGCGCCGGCATCAGCGCCAGCATGGTCAGCGGCGTGTCGGAGGCCGGCTTGAGCACCACCGGACAGCCGGCGGCGAGCGCCGGGCCGATCTTGCGCGTCGCCATCGCCGCCGGAAAATTCCACGGCGTCACCAGCACGGCAATGCCGGCAGGCTTGTGCTGGGCGAGAATGCGCGCGCCGGAGGCCGGCGCGGTCGACAACTGGCCGAGATTGCGGACCGCTTCCTCGGCGTACCAGCGGAAGAACTCGGCCGAGTAAGCCACCTCGCCGCGCGAATCGGAAAGCGCCTTGCCGTTCTCCAGCGTAATCAGCTTCGCGAAGCGCTCGGCATCGCGCATGATGATCTCGAACGCCTTGCGCAGGATCTCGGCGCGCTCGCGCGGCTTCTTGGCGGCCCAGGCCGGGAATGCGGCGTCGGCGGCGTCGATCGCGGCGATGGCGTCGTCAACGGTCGCGCTGGCGACCGAGGCGATGGTCTTTTCCGTCGCCGGATCGATCACGTCGAAGCGGCCGCCGTCGGAAGCCTTCTTCCACTTGCCGCCGATCCAAAGATCGGTCGGAACACCAGCGAGGAGGTTGTCATACATGGCGCATTTCCTTTTATCTGCTTCGTTATTCACGAGCCGCGAACGTCGATCCTATCGTGCCAAAGTGGGGCGTCATCGTCGCCGCACGAGATAGCAGATTTTCACTCTGCGATATTGCCACTCAGCCTTGAAAACTACGCTGCACCGTCTCCACAATGCGTTCCGCCGTCGGCAACACCATGTCTTCGAGGATGTCGGCTGCCGGCAGCGGAATATGCGGCGTGGTGATGCGCACCGGCGGGCCGTCGAGGTCGTAGAAGGCCTCATCCGCCACGATCGACACGATCTCGGCGCCCCAACCGCACAGCCGCGGATTTTCCTCGACCGTAAACAGCCGATGGGTCTTCGCGACCGAACCGAGGATCGTCTGGGTGTCGAGCGGCACCAGCGAGCGCACATCGACAACCTCGCAGTCGATACCATGTTCCGCCTGCAGCCGCTCGGCGGCCTCAAGCGCGCGCGGTACCATCAGCGCCAGCGCCAGGATGGTGGCATCGCGGCCGGGGCGTACGATCTTCGCGGTGCCGAGCCGATCGACGATCTCGCCGTCGGGCACTTCACCCTTGGTGGGATAGAGCGACTTGTGCTCGAGGAAGATCACCGGATCGGGGTCGCGCACCGCGGCAGCCAGCAGGCCGATGACATCGACCGGCGACGACGGCGCCACGACCTTGAGGCCAGGGATCATCATGCACCAGTTCTCGACCGACTGCGAATGCTGCGCGCCGAAGCGCGAGCCGGCGCCGTTGCCGGTGCGCACGACCAGCGGGCACTTGGTCTGACCGTTCGACATGTAGCGGCTCTTCGGAAATTCGTTGGCGATGTAGTCGAAGCACACCGCGAAGAAATCCGAGAACATGATCTCGGCGATCGGCTTCAGGCCGGTCATCGCCGCGCCCATGGCGGCGCCGAGAATGGCCTGCTCCGAGATCGGCGTATCGCGCACGCGCAACGGCCCGAACTGCTCGTAGAGGCCAACGGTCGCCTTGAACACACCGCCCGCCTTGGCGACGTCTTCCCCAAGGAAGACGACGTCATTGTCGCGCGCCATTTCCTGCGCGATGCCGCGGATTACCGCGTCACGATAGGTGATTTCCGCCATGGTCAGTTTCTCCACGCCCAGCCGCCGTCGGCATAGACGTCGGTAGTGAGAATATCGGCGGGCGGCATCGGCGCGGCCTTGCAGGTTTCGGTCGCGTCATCGACTTCCTTGCGCACCTCAGCGTCGATTTTGGCAATGATGCTGTCGCCCACGCCGAACTGCTGCAGCCGTTCGCGATAGATCTTGATCGGATCGCGCTCCTTCCACTTTTCCAGTTCGCCCTCGGGGCGATACTTGGCCGGGTCGGCGCGCGAATGGCCCGAGTGGCGATAGGTCAAAGCCTCGATCAACGATGGCCCCTCGCCGGCCCGCGCCTTGGCGAAGGCCTTCTGCGCGGTGCGATAAACGACGTCGGCATCGTTGCCATCGATGATAATGCGTTCGAGCCCGTAGGACGCGGCGCGGTCGGCCGCGGGATGCTTGACCGCGGTGACGTCGCCGATCGGCGTGTATTCCATGTAGAGATTGTTCTCGCAGACGAAGACCACCGGCAGCTTCCAGATCGCCGCAAAGTTCAGCGCCTCGTGGAAGGCGCCGATGTTCGTCGTGCCGTCGCCGAAGAAGCAGACCGAGACATCCTTGTCGCCCTTGTACTGTGCGCGCCATGCGGCGCCACAGGCGATGGGAAGATGCGCGCCGATGATGGCGTAAGAGCCCATGACGCCATGCTCTTCCGACGTCAGATGCATCGAGCCGCCCTTGCCGCGCATCAGGCCGTTGTCGCGCTGCATCAGTTCGCCGAGCACTTTTTCGACGCTGACGCCCCGCGCCAAAGTGTGGGCATGGCCGCGATAGGTGCAGAACGACAGGTCGCCCTTCTGCATCGCCTCGGCAAAGCCCGACGCCACCGCTTCCTGGCCGAGCGACAGATGGCTGGTGCCTTTCACCAGGTTTTGCAGAAACAGATCGTAAGCGCGCTGCTCGGCTTCGCGGATGCGCAGTTGCGAGCGATACAATGCCAGCCGCTTCGCCTCGCCGATATCGTCGTTCAGCCCCGAGCCGGGAGCCTGGGCCCGGTCTTGCGCCGTCGCCATGGGGGATTTCCTCGCCGCCGGATGCCCGGCTTTTTTCGTTATCAGGGCCGAAACTTAGCCTTTGTGATCGCGGCGCTGCAACTGCCCCGGAACGGGCCACGGCCCCACTCAATCGCCTACGGCTCCGCCGTCGGCCGCGATGCCGCCCACCTTGCGCTCGCGATACAAGAGATAGAGGCCCGACCCGATCACCACCGCGCTGCCCACGATGGTCCATTGGTGCGGCACGTCACCGAACACCAGGTAGCCGAGCGTCGAAGTCCAGATCATCTGCGTGTAGATGAAGGGCGCCAACGTCGAGGCCGGCGCCAGCCGGTGGCCGCGGATCAGCAGATAATGGCCGAAGCCGCCGAACAGGCCCGTGATCGCCATCAGGCAGGCAATGAAGACACTTTGCGGCGGCGTCCAGACAAAGGCAACGATCGGCAGCATCGCCACCGCGCCGACCATATTGGTGTAGAACGTCGTCGTTTCGGTGGAATCGGTGCGCGCGAGTAGCCGCGTCGCGATCGAGTAGACCGCATAGCAGATCGCGCCGCCGACCGGCAGCAATGCGGCCGGCTCAAACGTGCCGACGCCGGGTCTGACGACCAGGAGCACGCCGAGAAAGCCGACGCCGATGGCGATCCAGCGCCGCCAGCCCACCCATTCGCCGAGGATCGGCCCGCCCAATACCGCAACCAGGAACGGTGTCGAGAAGATGATGGCCAGCACCTTGTCGAGCGGCAGGTAGTGCACGGCGATAAAATTGAGCGCCGTCGACCCAAGCAGCAGCGCCGAGCGACCGACCTGCAACAGCGGCCGGTGCGTCACCATCATGCCGGGCCGGCCGATAGGGTTGAGGAAGATCAGCGTCAGGACGAAGGCGCCGGTATAGCGCGCCCACACCACCTGCAAGGGCTCCATGTATCCAGTCAGATACTTCGCCGTCGCGTCGAGACAGGAGAAGGTCGCAACGGCACCGCACATCAGTGCGATGCCGGTGAGACGTTGTCGGCGAAGGAAGGCCGCGTCCTCGCTCAATAGGTTGCCCGCCCACCGGAAATGTCGAAGACCGCGCCGGTCGTGAACGAACAATCTTCCGAGGCACAGAAGGCGGCCAGCGCCGCGACCTCTTCGACATTGACGAAACGCGCGCGCGGGATCTTGGACAGCATGAAATCGATATGCTGCTGAGTCATCTGGTCGAAGATGGCGGTGCGCGCCGCGGCCGGCGTGATGCAGTTGACCGAGATGTTCTTGCCCGCGGTCTCCTTGGCCAGCGACTTGGTCAGCGAGATGACGCCCGCCTTCGACGCGGAATAGGCGACCGCGTTGGGGTTACCTTCCTTGCCGGCGATCGAGGCGATGTTGACGATGCGGCCGTAATCCTGCCCGATCATGCCGGGCGTCACCGCCTTGCAGCAGTAGAACTGGCTGTCGAGGTTGACGGTGAGAACACGTTTCCACTCGTCGAGCGGATAATCCCAGGTCGTGGTGTTCTTGCCGGCGATGCCGGCGTTGTTGACCAGGATGTCGATGCGGCCGAAGGCCTTGACCGTGGCATCGCGCGCGCTTTCGACACTGGCGAAGTCGGTAACATCGACCGGGACGACCTCGACGCGGCCTTTAAGCTCGCTGGCGGTCTTCTTCGCCAGCGCCTCATCGCGATCCCAGATCGCTACGGCGGCGCCGGAGGTAAGGAAGCGCTCGACGATGGCGCGACCGATGCCTTGCGCGCCACCGGTGACGACGGCGAAGCGGCCTTTGAGATCGATGTTATTGGACATAGGTGCGTTTCCCCCGGGGCTGATTGTTTCGATTTAGCTGATGGTATAGTCGGTTTGCCGGGGAAATTGCAGCCTCCCCTCAAGATGGCAGCCATCCGTCCGGGAACTGCATCCAAGTGCTGGTTGAAACGGCCTGGGCAAGGATATGGATGGCCTGATTCTGGCGCTTTTCGTCCTTTCGACTTTCGTGGGTGGCATCGTCAGCGGGCTGGCCGGCTTCGCCATGGGGCTGGTCGTCTCCGGCGTTTGGCTGCACATCCTGACACCGGCGCAAACCGCGGCGCTGATCGTCGGCTACGGCCTTCTCGTCCAGAGCTACAGCATCTGGAAGCTACGCCATGCCCTCAGCCTGCGGACCCTGGCGCCGTTCATCGGCGGAGGCGCGATCGGCGTCCCGGTCGGCGCGGCGCTCTTGTCGCATATCAGTCCGCTTGCGATCCGCGACGGGGTCGGCGTGCTGCTGATCGTCTATTCGGGCTATTTCCTGCTGCGGCCGCACGTCCACACCATCAAGGCGCCGCTGCCGGCGGATATCGCGATCGGTTTCGTCAACGGCGTGCTCGGCGGCATGACGGGACTGGCCGGTCCGATCATCACCATCTGGTGCCAGTTGCGCGGCTTCCGCAAGGATGAGCAGCGCGCGGTGTTTCAGCCGGTGATCCTCACCGCCTTCGCGCTCACCGCGGTGTCGCTGACCATAAACGGCACGGTGACGATGGATCTCCTGCGCACCTATCTCTACGGCCTGCCGGCGCTCGGCGCCGGGCTGTGGGTCGGGCTGAAGCTCTACGGCCACCTCAACGAACATACCTTCCGCAAGGTCATTCTGGTGCTGTTGATGCTGTCCGGGCTGGTGCTGCTGTTCGGCTGATCGGTCTTGCCGGCTCAAAGGAGCTTCGCTAGACTTATATCAATGGGGCCGGCAGCGGTCGCCCCGCGCTTCAGGCATCCGACGCCCAAGCACCGCTTCCTTCGTTGACGGAGGAAGCTCATGCTTGTTCTCAATTCAGCCCTCGATTTCTCAATCTCACCCCAGGACCTTTGGCGCCGGATCGCGACACCGAACGCGCCGCAGATCGTCGATGTGCGTCGCCGCGATATTTACGAACAAGTGCCCGGCCTGATTCCCGGATCGGTCTGGCGCGAGCCGACCGCGCTCACCGACTGGATCGGCACGCTGGACCGTGCCCGGCCCGTTGTCGTGACCTGCAAGCTCGGCAAGGAACTGAGCCAGGTCATCGTCAGCGACTTGCGTGGCCAGGGCTACAACGCCGCTCAGCTTGCCGGCGGCCAGGGCGCCTGGACCGATGCCGGTTTGCCGTTGGTCGATCGCGCAACCGCCGACCGCCTGATGCCGCAACGGCCATCCCTATGGGTGACACGGCGGCATCCCAAGATCGACCGGATCGCCTGCCCGTGGCTCATTCGCCGTTTTATCGACTGCGACGCACGCTTCGTCTTCGTCGATCCGCCTTATGTCGTCGATGCCGCCACCAATTTCGGCGCGATCCCGTTCGACATCGCCGGCATCGAGCTGTCTCATGTCGGCGAAACCTGTACCTTTGATACGCTGCTTGAACGGTTCGGGCTGGCGTATGAACCGTCGCTGGCGCGGCTCGCTTTAATCGTCCGGGGCGCCGATACCGCACGCCACGATCTCGCGCCCGAGGCAAGCGGTCTGCATGCGATCTCGCTCGGACTTTCTGCGCTGGCGGGCGACGATGACCATGGACTCCTGGGCCAGGGCTTTGCCATCTATGACGGGTTATTCGCGTGGGCCCGCTTTGCCGCCGACGAGAAACACAATTGGCCGAGCAAGGCAGCGTGACAAGACCATGACAAGCGAAACCATGACGAACGAGACGCTCTCCGCTCAGCCGAGTTTCGGCGAAGCGTTCAGGGTCTGGTTCAAGGTCGGCTGTTTGTCGTTCGGCGGGCCGGCCGGGCAGATCGCGATGATGCATCGCATCCTGGTGGACGAGAAAAAATGGGTCGACGAGCCGCGCTTCCTGCACGCGCTCAACTTCTCGATGCTGCTGCCTGGGCCGGAAGCGACACAGCTCGCGACCTATGTCGGCTGGCTGTTGCACGGCGTGCGCGGCGGGCTCGCCGCCGGCGTCCTGTTCGTGCTGCCCGGCGCTTTCGTCATGCTGGGCTTGAGCCTGCTCTACGCCTATGGCCGCGGCGTCAGCGCCATCGACGGCGCGCTCTACGGCATCAAGGCCGCGGTGCTGGTAATCGTCGTCGAAGCGCTGATCAGGATCGGCAAACGGGCGCTTAAATCATGGCTGATGATGGCCGTCGCGGCCTTGGCCTTCGTCGGCATCTTCTTCTTCGACCTGCCATTCCCGCTGATCGTCGGCGCCGCCGCGCTCGCCGGCTTCGTCGTGGCAAAATCGCGCCCCGAACTGATGGGCATCAAGGCCGTCACCGAGGCGGCGCGCGACAGCGGCGGCAACCGCTGGCGCCATGCCCTGTTCGCGCTCGTCATCGGTCTGACCTTGTGGTGGGCGCCGGTCGCGATTGCCGCGCTGACGCTTGGCGCGGGCCACGTGATGGTGGCGATCGGCCTGTTCTTTTCCAAGCTCGCCGTGGTCACTTTCGGCGGCGCCTACGCCGTACTCGCCTATATGGCGCAGCAGGTGGTGCAGAGCCATCACTGGATGACGGCGCCGGAAATGGTCGACGGTTTGGGTCTCGCCGAAACGACGCCCGGCCCGCTGATCCTGGTGACGCAATTCGTCGGCTTCCTCGCTGCCTTCCGCGCGCCGGCGCCGTTCTCGCCGCTGGCGGCCGGCCTGATCGGCGCGGCGCTGACCACCTGGGTCACCTTCGTCCCGGCGATCCTGTGGATCTTCGCCGGCGCGCCCTTCCTCGAAGACCTGCGCGCCAACAGACGGCTCGCCGGCGCGCTCGCCGCGATTACCGCTGCGGTGGTCGGCGTCGTCCTCAATCTGTCGGTCTGGTTCGCGCTGCACGTCCTGTTCGGCGACGTCACCGAACATCATGCCGGGCCGTTGCGCTGGTTCGCCTTCGATCCCAACGCACTCGACCGCCACGCCGCCATCCTCGCCGCCGTCGCGGCGATCCTCGCCTTCCGCTTCCACCGCGGCCTGATCGAGGTGATCGTCGTCATGGCGCTGCTCGGAATCGTGACGCAGTATTCGTTCTAGTTGTCGGGGCGCAGTTCGCTTTCGTGCCATCGGCGCAGCATCAGATGCGACAGCGCCGACAGCACGAGGAAGATGGCGACGCCGGCGAGCGACAGCAGCAGCAGCGCCGCGAACATGCGCGGGATGTTGAGGCGGTAACCGGATTCGGCGATGCGATAGGCAAGCCCCGAACCGGCACCGGCCGATCCCGCCGCGATCTCGGCGACCACGGCGCCGATCAGCGACAGGCCTCCGGCGATGCGCAGGCCGGCGAGAATCTGCGGCAGCGCCGCCGGCAACTTGAGCCGCACCAGCACCTGCCAGCGCGACGCCTTATAGAGATCGAACAATGCGATGAGATTGTGATCGACCGAGCTGAGGCCGAGCGTGGTGTTGGCCAGCACCGGGAAGAAGGCGACGATCCAGGCGCAAGCGAGCACGGCAAGATGCTGCGGCAGGTAAATCAGCAGCAGCGGCGCGATGGCGACCACCGGCGTTACCTGCAGGATGACGGCGTAGGGATAGAACGAGTATTCGACCAGCCGCCACTGGTTGAAGGCCATCGCCAGCACGATGCCACCGACAGCGGCCAGGGCAAAGCCTTCGAAGGTCAGGCCGAGCGTCACGAGCAGCGAGTGGAACAGCAAAGCGCGGTCTTCGATCAGCGCGCCGAAGACCAGGCCCGGGCTCGGTAGCACATAGGCCGGGATGGCAAACAGGCGAACGACGGCGTCCCACGCGACGATGACGACGACGAGCAGCAGCGCCGGCAGGGCCGTGCGAAGGACGCGCTCGTTCATGAGCCCTGCTCCATCGCCGCCGCCAAGGCCTCGGCCACCTGACGGCAATAGCCGGCATAGTCGACCGACGTGCGGAAACGTTCGTCGCGCGGATACGGCACCGGGATGGCGATTTCGGCGAAGACGCGGCCCGGCCGCGGCGTCATCACGACGATACGCTGCGACAGGTAGACCGACTCGAATACTGAGTGTGTGACGAAGATCACCGTGCGGCGCAAAGTCTGCCACACCGACAGAAGGTCGTTATTGAGCTTGAAGCGCGTGATCTCGTCGAGCGCGGCGAAGGGCTCGTCCATCAGCAGGAGCTGCGGCTCGGTCACCAACGCCCGCGCAATCGACACGCGCATCTTCATGCCGCCGGATAGTTCACGCGGGTAGCTCGAGGCAAAATCGGATAGTCCGACATGGGCGAGCGCGGTAGCCACCGCGTCACGCGCGTCGGCCGGCGCCGTCCCCGCGAGCGACAGCGGCAGTTCGACATTGCGGGCAACGCTCGCCCACGGCATCAGGGTCGGCTCCTGGAAGACGAAGCCTATCTCGCCCGTCGCCGATTTCGTCGCGCGGCCTTGCGGCCATTCGATCGCGCCGTGCGTCGGCGCGCTCAAGCCGGCGACAATGCGCAGTGCCGTCGACTTGCCGCAGCCCGACGGGCCGAGCAGCGACACGAACTCGCCGGCGCGGACATCGAGGGATAGCCCGGCCAGCGCCAGGACGCCGTTGTCGAACGTCTTGCCGACGTCACGCAGCGAGACGATGGAATTTAGATGATTGGGAGGCGCCACTGACACTCACCGTCGTCCCCGCGAAAGCGGGGACCCAGTATTCACGGACGGCAGACGGATAGCACGAATCAACACTGACTGAGTTTACTGGATCGTCCGGTCGAGCCGGACGATGACAGATCGTATTATTTCGGCCGCAGCTTGAGGCCGACACCCTTGTTCACGAACTGCAGGGTATAGGCCTTCTTGTAATCGAGGCCGGACTTGACGACGCCTGTCCGCACCATCTTGTCGTAGAAGCTGCGCATGCGCGCGTCGGTCATGGCGCCGATGCCAAGCTTGAGCGTGTCGCCGGAATCGACGATGCCGTATTCCTTCATCTTGGCGATCGAGTACTTCAGCAACGCGTCTGTCATCTCGGGATTGTACTTCTTGATAAGATCGTTGCCCGGCTTGCTGTCGCCGTAGAGATAATTGTACCAGCCGATCATCGAGGCATCGACGAACTTCTGCACCAGCTCCGGCTCCTTCTCGACCAGGTCGCGCCGTGTTTCGATCAGGGTCGAGTAACTGTTGAAGCCGTAATCGGCGAGCAGGAACACCTTCGGCTTGAATTTGCCCTGGGTCTCGATCGCATAGGGCTCGGACGTGACATAGCCCTGCATCGCGCTCTTCTCATCGGCGAGGAAAGGCTGCGGATTGAATGTGTAGGGCTTCACGCTGCGTTCGGTGAAACCGTAATCGGCCTTGAGCCACTGATAGTAGCTCGCCATACCTTCCTTGGAGACGAACAACGTCAACGCCTTGAGGTCGTCGAGCGTGTTCGCCATGCCGGGATGGGCGATCAGAACCTGCGGGTCCTTCTGGAACGAGGCCGCGACCGCGATGGTCGGGATGTTCTGCTCCACGGCGTCGAAACTCTGCAGCGAGTTCGCGCTCATGAAGAAATCGATCTTGCCCACCGGCAACAGGATGCGGTTGTTGACGTTGGGCCCGCCGGGCACGATCTCGACGTCGAGGCCGTATTTCTTGTAGGTGCCGTCGGCGAGCGCCTGATAGAAGCCGCCATGCTCGGCTTCGGCAACCCAGTTGGTACCGAATTTGACCTTGCGCAGTTCAGGACCTTCCTTCTTCGGCGCCGGTGCGCCGCCATGCTGCGCCGCAGCCGACAGACAGCCCGCCATCAGCGGCAAAGTCGCGAGCGCAAGAACCCCCAAAAGACTCGTGAAGGTGCGGCGCATGGTCGTGATCTCTCCCGTGTGGCTCCGGCGCGAGACCATAGCGCGGCGCAGCATTGAAGGTAAGGCCCGACCCGGCGCCCGGAACAGCTCCGCGCCCCGCGTCGCATCGACGCTTTGCGCCGGCGGCGCTTGTCTTACCCTGTCCAATTTGCATTGATAGCAGCAACAAAAAATGCCGCCGCCACGATGACCGAACACTGGGCCGAGGTCGCGGACCATGGATGGAGGAGCCCCAATGTCGCCTTTCTCGCGCGCGTTCATCAAGAGCACGCTTGCTGCGTGTGCCGCATTCGCCTTGTCGGCCGGCGCCGCCTCGGCACAGATGGAAATCAAGCTCGGCCATGTCGGCGCGCCCGGATCGCTGTTCGCGCAATCGGCCGAGCTCTACGCCGCCAAGGCCAACGCCCTGCTCGGCAACAAGGCCAAGGTCGTCGTCTACGGCTCCAGCCAGCTCGGCGGCGATTCGGAACTCCTGAAGAAACTCAAGCTCGGCACCGTCGATCTGGCGCTGCCGTCGACGGTGATGACCTCGGTCGCGCCGGAGTTCGGCGTGTTCGAGATGCCCTATCTGGTACAGAACCGCGCCCACGCCGCGCGCATCGCCAAGGAAGTGACGCACCCGATCCTCGGGCCGATCGCCGAGAAGGCTGGCTATCGCATCCTCGGCGTCTGGGAAAACGGCTATCGCGAGATCACCAACAACAAGCGGCCGATCGTCAAGCCGGCCGATCTCGAAGGCATCAAGTTGCGCGTGCCGGGCGGCGTCTGGCGGGTGAAGATGTTCAAGGCCTATGGTGCCAGCCCCTCGCCGATGGAGCTCAAGGAAGTTTTCGTCGCGTTGCAGACCGGCGTGATGGACGGTCAGGAAAACCCGCTGACGCAAATCTATTCGCAGAAATTCCAGGAAGTGCAGAAATATCTGTCGCTGACCGGCCACGTCTATACGCCGGCCTATCTGACTGCCGGCGCCTCGTGGTCGCGCTTCCCGGCCGAGGTGCAGAAGATCCTCGCCGACACCGCGGTCGCGGTCGAGCCGGACATCCTCAATCTCGCCGCCAAGCTCGACGGCGAACTGATCGGCAAGATGAAAACCTCGGGCATCCAGGTCAACGAAGCCGACAAGCCCGCTTTCGTCGCCGCTTCGAAGGGCGTCTATGAAGAATTCGCCAAGGAAGTGCCGAAGGGCAAGGAGCTGATCGACAAGTCGCTCAGCCTGGCCAAAGGCTCCTAAGCGGCGCGGCGCCATATCGATCACTGCCGTCATGCCCGGCACCAAGCCGGGCATGACGAACAGCCGCCCGTTCCGGAACTGAAATCCCCATGATCGCCAACATGACCGCCATCCGGCAAACCTACGATCGCATCCTCGAAGTCATTGCCGTCCTCCTGATGCTGGCGGTCACCGTGATCATCACTCTGGGCTTCGTCTATCGCTGGGCCGGCGCCTCGCTGGTCTGGTACGACGAAGTCGCCTCGATCTCGCTGTGCTGGCTGACCTACTATGCCGGCGCGCTCGCGGCGCTGCGCGGGGCACATATCGGCTTTGCCGGCTTCGTCAATTCACTGCCGGCCAATCTGCGCGTCGCCGCAACGGCGTTTTCGTCGATCGTCACCATCTTCTTCTTTGTCGTGCTCGCCATCATGGGCACCAAGGTGGTCGAAGTCCTCGGCAACGATACGCTGGTATCGCTGCCCTGGCTGTCGCAGCAGATTACGCAATCGGTGATCCCGATCGCGTCGGTGCTGATCGTGATTGCCGAATTGCTGCGCCTGCCGGAATTGCTGCGCGAGGCGCGGCGCGGGCCGCTGGTCGATCACGAACTGCAGGAAGCCCTTGCCCACGGCCAGGCCGGCAAGGAGATCCGGCCATGAACACCACCATCTCCCTGATGCTGGTCGGCATGGGCGCGCTGGTGCTGCTGAACGTGCCGATCGCGGTCGCACTCGGCGTCGTCGCCATGCTGGCGATCTGGATCATGCAGGGCAGCTACATGCTCCCCAACACCGCATTGGTGATGTTCCAGGGCGCCAGCGACTTCCCGTTGCTCGCGGTGCCGCTGTTCATCCTGGCAGGCGGCATCATGAATGCCTCGTCGATCGCACGACGGCTGATCAATCTCGCCACCGCCCTTCTCGGCTTCATTCGCGGCGGCCTCGCCATGGTGACGGTCGGCTCGTCGATGTTCTTTGCCGAGATCTCGGGCTCGGCTGTGGCCGATGTCGCGGCGCTCGGCACACTGCTCATTCCGGCGATGAAGTCGCGCGGCTATTCCAAGGAATTCGCGGCCGCCGTGACGTCGTCGTCGGCGAGCCTTGCCATCATCATCCCGCCGTCGATCCCGATGATCCTGTACGCCGCCATGGCGCAGGAATCGGCGGTGAAGATTTTCGTCGCCGGCATCATTCCCGGCGTGATCGGCGGACTCGGCCTGATGGCGCTCTGCTACTATTACGCTTGGAAGTACAACTTCCCGGTCGAGCAGCACTTCGCGCTCAATAAGCTCGGCACGGCTTTCCGCGAAGGGCTATGGGCGCTGGTGATGCCGGTCGTGATCCTCGGCGGCATCTTCGGCGGCTTCGTTACGGCCACCGAAGGCGCGGCGCTGGCCGTGATCGCCGCGCTACTGATCGGCGTCGTGATCTATCGCGATCTCGATTTCAAGTCTCTGTATCAGGCCTGCGTCGATTCTGCGATCCAGACCGCCGTGGTGATGCTGCTGGTCGCTGCCTCGGCTTTGGTCGGCGTGTTCCTGACCGAAAGCCAGCTGCCACAGAAGCTCGCCGGCTCGATCGTCAGCATCACGACCAACCCTTATCTGGTGCTGCTGATCCTCAACGTCTTCTTCCTGATCATCGGCATGTTCCTGCATTCGGCGGCGGCGATCATCCTCACCGTGCCGATCGTGCTGCCGCTCATTCATCAGGTCGGCATCGATCCGATCCATTTCGGCCTGGTGCTGACCCTCAATCTCGCCATTGGCCAGCAGACGCCGCCGGTGGCCAGCGTGCTGATCGCCTCGTGCTCGATCGCCAAATCCGACATCTGGGCGACGACCAAGGCTAATCTCGGCTTCATCGGCGTGCTGACCTTCGTGCTGCTGCTGTGCACCTACGTGCCGTGGCTGTCGCTGGTGCTGATCAAGATGTTCTACTGAAGACCGGCCACGAGTCAGCAGAGGCCCATCCGGAGGATTCCGAATGGGCCCAGGCGTGATGCTCAGCGATAGCCGCCGGCGGCGGCGAGACGCTCGCCGGTCATCCAGGCCGAGGCGTCGGAAGCGAGAAACACCGCGACACGGGCGATGTCGTCGGGCTGGCCGAGACGGCCGAGCGCGGTGCGCGCGATCATGGCCTTCTCCATATCGGTGCCGATCAAGCCCAAAGTGTGCAACCCCTCGGTTTCCGTGCCGCCCGGTGCGATGACGTTGACACGAATCTTGCGCGGGCCGAGCTCAGCGGCCAGCACGCGCGTCAGCACGTCGACGGCGCCCTTGGTTGCCGAGTAAACCGACGCTGTCGGCACGGCGGCTTCGACGCTCGCGGTCGAGCCGAGATTGATGACGCTGCCACCGTTCGGCCCGAAATACTTGGCCGCTTCCCGCGTAGCGAGGATCGTGCCGAGCACGTTGATGTTGAATTGGCGGTGGAATTCGTCCTCGGTGACATTCTCCAGCGGCTGGAACTGATAGACGCCGGCATTGTTCACCAGCACGTCGACGCCGCCGAAGATTTCCTTGGCCCCGGCGAACAGCTTCTGCACGTCGGCCGCCTTGGCGACGTCGCCTTTGACCGCAATCGCCTTGCCGCCCTTGGCCTTGATGTCGGCGACGACCTTGTCGGCGCCACTTTGGTCCGACGCGTAATTGACGACGACTGCGGCGCCGACCGCGCCGAGCGCCTTGGCGATGCCGGCGCCGATGCCCTTCGACGCGCCCGTCACCACGGCAACTTTACCCTTCAGATCGCTCATGAACCTCTCCTGTTGCGTTCGATTCGATACTTCGATAAGCATCGAACTATTAGGTAAGGCGGCCGGGCGGCCCGGCAAGAGGGAGCTGACGAAAAAGTTCGATCAGGAAGTTGTGAAGCCTAGATCTCGGCCAGCCGGGCCAGATAGGCGCGCAAAACGTCGCGATGCAGGACGAGATTGGCGAACTTGCCGTCGCGAACGATGTCGATCAGTCCGGCCGTCTCCAGTTCCTTGATGTGGTGGGAGACGGTGGCGGGGCTGATGTTGTGGCATTCATGCAGGGCGCTGCACGGCAAGGGAGCGTCCTGCGCGCCGATGCTCTTGAGGATGGCGTAACGCCGGGGCTCGGCCAGCGCCCGGGCAATCCGCTCGAACTCGCGATCCGTGAGAACGGTTTTCTTCGCCTTGGCCATGGAAAGAAAATAATCAGTCGCGGCCGGATGTCCAGCTTCGTTCGCCGTCCGTCGCGGCGCGGCCCGCGCCCGGCCGGCCGACGATCGCGCGCTAGCGGGTCAACTCCCCGCGCACGATCCTGGTGCCCTCGAACATGGCCTGCATCTTCGCGAAGGCCACCGGGCGCGGCAGATACTTCAGGCCGCAGTCGGGCGCAATGACGAGCCTCTCGGCCGGCACATAAGGCAGCGCGCGGCGGATGCGGGCAGCGACCGTCTCCGGCGCTTCGATACTCGGATCGGACAGGTCGAGCACGCCGAGAATGATGGTCTTGCCGGGCAGCGTCTCCAGGACCTTGCAGTCGAGTTTGGATTGAGCGGTTTCGATAGAGACCTGCTGCACCGGCGTGTTGGCCAGTTCGGGCAGAAACGAGTAACCCTCCGGCCGCACGTGGATGATGGCGGCATAGCCAAAACAGATATGAACTGCGGTCGTTCCCTTAACGCCGTCGAGCGCGGCGTTGAGGCCGGCGAGGCCGAACTTGCGCGCCTTCTCGGGACGCGCCTGCATATAGGGCTCGTCGATCTGTACGATATCGGCGCCGGCGGCGAACAGATCCTTGATCTCGGCATTCACCGCCGCCGCATAATCGAGCACCATCTGCTGCTCGTCCTTGTAGAAATCGTTCTGTGCCTGCTGCGCCATCGTGAAGGGACCCGGCACCGTGATCTTGATCGTTCGGTCGGTATTGGCACGCAGGAATTCAACATCGCGCACTTCGACCGGATGCTTCCGACGCACCTTTCCGGTGACCCGCGGCACCGGATTGGGATGGCCGGAGCGGTCGAGCGCGGTCCCCGGATTGTCGATGTCAACGCCTTCGAGCGCGGTGGCGAAGCGGTTGGAGTAGCTCTCGCGCCGCATCTCGCCGTCGGTGACGATGTCGAGACCGGCACGCTCCTGATCGCGGATCGCGATCAAGGTGGCGTCGTCCTGTGCCTGATCGAGAAATTCCGGCGCGACGCGCCACAGTTCTTTGGCGCGCACACGCGGCGGAAAACGGCCGGCCAGCTTGGCGCGGTCGATCAACCAGTCCGGTTGAGCGTAGGAACCGACAAGACTGGTCGGCAGCAACGGCAACGCCATGACATCCTCCCTGAACCGGCGCGCCTTTTGCGACACGCTGCTGATCTTACGGGGAAGTATCGGTCTTCCGCTCCATCGCGTCCAGACTCATCGCCAGCACGCGGGCAACGTGCAGGGCTTCGCGGCTCGCGCCGTCCTCAATCTGATGCCGACACGATGTGCCATCGGCGACGATCAGCGCATCGTCCGCCGCCTTGCGCACTGCCGGCAGCAGCGACAGTTCGCCCATCGCGAGCGACACGTCGATGGTGTCGGCCTTGTAGCCGAACGAGCCGGCCATGCCGCAGCAGCCCGACTCGATCGTCTCGACCTTGAGCTCCGGCACGGCGCGCAGCACGCTTTCGACCGCGCCCATCGCGGCAAACGCCTTCTGATGGCAATGGCCGTGCAGCAAGGCTGGCTTAGGTAGCGGCCGGAACGGAAATCTGGCGCCGGCCTTCATCTCGCGGGCGAGAAACTCCTCGAACAGCATCGCCTGGCCTGCCACCTCGGCGACGCCCTCGCCCTTCAGCAGCGCCGGCATCTCGTCGCGGAACGTGTAGAGGCAACTCGGCTCCAGGCCGACGATCGGCACGCCGCGGCGCGCCAGCGGCGCGAGGGCGTCGAGCGTGCGCTGCATTTCGCGGCGCGCCTCCTCGACCTTGCCGACCGACAGGAAGGTGCGGCCGCAGCACAACGGCCGCGCAGCGTCATCCGCCGGCCGCGCGGCATGAATGTGGTAGCCGCCGGCCTTGAGCACGGCAATGGCGGCATCGAGATTCTCGCGTTCGAAGTAACGGTTGAACGTATCGGCAAACAGCACGACCTCGCGGTTCGCCATCGGCCGATCGGACGACGGGGCAACGCCGTCGCTGCGATCGCGATAAATGTCGCGGCGCCATTGCGGCAGGCTGCGCCGCGCCGCGAAGCCGGCGAACACCTCGGACAACCACTTCAACACCGAAGACTTGTCGCGCAGATTGAACAGCGCCGGATGACGCGAGGCGAATGGCGCATAGCGCGGCAGATAGCCGACCAGCCGGTCGTGCATCGACAGGCCATGCTTCTTCGCGCGCGCCGCCTGGATTTCGATCTTCATGCGCGCCATGTCGACGCCGGTCGGACATTCGCGGCGGCAGGCCTTGCAGGACACGCACAGCGACAGGGTCTCGGCCATCGCGTCCGAGGTCAGCGCATCGGGGCCCAATTGTCCCGACATTGCCAGCCGCAGCGTGTTGGCTCTGCCACGCGTGACGTCGCGCTCGTCGCGGGTGACGCGATAGGACGGACACATGGCGCCGCCAGCGAGTTTGCGGCAGGCGCCGTTGTTGTTGCACATCTCGATGGCGCCCTGGAATCCGCCGCCCGATCCCGGATAGGCCGACCAGTCGAGTTCGGTCTTCACCTCGATGCCACGATAGCCCGGCTTGTAGCGGAACAGCGAGCGGTCATCGAATTTGGATGGCCGCACCACCTTGCCGGGATTGTACACGCCGTTCGGGTCGAAGCGATCCTTCACTTCCTCGAAGGCGCGCGCCAACCTCGAGCCGAACATCGGCTCGTTGAACTCGGAGCGCACCAGCCCGTCGCCATGTTCGCCGGAATGCGAACCCTTGTATTCGCGCACCATGGCGAAAGCTTCCTCGGCGATCGCGCGCATGGCGTGGACATCTTTCTCCAGCCGCAGATTGAGCACCGGCCGCACATGCAGACAGCCGGAGCCGGCATGCGCGTACCAGGTGCCGCGCGTGCCGTGCTTTTCGAAAATCGCGGTGAGCCGCGACGTGTAGTCGGCGAGATGCTCGAGCGGCACCGCGCAATCCTCGACGAAGGACACGGGCTTACCCTGCTCCTTCATCGACATCATGATGTTGAGGCCCGATGTGCGCACTTCGGTGATCGCCGCCTGCAGCGCCGGATCGAGCACTTCGACCACACCGCCCCACTTGTCGCCGCTATGCGACCAATGGAAGCCGAGATCGCCGATCAACTGCTCGAGCTGGCGCAGCAGACGCAGATTGACGTCCTGATCGGTCTCGCCGAACTCGACCAGCAGGATCGCTTCCGGCAGGCCGCGCACGAACGCGTCGAGCGTCGGCTTGAAGATCGGGATGGCGCCGGCGAGTTCAAGCATGGTGCGATCGACCAGTTCGACGGCGATCGGCTTGAGCTTGACGATATGCTGAGCGCAATTCATCGCCTCATAGAACGAGCCGAAATGCACGGCGCCGACGGCCCGGCGGCCGAGCAGCGGCGACAGCTTGAGTTCGATGCCGGTCGAGAAGCCTAGCGTGCCTTCGGAACCGACGAGAATGTGCGCGAGATTGATGTCGTTGCCGCCGCGATACGAGCCCGGCACCAGCGCATCGAGATTGTAGCCACCGACGCGGCGCTGAACTTTCGGAAAGCGCGCGGCGATTTCGTCAGCCTCACGCGTGCCGATGGCGATGAGGTCCTGCGCCAGCGACCGCAGTTCCGGCGGCACGTCGTTGATGTTGCCGCCGATCGGGCCGAAATGCGCGCGCCTGCCATCGGCCAGCACGGCATCGATGGCAACAACGTTGTCGCGCATGGTGCCGTAGCGCAGCGAACGGCCGCCGCAGGAATTGTTGCCGGCCATGCCGCCGACGGTGGCGCGCGACGCGGTCGAGATATCGACCGGAAACCACAGGCCGTGGGTTTTAAGCTGGCGGTTGAGGTCATCGAGCACGATGCCGGGCTCGACGGTGCAGCGCTGCCTCGCCACGTCGAGGTCGAGCAGACGGTTAAGATATTTGGAGCAGTCCAGCACCAGCGAGGGCCCGACCGTCTGCCCGCACTGCGAGGTGCCGCCGCCTCGAGCCAGCACGGTGACACCCTCCGCCCGCGAAATACCTATCGCGCGTTCGGCTTCTTCTATCGTTCGCGGGGCGACCACGCCGACCGGGGTGATCTGGTAATGCGAGGCGTCGGTGGCGTAACGGCCGCGGGTAAAGGCGTCGAAACGAACGTCGCCCTTCAGTTCTGCCTTCAAACGCCTTTCCAGGCCGGGGTGGATCGCCGCCAAATTGCCCATCCGTGTTGTTTTACGTCGATTATTGCATGAGCCAATTGCGGGAATCCGCTTGACCGGAATGTGACATCCGGTGTTCAAGGCCACAAGCGCCGTCCCCTTTGCCGGGTCGCGGGCCCGTGGTCCAAACCCACAACACGAACCTTATTAGCCGTTCCAGGAGCGGATTTCCTATGGCTCAGAATTCCTCGCGTCAGGTCGGGCGTCACTTCCTGCACATCCCGGGCCCGACGCCGGTTCCGGATCGCATCTTGCGGGCGATGGACACGCCGATGATCGATCATCGCGGTCCCGAGTTCGCCAAGCTGGCGAAGCGGTGCCTCGACGGCATCAAGACCATCTTCAAGACCACCAACCCGGTTGTCATCTACACCGCCACCGGCACCGGCGCCTGGGAAGGCGCGCTCGTCAACACGCTGTCGCCCGGCGACAAGGTGCTGATGGTCGAGACCGGCCAGTTCGGTACCTTGTGGAAGAAGATGGCCGAGAAGCTCGGCCTCAAGACCGAACTCCTGCCGACCGACTGGCGCACCGGCGTCGATCCGAAGGTCATCGAGAAGCGCCTGAGCGAAGACAAGGCGCACGAGATCAAGGCGGTGTGCGTGCTGCACAACGAGACCTCGACCGGCGCGCTGTCGCCGATCGCCGAGATCCGCAAGGCCATCGACGCCGCCAAGCACCCGGCTCTGTTCATGGTCGACACCATCTCGTCGCTCGCCTCGACCGACTTCCGCCATGACGAATGGGGCGTCGACGTCACCGTCGGCGGCGCACAGAAGGGCCTGATGCTGCCGCCCGGCATGTCGTTCAACGCCATCAGCGACAAGGCGCTGGAAGCCAACAAGAGCTCGAAGCTGCCGAAGTCGTTCCTCGACTGGCAGGACATGCTCAACATGAACAAGGTCGGCTTCTTCCCCTATACGCCGGCGACGCTCATGCTGTTCGGCCTCGATGTCGGCATCGAGATGCTGCACGAGGAAGGCCTCGACAACGTGTTCGCCCGCCACGACCGTCTCGCCGAGGCGACGCGCCGCGCGGTCAAGCACTGGGGCCTCGAGACCCTGGTGAAAGATTCGAAGTACCAGTCGCCGACCGTCACCGCCGTGCTGCTGCCGGAAGGCTTCAACGCCGACCAGTTCCGCGCCATGGCGCTGGAGACCTTCAACATCTCCTATGGCGCGAGCTTCGGCCCGTTCGCCGGCAAGTATTTCCGCATCGGCCATCTCGGCGACGTCAACGACGCCATGATGCTGGGCTGCCTCGGCGTTACGGAAGTGGCGCTGCAGATGTTCGGCGTGCCGATCAAGACCGGCGGCGTGCAGGCGGCGATGGATTATCTCGTCACCGCGCATGGCGGCAAGAAAAAGCAGGCGGCGGAGTAATTATCCGCTGATGATGGTTGAAGCGGCCGGGTGAAAGCCCGGCCGTTTTTTGTTAGCCATTCCACACCGTCATCCCCGCGAAAGCGGGGATCCAGCACTTCGTGCGACAAGCGCTGGATCGTCCGCCTTCGCGGACGACGACGCCGCGATTGGCCTACGCCGCGCGCTCCCACCCATTATTCGCCAGCACATGCGCGGTGAAATCGGCGACCGCGGCGAGCGTCGCTTCCGGCGCCTCGCGCTGCGGTGAATGTTTGGCGCCCGGCAATAAAGCGACATCGACCGGGCAGTAGCATTCGCGCTCGGCCACCTCGATCTGCTTCACCGTGCCGTACTGATCGTCCTCGCCTTGCACGATGAGGATCGGCACGCGGATATAGGCCAGTTGCTCGGTGATATCCCACTGGCGGAAGCCGGGATCGAGCCAGGCGCCGTTCCAGCCGCGGAAGGCGTTGTCCGGATCCTTGTGCCAGCGCGCCAGTTTGGCGCGCAGATCCGTGGTCTCGTAAGCCGTCTTCGCCTCGACGATCGCGGCGATGCCCATATCCTCGGTGAAGAAATGCGGCGCCATGAGGATGATGCCGCCGAGGCGATGGTCCTGATGCGAGCCGGCATAGATCGCGGCGATCGAAGCGCCATCCGAGTGGCCAAACAGGATGTGGCGCTTGACGCCGATGGCGTCGAGCAGCGCCGGAAGCACGTCGCGCGCCTCGTCGTGCATGTAGGTCAGCGGCCGCGGCAGCGTGACGGGCGAGGACTGGCCGTAGCCGGCGCGCGAATAGACGAACACTCCGCAGCCGGTCGCCTTCTGCACCTTCTCCGGAAAATCGCCCCACAGGCCGACGCAGCCGAGGCCCTCGTGCAGCATGACGATGGTTGGCGCCTGATCCGGGCGCGGACCGATCAGACGGTATTCGAGCGAATGGCCGGAGATGGAGAGGAAGCCGGAGTCGGGAAGAGTCATTGCAGCTAGACTTTCAACGGTACGTCAAACTCACTTCCCTTCTCCCCTTGTGGGAGAAGGTGCCTGAGCGGAGGCGAAGCCGAGCGAAGGCGGATGAGGGGTCTGCGCCAATCGAGAGACTGACCCCTCACCCGGCTCGCTACGCTCGCCACCCTCTCCCACAAGGGGAGAGGGGAAGCGCGCAAGCGGCTACGCTATCCTCATACCCTATCTTCCGCCCGCAACTTGAACCGCTGGATCTTGCCGGTCGCCGTCTTCGGCAGTTCGGTGCGGAACTCGATCCAGCGCGGATATTTGTAGGGCGCCAGCTTCTGCTTGACGTGCTCCTGCAAGGCCAGCGCCATGGCCGGGCTCGCCTTGCCGGCGTCCTTCAGCACGACGAAGGCGCGCGGCTTGATCAGTTTCTGCTCGTCGTGCCAGCCGACCACCGCGGCCTCCAGTACGTCGGGATGCGACGACAGCGCCGCCTCGACCTCGAAGGGCGAGACATAAATGCCCGACACCTTCAGCATGTCGTCGGCGCGGCCGCAGCAGATGAAATAGCCGTCCTCGTCCTCGATGTACTTGTCGCCGGACTTGGTCCACTCGCCCTGGAACGTCGTGCGCGACTTCTCGCGGTTGGCCCAGTACATCACCGCCCCGGTCGGGCCGCGCGAATACATTTCGCCGATTTCGCCCTTCTTGACCGGCTGGCCGTCCTCGCCGACCAGCTTGATCTCGTAGCCGGGCACCGGCTTGCCGGTGGTGCCGTATTTGGTGGCGCCGGGGCGATTGGTGAGGAAGATGTGCAGCATCTCGGTGGTGCCGAGGCCGTCATAGATCGGCACGCCGTAACGTTCGTTCCACTTGCGCGCGATTTCTTCCGGCAACGCTTCGCCGGCGGAAATGCAGCAACGCAGCTTCACGTCCGACTTCTGCGGCGCGTTCGGGTTGTTGAGGAAGGCGGCGTAGAAGGTCGGCACCGCGAAGAACATCGTGATCGGATGTTTCTTCAACAACGCCGCAACGCCGTCCGGCGTCGGCCGTTCCGGATTGAGCACGGTGGTGGCGCCGACGCTGAGCGGAAAGGTCATGGCGTTGCCGAGACCGTAGGCGAAGAACAATTTCGCCACCGAATGCACGACGTCGCTCTCCTTCAGCCCGGCGACCGGCGTGCCGTAGAGATCGGCGGTGAGCTTGAGCGAACCATGGACATGCACCGCGCCCTTCGGCTTGCCGGTCGAACCTGACGTATAGAGCCAGAACGCCATGTCGTCGGCGACGGTCGGCGCCGTGTAATCGTCGGCATCCTCGGCTCTGATCAGGTCGTCGAACAGCCGATAGCCGTGTGGGTTCGCGCCCGAGACGATGACCTGTTCGAGATCGGGGCATTGCCCGATGATCTTCTCGAACTTCGGAAACAACCCTTCCGACACCACGAGCGCCTTGGCGCCACTGTTGGTGAGCATGAAGTGATAATCGTCCTCGGTCAGCAGCGTGTTGACCGGCACAGCGATGATGCCGGCCTTGAGGCAGCCGAGAAACGCGGTCGGCCAGTCGATGGTATCGGTGAGCGCCATCAGCACGCGTTCTTCGCGGCGAATGCCGAGGCCGCGCAACGCCGCGCCGAAGCGGTTCACGCGATCGGCGAGCTGCCCGTAGGTGCAGGTGCCACGAGCGTCGATGTAAGCGGGTTTGTTGGCGCGGCCGGCGTCGAGATTGAGCCGCAGCACGTCAGCGGCGAAATTGTAAGCCTGTGGGCTTGCGCCCACCGCCGGATCCGCGCCGGTTTCCGCCGCGATTTTTTCCGCGACCTGCATCTTGTTTTCCTCCCGAAGTATTCGGGTATTATGGCAGAAACCGCCGCAAACTGCCTAGCGCAGCATAATTCCAAAGCAGGCGGCTTCAGGGAGTGAGACCGCATGATTTCGAGCCGCGACCGTATCCTCACCACGCATGTCGGCTCGCTGCCGCGCAACGACAAATTGTCCGACCTGCTGGTGCGCCAGGAGCAGGGCCAGCCCTACGATGCCGCCGAGATGGCGTCCGAACTGGACAAGGCCGTGGCCCATGTCGTCGACAAGCAGGCCAAGGCCGGCATCGACATCGGCAATGACGGCGAGCAGCAGCGCGTCGGTTTCCAGACCTATGTGCCGCAGCGCATGTCCGGTTTCGGCGGCGTGTCGAACCGGCGCCGCGGCAAGGAGTTCGAGGATTTTCCGGAACTGGTCGCCAGTCTGGTGCGGCGTTTCCCGCACACCTCGAAACAGCAGAACGCGCCGGAATGTCAAAGCGAGCTGAAATATCTCGACGTCAAGCCGATCAACGACGAACTGGCGCGCTTCAAGCGCATAGCGTCCGGCAAGTTCGCCGAGACCTTCATGACGGCGCCGTCGCCCGGCATCATCTCCTCGACCATGCTGAACGCGCATTATGACACGCACGATGCCTATCTCGCCGCTCTGGCGCGCGAGATGCGCCACGAATATCTCGCCATCCACAACGCCGGATTGCTGTTGCAAATCGACGCGCCCGATCTCGCCATGGACCGCACCATGCTCTATCGCGATCTCGACGATGCCGCGTTCATCAAGCGCGTCGAGGCCCATGTCGCGGCAATCAATGCCGGCATCGAGGGCATTCCGGCCGACCGCGTGCGGCTGCATGTCTGCTACGGCAACTGGGAAGGCCCGCATATCTACGACGTGCCCCTCGAGAAGATCCTGCCGGCGCTGTACCAGGCCAAGGTCGGCGCGCTGACCATCGAATTCGCCAATCCGCGCCACGGCCATGAATACGCGGCCTTCCGCAAGCATCCGCTGCCCAAGCACATGTTGCTGCTGCCGGGCGTGATCGAGACGACGTCGAATTTCGTCGAGCATCCGGAAGTCGTCGCCCGGCGCATCGAGGATGCGGTCAACGCCGTGGGCGACCGCGAGCGCGTCATCGCCTCGACCGATTGCGGTTTCGGCACCTTCACGAACCGAGAGTGGGTCATCGAGCCGGCGGTGTGGTTGAAGCTGAAATCGTTGCGCGACGGCGCCGACATTGCCTCGACGCGGCTGTGGGGCAAGAAGGTGGCGTGAGGACGCGCGTTATCGGCCCTGTTCTTTGAGGCCCGGGGCGGCCTGCCTTCCCCTTCCTTCCCTCGACACACGTCGAGGGGATGGAGCGCCGCGAGGCGCTCGTTAGATGTCGCACCTTGCGGTGCGCGGTCTCTCCTTGCGATCGGAGAGGCCATCGCCCCGCGGCGCTCCATCGCGGTGTCCTTCACGACGCCGGGCCGCGCTTCTGGCGGCTGATCCGCTCCCAACCGGGAAAACGGGTAGCGCTCACCATCAGCGAGCTCCTCGCGGCCGGTCTTAGTGCCGGCGGGCGGAGCCCCGGCGCCGCCCGAGCGCCCGGGATGCGTAATCCCCGGGCCCGCGGGCACCGCATCCGGCTCCACCTCATGACGCCTCATGACAGCGCCCTCGACCGAGCCGGACGAAAATGGATATAGTCCCTATATAGGACTTATGTCAATAGGCATTTGATGGCCCACATCCGGGATGCCCTGCCCAACCCTATTGTCGCGCCGCCGGACCGCTATAATGCCGCCCGATCAAACCGGCCGCGCCCCGATCCGGCAATGGCTGAGAACAAATAATTCGACCGAACGAGGAAGCCCCGATGGACCAGACCGTCCGCAAGATCAGCGCCGAGGATATCAACCCGCGCCATAATTGGGGCCGCGCGCTGCCCTCGCTCGGCATCAATGGCGTCGATTTCGAGGAACGCGTCGATTACCGCCGTCTGCACCGCTACCGCCTCGGCCGGGCCAAGCAGGCGCTGGACAAATCCGAGCTCGGCGCGCTGCTGGTGTTTGACGTCAACAACATCCGCTACATCACCTCGACCAAGATCGGCGAATGGGAGCGCGACAAGCTGTGCCGCTGGGCGCTGCTGACCCGCACCGGTGAGCCGATCCTGTGGGACTTCGGCTCGGCCGCCGTGCACCACAAGCTGTACGCGCCGTGGCTGGCGCCGGAAAACTGCAAGGCCGGCATCATCGGCATGCGCGGCATGGTCGACCCGGCCTTCGGTCTGATGGCCAAGCACGCCAAGGAGATCGCCTCGCTGATCAAGGAAGCCGGCGTCGGCGACATGCCGGTCGGCGTCGATATCATCGAGCCGCCGATGATGTTCGAACTGCAGAAGGCCGGCATCAAGGTCGTCGACGGCCAGCAGGTGATGCTGGAGGCGCGTGAAATCAAATCAGCCGACGAGATCCATCTCCTGAACCGCGCCGCAGCCATGGTCGACGGCGCCTATCACATGATCAACGAGGAACTGAAACCCGGCGTACGCGAGAACGACATCGTCGCCAAGGTCAACGAGTTTCTCTACCGCCACGGCTCCGACGACGTCGAGGCGGTCAACGCGGTGTCCGGCGAGCGCTGCAACCCGCACCCGCATAATTTCACCGACCGGATGATCCGGCCCGGCGACCAGGCCTTCTTCGACATCCTGCAGGCCTTCATGGGCTACCGCACCTGCTACTACCGCACCTTCAATGTCGGCCGCGCCACGCCGGCGCAGCACGACGCCTACAAGCAGTGCCGCGAGTGGCTGGACAACGCCATGGCCCGCATCAAGCCCGGCGCCACGACGTCGCATATCGCCGAAGCCTTCCCGACGGCGCAGGAGTTCGGCTTCCCGGACGAGACCTCGGCCTTCGGCCTGCAGTTCGCGCACGGCCTTGGCCTCGCGCTGCACGAGCGGCCGATCATCTCGCGCGTGGTGTCGATGGAGCACCCGACCGAGATCAAGGAAGGCATGGTGTTCGCCATCGAGACCTACTGCCCGGCGACCGACGGTTATTCCGGCGCGCGCATCGAGGAGGAAGTCGTGGTGACCGACAAAGGCTGCAAGGTGATCTCGCTGTTCCCGGCCGAGGAACTGCCGATCGCGAACCGGTATTGACCCTCCGCCGTCATGGTCCGCGAAGGCGGACCATCCAGCCCTTGACGAAACGAAAGTGCTGGATCACCCGCCTTCGCGGGCGATGACGGGCAATGGTGCTTTCGAGTGAATGGATAGCGATATGACGCAGATAACGCCGCGCCGCTGGCCGCACGGCATCTTCGGTGCCATCGGACGCGGCTTGCGCGGCAAATGCCCGGCCTGTGGCGAGGGCCGCATGTTCCGCGCCTATCTCAAGGTCGCCGATCAGTGCCCCGCCTGCGGCGAGGACCTGCACCATCACCGGGCCGACGATTTTCCGGCCTATCTCGTGATCATCATCACCGGCCACATCCTGGTGCCGATCGTGCTGGCGGTCGAAACCGAGATCGTGCCGCCGATCTGGGTGAGCGTGACGCTATGGCCGACACTGGCTTTCGTCATGGCTCTTGCCTTGCTGCAGCCGGTCAAAGGCGCCGTGGTCGCCATCCAGTGGTTCGGCGGCCTGCACGGCTTCGAAGCGGCAAAGAAAGCGCGGCAATCCGTGGTTTCGTAACGCCGTCAAGAACTGGTTCGTCCCGGCAGAAGTGGAACCAAAGCGGCGCCTCGATGATTATTCGCCACAGTCCTGCATCGAGGAGTTTCAAAATGGCTGAGGGTAGCAGTGGGAATGGCGTGCTGGGCGTTCTCGTCGGCGCGCTGATCGTGGTGATGGTGGGCGCCGGCGTTCTCTACGCGACCGGCAATCTGGGCAACGGCGGCAGCAAGACCGTAAAGGTCGAACTGCCCAAGGTCGGCACCACCGGGGCCGCCAAGTAACTCGACGCCGTTATTGTGAACGCCGGCCAGCCCGCGAGGATCGGCCGGCGTTTCGATGTGCGCGAGCCGGGCGTCCTTGATTGTCATGGTCCGCGAACGCGGGCCACCCAGCACTTCAAGGGAATGGCTGGATCACCCGCTTTCGCGGGTGATGACGACTGAGGTTTACGCCGCCCGCACCCGGGCGATGAAATCCTGCGCCTCGGCCTGGAGCGCGGCCGCCTGGCGGTTCAAATCGGCGGCGGCGTTCTGGATGTCGACGGCGCCGTTGCGGGTGCGGCTGGCGAATTCGGTGACGCCCTCGATGGTCTGCGACACCTGGCGCGTGCGCACGGCGGCACCCTCGACGGTCTGCGCGATCTTCTGCGTCGCGTCGCTCTGCACGCCGATCGCCTCGGTGATGGCGCGCGCCACGCTGTGAATGCGGGCGATCGACTGCGAGATCGACTGCGTGGTGTCGCGCACACCGTCGATCACGGAGCCGACCTGCTCGGTCTTGCTGCGGATGCTGGCAAGCGCCTGGGTGGTCTGCGTCGCCAGCGACTTGACCTCCTGCGCCACCACGGCGAAGCCGCGGCCGGCTTCGCCGGCGCGCGCCGCCTCGATCGTGGCGTTGAGCGCCAGCAGATTGGTCTGGCTGGCGATGGCGTGGATCATGCCGATCACCTTGTCGATGTCGCCGACGGTTTGCGTCAGGTCGTCGACATTGGCGACCGCCACCCCGGCGCGGCGCGAGGCTTCGTCGACGACCCCGGCGGCATTGCCGAGTTGCAGGTCGATGTCGTGCATCGACGCCGACAATTCATCGACCGCGGCCGATACGGTGCCGGCGACCTCGGTCGTTTCCTGCGCCACCACCGCGGCGGTGCCGGCGTGACGGCCGGATTCGTCGGCGACGTCGCTCATGGCCTGCGCCGAACGGTCGAGCTCGGAAGCGGATTGGGCGAGCGCCCCGGCGACGTTGAGAATCTTGGTCTCGAAATTGCGGGCGAACTGCTCGAGCGCCTGGCGCTTGTCGGCGGCGGCCTGCTCGCGGGCGCGCTTGCGCTGCGCCTGCGCCTCCAGGAGCGCCGCGGCGTTGTCGCGGAACACCAGCACGGCGCGCGCCATCGTGCCGACCTCGTCGCCGCGGCTGATGCCGTCGATCGGCGCGTCGAGCCGGCCTTGGGTAATCTCGTGCATGACGACGGCGAGACGGCGCAGCGGTCGCGCCACGGCGCGGTGCGCCAGGATCATCGCCAGCAGGATGGTGGTCAGGGTGCCGCCGACCAGCATGACGGTGAGCATACGGTAGGTGTGCGCCTTCTGGGCGCTCGCGGCCTCGACCGACGTGCGCACCTGACCGCCAAGGATGTCGATCAGCCGGTTCATACTGGTGGTGGCATCGACCAGCGCCGGATCGAACCTGAATTCGAGCAGCCGGCGCGCCGACTCCTGGTCGCCGGTCTTGATGGCGATCTGCACCTGGTTGGCGATGTCGTTGACGAGGTCGAGGCGGCGGATCATGCCGTGCACGTCGGCGGCACGAGCCGGCAGCGCCGTTACGACTTCGTCAAGCCAGTGCTTGGCGGAGGCGTATTGGCCGGCGCGCTCGTCGATCGCCTCGCGCATGGTGTCGGGGTCGCTGGTCGACGCCATCTTGTAGGTGGCGAGCCCCAGCGACTCGGCGGCGATCTTCGATTCCGTCAGGATCAGGCGGACCGGCGCGATCTCGCGCGTGATCACGTCGTTGACGCGGTCGATCTCATGCAGGCTGCGCAGGCTGTACCAGTTGGCGGCGGCGGACAGGATGCCGAGAGCGCCGATCAGCAGCATCGCCTTGGCGGCGATCGGCAAACGAATCGAGAATGCACGCGGCATCGAAAGACCTGACAGTGCGGCGGGTTGGGTGAGCGGTATCTAGCAGCCGAGTTGTTCCCGATTGCTTAATGACGAAGTCATGCAATCGTCGCCATGTAACCGCGGTCTGTAACCGCGGCCTGTAACCGTGGTCTGCAGCCGTGATCTGCAACCATCGCCATTGTCACATTTGAAAGACACCCCGCCCGGGTGATACCCATGTCCTGGGCATCCCAGCCCGCAGCCGCGAATTACAGATTTTATTACGGCTTCTTTACTTGAGCCGCCGGCCACAACCCGGTTCAGTTATCGTGTTGTGCGCATGGCCGCCGCTCCGTCTTCCTGGAGAGCCCGGCAGCCGAATCCTCCACACCTGTGCAACAGGGGCTCCCGCGAGGGAGCCCCCTTTTTTTGCGCAAGGCTTGGCGGGCGGAATTCACTCCAGGCCGGTACCGACCTTGACGTTCTCCGGCTCGAGCTTCATGCCGGCAGCGAGCGCCATGGTCTCCATCAGCGCGGCGAAGTCCTTCTGCAGATAGGTTTCGGGGTCCTTCTGCAAGGTGGCGGCGCCGAAGTGGCTCTGCAGCACCTCGCGGGTCGCCGCGGTGACCGGCATCGGCACGTCGAACTCGCGACCGAGTTCGAGGCCGAGATCGAGATCCTTGCGCAGCAGTTCCGGCGTGAAGGTGGTGGTCCAGTCGAGATTGACCAGCGCCGGCGATTTGTACTTGGTGAACATCGAGCCCATGACGCCGTTGTTCATGAAGGCGAGGAAGGCGTGGCGCGGCACGCCCATCTTGTTGGCGAGCAGCGTGATCTCGATCAGGTTCTCGATGACGACGCCGAGCATGACGTTGTGCGCGATCTTGCAGACGCGGGCGAGATCGCCGTCGCCGACATAAGCGACGCCCTGCGGCGCGACGATGTCGAGCAGCGGCTTGACCGTGCGGGCAGCTTCCTCGGGCCCGGAAACGACGGACGACAGCTTGCCGGCCTTGATCACCTTGGCGTTGCCGGACACCGGCGCGGTGACGTAGTCGCTGCCGGCGTCGATCAGCTTGCGGCGGATATTGGTGGAATCCTCGATCGAAATGGTCGAGCAGTCGACCACGATCTTCGGCGCCTTGCCGCCGTTCGCCAGCACGCCGTTCGGGCCGAAATAAACTTCGTCGAGATCCTTGCCGGTGGAGACGATCGAGAACACGACGTCGAGCCCGGCGAGATCGGACAATTTGTCGGCGATCTTGCCGCCACTCTTGGCCAGCGGCTCGGCCTTGGCGCGCGTTCGGTTCCACACCGTGACGTCGTGCCCCGCCTTGAGCAGGCGCTCCGCCATCGGCGCGCCCATGCGTCCGGCGCCGATCCAACCGATCTTGTGCGTATTGTTCGCCATTCCCATTCGCTCCCTGGCTTCCACGCCGTGTTGTCCACGACCGTTATCTGTTCTCCTTTCGCATAGCCGTTCCGCGCCGCGCGCGCCAGTGGTGGGCCGTAGTGCCGGATCGCGCGACACGCTGCTATAAGACCGCCGCCGGTGCCCACCGGCGTCGCGTTTCGGCTGACAATACCGAGGAAGTGCGCCCATGAATTTCATCGTTCCCGTCCGCAGCCCATCCGATCCGCGCGTCGAGGACGACGCTTTGGTGCGCGGCGCCGGGCAGTTCGTCGACGACCCGCGCCTGCCCGGTCAGGCCGCCGGCGTGTTCGTGCGCTCGCCGCATGCCCATGCCCGCGTCGTCGCGGTGAAGGCCGATGCGGCGCTGGCGCTGAAGGGCGTCATCGCCGTGCTGACCGCGGCCGACATCAAGGCTGCCGGCATCGGCTCGATCTCGCGGCATGGCCCGCTCACCGGACGCGGCGGCGTTCCCATGATCATGCCGTTCCGCCCGGCGCTGGCCGGCGACAAGGTGATGCATGTCGGCGATCCGATAGCGCTGGTGGTGGCCGAGAGCCTGGCGCTGGCGCTCGACGCCGCCGATCTCGTCGAGGTCGACTACGAAGAGCTGACGCCGGTCGTCAGCCTCGCGCAGGCGATGAAGGCCGAGACGGTGCTGTACGATAACGCGCCCGGCAACCTCGTCGTCGACTGGGCGGGCCTGAAGGAAGACAAGGACAACGAGAAGGCGGTCGACAATCTCATCGCCAATGCCGCGCATGTCGCCAGGGTCACGGTCACCAACCAGCGCATGGTGGTGGCGCCGATGGAGACGCGCGGCGCCACCGGCGTCTATGACGCCAGGACCGACAGCTATACCCTGCATTCCTGCTCGCAGGGCACCGACCCGTTACGCCGCATGACCGCCTCGGTGCTCGGCGTGCCGGACGACAAGCTGCGCGTCATCACCCAGGACGTCGGCGGCGCCTTCGGCGTCAAGACCTCGGTCTATCCCGAATATATCGCCCTCCTGGTGGCGGCGAAGAAAGTCGGCCGGCCGGTGCACTGGATGGCGACGCGCTCGGAAGCCTTCGTCACCGACAATCAGGCGCGCGACGCCGTCACCCATGTCGAGCTCGCTTGCGATGCCAAGGGCAAGTTCATCGCGCTGCGCGCGCGTCATCTGTGCAACCAGGGCGCCTATATCGCCGGCGCCGGCGCGCAGATCAACACGGTGAGTTTCTGGCAATGCCTGCCGGCGATGTACGCCATCCCGAAGATGGACGTGTCGGCGGCCTGTTACTTCTCCAACACCGTGCCGATCGGCCCGTATCGCGGCGCCGGGCGCCCGGAGGCCAATTACGCGCTGGAGCGCGCGGTCGAGGAAGCGGCGCGGCTTCTCAAGATGGATCCGGCGAAGCTGCGCAAGAAGAACCTGATCCCGCCCTCGGCGATGCCGTACAGGACGCCGATCCAGACTTACGACTCCGGCGATTTCCCGGCCGTCGTCGACAAGGCGCTCAAGCTCGCCGACTACGACAATTTCGCCAAGCGCAAGCGCGAAGCCGCCAAGCGGGGCAAGCTGCGCGGCATCGGCATTTCCTGCATACTCGAACATGCCGGTTCATTGCCGACGGAGCAGGCCTCGGTCAGCTTCCCGGGCGGCGAAAAACTTGTCCTCGGCCTCAACGTGCAATCGACCGGGCAGAGCCACGCCACCGTGTTCGGTCATCTGCTGGCGGCCAAGCTCGGCATCGATACCCGAACCATCGAACACCGGCACGGCGACACCAATCTGGGCATCGCCGGTTTTGCTTCGGTGGGTTCGCGTTCGGCGATGTGCGCCGGCACCGCGATTCTCGTCACTGCCGACGCGATGCTGACGAAGGCGCGGAAAATAGCCGCCTCGGCGCTGGAAGCGTCGGAAGACGACATCGAATATCGCGACGGCCGCTTCGAGGTGGTCGGCACCGACCGGCGCATTTCTCTGTTCGAGACGGCCGAGCGCGCCAAGGTCATGGGCGAGAGCCTCGACGCCAAGGAGCAGGCTCACGCTCCGACCACCTATCCCAATGGTTGCCATATCGCCGAAATCGAGATCGATCCGGACACGGGGCATTTCGACATCGTCACCTATACGGCGGTCGACGACAGCGGCAATCCGCTCGACCGCATCGTCGCTTCGGGCCAGGTGCAGGGCGCGATCGCGCAAGGCCTCGGCCAGGCGCTGGTCGAAAACGCCGTCTATGACGAAGACAGCGGCCAGCTCGTATCCGGCTCCTTCATGGATTACGGTATGCCGCGCGCGCACGACATGCCGATTGAATTGCGCGAAGACATGCATGTCGTGCCGGCGACGACCAATCCGCTCGGCGTCAAGGGCGTCGGCGAATCCGGCACCACGGCGGCGATCGCCGCGGTGATGAACGCGCTTTCCAACGCGATCCCGAACGGCGCGGCGGATCACATGGACATGCCGGCGACGCCGGCCAAGGTGTGGGCCGCGTGTCAGCTGGGTTTGGCGAAACAATAGATGCCAGTTACGGCCGGGCCTGACACGGTGATGACAAAATAAGAACGGCCGGGCATCACGCCCGGCCGTTTGTTGTTCAAACCGTTCGCGCTTACGCCTGCGAGATGAACTTGGTGTTGAGGTAAGCCTGCAGGCCCTCGATGCCGCCTTCCGAGCCGTAGCCGGAATCCTTGACGCCGCCGAACGGCGTTTCCGGCGTCGACACCATCACCGAGTTGATGCCGACCATGCCGGCCTGGATGGCGTCGCCCACTGCATTGGCGGTCGCCGACGAGGTGGTGAAGGCATAGGAGGCAAGACCGAACGGCAGCGAATTGGCGCGCTCGACGACCTCGTCGAACGTCTTGAACGGCACGATCGGCGCCAGCGGCCCGAACGGCTCCTCGGTCATGATCTTGGAGTCGTCCGGAATGTCGGTGATCACGGTCGGCTCGAAGAAGAACCCCTGATTGCCGACGCGATTGCCGCCGGTCGCAATCTTGCCGCCGCGCGTCTTGGCGTCGTTGACGAAGGATTCCATGGCGTCGAGCCGGCGCGGATTGGCGAGCGGACCCATCTTGGTGTCCTTGTCGAGACCGTCACCGAGTGTCAGGCCTTTGGCGTATTCGACGAAACGTTCGACGAACTTCGAGTAGTTCTTTTCCTGCACGTAGAAGCGCGTCGGCGAAATGCAGACCTGGCCGGCGTTGCGATACTTGAAGGCGGCGATGGTGTCGGCGGCCTTGATCGGATCGGCATCGTCGAACACCAGCACCGGCGAGTGACCGCCGAGCTCCATGGTCGAACGCTTCATGCCGCGCGCGGCGAGCGCGGCGAGATGCTTGCCGACCGGCACGGAACCGGTGAACGATACCTTCTTGACGATGTCGGACGGAATGATGTGCTCGGACACTTCGGCCGGCACGCCGAACACGAGGTTGAGCACGCCCGCCGGAACCCCGGCATCGGCGAAGCACTTGACCAGCTCGACGCAGCCGCCGGGCACTTCTTCGGAAGCCTTGATGATGAGCGTGCAGCCGGCGGCCAGCGCGCCGGCGATCTTGCGCACCGGGGTCAACGTCGGGAAATTCCACGGCGTGAAAGCGGCGGCGACGCCGACCGGCTCCTGGGTGACGATCTGGCGGATGCCCTTCATGCGGCCTGGCACGATGCGGCCATAGGCGCGGCGGCCTTCCTCGGCGTACCAGTCGATGATGTCGGCCGAGGTCATTACCTCGATGCGCGATTCCGGGAAGGGCTTGCCTTGCTCCTGGGTCTGCACCCGGGCAACGTGATCGGCGCGCTCGCGCAGCAGGTTGGCGGCCTTGCGCATCATCGTCGAGCGATCATAGGCCGAGGTCTTGCTCCAGGTCTTGAACGCTTTGTCGGCGGCGGCGAGCGCGTGATCGAGATCGGCCTTGGAAGCGTGCGGCAATTTGGCCAGCACCTTGCCGGTCGCCGGATTGATGACGTCTTCGCTCTTGCGGTTGTCGGCGCCGAGCCACTGACCATCGATGTAAAGTTTGAGATCGGTATACATGCGAACCTCGTCGTTTCCCGGGGACCGAAAAGAAATCTCGAGGCGTGCCTTAGCACTTTCAACCCCGACCGGCCACAGCGCCGGTCCGCCTCAACCTGCGTTGATGCAACGCAGCAATGAAGCCGCGAAGGATAATTCCGGCGCCGTGCAGGCGTCGATGAACTTCAGGAGCCGGTGAATTTAGGCTTGCGCTTTTCCATGAAGGCCTGACGACCCTCGATGTAGTCCTTGGAGGCAAAGCAGGCCTGCACCATGGCCTCGGCCTTTGCCATGTCGCGGTCGGCGGCGTCCTTGAGAACTTCGCCGACGATGAACTTGATCGAATCCACGGTCAGCGGCGCGTTGCCGGCGATCGTATCGGCGTAATCCTTGACGAAGGTTTCGAGCTCGCCGTCGGGCAGCACGCGGTTGACGAGGCCCATGTCCTTGGCCTCCTGCGCGGTGAACTGCCGCGCGGTATAGAAGATCTCCTTGGCGAAAGACGGGCCGACGACGTCGACGAGTTTCTTTACGCCGGCATAGCGATAGCCGAGCGACAGCTTGGCGGCCGGCACCGCGAACTTCGAGCCCTCGGTGCAGATGCGCATGTCGCAGGCCAGCGCCAGACCGACGCCACCGCCGATGCAGTAGCCGCGGATCATGGCGATGGTCGGCTTCGGGAAATTGTAGAAGGCGCCGTAAGCGCGATCGACCGCTTCGTTGTAACGGTCGGATGCCGCCTTGCTGGCGCGTTCGTCGGCGAATTTGGAAATGTCGGCGCCCGACACGAAAGCCTTGCCGCCGGCGCCGGTGACGACGACGACGCGAATGTTGTTGTCGTTCTTGAATTCGTCGAGGTAGCCCTCGGCCGCTTCCCACATGTCAAGCGACACGGCGTTGTGACGCTCGGGATTATTGAAGGTGAGATAGCCGACCTGGCCTTCCTTGCGAGACAGCATCTTGTCGGTTTTGACGGGCGCGTTCATTGCAATGGTCCTTTAGGCGATAGCGCTTTAGACAGCCTTGGCTTCATGCAAGGCGGCGATTTCACTATCGGCGAAGCCGAATTCCTTAAGTACTTCGTCGGTGTGCTCGCCCTGCTTCGGCGGCGTCACCGCCACCTTGCTCGGGGTGCGCGACAGCGCGACGGGCTGACCGACGAAGGTCTGCGTCTCGCCATTCGGCTTCTTGCCATCCCACGCCATCTTCAGATGCTTGACCTGTTCGTCGGCGAAAACCTGGTCGATCGAGTAGATCGGGCCCGACGGCACGCCGGCCTTCTCGAACAGCGCGATCCACTCGCCGCTGGTCTTGTGCACTGTCTTCTCGGCGATCGCGGCATTGCACGCCGCGCGGTTCTTCGAGCGCAAGCTGTTGGTCTTGAAATCCGGGTTGGCGATCATCTCCGGCGCGCCGATGGCGTTGCAAAGCCGTTCCCAGATTACCTGCCCGGCAGCGGCGATGTTGATATAGCCGTCGGCGGTCTTGAACACGCCGGTCGGGATCGTGGTCGGATGGTCGTTGCCGGCCTGGCCGGCGACCTCGTGCTGCTGCAGCCAGCGCGCCGCCTGGAAGTCGAGCATGAAAATTTGCGCCTGTAGCAGCGAAGTGTTGACCCACTGGCCCTCGCCCGACACTTCGCGCTCGAGCAGCGCCGTCTGGATGCCGAGCGCGCAGAACAGCCCGGCGCACAAATCGGCGACCGGGATGCCGACGCGCATCGGGCCGCGGCCCGGTTCGCCGGTGATCGACATCAAGCCGCCCATGCCCTGCGCGATCTGATCGAAGCCGGGACGGTCGCGGTACGGGCCGTCCTGGCCGAAGCCGGAGATGCTGGCGAGGATGATGCGCTTGTTCACTTGTCTCAGCGACTCGTAATCGATGCCGAGGCGGTCCTTGACGTCGGGGCGGAAATTCTCGACCACGACGTCGGCCTTCTCGACCAGACGCTTGAAGGCCGCGAGGCCCTGCGGCGATTTGAGGTCGAGGGTCATCGAGCGCTTGTTGCGATGCAGGTTCTGGAAATCGGCGTGATCGCGCGGCCCGCCCGGGCCCTCGCCCTTCTCCAGATGCGGCGGCGTCTCGATCTTGATGACGTTTGCGCCCCAGTCGGCGAGCTGGCGGACGCAGGTCGGGCCCGACCGGACCCGGGTCAGATCGAGGACGGTGAAGCGGGACAGGGCGGTGGAAGCCCGGGAAAACGGCATACTTCAAGCTCCAGCGGTCGGAAAACGTCAGAAACCACGGCTTAGGACCATCCCCGATCCAGGCCGGGATGTCTATTCGCACGGAAAATGCCGGGGAGCGGCAGGGTTCCGTTCACGATATGGACGATATGACCGAAACCCGCCTTGAAATGAACACGCTGCGCTGTCATATCAGCCTTGCGGATGAAGGCTCGATTCGAGCTTACTCGCGGGCTGCGTGCACGAATTTCATTCAAACCGATATTCGCCCCGCCTCTTCCGCCTCACCTGAACCGACACGACAACCCTGGCAACGCGGGATGTCTTGAAACCCCGATCCGCCGTGCGCGCGACGCGCGCCCGGTCGTGTCGTCGTATTAGAAAAGAGACGTTTTGACGAACTTCAACGACTTCGGCCTCGCTGAGCCGATCCTCCGTGCCCTCACCGAGGAAAACTATTCAACCCCCACTCCGATCCAGGCCCAGACCATTCCCTTCGCGCTCCAGGGCCGCGACATCATCGGCATCGCGCAGACCGGGACCGGCAAGACCGCGTCCTTCGCCCTGCCGATCCTCAACCACATCACCAAGATGCGCATGCGTCCGGCGCAGAAGTCGGCGCGCGTGCTGGTGCTGTCGCCGACACGCGAACTGTCCGGCCAGATCGCCGATAGTTTCCGCGCTTACGGCCGGCACATCCGTCCGCTCGCGGTCGAACTCGCCATCGGCGGCGTGCCAATCAACCGTCAGGCCCGCGGCATGGCGCGCGGCGCCGAAGTGCTGGTGGCGACGCCGGGTCGTCTGCTCGACCTCGTCAACCAGCGGGCGGTCAACCTGCAGCAGGTCGAAATCCTGGTGCTCGACGAAGCCGATCGCATGCTCGACATGGGCTTCATCCGCGACATCCGCAAAGTCGTGGCGATGCTGCCGAAGCAGCGCCAGACCTTGTTCTTCTCGGCGACCATGCCGGGCGAAATCGCCAAGCTGGCCGGCGAAATGCTCAACGACCCGGCCAGTGTGTCGGTAACGCCGGAATCGACCACCGTCGAACGCATCACGCAGAGCGTGATCCTCACCGACCGGGCGTCGAAGCCGGGTCTGCTGGTGGACGTCCTGAAGGCCGAGACCATCGACCGCGTGCTGGTGTTTACCCGCACCAAGCACGGCGCCGACAAGGTGGTGAAGCAGCTCGAGAAGTCCGGATTTGCATCGGCCGCGATCCACGGCAACAAGTCGCAGAACCAGCGCGAGCGCGTGCTCGGCCAGTTCCGCGACGGCTCGTTGCGCATCCTGATCGCCACCGACATCGCCGCGCGCGGCATCGACGTCGACGGCATCAGCCATGTCGTCAACTACGACCTGCCGAACATTCCGGAATCCTACGTGCATCGCATCGGCCGCACCGCGCGCGCCGGCCGCGACGGCGTTGCCATCTCGTTCTGCGATCACGAAGAGAACGCGTTCCTGCGCGACATCGAGCGCACCATCCGCATCAAGATTCCGTCGACCGACAAGCGCACCGGCGGCGTTCGCCAGGCTGCCGAGCCGGCCGGCCATCATCACGCCAATGGCCGCCATCGCGGCCGCGGCGGCAACGGCCAGAACCGGGGTCACCAGGGCAATGGCCATCGTAACGGCCAAGGTCACGGCCACGGCGGCCAAGGTCGCTCGGAGCAGCCGCAGCGCGCCAATGGCAATCACAACGGCGGCAGCCACAAGGGCAACCACCAGAACGGCGGCCAGCACCATGGCAACCGTCAGCCGGCCGCGGTCGCCGGCACCGGCCAGGGCAAGGACATCGGGGGCATGAAATTCATGCAGCGCGGCCCGAGCCGGCCCCGCAGCCACGCCCCGCGCTAAGCAGGACCTGATGAAATTCCCCGTCCCGAGGCCAAATTCGGCCTTGGGGCGGGCTCGCTTTTTCGGATAAAGGTAGCGCGCGCCAGGCGCGGCTGACCGGGAGAGGATTTGGATGCCGAAGGAAGAAATGCTGGAATTCGACGGGACGGTGACCGAAGTGTTGCCGGACGGCAATTTCCGGGTGAAGCTTGATAACGACCACGAAGTGCTGGCCTATACCGCCGGCAAGATGCGCAAATTCCGCATTCGCACCGGCGTCGGCGACCGCGTCATCGTGGAAATGTCGCCTTACGATCTGCAGCGCGGCCGCATCAGTTTCCGCCACAAAGGCGACGCTCCGACATCGGCGCCGGCGCAGCGCCGGCCGAACTTCCGCCGCCGTTAGCTTCTCCAATGTCCCGGCCCTGAAAAAGCCGGGACTTGTCGTTTCCGGGGGACCCTTCGCGCCGAACGGGCGCACCATTGGAGCACCGGACGCGGAATGAGAAAAACGTCCCCCTTCGCCGTTCTGTTCGCGATCCTTCTCGCCGCCACTACGGCGCTGGCGCAGAGCCCGGATCCGTCCGGCCGGCCGCAGAGCCAGCGGCGCGACAATGGCGCGGCCAGCGGCCCCGGCCTGCTCAAACTGCTGCCGGCCGACGCCGTCACCCAGCATTCGATCGATACGCCGCAAGGCCGCATCGACTACACCGCGACCGCCGGCACGCTCGCCTTCTACGACCAGTCCGGCAGCCAGAGCGCGTCGGTGTTCTACACCGCCTATGTCGCCAAGAACCGCGGCGCCAACCGGCCGCTGACTTTTGCCTTCAATGGCGGCCCGGGCGCCGCCTCGGCCTTCCTGCATCTCGGGGTCGTCGGCCCACGCATTCTCGAACTCGGGCCTAACGGCCACGATGCCGCGCGCGCGACGATGCGCGACAACCCGCAAACCTGGCTCGCCTTTACCGATCTCGTGCTCATCGATCCGATCGGCACTGGCTGGAGCCGGGCCGCCAAGAGCGACGAGGCCAAGAACTTCTGGGGCGTGCGCAGCGACGCCGACGCCATGGCGAAGGCCATCGCGCTCTATGTCGCGCATGCCAACCGCGCCTCCTCGCCGAAATATCTGCTCGGCGAAAGCTACGGCGGCTTGCGCGCGGTGAAGACCGCCCGCGCCCTGCTGCGCGATCAGGGCCTCGCCGTGAGCGGCATCGTCATGCTGTCACCGCTGCTCGAAGGCTGGCTGACCTTCGGTGACGACACTTCGGCGCTGCGCGCGGCGCTGCAATTCCCATCGCTCGCCGCCGCCGAACTCGAACGCAAGCACGCCTTCAGCCTCGAGGCGCAGGTGGCGGCGGAAAACTTCGCCATGACCGATTATCTCACCACGCTGGCCGGCCGGCCGCCGCAGGGCGAGGCGGCCCAGAAGTTCTATGACCGCGTCGCGACGATGACCGGCGTGCCGCAGGCGACCATCGCCAGCGCGCACGGCTTCATCAACGACTTCGTCAAGACCGTACGGGCCGGCAAGATCGTCAGCCGTTATGACGCCGATTACGCGGTCGACGATCCCAATCCGGAACGCATGTCCGCGCGCGGGCCCGATCCGATCCTCGACGGCGTCGCGCGCGCCTATGGCGGCGCCTTCGCCGACTACGCGCGCAACGAACTCGGCTTCAAGACCGAGATGACCTATACGCTGCTCGCGGGCGACATCAGCGGCAAATGGGACTGGGGCCATGGCGGCCGCTTCGCCGTCAGCAGCGAGGAGGACATTCGGACGCTGCTCGCCTTCTCACCGTCGTTCCGCATTCTCGTCGCGCATGGCTTCGCCGATATGGTGACACCCTACGGCATGACGCGTTACGTGCTCGACCATCTGCCGCCGATCGGCGCGGCCGGCCGGGTTCAGCTCAAGCTCTATCGCGGCGGCCACATGTTCTATATCGCCCAGGAGTCACGCAAAGCCTTCAGCGCCGACGCCGCTGCGTTTTATCGCGCGGCGGAATAGGACCGGCGCCCGCTCCCTTGAACTACCGCCGCGCCATCTGTCATGGTGGCGCTGCCGGAATTGCTGGGGGCCGTCCGCTTGGACCTTTATCTGGTCGTTTATGAACTGGTGAGCGCGACGTTGCGCTGGCTGCATGTCGTCGCCGGCATCGCCTGGATCGGCTCGTCGTTCTACTTCATCCACCTCGATCTCAGCCTGCAGAAGCGCGCCGGCCTGCCCGACGGCGTCAAGGGCGACGCCTGGCAGATCCACGGCGGCGGCTTCTACCAGATGATCAAGTTTCTGGTGGCGCCGAAGAACATGCCGGACGAACTCACCTGGTTCAAATGGGAAGCTTATACCACCTGGCTGTCCGGGTTCGCGCTCCTGGTCGTCGTCTATTACATGCAGGCCGATCTGTTCCTGATCGACAAGTCGGTCCTCAATATGAGCGCGCCGATGGCGGCCGGAATCGCCTTCGCCACGCTGGTGGTGAGCTGGCTGGTCTATGAGGCTTTGTGCCGATCGCCGCTCGGCAGGCACGAAGTGGCGCTGGCGCTGGTCGGTTATGTCTATCTGGTGGCGCTGACTTACGGCTTCACCCATGTGTTCAGCGGCCGCGGCGCCTTCACCCAGATCGGCGCGCTGATCGGCACCATCATGGTCGCCAATGTGTTCGCGGTGATCATGCCGAACCAGCGCAAGACCGTGGCGGCGCTGATGGCCGGCGACAAGCCGAACCCGGTGTGGGGCGAACTCGGCAAGCAGCGCTCGGTGCACAACAATTACCTGACGCTGCCGGTCGTGTTCCTGATGCTGTCCAATCACTATCCGCTGTTCTTTGCCACCAAGTACAATTGGGTGATCGTCGCCATCGTGCTGATCATCGGCCCGGTGATCCGCCACTTCTTCAACGCGCGGCACGAGGGCAAGGAGAGTCCGTGGTGGACCTGGTTCGTCGCCGCCTTTGCCATGATGCTGGTGCTGTGGCTGACCACCACGGGGCCCAAGGACGCCGGCAAGACGGGCGTGCTGGAGGGCAAGCCGACTTTCGCGCAGGTCAATGAGATCGTCATGTCCCGCTGCAGCATGTGCCACACCGCCGAGCCGGTCTGGGCCGGCATTGGCGAGGCGCCGAAGGACATCCGGCTCGACAGCCCCGACGCCATCCGCCTGCATGCCAAGCTGATCGCGCTGCAGGCCGGCCATTCCAGCGCCATGCCGCCGGGCAATGTCACCGAGATCACATCGCAGGAGCGCCAGGTGCTGGCGGCGTGGTATGCGGCGGGAGCGCCGACCGAATGACGACAATCACGCTCGACCAGCTCAACGCCATGAGTGCCGCCGACTTCACCGCGGCGCTGGCCGACATTTACGAGCATTCGCCCTGGGTGGCGGAAGCCGCTGCCAGGCAGCGGCCTTATCCGAGTCTTGCCGCGCTGCATGAGGCGATGGTCGCGGCGGTCAAAGCCGCGCCGCACGACGCGCGCATGAAGCTGATCGCCGCCCATCCCGATCTCGCCGGCAAGGCGGCCCGCGCCGGCGCGCTGACGAAAGATTCGACAGCCGAGCAGACCAGCGCCGGGCTCGACCGCCTGAGCGAAGCCGACTACGCGCGCTTCCATGAACTGAACGATGCCTACAAGGCCAAGTTCGGCATTCCCTTCATCGTCTGCGTGCGCCGGCACACCAAGGATTCCATCCTCGCCGAATTCGAGCGCCGTCTCAGCCACGGCGATGCCGCCGAGACCGACACCGCGCTCGGCGAAATCGTCCGCATCGGCGCGCTGCGGCTCGACAGCCAAGTCAGCGCAGCCGAAAAACTGCCGGTCGCCGGCCGGCTGTCGACCCATGTGCTCGACACCCATAGCGGCCGGCCGGCCGAGGGCGTGGGGATCGAGCTCTGGGAATTGTCGCGCGACGGCGCCGAACGCCTCATCGTCAGGACCGCGACCAACAAGGATGGCCGCACCGATGGGCCGCTGATCGGCGGCCGGCCGGTGCCGCGCGGCACCTATGAACTGCGTTTCGCCATCGGCGGCTATTTCCGGGCCCGCGGCGTGCCGCTGGCCGCTCCGCCATTCCTCGACATCGTACCGATCCGCTTCGGCGTCGCCGAGCCGGAAGGGCATTATCACGTGCCGATCTCGGCCTCGCCCTGGGCCTACGGAACCTACCGAGGCAGCTAAACCCGTTTTGCCCAAAGCGCAGGCCGCAGCGCCGCAATTGCCGCGTGGATAGGCAGGGCCTGGTGACAATTGGTGCCTTCAACTGCCGTCGAAATTGGCACAGTATTGGCTTGTCGTTTTTCTGAACGCTGCCCGGGGGACAAGGCGGCGTCGCGGTCTGAGTAAAAGGGCAGCCTTCCATATGTCGGACCAGGAGTCGGCCAGTCATTCCGCGCGCGCGCCGCTGCTCCAGGCCATCGGCATCACCAAGCGTTACGGCAGCTTCCTCGCCAATGACGACGTCTCGATCGACCTCTTTCCCGGTGAGATCCATGCCCTGCTCGGCGAGAACGGCGCCGGCAAATCGACCTTGGTCAAGACGATGTACGGGCTCATCCAGCCGAGCGCCGGCGAACTGCGCTGGCAGGGCGAGAAGATCGAACTGACCGGACCGGCCGATGCCCGTTCGCGCGGCATCGCCATGGTGTTCCAGCATTTCTCGCTGTTCGACAACCTGACGGTCGCCGAAAACGTCGCGCTCGGCCTCGATGGCTCGGAGAGCTTCGCCGCGATGTCGGCGCGGCTGGCGCAGGTGTCGCGCGATTACGGCCTGCCGCTCGATCCCAAGCGCGAAGTGTGGCGGCTGTCGGTCGGCGAGCGCCAGCGCATCGAGATCGTGCGCGCGCTGATGCAGAACCCGAAGCTGCTGATCCTCGACGAGCCGACCGCGGTGCTGACGCCGCAGGAGGCCGACCAGCTCTTCACCGTGCTCGAACGGCTCAAGAGCGAAGGCCGCGCCCTGCTCTACATCTCGCACAAGTTAGATGAGGTGAAGCGGCTGTGCGACACCGCGACCATTCTGCGCGGCGGCAAGAAGGTCGCGACCTGCAATCCGCGCGAAGAAACCGCAGCCTCGATGGCGCGCATGATGGTCGGCGCCGATATCGGCGAAGTCAAAGCGACCACGGCGCGCGCCGTCACCATCCCGCGGCTCCTGATCCGCGATCTGTCGCTGGAGCCGGACGATCCGCACGGCACTTATTTGCGCAATGTGTCGGTCGAAGTGTTCGGCGGCGAAATCCTCGGCATCGCCGGCGTCGCCGGCAATGGCCAGGACGAACTGTTCGCGGCTTTGTCCGGCGAGCGACTGTGTCCGAACGAGGACGATGTCATCATCGACGGCCACGCCGCCGGTCATCTGTCGGTGACGCCACGCCGCAAGTTAGGGGCCGCCTTCGTGCCGGAAGAGCGCCTCGGCCACGGCACCGCGCCGCGCATGAAACTGTCGGAGAACGCCCTGCTCACCGGCCATGCGGCGAGCCGCATGGTCAAGCACGGCTTCGTCGACCGACCGGCGACGCTGAAAGCCGTCGACGCCACCACGCAATCGTTCGACGTGCGCAAGGCCAAGCGCGACCCGGAAGCGGCGTCTCTCTCCGGCGGCAATCTGCAGAAATTCATCGTCGGCCGCGAAATCCTGCGCGAGCCCGGCGTGCTGGTGGTGAGCCAGCCGACCTGGGGCGTCGATGCCGGCGCCGCCGCGGTGATCCGCCAGGCGCTGCTCGATCTGTCCGGTCGCGGCTCGGCGGTGCTGGTGATCAGCCAGGATCTCGACGAACTCATCGAGATTTCCGACCGCATCGCGGTGATGTTCCACGGCACCTTGTCGGAACCGATCGCACGCGCGGAGGCGACGCGCGAGAAGCTCGGTCTCCTGATGGGCGGCGCAGCGCCCGAAAGCATCAAGGAGGCCGCGCATGCCGTTGGTGCTTGAGAAACGCGCCGAGCGCTCGGCCTTCATCGCCATCGCCTCGCCGGTGCTCGCCATTGCCCTGACGCTGGTAACGATGTCGATCCTGCTACTGGCGCTCGGCAAGAATCCGTTAATGGCGCTCTATGTGTATTTCGTCGAGCCGCTGACCGACCCTTATTCCCTGATGGAAATCGCGGTGAAGGCTTCTCCGCTCGTCATGATCGCGATCGGGCTGTCGCTCTGCTACCTCGCCAATGTCTGGAACATCGGCGCCGAGGGCCAGTTCATCATGGGCGCGGTGACCGGCAGCTATCTAGCCGTCGTCACCAATGGCAGCGACGTCGGCCACTGGCTGGTGATCGTGATGCTGATCATGGGCGCGATCGGCGGCGCGCTATGGGCGCTGATCCCGGCGATCTGCCGCGTGCGCTTCGGCGCCAATGAAATCCTCACTTCGCTGATGCTGGTCTATGTCGCCGACCTGATCATGGATTATCTGGTGCGCGGGCCGTGGCGCGACCCGAAGGGGTTGAACTTCCCGACCACGGCCTCGTTCGATCCATCGGCGACGGTGCCGGTGATCCTCGACGGCGGCCGGCTGCATGCCGGCGTCATCGTCACCTTGGCGGTGGTGGCGGTCGCGGCGGTGATGCTGGGCCGCACCATCAAGGGCTTCGAAATTCGTGTCGTTGGAGCTGCGCCGCGCGCGGCGCGTTTCGCCGGCTTCAAGTCGGACCGGCTGGTGATCTTCACCTTCCTGATTTCCGGAGCGCTGTCCGGCCTCGCCGGCATCATCGAGGTCGCGGGCCCCGTCGGGGTGCTGCAGCCCGGCATCTCGCCCGGCTATGGCTTCACCGCGATCATCGTCGCCTTCCTCGGCCGCCTCAATCCGATCGGCATCCTGATCGCCGGCCTGTTCCTGGCGCTGACTTTCATCGGCGGCGAAGGCGCGCAGATCTCGATGAAGATCCCGCTCGACCTCACCAAGGTGTTCCAGGGCGTGCTGTTGTTCTACGTGCTCGCCTGCGACAGCCTCATCCTCTACCGCATCCGCCTGATCGGCGCACAATCGAAAACCGCATGAGCCGCCCGCATGCCGATCGTTGAAGCCATCATCATCTCCGTGATCGCCGCCTCGACGCCACTGTTGCTGGCGGCGGCCGGAGAACTCGTCGTCGAGCGCTCCGGCGTGCTCAATCTCGGCGTCGAAGGCATGATGATCATGGGCGCGGCCTGCGGCTTCGCCGGCGCTTACCTCAGCGGCTCGACCTTTGTCGGCGCGCTCTGCGGCATCGCCGCCGGCATGGCGCTGTCCTTCGTCTTCGCGGTGCTGACGCTCGGGCTCGCGGTCAACCAGGTGGCGGCGGGCCTTGCGCTCACCATTCTCGGCGTCGGCCTGTCCGGCCTTATCGGCGCTGGGTTCGTCGGCCAGAAGATTACTCCCGCGCCGCATCTCTACATTCCCGGGCTGTCCGACATTCCGGTCGTCGGCAAGATGCTGTTCGCGCAGGACGGCTTCGTCTATTTCTCCGTCGTCCTTGTCATCGGCATCTGGTGGTTTCTGTACCGCACGCGCGGCGGCCTGATCCTGCGCGCGGTCGGCGACAGCCACACCTCGGCGCATGCGCTCGGCTATCCGGTGTTGAAGATCAGGCTGATGGCGGTGCTATTCGGCGGCGGCTGTGCCGGTCTAGCCGGCGCTTTCCTGCCACTGGCTTATACGCCGTTCTTCATTCCCGGCATGACTGCCGGCCGTGGCTGGATCGCACTGGCGCTGGTGGTGTTCTCGTCGTGGCTGCCGGGGAGGCTCGTGGCCGGCGCTTATCTGTTCGGCGCCGTCAGCATTCTGCAACTGCACGCGCAGGCCCTCGGCCTCGGCATTCCCTCGCAACTGATGACGTCACTGCCTTATCTCGCGACCGTGATCGTTCTCGTTCTCATTTCCCGGGGCCGCGGCAGCACGGGGTCGGTGGCGCCGGCCTCGCTCGGCGTCGTCTTCGTCCCGGATCGATAAGCAATTCGTCTCGTCACTTTCAAATGGAGCTGAACATGAAAAGACTTCTGATGACCGCCGCGGCGGCGGCCTTGGCACTCGCCGCAACCGCGTTCAACGCCTCGGCCGCCGACAAGCTGAAGGTCGGTTTCATCTATCTCGGCCCGGTCGGCGATCTCGGCTGGACCTACATGCACGAAGTGGCGCGCCAGGCGCTGGTCAAGGAGCTCGGCGACAAGATCGAGACCACCTATCTCGAGAACGTCAACGAGGGCCCGGACTCGGAACGGTCGATCGTGCAGCTCGCCCGCACCGGCCACCAGCTCATCTTCACCACGTCGTTCGGCTACATGGACCCGACGGTGAAGGTCGCCAAGCAATTCCCGAAGATCAAGTTCGAACACGCTACCGGCTACAAGCGCGCGCCGAACCTCGGCACCTATTCCGGCCGTTTCTATGAAGGCCGCTACATCCAGGGCGTGATCGCCGCCAAAATGTCGAAGACCGGCACGCTCGGCTACATCGCCTCGTTCCCGATTCCGGAAGTGATCTCCGGCATCAATGCCACCATGTTAGGGGCGCAGTCGGTCAACCCGAACATCAAGGTCAAGATCATCTGGGTCAACACCTGGTTCGATCCCGGCAAGGAAGCCGACGCCGCCAAGGCGCTGGCCGACCAGGGCGCCGACGTGCTGATGCAGCACACCGATAGTCCGGCGGCGATGCAGGTCGCGCAACAGCGCGGCATCTACGCGTTCGGCCAGGATTCGGACATGATCAAGTTCGGTCCGAAGTCGCAGCTCACGGCCATCGTCAACAACTGGGGCCCCTACTACATCAAGCAGACCAAGGCCGTGCTCGCCGGCACCTGGAAGTCGGAAGACACCTGGGATGGCCTGAAGGAAAAGATGGTGGTGATGGCGCCCTTCACCAACATGCCGGACGACGTGAAGAAGCTGGCCGAGAAGACCGAAGCCGGCATCGTCGACGGCTCGATCGTGCCGTTCAAGTGCCCGGTGCTCGGCCAGGACGGCAAACCGATCGAATGCAAGGGCGGCACGCATCTCGATGCCGGCCAGATCCTCGGCATGAACTTCTACGTCAAGGGCGTCGACGACAAGTTCCCGAGCAAGTGACGTGATGAAGCGAGGGAGGCCGCTCGCCTCCCTCGCCATTCTTTCATGACGTCAGCCCTGCACCGTTCTTGCCGCCGCCTGATGGCGGCGCATCAGGCCGGCGATATCGAGGCCGGGAATGGCGCCGTCGATTACCGTCCATTGGCCCTCGATCATGACGCGGTCGGCGCGATGCGCGCCGCACAGAACCAGCGCCGCGAGCGGATCGCCGTAACCGGAAAAACGAAGCTCATCGAGCTTGTACAGCGCCAGATCGGCGCGCTTGCCGACGGCGATCGCGCCCAGCTCGGGCCGGCCGACACAGGCCGCCGAGCCTTGCGTCGCCCAACGCAGCGCGTCCTTGTGGCTGACCTTGGTGACGCCGTAGCGCCCGCGCTGCAACAGGAACGCGGCGCGCACCTCCTGCATCAAATTGGATTCATCGTTCGACGCCGAGCCGTCGACGCCGAGGCCGACGGCAACACCAGCGGCTTCCAACTCGCACACCGGACAATGGCCGGAGGCGAGCGTCTGGTTCGAGCAGGCGCAATGGCTGATCGACACTCTGCCCTTGGCGAGGCGCGGCATTTCGGTCTTGTCGAAGAACACGCCATGCGCCAGCCAGGTACGGTGATTGAGCCAGCCGCAATCTTCCAGATAATCGAGCGGCCGGCATTGATAGAGCTGCTGGCAGAAGGCGTTCTCGTCCTCGGTCTCGGCGAGATGGGTATGCAGGCGCACGTCGAGCCTGTCGGCCAGCGCCGCGGTCGCCTTCATCAGCGACGTCGTCACCGAGAACGGCGAGCACGGCGCCAGCGCCACCTGCGTCATCGCTGCTTCGCCACGTTCATGATAGCGCGCCACCACGCGCTCGGAGTCGGCGAGGATGGTGTCCTCGTCCTGCACGACCGAGTCCGGCGGCAGGCCGCCGTCGCGCTCGGACAGGTTCATCGAGCCGCGCGTCAAGAGCACGCGAATGCCGAGGCGCTTGGCCGACGCAACCTCGATATCGACGCCGTCTTCCAGACCCTTGGGAAAGACGTAATGGTGATCGGTAGTGGTGGTGCAGCCCGACAGCATCAGCTCGGCCATCGCCACCGTAACCGCAGCGTCCAATGCCTCCGGCGTCATTTTCGCCCAGATCGGATACAGCGCCTTGAGCCACGGGAACAATTCGCGGTCGAGCGCGGCCGGGACGGCGCGGGTCAGCGTCTGGTAGAAGTGATGATGCGTGTTGATAAGACCGGGAATGACGGCATGGTCGCGCGCCTCGAACGCCCTGGCATTCGGCGTCGCGGGCTCCTGGCCCTTGCCGACGAGTTCTACAATGGCGCCATCCTTGACGACGACGCCGCGTTCGGCGCCGTCAGCAAGAATGGCCAAGGGGTCCTTGATCCAGAGGGGGTCGGTCATTCCGTACTCCGCGTTCGCGCCAACTATAGTTCGTCGCCGCTTCAGGGCCAGAGGGCGTCATGGACCTGAATACGATCACCGACATCGTCCGGCCGTCCGGCCGCGATGAATTGCCGGCCTGGCGGCAAGGTGACGCCTTTGTCGGCGGCGGCACCTGGCTGTTCTCCGAGCCACAAAACAAGCTGACGCGGCTGATCGACCTGTCGACTTTGGGCTGGGAACCGCTGCGGGTCTCCGATCAAGGCCTGGAGATCGCCGCCACCTGCACCATCGCACAGCTCGACGGCCTGGCTGCGCCGCCAAGCTGGATCGCAGCGCCGCTGATCGGCCAGTGCTGCCGCGCTTTCCTCGCCTCGTTCAAGATCTGGAACGTCGCCACCGTCGGCGGCAATCTCTGCATGTCGCTGCCGGCCGGGCCGATGATCTCGCTCACCACCGCGCTCGATGGCGACTTGCGGCTGTGGGCGCCGGATGGCGGTGAGCGGCGCATTGCGGTCGCCGATTTCGTCAAGGGGCCGCTCAGCAATGAACTCAGACCCGGCGAGATCGTCCGCGCCATTCATCTGCCGCGCGCCGCGCTGACGCGGCGCACGGCATTCCGCCAGATTTCGTTGCAGAAATTCGGCCGCTCCGCCGCGCTGATCATCGGCACGCGCGATGCCAGCGGCGCCTTCGTCCTCACCGTGACGGCGTCGACGCCGCAGCCCTATCAATTCCGCTTTGATGCCCCGCCCTCGGCCGATGACCTCACATCGCAAATCGACGCCACGATCGCCGGCAACTGGTACGACGACATTCACGGCCTGCCGGCCTGGCGGCGCGCCATGACCTTGCATTTCGCCCGCGAGATCCGCGATGAACTCGGGGACGCGCCATGACCTTCAAGATCAATGGCCGCGATTTTTCCGAGCAACCGGCGCCGGGCCAGTGCCTGCGCACCTTCCTGCGTCAGCTCGGCCACTTCGGCGTCAAGAAAGGCTGCGACGCCGGCGATTGCGGCGCCTGCACCGTCTATGTCGACGGCGAGCCGGTCCATTCCTGTTTGGTGCCGGCGTTCCGCGCCGACGGCCGCGAGGTGACGACCATCGAAGGGCTGGCAAAGGGCAACGATCTGCATCCGATGCAGCAGGCATTTCTTGACGCGCAGGGCTTTCAGTGTGGCTTCTGCACCGCCGGCATGATCATGACCGCGGCCGCGCTCAATCAGGAGCAGAAGGCCGATCTCGGCCGCGCGCTCAAAGGCAATCTGTGCCGCTGCACCGGCTATCGCGCCATCGAGGACGCCATTTCTGGCCGCCGCGACACCGAAGACGCCAAAGCGGGATGTGGCGTCGGCCATAATGTACCGGCACCGGCGGGCCCCGATGTCGTCACAGGAAGAGCGCGCTTCACGCTCGATGTTGCGATTGATGGCCTGCATCACATCAAGCTGGCGCGTTCGCCGCATGCCCATGCGCGCATCCGCACGATCGACAAGAGCGCGGCGCTGGCCGTGCCGGGCGTCATTGCGGTGCTGACGCATGAGGATGCGCCGGCGACGCTTTATTCCAGCGCCCGGCACGAGACGCGCGAAACCGATCCCGACGATACGCGCGTGCTCGACGATGTCGTGCGCTTCATCGGCCAGCGCGTCGCCGCCGTGGTGGCGACGAGCGAGGCAGCCGCCGAGGAAGCCTGCCGCAAGCTGGTCATCGATTACGACATTCTACCCGCGGTGTTCGATCCCGAGGCGGCGATGCAGCCGGGCGCACCGCAAATCCACGACAGGGAACCCGAAGCGCGCATTCACGATCCGTCACGCAATCTCGTCGCGGAACTGCATGGCGCAACCGGCGACGTCGCGCAGGGTTTCGTCGAAGCGGACGCGATCCACGAAGGCACTTATTTTGTACCGCGCGTGCAGCACGTCCATCTCGAAACCTTGTGCGCCATCGCCTGGATCGACGAGAGCGGCCGGCTCAATGTGCGCTCCTCGACGCAAGTGCCATTCCTGACGCGGCTCGAACTGGCGCATGTCTTCGGCCTGCCGCCGGACAAGGTGCGCGTGTTGTGCGAGCGCGTCGGCGGCGGTTTCGGCGCCAAGCAGGAAATGCTGACCGAGGACATCGCGACGCTCGCCGCCCTGAAGACCGGCCGACCGGTGAAGCTCGAACTCACCCGCGAGGAGCAGTTCACCGGCGCCACCACGCGGCATCCGATGAAGGTCAATATCAAGATCGGCGCCAAACGCGACGGCACCCTGACTGCGATGCAAATGCGTGTGGTGTCGAACACCGGCGCCTACGGCAATCACGGCATGCCGGTGCTCGAGCACGCCTGTTCGGAATCGATCAGCGTCTATCGCTGTGCCAACAAGAAGATCGACGGCTATGCCGTCTACACCAACACCGTGCCGGCCGGCGCGTTTCGCGGCTATGGCCTGCCGCAGACCGGCTTCGCGGTCGAATCGGCGATCGACGAAGTCGCGCGCATGATCGGCATGGACGCGCTCGAATTCCGCCGCCGCAATGTCGTGCGCAAAGGCGATCCGATGATCGGCCTGCACAAGTCGCCGGACGACGTCATCTATGGCAGCTACGGCCTCGACCAGTGTCTCGATCTCGTGCAGTCGGCGCTGTTGCGCGGCGACGGCGATGAGCCGCCTGCCGGCTGGGCGGTCGGCGAAGGCACGGCGCTGACGATGATCGACACCGTGCCGCCGGGCGGACACTACTCCGACACGCATATCTGGCTCGACGCCGACGGCAGTTACGCCATGACCATCGGCACCGCCGAATTCGGCAATGGCACCTCGACCGTGCATCGCCAGATCGCCGCCAGCGTGCTCAACGCCAGCCCGACCGCGATCGCTTTCAAGCAATCCGACACCGACCATGGCGGCCATGACACCGGCGCCTATGGCTCGACTGGCACCGTTGTGGCGGGTCGCGCCACGCAGCGCGCCGCGGAAGCGCTGCGCGACAAGATACTGGATTTCGCCGCGGCGCAGTCGAAAGCGGATCGCGCGCGGTGCAAGCTCGCCGGCGATGCCGTCGATTGCGATGGCAAGGCGATGCCGCTCAGCGAACTCTACAAGCTGGCGAAGGCTTTCGCCGTCGATGTCTCCGCGCATGGCAAGAGTAACGGCATCCCGCGTTCGGTCGCGTTCAACGTCCAGGGCTTCCGCGTCGCCGTGAACATGGCGAGCGGCGAGGTCAAAATATTAAAGAGTGTGCAGGCGGCCGACGCAGGCACCGTCATCAATCCGATGCAGTGCCGCGCTCAGGTTGAAGGCGGCGTGGCGCAGGCGCTCGGGGCCGCAATGTTCGAGGAAGTCGTGATCGACGACGAGGGCCGCGTCGCCAATCCGGCGCTCCGCCATTACCGTATTCCGGCCTTCGCCGACGTGCCGCGCACCGAGGTGCTGTTCGCCCGGACTAGCGACGAACTGGGCCCCTTCGGCGCCAAGTCGATGAGCGAAAGCCCCTATAATCCGGTGGCCCCGGCGCTGGCCAACGCCATCCGCGCCGCCACCGGGGTGCGGTTTTTCCGCCTGCCGCTCAAGCCGGACCGCGTTCATGCGGGTATCACAGCCGCCGGCTAACCAAGTCCCGCTAAATCACTGGAAATCCGGCCGTTTTGGGCGCCCAATCGGCGTGCAGACGGCCCGAAACTTGCTTTCTCAATAGGCAACCGTCTGATCGCCAAAGCGAATAAGCTCCGATCGGACAACAGGTAACGGGTATCCATGTCTATCCTCGCCGGTCTCCACCATCTGACGCGTTACACGTACGACAAGCCGGTCGCCCTCGGCCCGCAGATCGTCCGGCTCAGGCCCGCGCCGCACAGCCGCACCAAGATTCCGAGCTATTCGCTCAAGGTGACACCGGCCGAGCATTTCGTGAACTGGCAGCAGGACCCGCACGGCAACTGGCTCGCGCGTTTCGTCTTCCCGGAAAAGACCACCGAGTTCTCGGTCACGGTCGATTTCACCGCCGATCTCGAAGTCGTCAATCCGTTCGATTTCTTCGTCGAGCCTTACGCCGACAAATGGCCGTTTGCTTACGCCGACGAACTCAAGGACGATCTCACGCCCTATCTCAAAGCCGATCCGGCCGAGCCGCTGCTGCAGACGCTGATCGACTCGATCCCGCACGACAAGCGCAACACCGTCGACTTCCTGGTCGATCTCAACCAGCGCCTCAACCAGGCGGTCAAATACGTCGTGCGCCTGGAGCCCGGCGTGCAGACGCCGGACGAAACCTTGTCGTGCGGCAGCGGCTCGTGCCGCGACTCGGCGTGGCTGATGGTGCAGCTCTTGCGCCACATTGGTCTCGCCGCGCGGTTCGTCTCCGGTTATCTGATCCAGCTTCGCCCCGATCTCAAATCGCTCGACGGTCCGAGCGGCACCGAAGTCGATTTCACCGACTTGCATGCCTGGACCGAAGTCTATCTGCCGGGCGCCGGCTGGATCGGCCTCGATCCGACGTCGGGCCTGTTGTGCGGCGAAGGCCACATTCCGGTGGCCGCGACGCCGCATTACCGCTCGGCGGCGCCGATCACCGGTCTGGTTGAGCCGAGCGAGGTGACGTTCGATTTCGAGATGAAGGTCGAGCGCATCGCAGAGCGGCCGCGCGTCACCGCGCCGTTCTCGGACGAAGCGTGGGCCGCGCTCGACGCGCTCGGCGACAAGGTCGACGCCGATCTATTCGCCTGGGACGTGCGGCTCACCATGGGCGGCGAGCCGACCTTTGTCTCGATCGACGACTATCAGTCGGCCGAATGGAATACGGCCGCGCTCGGGCCGCAGAAACTGATCCGCGCCGACGACCTGATCGAACGCCTGCGCACGCGTTTCGCGCCCGGCGCGCTTCTGCATTACGGCCAGGGCAAATGGTATCCCGGCGAAGAACTGCCGCGCTGGGCCTATTCGCTGTACTGGCGGCGCGACGGCCAGCCGATGTGGCGCAATCACGATCTCATCGCGCGCCATGAGACCACGCCGCTGCCGTCCTCGCTCGACCTGCAGGCTTTCGCCGAAGGCGTCGCCGCGCGCATCGGCCTGCGCCACGAATTCGTGCAGCCGGTCTATGAAGATCCGGCCGAACGCCTGCTGAAGGAAAGCGCGCTGCCGGAGAACATCGATCCGACCAATCCAAAGCTCGACGATGCCGCCGAGCGCAACCGCATCATGCGCACCTTCGAACGCAAGCTGACGCATCCGGCCGGTTTCGTCCTGCCGGTTCAGCATTGGACCGCGCAGGCGAGCGCCGGCTGGCTGTCGGAAATCTGGCATACGCGCCGCGGCCGTCTGTTCCTGATGCCCGGCGATTCACCGGCCGGCTTCCGCCTGCCGCTCGACCAACTGCCTTATCTCGCGCCGGTCGATTATCCGCATGCCATTCCCGCCGACCCGTTCAGCGACCGCGGCCCGTTACCGGCCGCCGCCGCCGCGTCCGAGCCGAACAAGGCGCCGCCGTTGCAGCCGGAAACCTTGGTGGCGCAGGCCGGGCCGCGCTTCATGACCGAGGTTCAGGAGTCCGGCATTCCGGTACGCACCGCGCTGACCATGGAAATCCGCGCCGGCAAGCTCTGCGTCTTCATGCCACCGACCGAACGGCTCGAGGACTATCTCGAACTCTTGAACGCCGTCGAGGCGACCGCCGAAGCGCTCAACATCCCGGTGCACATCGAAGGCTACGCGCCGCCGCACGATCCGCGCATCAACGTCATCAAGGTGACGCCCGATCCCGGCGTCATCGAAGTCAACGTGCATCCGGCGGCGAACTGGCGCGAGGCGGTCGACATCACGCGCAATCTGTACGAGGAGGCGCGGATGGCGCGCCTCGGCACCGACAAGTTCATGATCGACGGCCGCCACACCGGCACCGGCGGTGGCAACCACGTCGTGCTCGGCGGACAGTCGGCGGCCGACAGTCCGTTCCTGCGCCGGCCCGATTTGTTGAAGAGCCTGGTGCTGTACTGGCAGCGCCATCCGTCACTATCTTATCTATTCTCCGGCCTGTTCATCGGCCCGACCAGCCAGGCGCCGCGCATCGACGAAGCGCGCCAGGACATCCTCTACGAACTCGAAATCGCGATGTCGAACGTGCCGGCGCCGGGCAACGGCTATGCGCCGCCGCCGTGGCTGGTCGACCGCATCTTCCGCAACATCCTGGTCGACGTCACCGGCAACACACACCGCACCGAAGTCTGCATCGACAAACTGTTCTCACCGGACGGCCCGACCGGCCGCTTGGGCCTCGTCGAGTTCCGCTCGTTCGAAATGCCACCGGATCACCGCATGTCGCTGGCGCAACAGTTGCTCTTGCGTGCGCTGGTCGCCTGGTTCTGGCGCGAGCCGCAGGACGGCAGACTGGCGCGCTGGGGCACGGCGTTGCACGACCAGTTCATGCTCGAGCACTACGTCTGGACCGACTTCCTCGATGTGCTCGATGATTTGAAACGCGCCGGCTACAATTTCGATCCGGTGTGGTTCGACGCGCAGCGGCAATTCCGCTTCCCGCGTTATGGCGTGGTCGAACACGGTGGCGTCGCGCTCGAACTGCGTCACGCGCTCGAGCCGTGGCATGTGCTCGGCGAAGAGAGCATCAATGGCGGTGGCACCTCGCGCTTCGTCGACTCCTCGGTCGAGCGTCTGCAGATCAAGGTCGATGGCTTCAACGAGGGCCGTCATACGGTCACCTGCAACGGCCGGCGCCTGCCGCTGCGCTCGACCGGCCGCAACGGCGAATATGTCGCCGGCGTTCGCTTCAAGGCATGGAATCTGTCGGCCGCCTTGCAGCCGACGGTGCCGGTCAACGCGCCGCTGACTTTCGACATCGTCGACCTGTGGAGCCGGCGCTCGCTCGGCGGCTGCGTCTATCACGTCGCCCATCCGGGCGGCCGCAATTACGAGACATTTCCTGTGAACTCCTACGAAGCCGAGGCCCGGCGGCGGGCGCGGTTCGAGGATATCGGCCATACTGGCGGGCGCTACGAGCCGCCGCCGGAGGCCCCGTCGCTGGAATTCCCCTATACGCTTGACCTGAGAAGGCCTGGCTGGCTCTAACCTGGATCATGGCAGCGTCGCGCGACAACTCGGCAACGGAAAAGACCGCAGCGGGTTCGGAAACAAGCCTCGACCGCTTCGTTACCGGCTATCGGCCGTTGCCTGGCATCGTCGACGAGATGATGGATGACAGCGGCCGGGTGCGGCCGCACTGGGCGCCGCTGCTGTCCCAACTCATGACCCTCGGTCATGAAGAGATCGGCCGCCGCTTCGCCGCCGCCGATCGCTACCTGCATGATTCCGGCGTCTTCTACCGCGTCTACGAGGATCCGGCCGGCGCCGAACGGCCCTGGCCGCTCAGCCATGTACCGCTGATCATCGAGCCGACCGAATGGAAGGCGCTCGAAGCCGGGCTCATTCAACGCGCGCGCCTGCTCGAAGCCGTTCTCGCCGACGCCTACGGCCCCGGCGAGATGATGCGCGACGGCCGCCTGCCCGCGGCCTTGGTCGCCGGCAATCCGGAATTCCTGCGACCGCTGGTTGGCGTCGAACCGCCCGGCGGTTCGCATCTGCGCTTCTACGCGGTCGATGTCGGCCGCGGCCCGGACGGGCGCTGGTGGGTGCTCGGCGATCGTGCGCAGGCGCCATCCGGCGCCGGTTATGCCATTGAGAGCCGGCTGGCGCTGTCGCGCGCCATGCCCGACATCTACGCCAAGACGCGCGTCGAGCGCGTCGCGCCGTTCTTCCAGGCGTTCCAGGCCGAGCTGTCGAGCTACAATCGGCAGGACGATACCCGCGTCTGTCTGTTGACACCGGGGCCGCTCAACGAAACCTATTTCGAGCACGCCTTCCTGGCGCGCTATCTCGGCCTGCTGCTGGTCGAGGGCGAAGACCTGATCGCGCGCGACGATGGTGTCTTCATCCGCACCATCTCGGGGCTACGCCGCATCGATGTCCTGCTGCGCCGTATCGACGCCGATTTCGCCGACCCGCTCGAACTCAACGCCGCCTCGCGCCTCGGCGTCGCCGGCCTGGTGCAGGCGGTGCGCGACGGCAAGGTGGTGATCGCCAATGCGCTCGGCGCCGGCCTGGTCGAAGCCCGTGCCATGCTCGCCTTCCTGCCGGCGCTGGCGCCGCAGGTGCTTGGCGAAGAACTGACGGTGCCGAATGTCGCGACCTGGTGGCTCGGCCGCAAGGACGTGCGCGACGACGTGCTCAAGCGGCTCGATGACGTGGTGATTGCGCCGGCCTTCGGCTCGCAGGTCACCGATCTGAGGCTCGGCACCGGAATGCTCGGCGCCGAGTTGTCGGACGAGCAGCGCGCCACCTTGATGCAGGCGCTTAACGATCGTCCGATCGACTACGTCGCGCAGGAGGCGGTCACATTATCGACGACGCCGGTGTGGCGCGACGGCCGCCTGCAGCCGCGGCCGTTCTCGCTCCGGCTTTATCTCGCCCGCGTTGGCGAAAGCTGGAAGGTGATGCCCGGCGGTTTCGTGCGCATCGCGGAGAATGCCGACGCCCGCGCCATCAGCCTGCAACAGGGCGATCTCACCGCTGACGCCTGGGTGCTGGCCGAAGGTCCGGTCCCGACGACTACCCTCCTGCCCGCGCCCGAGCATGTGCCGATCCAGCGCATGACCGGCATGCTGCAGAGTAGAGCCGCCGACAACCTGTTCTGGGTCGGTCGCTATATCGAGCGCGCCGAGGCGACCTTGCGGCTGACGCGCGCCATGCTCAATCGCCTCGCCGATGCCTCCGACATCGCCGGACCGCTGGTGACGTCGATTGCCGCGCTGCTGCAAAACTGGAGCGCGGCGCCGCTCGATCCGGCGTTCTCGCCGCCGACCTTGGTCGCGCGCTCGGTGCTGATGAATCCGGATTTTGCCGGCGCGCTGCCGCGATTGACGAAGGCGGCGCGCCGCGCAGCCTCCGTGATCCGCGAGCGCTTCTCGCCCGATGCCTGGCGCGCCATCGATGAACTGGTGGCGCTGATCGCCGCGCCGCTACCGAACGGACAATCGGACAGCGCCATGATCGAGCGGGTTGAAACGGGCCTGCGTATCATCGCCTCGTTCTCCGGGCTGGCACAGGAGAACATGACGCAGCTCGCCGGCTGGCGCTTCCTCGAGCTCGGCCGCCGCATCGAGCGCGCGGTGCAGACCTGCCGCTTCGTGCGCGCGTTCGGCGCCAAGGACACGCCGGAAGGCGGCCTCGACGTGCTGCTCGAACTCGCCGATAGCCAGCTTACCTACCGTCAGCGCTATGTGATGATCGCGGCGCTGGCGCCGGTCATCGACCTCGTCATGCTCGACCCGTCCAATCCGCGCGCGTTGGCGTTCCAGCTCGACCGTATCGAAGGTCACCTGGAAGCGCTGCCGAAGCGCGAGGTTGCCGGGCGGCTGTCGCCGGTGCGGCAGGTCGCGGTGGCGCTCGCCACCCGCCTGCGCACCGCCGACGCGGCCAAGATCACCGCGGCCGAAATCGTCGAGGTCGAGAACGAACTGATGCGGCTGTCGGAGATGATCGGCTCGACTTATCTGACGCACAACGAGCGCGCGACGGCCGACCGGGACACGGTGTCATGATCTACGATATCCGCCAGGTCACGACCTGCGCCTATGCCTCGCCGGTCGCGCATGCGCATCACGTGTTGCGGCTGACGCCGGTCAACCGCTCCGGCCAGCGCGTTCATCTCAGCGCGCTGCAGATCGAGCCGCCGCCGGTGAAATCGCGCGAAGGCGAGGACTTCTTCGGCAACAGGCTGACCTCGGTCACGATCAACGACGCCCATTCGACGCTGGCCGTGAAGGTGTCGGCGCGCATCGCGGTCGATCCGGTCGTGCTGCCCGATCCGGCTACGGCGCCGGCCTGGGAGACGGTGCGCGACGAGGTGTTCGCGGCGACCGACATCGCGCCGCAATCGCCGGTGCACTTCCTGTTCGCCAGCCGCATGGTGTCGCTCGATCCGGAAATCCGCGACTATGCGCGGCAGAGCTTCGCGCCCGGCCGCTCGATCGTCGAGGCGGCGCTCGATCTCAATCACCGCATCAAAACCGACATGACCTACGAGATCGGCGCCACCACCGTGACGACGACGGCGCCGATGTCGTTCGCCTTGCGGCGTGGCGTCTGTCAGGACTTCGCCCATATCATGATCGCCGGCCTGCGCGGCCTCGGCCTGCCGGCGGCCTATGTCAGCGGCTATCTGCGCTCGACGCGCACGCCCGAGCAGATGCAGTTGCAGGGCGCCGACGCCATGCATGCCTGGGTGCAAGTCTGGTGCGGACACGACAGCGGTTGGATCGGCTTCGACCCGACCAATGACATGATCGCATCCGACGACCATGTCGTGCTCGCGGTCGGCCGCGATTATTCCGACGTCGCGCCGATGGACGGCGTCATCGTCGCCGCCGGCGGTCAGCGCATGACCGTGTCGGTCAGCGTCAAGCCGGTGCAGCCGACCGCGGCGCTGCTGCCGCAGAATGCGCTGTAGGATCAGACGCGCAGGAAAATCCGGCGCCGGTACAGGAAGCGCGCGACCAGGATGGCGAGGCCGAGTTCGACGACACGCAGCAGCAATGTGTGCGTACCCGGCACGGAGAGGCGGTCGAGCGCGTTCACGGCATAGCCGCCGACCAGGCGTTGCGCCACGGCATTGAAGCTCATCAACGCGTTCAGGAGATAGAGCGTGATGGCGTTGGTGCCGATCCAGACGAACACCGTGGCCCAGGCCCGCAAACGCCAGACGTCGATGATCTGATAGAACAGGCCGAGCAGGATGAAGCTGTAGCCGCCGGCGACCAGCACGAAGCTCGATGTCCAGATCGACTTGACGATCGGAAACTGCAGCGCCCAGAGATGACCGGCGCCCAGCACAACGATGCCAATGGCGAGCATCAACAACGACCGGCGCTGCGGCGTTAAACTGTCATCCGTCAACACGCCGCCCGCCAACACGCCGAGCAGACAGGAGGCGATCGCCGGCAGCGTGCTCAACATGCCTTCGGGATCGCGGGTCTTGTCCCACAGCCGGCCGGGCAGGAAATGCAGATCGAGCCAGTTGGCGAGATTCTGATCCGGCCCGTAATGGCCGGTGCCGATGCCCGGCACGGGCACGAAGGTCATCAGCGCCCAGTAGCCGACGAGCAGCGCGACGATAATGCCGACAATGCCGCGCCGGCCGACATGCAGGAAGAGCAGCGAGGCGGCGAGATAACAAATAGCGATGCGTTGCAGCACGCCGAGAAAGCGAACGTCGCCCAGGCCCTGGGTCAACCCGCCGTAAAACACCAGTCCCAACAGATAAAGCGTCACGGCGCGGCGCAGGATGCGCAGTTGCGCGGCGCCCCGGCTGGTGCGCTCGACCTGACGCGGCACCGACAGCACGATCGAGACGCCGGTGATGAAGACGAACAGCGGAAAGATGAAATCGTAGAAGGTGAAGCCCTCCCAGGCGACGTGATGGAACTGGTAATTGAGCGTGTCGCCGATGTCGTCCCACGGCCAGCCGAGGTCGCCCATGATTCCGGACAGCGCCCAGATCAGTCCGTCGCCGCCGAGGATCCAGACGAAATTGAAGCCGCGCAGCGCGTCGACCGCGACCACGCGGTCCGGCCGGGGGGCGATAACGGCGTTGTCGTTCTGCATCGGGCTCATCCGCCAAGGTGGGCATCGTCTGCGCCGCAAAATCGGCAAGATAGGCCGGACGGAACGGCCGTGATTTAACCTAGATCAACGCAGGGCCCTGACGCAGAAAGGCCCTGAAGGAGGTTGTCCTTCAGGGCCGATGGGTCTTGGAACGCCGATCTCTCAGAAGCTGATATTGGCGGCCTTGATGATCGGCCCCCACTTGTCGATTTCCTTCTGCGTAAAGGCCGTCAGATCGGCCGGGCTGCCGCCGGCCGGCGTGATGCCGAGATTGGCGAGGAACTCCTGCGTCTTGGCGTCCTTCAGCCAGGCATTGGTAACGGCGTTGAGCTTGTCCACGACGTCAGTTGGAACCTTGGCCGGTACCAGCATGGCGTACCAGACGCCGGCCTCGAAGCCGGGCAATGATTCCGCCACCGTCGGCACGTCCGGCAACTTCGACCAGCGCTGCGACGAAGCGATCGCCAGCGCCTCGATCTTGCCTTCCTTGACGGCCGATACGTAACCGGCCAGCGAATCCATGCCGACATCGATGTGCTTGCCGAGCAGGTCGGTGAGGATCGCGGCGCTGCCGCGATATTGCGTCCGGGCGAAGTCGATGCCGGCATTGCGCGCGAGCAATTCGCCGGTGATGTGGCCGAGCGTGCCGTTGCCGGGGAAGCCGGCGGTCACCTTGCCGGGATTGGCCTTGGCGTAAGCGATGAAGTCCTTCAGCGTCGAATAAGGCGCATCGGGCCGCGCGGTGACGATGACCGGCGCCTTGGCGACGAGCACGACCGGCGTAAAGTCGCGCTGCGGGGCATACTCCATCTTCTTGTACATGAGCTGATTGGTGGCAGCCTGTCCCGTTGTCGCAAACAGGATGGTGTAACCATCGGCCGGCGCGCGCGCGACCGCCATGGCGCCGAGATTGCCGCCGGCGCCGCCCTTGTTCTCGACGATGACGGTTTGCTTGAGCTTGTCGCCGAGTTCATGCGCCAGACTGCGGGCGATGACATCCGACGTGGTGCCGGCGGTGAACGGCACGATCATGGTGATCGGGCGCGACGGCCACGTGTCGGACAAAGCAGGCGCCGCCTGCGTGAGAAGAAGCGCTGAGCCGAGAAGGCCCAATGTCGCGCGACGCCGGTTGATGATACGCATTTCCTCGCCCCCTTATTTCTTGTCGATATCGGCAACATATTTTTTCCAGTTGTCGGTGCGCAAGGGCATGTCGGCGAAAGTCTTGCGTTTGTCGGTGGCGATACCAACTATTTCAGCGGCGCCGATGTTTTTGCGCTGCAGATAGGCGTCCAGTTCCGCCAACGCGAACGACAACGTCTCCGTGCCGCGCAGCATGACGTTCGATGCCATCTCCACCGCATGCGCGCCGGCCAGCATCATGCGAACCACATCGAGACCGGTGCGCGCGCCGTTGGTCGCGATCAGCGGCTTGCCGGGGCCGAGCGCCTGGCGCGACACCGAGAGCCAGTGACAGGTGAGCGGCAAATTCCAGTAGCCGCCAACGCCCAGCGTCGTGCCGAGATAAGGCGCCATGGTTTCGACATCGGGGATGAAGCCGAGCAGACGCCCGGCCATCACCACCGCCTCGCCGCCGGCGGCGAACGCCGCGGCGGCAAGTTCCGGCACGCGCTCGCTCTGCCCGGTGATCTTGACCCACAGCGGAATCTTGATGGCCTGCCGCACCGCGGAGACGATCATGGTGACGCGTGCGGGATCGAGTTCGGTGGCGACGACGCCTTTTGCCTGGCTCGCATAGGGCGTGCCGATATTGAGCTCGAGGATACGCAGACCGGCCTGCTCGACCTGTCTTGCCATTGCCACCGTGCGGTCAAGATCGGCGACGATCAGGCTGGCGATCGCGTAGGCGTCCATCGCCTTGGCCTCGCGGTCGAGCGCTGCCGATTGATCGAGCCAGGCATCGAAAGCCTGCGGCGTCAGGCCGGAACGCGTCGCCATGAAGGCGCTCGCCGGCGCGTCCTTGCTCCACGGGATTTCGCGCCACTGGTCATCGAGCAGCATGTATTCGGCGCGCTGCAATTGGTCCTTGCCGCGCTCCATTTCATTGATGGACTTGACGACGACGGCGCCGACGCCGGCCTTGAGCGCGCGCAGCACGCCCCCCGCCTCGATCATGTGCTCGGCCGAACCGGCGATCAGCGGATTTTTCAGGGCGGTCCTGCCGACCGACACCGCAAGACGGGCCATTCGCTTCCTCCGTGCTATTGTCTGAGCGCGAGCCGTCTCTTAGACGATCCAGGGCAACGCCGACATAGCGGCGACGCCGACCGCGGCCTGCAGAATCGCCGCGTCGTTCCGGTATCGCGAACGCGCGACGATGTCGGTCAGCCGACCGCGCCCCGCGCGTCGATTGGCCAGAGTGCTTCGACCCGCGCCTGCGGCGTGCCGAAATTCCGTACGCCCACGTACCAGTCGTGGAGGTTGACGGTCGGATCGCAATGGCCGGGCACGAGCAGCAATTTCTCGCCCCAGCTCGGCGGGGTCGCGCCCGAAGCCACCGCGATGACGCCGTGTTCGTCCGAGGGCCGGTGATAGGCAAGCCCTGGCCGCCGCCACACGTCGGGAAAGCCGCTATCATTGGACAGCGCCTTATGGCCGGCATCGATGACAACCTGTTCGCTTGTGGTCGCGCTCATGACCGTCGCCAGCACGAACAGCGCGTGTTCGAAGCGCGGCGCATTGCCGCCCTCGTCCGAAACGTTCTTGGCGTAGTCGGCATCCATGAAAATATAGGAGCCGGCCTGCAACTCGTTCCAGACGCCCGAGGCGCCTTCGATGAGGAAGGTGCCGGTGCCGGCGCCGCCGATCGTGTCGCAGACAAAGCCTGCCGCCGTAAGATGCGCGACCGTGTCGATCACACCCTTCTGCGCCGCGTCGATCGCGGCCCGGCGCTCGGCCGGCGTGCGCAGGTGCTGGGCGCGGCCGTGATAAGCCTGCAGGCCGCCGAAACGCAGGTTGGCGCAGCGCGCGATCTCGGCGGCAAACCTCGTTGCTTCCGGGCCGGGCGTGACGCCGCAGCGACGGCCGCCGACGTCGATCTCGACCAGGATATCGATCTGCGCGCCGGCCTGACGGGCGGCGGCGTCAAGCATCGCGATCTGCTCGAAGCGATCGACGCAGACGCCGATCCTGATCTGCCGCGCCAGCGCGGCAAGACGTGAAAGCTTGCGGGCGCCGACGACCTCGTTGCTGACGAGGATGTCACGCACGCCGCCGGCGGCGAGCGCCTCGGCCTCGGATACTTTCTGGCAACAGATGCCGACCGCGCCGAGCGCAACCTGCTTCGCCGCGATCATCGCCGATTTGTGCGTCTTGGCGTGCGGACGCAAGCGCACGCCGAGCGCGCTAACCCGTTCGGCCAGCAGCGCCATGTTGCGCTCCATCGCGTCGAGGTCGATGACCAGAGCCGGCGTATCGATGTCGGAGTACGAAGCGCCGATCTCGGCGGGCGGCTGACAGCGCATTCGAGGCGTCCGGGTTTCGTGCCGGGGGATGGCGGTCCCGAGAGGAGTCGAACCTCCGACCTTCGGTTTAGGAAACCGCCAAAGTGTCAGCAGGTTATATGCCCGAGGACGCGAAATGGCAAAATATGTTGACAGGCAAAGCGGTTAGGGGATCTCGCCTCGCACGGCCTCAGTGGTTCTTGGTGTTTGCGCTGCATGGCTTGTAGCCGCGTGTAGCCCCAATGGCCTTAACTCGACGAGCCGGAGTCGGGGCAGGTGTGACGGCGAGAATGATCCGTGGTGCGGGACTGCTTATTCACGCTTGCACGCGGGCAAGAGCGCTCTGACGTCCTTGACCAGATCGGGCATGACCTCCTCGGCCTTGCGCCGCCCGGTCACGAGCGCTTCGGTGTGGCTCTTCACGACCTCGATGATCTTCAGTGAGTTGTCGCCCGGGAACGCCGCCCATTCGGTGAGAACCGGCAGTTGCCCGATGCTGGTCCTGTGGTTGGGGTTGCTGTCGTAGAAACGACCGAGCAACTCCGGATCGCGCACGGCGACCTCGTTGCCCGGCATGTAGCCGGTCAGGTTCACCATCTGCGTCTGGCCGACCGGGCCGGTGACGAACTTGACGTACTCCCAGGCGGCCTTCTGCCGCGCCGGGTCCTGGGCGAACACCATGGCGACATTGCCGCCGGCCGGCAGCAGCCCCTTCGCCGACGCAAGCGGGAACGGCACGGTCTTGAAGGTGAAGCGTTCGCCGATCTGCCGCTGCGCCGCCGCGACATAGGACGTGGAGTCCGCGAGGATCGCGATATTGCCGGCCACGAAAGACTGGCGCGCCTGACCGAGCGCAAGGTTCGGCATGCCCGACTGGCCGAAGGCCTCCAGCGTCTTCAGCGCCCACAGCCCGTTGTCGTCGTCGAAGGCGATTCCGCAGCCGTCGGCCTTGAGGATGCGCCCGCCCCGGCTCGTCACCAGCGACTGCACCAGCCAGTTGCCGGTCTGCTCCCACTGGAAATAGAGGCCGGTCTTGCCCTGACCGGCGACCGCTTCGATCTTCTTGCCGAGCGCAATCAGCTCGCGCCAGGTCTTCGGCAGATCGTCGACCTTGCCGCCCGCCTTGGCGACGAGATCGGCATTGACGTAAAGAACAGGCGTAGACACCGCGAAGGGCAGCCCGTAGGTCTTGCCCTTCCATTGGCCGAGCGCGGCAAGCGTCGGATAATAGCCGAGCTTGGCGATGCCGCCGTCGCGCGCGATAAAGTTGTCGAGCGGTGCGCCGAGACCGCGGTCGACGAACAGCCCGATCTGGTTGATGCCGTTGAACGCCACATCCGGCAGCCGGCCGGTGAGCTGATCGCGCAGGATCTGCTGCGCCGCCTCCTCGTAACCCGCGACCGGATTGCGGAACTTGATCTTGATGTCGGGATGAAGCTCGGTGAAGCGCTTCGCCAAATCCTGCTGCAGCGTATTGAAGGTGCCCGGCGTCGTATAGAGCACGTCGAGCGTCGTCTCCGCCGAAGCCGCAGCGGACATCGCCGCCAGCCCGAGCGAGGCGGCAATCAGGCCGGAAAGGGCTCGGCTCGTTCGTGTCAACATAGTCTGTCTCCCGGTTGAATCAGGTGCGTGCGGTGAAGGAAATGCCGTCGATGAAGCGCTGCTGCGCGAACAGAAAGGCGACGACCAGCGGCGCGACGATGATGGTTGCGCCCGCCATCAGCGGACCGAGGAACTGTCCGGCCTCGTCGTCGCGGAACAGCAGGATGCCGAGGGCCGGTGTCGACAGCTCCTCGCTGCGGATGGCGATCAGCGGCCAGAACAGATCGTTCCAGTGGGCGACGACGGAGAAGATGCCGAAGGCGGCAATCGCCGGCACCGCAACCGGGATCATGACGCGCCAGATGATCTCGAACTCGCCGAGACCGTCGAGGCGCGCGGCGTCGATCAATTCGTCCGGCACGGCGCGGAAGAACTGCCGCATCAGGAAAATGCCGAAAGTCGAGATGATCCAGGGCAGGATCAGCGCCGCGTAGGTGTCGAGCAGGCCGAACACGTGCAGCAGCACAAAATGCGGAATGGCGAGCGCCTGCGGCGGCACCAGCAGGCCGACCAGCACCGCCGCGAACAACGTATCCCGCCCGCGAAAGCGGAGCTTGGCCAGCGCATAGGCGCAGGGCACGCACACCAGCAGCTGCAAAAGAAAGATAGTGGCGCAGACAAACAGCCCATTGATAAGGAAGAGATGCATCGGCGCGGCCGTCAGCGCGACGCTATAGTTTTCCAGGCCGTTGAATTTCTGCGGCCACAGATGGAACTCAGGCTGGAATATCTCTTCAGGCGGCTTCACCGACAGGCTGAGCATCCACACGAAGGGAATAAGCGCGAACAAAGTCGTCAACGCGAGCGCGCCGTGGCGAGCAAGCACGCGCCAGCGCAGGACCCGAATATTTCGTACCAAGTCCCTCATGTGTAGTGCACCCGACGATCAAGGACACGTGCCTGGGTCAGCGTCAGCAGCACGACGATGACGAGATAGACCACCGTCAGCGCTGCGCCGTAGCCGGTGCGCAGAAAGTCGAAGCTCTCGGTATAGAGACGGTACAGCAGCACGTCGGAGGCGAAGTTCGGCCCGCCTTGCGTCAGCACACGCACGGTGTCGAACACCTCAAAGGCGCGTGTGGCGGTCAGGATCAGGACGAACATCGTCACCGGTCCGAGCATCGGCAAGGTCACCACCCGCAGCCGGTCCAGCGCGCGATCGGCGCCGTCGATCGCAGCCGCATCGTAAAGCGACTGCGGCACGGATTTGAGGCCCGCCACGAACAGCACCATGGCAAAACCGAAGCCCTGCCAGATGCCGATAACCGCAAGCGCCGGCAACACCGTGCGCGGATCGCGCAGCCAGTTGGTGGCCGGGATGCCGAACTCGGCAAGCATGCGGTTCACCAAGCCGATCGTCGGATGCAGCATGGTGCCCCAGACGATCGCCATGGCCGCCATGGTCGACATCACGGGGAGGAAATGCGCGGCGCGATAAAAGCCGCGCAAGCTCGGCTGCGCCTCGATCAGCAGCGCGACGACAAGCCCGAGGCCGACGGTGCCCGGCACGACAATGACGACGTAGATCACCGTATTGACGAGCGACGTCCAGAAGATGCGGTCGGCGAACAACGCCTGGTAATTCGCAAGGCCGAGGAAGCGAAACGACGACGCACCGATCTGCCAGTCGGTCAGCGAAAAGACGGCAACGGCCAAAGCCGGCCCGAACAGCAGCAAGGCCAGCAGAACAACAGCGGGCGCGACCGCGAGCCCGGCGACGAGGCTCGCATGCGAAAGGCGGTGTTGCCTCCCCGGCGCGACGGCGGTCATGCGGCGACGCGCTCCCGCGCTTTGAGCCGGCGTCCGCCGGCATCGAACTGCAGCACGCGCGCCGGATCGGGATTGACGCCGACCACGTCGCCGACCGCAAAGCGTCGTCCCGACGGCGCGACGCGGACGATGAGCGGCAGCGCGCCCTGGCTGTGCGCCGGCCGCGCGGCAACATGCAAGAAGATGTCGGCGCCGAGGTTTTCGACGCCCGTGATCGACCCCGCCAGCACACCCGCCGCCGGCGCGCAGATGTCGGCCGCCTCCGGCCGGAAGGCCAGCGCGCTGGCGCCCGGCACTGCTGCCATGGCGGCGCGCGTGCCCTGGTCGAGCGCGGCTGCGGGCACGACGTTGATCTTGGGACTGCCGATGAACTCGGCGACGCGCATATCCCGCGGATCGGCATAAAGCTCGTCCGGCGCGCCGACCTGGATCAATTCGCCCGCCATCATGACGGCGACGCGGTCGGACATCGTCATCGCCTCGGCCTGATCGTGCGTCACGAAAACGAAGGTGCTGCCGAGCCGCCGGTGCAGCGCGGTAATCTCCGCGCGCATTTGCACCCGAAGCTTGGCGTCGAGATTGGACAACGGCTCGTCCATCAGGAACACAGCGGGATGACGCACCATGGCGCGCCCGAGCGCGACGCGCTGGCGCTGGCCGCCGGACAATTGCCCCGGCTTGCGCGACAGCAGATGCCCGATGTCGAGCAGCGCCGCCGTCTCCTCGACTTCGTGGCGGATGCCCTCTTCGATCGGGCGGCGCCCCGGCGACAGCGCGCCGACGAGCGGCAGGCGCTGCGCGCCGGACAGCCGGCGCATGCGCAGCGGCAGTGCCATGTTGTCGAAGACCGACATATGCGGATAGAGCGCATAGGCCTGGAACACCATCGCGACATCGCGGTCCTTGGGGCGCAGGCCGTCGACTACGCGGCCGCCGATCACGACCGCGCCCGAATCCTGCGCATCGAGCCCGGCGATGATCCGTAGCAAGGTCGACTTGCCGCAGCCGGATGGCCCCACCAGCGTCAGAAACTCGCCGTCCCGGATATCGAGCGAGATGCCGCGGAGCACCGGCGTTGCGCCGTGGCTCTTGGCGACAGCGCTCAGGGCGATGCCGCTCATCGGGCGGGCCCTTCCGCACTCGCCGCGTCCGGCCGTTGCAGCGCATCGCCGTCGGTCTCCGCGGCCGGCACGCCAAGGTGCGCGAGCGCGGTCGGCGCGATGTCGATGACGCGCGTAATGCCGGATCGCACAGCGCCGGGCGTGAAACCGCGCCCGGAGATCATCAGGAACGGCGCCTGCTCGTAAGCGCCGAGCCCGCCATGCTGGCCGCAGCCGAGCCGGTCCGGCTTGCCCATCGCCGGCTTGGCCGCGAGGCTCGTACCCGGCACGCCGAATGCGTTGGGTGCCTCGCTCGCGCGCATAGACACGGCAAAGGCGAGACCGCCCTCCGGTTTCTGACCGACGCGATCGAGATCGTGCGGGCCGAACACCGCGCCCGCCCAATCGCTCGCGTCGAGGAAGGCACGGATGCGGGGAATGAGCGCGGCCATGTCCGGATGTACGTAAATAAGAGCCGACGTACCGTTCGAGACGGCCGCGACCTCATCCGAGCCCGCGTCGCGCTTCAACCCGGCCGCCACCAGTTCGGCGTCGATATCGACAATGCCGGTGACGCTCTGATGACCGTGATCCGAGCCGATCAGCAGCAAGGTGTCCTCGCCGGCCTCGCGCAAACGCGCGACAGCCTGCATCACCAGCCCGGCATGGGCATCGGCCGCCGTCAGCACCGCAAGATGCTCCGGCGAACCGAGCGGCGCCTCGTGCTGGATGTGGTCCGGCTCCCCGAGCCAGAGCACGCCGAGCGCCGGCTTGCGGCGATGGAGCACCTCGTCGATGAAGCGTTCCGTCATGCGGCGGTCGCCGTCGACGTCGAGTGTCACATCGAGCCGATCGGCTGGCGCGACCGGCACGCGGCCGGGCCCGAACGAGCCGGCGCGATGGTAGACATAGCCGTGGCCGTCGGGATCGTGCGCGTAGGCAGCGCCCGGCGACACGTTGCTGAAGACGATGACGCCGCCGACGTCCTTGAGCCGCTCCGCCAGTGTCGGCATGGCCAGCGCCTGGCCCGTCACGCGCCGCTTGTGCTGCAGGAATTCGGGATGGCCCGCGTCGCGCAACACCAGGTGTCCGGCTTCCATCAGGGCGACGGAATTGCCTTGCAGGCCGTGGCGCGCCGGATAGCAGCCGGTAGCGAGGCTCGCCGACACGACGCGCGTGCACGACGGAAACACCGTGCTGTAGTCCGCAAAGCATTCGGCTTCGCGGGTAAACGCCACGAGGTTCGGAGTCGTTTGTGGGGAAATCAGATCGCGGCGGAGGCCGTCGAGGGTGACGATGACGACGCGGCGCATGCTCATGCCTCCACCGCGTTCAGGGCCAGCGCAAAGATATCGAAGTTGCGCAGCGGCTGCGGGGACGCACCCGCATCCTCGCGCAGGGGACGTGACAGGATGAACGGCACGGGCTGCTCGAAGAGGCCACCATGCGAGCGCAAGCGCGTCCCCGCCAGTTGTGACACGTCGTGGTCCACGGCGCGCGCGCCGAGCGCGACTCCCTTGTCGGCGATGACCGCGACATCGCCCTCCCGGTCGGCCGGCAGATCGAAGCGCGCGCAGGCTTCATCGCGCGTCAGCGCCACCGCAACCCCGGGCAGCGTCCGGACGAAGCCGGCAACTTCGTCCGGCGAACGGCCGGATGCCATGAGATGAACGCGCACGAAACCGCCCAGAGCGCCGTGATGGCGCACGAAAGGATCGGTGATCGGGCAGACGACACGCATCGCACCGGCGCCGAAGGCGGCGTCCAGCGCATCGCCGACGTAAAGCACATTCGGTGTGCCGTCCGGCTTGGCCATGTCGGTCATGCCGTGATCGGCGACGATGCCGACGACGGCGCCCGCCGCGATGAGCTGGCCGAGCCGCGCGTCCACCGCCGCCATGAAAGCGAGCGCTTCCGCTTCCTCCGGCGCATGCTTGTGCTGCACGTAGTCCGACAGCGACAGGTACATGAGATCCGGCCGACGCGTCTCGAGCAGACGAACACCGGCATCGAGCACGAACAGCGACAGGTCGGCCGAATACTGATCGGGCGCCGCGCGCCCGATCAGCGCGGTGACGTCGGCGATGCCGTGCTCCGCCTGGGTCGTCGCGTCCGCCTTTTCGGCCGAGAAGGCGATGCCTTTGAGATCGTGCCCAAGCGCGCGGCGCAGCTTGTCCTTCGCCGTTACGGCGGCGACCTTCGCGCCGGCCTGCGAGAAGGCCGAAAGGAGCGTCGGCGCGCGCATCGGCGTCGCATCGACCATCATCACTTCGCGGCCACTGTCACGGTCGATATAGAAGTTGCCGGAAACCCCGTGCACCGCCGGCGGTACGCCGCAGACAATCGAGACGTTGTTCGGATTGGTGAAAGTCGGCATCGCCGCCAGGGCAATGGCGGAGAAGCCTTCGCGCTGCATGCGGTCGAGAACGGGGATCACGCCGGCAGCACTCGCCGCCGCCAGATAGGACGGATCGCAGCCGTCGAAGCAGACCACCACCGTCGGCCGCTTCGGCCAACGATAGGAGCGGCCATTCACCTCAAGGGTTGGCATTGTTGGCGCGGATAGTTCAGTCGTCATGAATTCAAACCTGTTCTCGTGATGAATCTGTGCTCGCGCGTGTGAGCCACGCGGCGGCTTGAAGGAGGCCGCGGTCGCCGCCGCGCGGACCGATGAGCTGCACGCCGATCGGTAAACCACGCGCACCACGCAATAAGGGCAACGACACCGTCGGCAGGCCGCACAGGCTCCACGGCATCGACATCGCGCCGGAGCCCGGTCCCTCCTCCAGACGAGTTGCCTCGCCAAGCGTCGACAAGGTGACGAGAGCGTCGTGACGCTCGAAGAGCGTTGCGGCGGCTGCCGTAAGGCGGTCGGCTAGGGCATCCAGTTCGATGTATCGCGCCGCGCTCAGCGCCCTGCCCGCTTCGACGCCGTCCCGCAGCGGTAGACACAGCAGCGCAAAATCCGACGGAGGCAGATTACCGAAGCGGCCCGCAAGATGTGCATTGAGCAGCCCAAGCGTTATTTCGAGTGCCCGGTCGAACAGATCCGGCAATGGAAGTTCAGGAACGACCGCGGGCAACGACGACAACAAAGCATCGAGCGCAACGCGCGCGTCGGCCGATGCCATTTCCCACGCGGGACCGCGCACCAACGCAAGGCGCGGCGGCTGCGCATCGGTTTCCAACGCGGCCATGTCCAGCGAGGGGGCGAACGCACCGGCGAACAGCGCAAGATCGTCGACCGAGCGCGCCAGAAAGCCGACATGCGCCAAGCGTGGCACGAGAATGTTCGAGCCTTCCATGCTGGTGAAACCCAGCGATGGCTTGAAGGCGAAGGCGCCGCAGAACGACGCCGGCAGCGTGGTTGAAGCGGTGTGCTGGGTGCCGAGCGCGAGCGGCACCATGTGGTCGACCACCGCCGCCGCCGACCCCGCCGAGGACACACCCGGCGATCGCGACAGGTCTCGCGGATTGCGGGTCTGGCTCGGGTGATACATGCCGAATTCAGACGTGGCGGTCTTGCCGACAACGATCGCGCCAGCCCGACGTAAGGCGGCGACCGCTGCCGCGTCCGCCTCCGGTCGCCGCCCACGGAGCAACGCACTGCCGTATTCCGACGGCATATCGCAGGTATCGAATACGTCCTTGACGCCGATCGGCAGACCATGCAGTGCGCCGAGCGGCTCCCCGGCAGACCGACGCCTATCGGCCCGACGTGCCTGTTCCCGTACTGCCTCGGGATCGAGATAGCTCCAGGCGCGCACATCCGCATCACGCACGGCGATCCGGCTGAGGCATGCTTCGAGCAGGTCCGACGCGGTCAACGCACCGGCGCGGATGGCGGACGCCGCCGCCCGCGCTGACATAAGCGATAGGTCGTTCGTCATGGCCGCGTACCGCTCTGGATGGCCGCGGACGGCCTAAATGTCGGCCATGACCTCGTCCGCTTCAATGCCGGCCCGATCCACGCAACGAGCCCGTCGCGGAACAGCAGGACGGAGAGCGCGAAGACGACACCCTGGATGACCAGCACCCAGGCGCCGAAGGGCACGAGGAACTGTTGCATCGTCACCAGCACCACGGCGCCGACGAGCGGGCCCGTGAGCGTGCCGATGCCGCCGATCAGCGCCATCAGCACGGCCTCGCCCGACAAATGCCAGTGTGCGCCCGACAAAGTCGCCAATTGGAAGGCAACCGCGCTGAGCGTCCCGGCGAGGCCGGCGCAAGCGGACGCGATGGCGAAAGCAGCGACCTTGAGGGCGTTGACGTTATGTCCGAGCGAGAGGGCCCGTCGCTCGTCGTCGCGGATGGCCACGAGCAGCAATCCCAGCCGCGAGGAGAGCAAACCTCTCAGGCCCAGAAAGACCGCAAGCAATGCCACCGCGGCCAAGGCATAGACGGCGCGGTCATCTCGCAGGTCGATAAGACCGAACAGGATACCGCGCGGCACCGAATGGATGCCGTCCTCGCCATGCGTGAACGCGGCCTGCACGTAAGCGAAGTACACCATCTGCGCCACGGCGAGCGTGATCATCGCTTGGTAGATGCCGCGGCGCCGAATGGCGAACGCGCCCATGATAAGCCCGAGCGCGATGGCCGCAGCAATTCCAGCTAACATCGCGAGCTCGACCGGCAGAGCCCATACCTTCAGCGCCTGCGCAGTGATGTAGGCGGCGGTGCCGAAGAGAGCGGCCTGGCCGAACGAAACGATGCCGGCAAAGCCGAGTAGAAAATTGAACGAGACGGCGAAGATGGCGAAGCAGAAGATCTTGACGAGATAGATCGGATAAACGAACAGCGGCAGCAGCGCGAGCGCGGCGACGATCGCCGCGCCGACTACAACCGGGGTCAAGACCGGCATGGCGGCGATACCGGCCTCGCGTGTCGCCGGCAGACGCGCCGCGCGGAATTCATGACGCCGCACGACCGAAATGCCGAACAGGCCTTGCGGCCGCACCATCAGCACCACGCACATGAAGGCGAAGATCACAATGTTCGCTGCCTGCGGATAAAAGGCCTGGATAAGAGCTTCGATGATCGCCAAGCAGTAGCTCGCAAGGATCGTCCCACCGATCGAGCCCATACCGCCGACGACAATAATGGCGAACACGACGAGCAGAATGTCCGAGCCCATCAACGGACTGACCTGATAGACCGGCGCAGCCAGCGCCCCGGCAAGACCCGCGAGCGCGGCGCCGATGCCGAAAGTGGCGGTCAGGACCTTCGGCACGCGCACGCCCAAGGCTTCGGCAATGCCGGCGTTTTCCGACGCGGCACGTAAGGTCGCTCCCGCCGAGGTCCGCTCGATAACGAGCCAGAGCCCGAGGCAAATGGCGAGAGCCACCACCACGACCCATAGACGATAGGTCGGGAAGAACATGAAGCCGAGATCGACGCCGCCGGCGAGCCATGCGGGCGGAGCAAAGGGCAGCCCCGTCGAACCGAACTGAACCTGAAACACCCCCTGGATCGCCGTCGTCAGGCCGAATGTGAGCATGAAGCCGTAGAGCGGATCGAGCTTGTAGGTGTGACGCAACAGGCAGCGCTCGATCACAATGCCCGCCGCACCGACGCCGACGGAAGCAAGGCCGATCGCCGGCAAATAGCCGAAGCCCAGCTTCTCGACTGCCGCCCAGGCGGCGAACGCACCCATCATGTAGAGTGCACCGTGCGTCATGTTCAGGACGTTGAGAAGCCCGAAGATCAGCGCGAGGCCGAGACTGAGCAGAGCATAGAACGATCCGTTGACGAGACCGATGATGAGATAACCGAGGACGAGATCGAACATCGGGGACTCACACGGAGAGGTGTCGGGCAAGCTGCCGCTCGGCTTGCGCCGCATCGGCCGCATCACATTGCGCGACGTCCGCGCCGCACTCGATTGCCACGACGCGATCAGCAAGCCGCAGCACGAAGCCGAGGTTCTGCTCGACGAGGACAATCGTGTAGCCGCGCTGCTTCAGCGCGATGAGCATTTTCTCGATCTGCCGAACGATGACAGGCGCAAGCCCTTCGGTCGGCTCGTCGAGCAACAGAGTCCGTGCGCCCGTACGCAGGATGCGACCGATCGCCAGCATCTGCTGCTCGCCGCCGCTGAGCCGCCCGCCGAATTCGCGCCGGCGGATCTTGAGATTTGGAAAGAGAGACAGGATCTCCTCCTCGGTCATCGCATCGGCGGCGACCGTGGGTGGCAGCGCCAGATTCTCCGACACGGTGAGGCTGGCGAAGATCGCGCGCTCTTCCGGGCAATAGCCGATGCCGAGGCGCGCCCGTTCCGAGGGCCTCAGCGCCTGCGCATCGCGTCCGTGGACCGACACACGGCCCGTCTGCCGCGACAACAGGCCCATGACGGCGCGCAGGATCGTCGTCTTGCCCGCGCCGTTACGGCCGACAAGACCGATCACCTCGCCGGGCCTGACCCGCAGATTGACGCCGAAGAGCGCCTGGGAATCGCCATACCAGGCCTTCAGATCCGACACCTCCAGCGCCGGTTCTTCTTCGCGCGCGAGACGAACGTCATACATCGCCGACGTCCCCGATATAGGCTTCGCGAACGCGCGGATCGCTCGCAACCTCGCGGTAGCTGCCCTCGCAGAGAACCGATCCGCCGGCGAGCACCGTCACGCGCTTGGCCAGCCGCTCGACGACCGGAAGATTGTGCTCGACGAACAGTACCGCACAGTCCTCGGCGGCCTTGTCGATCAGCCGCGTCACCGCCGGAATATCCTCGCGAGCAAGGCCAGCCATCGGTTCGTCGAGCAGCAAGAGCTTCGGCCGCAAGGCCAAGGTCGTGACGATCTCGAGCAGCCGGCGTCGCCCGTAGGAAAGATCGGCAGCGCGCCGATATCGCTCGGACGAGAGCCCCGTCTCTTCGAGAAGACCCTCGATGGCTGGATCGAGCTTTTCGCCGCCACGCCGGCGCAACAGGCCGATACCAGTCACGTCGCGCAACAGGGCCGTTCGAACGTTGTCCGCGACGGAGAGGTCCGGAAAAGTCGCGCACATCTGAAACGATCGCGCGAGGCCGAGGCGCGCCAGTCGATCGGCCCGCTCGCCAGTCACGTCGGCATTACCGAAGTGGACGTTGCCATGTTCCGGCTTCGCGAAGCCACTGATCGCATTGAACAGCGTCGACTTGCCGGCACCGTTCGGCCCGATCACCGCATGGATCCCCCGGCCGTAAAGATCGAGGGACACATCGCGCAGCGCCACGAAGTCACCGAAGCGCACCGTCAGACCGGTGACGCGAAGCAAAGGCTCCGCGTCACCGCCGGCAAGTTCGTTTCGGGCCAGCCTTGACGCTGGAACGGAGCGCATGGCGGCTTTCACTGCACTTTCGGAGTTGGGCTGCAGCCCGATGTCGCGACCGGACGGAACGCCGTGCTCGCCGGTACCGTCGCAATACGCTCGTAGTAGTCCCACGACGCATGGCTCTCGGCAGGCGCCTTCACGCGATAGACGCCGAGATCGTAGACGACGCGGCCGTTCTCTTCGACACGCGCCTCACGACCGAACTTATCGACCGGCAGATGGCGCATTTCGGCGTTGACCGTAGCCGCATCATCGCTCTTGGCGGCCCGGGCGGCCTTCAAGTAGTGCAGGACGCTGACATAGACGCCGGCCTGTTCACGCGTTGGCATGCGACCGTGATCCGCGAAAAAGCGGCGGGCAAAGGCGCGCGTGCCGTCATTGTCGTTCCAATAGAAGCCCGAGGTGATGATCAGGCCTTGCGCGGCTTCGAGGCCGACGCTGTTGACGTCGGTGACGAAGGCGTGAAGCGCCGCCACGCGCTGGCCTGCGCGCATGATGCCGAATTGACCCGCCTGCTTGATCGCATTGACCGTATCGGCTCCCGCGCTGGCGAGAGCCACGACTTGGGCTTGCGAGCTCCGGGCTCGCAGCAGCAGGGCCGAAAAGTCCGCCGTGCTCAACGGATGACGCGCGCTGCCGAGCACCTTGCCGCCACGCGCCTCGACGACTCGAGCGGCGTCTTTTTCCAGGTCGTGACCGAAGGCATAGTCGGCCGTGAGGAAGTACCAGGACTTCAGCCCCTGATCGACCAGCGCCGCGGCCGTGCCCTGCGCCAGCGAATAGGTATCGTCGGTCCAATGCGTCACATAAGGCGAACAACGGCCGCCGGTAATCTCGACGCTGGCTGCGCCCGAGATCATCAACGAACGTTTTTTCTCGGTGGCGAGGGCCGACAGACCGAATACGACACCTGAATGGGGGAGATCGACGATCACGTCGACGCCCTGACGGTCAAACCACTCGCGCGCAATGGCCGAGGCGACGTCCGGCTTGTTCTGGTGATCGGCGGTGATGATCTCGATCGGCGTACCATCGACCGAACCACCAAAATCCTGCACGGCCATCCGCGCGGCCAGGATCGAGCCGGGTCCGCCAACATCGGCGACTACACCGCTCTGATCGCCCATCACACCGATGATGACTTTGCCGCCGGAAAACTCAGCGGAGGCGGCGGTTGAAAAACTCAAGGCAGCTAGGGACGCAAAAAGTAGCCGGCGCATGGGACAGCCTCCTGACAAGGGGTACGGCAGGAAGCTATAAAGGCGGCACGCGACACATATGTGACGATGTTAGAACAAATGGGATAACCTGATGCCGCCTGTTGTAAGCCCCGGACGAAGCGGGCACTTATCAAGGCGGCGACCGGTTATACGAGGACAGACGTGCTGAAAGCAGGGCAACGGATCAAGACGAGCCTTCCCGACGTCGCCGAGGGCACCGCCGATGCCGCACTGATGGCGCGGATCTGCTGGCACTACTTCAAGGAGGGCCAGACCCAGGAGGCGATCGCGCAGCACCTGAAAATCACGCGCAAGCGCGTGAACCAGATTCTCGGCGACGCGCGACAGAGCGGCTTCGTTCAGATCACCATTACCGGCAGCACCGGGCCGTGCCATGAGCTCGAGGCGGCGCTCGTGGCCACCTTCGGTCTCCGCCAGGCGATCGTCGTGCCCTCGCCCATGGCCGGCGACGATGCCCGTCCGCTCGTCGGCGCAGCTGCCGGCCAATACGTCTCCGAGCATCTCCCCCCATCCGGCGCCCTCGGCATCAGTTGGGGCGGTACGATCAATGCGGCCGCGCAGAACCTTGCTCGGCGTAAGGGCATGGACAATCGTGTGGTGCTTCTGTGCGGCGGGCTGGCGGAGAGCACGCTCGTCAACCCCTACGACAACGCGGCCATGATGGCGCGCGCCCTGGATGCCACATGCTATTATGTCACCGCGCCAATGTTCGCCGAGTCGCAACCGTTGCGCGACGCGTTGATCGCGAGCGAGCCGGTCAAGAGCGTGCTTGCCATGGTGCCGACCCTCGACCTGGCGCTGCTCAGCGCCATCGATCTGTCGAAGCAATCGAAACCGCTCGAATATGGCGTGATCAGCCGCGCTACGTGGCAGTCACTGCGCGATGCTGGCGCAGTGGGCGACATCTGCGGCCACTACCTCGACGCCGAAGGACGGACAATAGATCATCCGCTGACCTGTCTCGTCGTCAATCCGAAACTAGACGATCTGCGGCGCGTGCCCGAATTGGTTCTGGCCGCCGGCGGACGACAGAAGGTCGCGATCATCCGTGCCGCCATTCGTGCGCGGCTTTGTCACGTCCTCGTCACCGATGAAGACGCCGCCAAGGAACTCGTTCAAGGATGAGATTCTCTGCGTCCACCATCATTCCAAGCGCAGATCGACGGTCGCAAACTTGGGTTGCAGGTAAGGTTGGATGCCTTCCAGCCCGCCTTCCGAGCCGTATCCGGAGTCCTTGATGCCGCCGAACGGCGTCTCCGGCAGCGCGATGCCGTGATGATTGATCGACACCATGCCAGCCTCGACCTCGGCGAACAGTTTGGCGATCGTGCCCGCCGAACGGCTGTAGGCATAGGCCGCGAGGCCGTAGTCTAGGCGATTGGCTTCGCTGATCGCTTCGTCAATCTTGGCGAAGCGATTGACCAGCGCCACCGGCCCGAACGGCTCCTCGTTCATGATGCGACTGTCGGTCGGCACGTCGGTGAGCACGGTCGGCGCATAGAAGTAGCCGCTGTTGCCAACGCGCTTGCCGCCGGTAACCACCTTGGCGCCGGCGCCGACGGCATCGTTGACCAGATCCTCAACCGCAGTGACGCGCCGCGCATGCGCCAGCGGCCCCATGGTGACGCCGTCTTCGAGGCCATCGCCGATCTTCTGCGCTTCGGAGGCTGCCTTGAAACGGTCGACGAAGGGCTGAAACACCTTGTCCTGCACCAGGAAGCGCGTCGGCGCGACGCAGACCTGGCCGGCATTGCGATACTTGTTGGCCGACAGGATGTCGATGGCGCGATCGAGATCGGCGTCGTCGCAGACGATGACCGGCGCGTGACCGCCCAGCTCCATGGTCATGCGCTTCATGTATGTGCCGCAGAGCGCGGCGAGTTGTTTGCCGACCGCGGTCGAGCCGGTGAAGGAGATCTTGCGGATCGCGGGATGCGCGATCAGCGCCGCCGAAATCTCCGCCGGCTTGCCGTACAGCAGTTGCACCACCGAGCCGGGAATGCCGGCATCGACGAAGGCGCGAATCAGTTCGGCGCAGGAGGCCGGCGTGTCTTCCGGGCCCTTGACGATGATCGAGCAGCCGGCGGCGAGCGCCGCGGCGATTTTGCGCACCGCCTGGTTGATCGGGAAATTCCACGGCGTGAAGGCCGCGACCGGGCCGACCGGCTCCATGAGGACACGCTGATCGACGGTCGCCGAGCGCGCCGGGATGACGCGGCCATAGGTGCGGCGCGCCTCCTCGGCCATCCAGTCGATGACGTCCGCCGCGGCCAACGTCTCCATGCGAGCTTGCGCAAGCGGCTTACCCTGCTCGATCGTCATCATTTTGGCGATTGGCGCGGCTCGCTCGCGCAACAATCCCGCGGCTTTGCGCATCAGCGCCTGGCGCTCGTTGGCGCTCTTGGCCTTCCATATCTTGAAGCCCTTGGCGGCCGCGAGGGCGGCCTCCTCGATATCGGGCACGTTGGCGCTAGCCAACTGCCCCACCGTTGCGCCGCTCGCCGGATTGAGGATCGGAATGAAGTCACCGCCACCGGCCTTCCGCCAGTTGCCGTCAATAAACAGCAGGACCTCATTTGGAAATTCAGTTTGCCTGTTCACTCAGCGCTCCAGTTCTTGCCCTGCGGCCATGTCATCGATCGATTTGGCCCAATTCCATGCGCACAATCGCGACGAACCGAACCAGCTAACGCGCTTCCTTGATGGTTACAGCCGAGCGGCGGCGACGATATTCGGTAGCCGGCAGGTCGACGGTTCGGCCATCATCCGCCAAAATGACGCCATACGACGCCTCGGCACAGACACGACTGATAACGCCGTCCCTGACATCACGCAAGACGGCGGCCGGGTCGCGCTGTAACGGATCACCAAAACCACCACCGCCAGGAGAAGCAATTGTTATGTGCAACGGTCCAAGGCTACGGACTCCGTATTACTCGGGGGGCGACATACGCGTTCAATACCGTTGTCGATGTCCGCTCATATTCGCCAATCACGGGCGCAATATCGGCCGAGATCGATAGCCAAACCTCCGGCCAAACGGACCGGACCAATTCGGCGCAAGCTCGTTCATGAACAGCATTGCGGAAACTGTTAATCAGAGCCGTGATGTATCGCCTCTGTCTTAAGCTTACAGGCGTCGCTCAACGTCACTCGCGTCCCTTTTGGGTCGCAACCGGACCCAAAATGTCGCGTCTCGAGTCTGCCTTTCCTCGAGATAGAGGCACAAAGATTTCAAACCGGCACTTCTACAATATTCGCCATTCCGTAGTGCGGTCCTTGCATGCATCCGCGCTGCAAGGTCTCGACAGGCGCGAGCACACGCCTCGGCCAACTCGAGAAGAAAGCTATACTTTCTAAATCATTCGAGCGCGCCGCGCTGCGCGAGCGCTTGGAACTGCCGACGCATTATGGCTTGTAGCCCCAAAGCCCTGTTTCGCGGGTGATTGGAATTTCGCCGGGCTGCAAATTAGAAAATTCCGCTTAATATCATGGTGGTCCCGAGAGGAGTCGAACCTCCGACCTTCGGTTTAGGAAACCGCTGCTCTATCCTGCTGAGCTACGGGACCATCCGCGCAAGCGATTAGCACAGCACCGGGCGCAGCGCACCCCCTTCCGTCCGCCGCGCCGTACTAGGGTGGCAGCCGATTCCGACCCACGCCAGGCATCCCGAATGACCCTGCAATTCCCGGTTTTTGACGGCCACAACGACGTTCTGTTGCGACTCTACAAGTCCACGGCGGCCGACCCGGTCGCCGATTTTCTGGACGGCGAACAATCAGGCCATATCGACC